>CAWHBL010000008.1:0-143842 GCA_963827555.1 uncultured beta proteobacterium
CGAACGTCCAGTTCCGCCCCGGCGCCGCGGCGAACAGCTGCCGCGTGTACTCGTGCCGCGGGTTGCCGAACACCTCGCGCGCCGGCCCGTACTCGACCACCCGGCCTTGCGACATCACCGCGACCGTGTCGCAGACCTGCGCGGCGACGCGCAGGTCGTGGGTGATGAAGAGCATCGCCAGCCGCAACCGCTCGCGGATCTCGGCGAGGAGCGCGAGCACCTGCGCTTGCACCGAGACGTCGAGCGCCGACACCGGTTCGTCCGCGATCAGCAGCTCCGGCTCCATCGCCAGCGCGCGCGCGATCGACACCCGCTGGCGCTGTCCGCCCGAGAACTCGTGCGGGTAGCGGTCGAGCGAGTTCGGGTCGAGGCGCACCAGCTCGAACAGCCGCCGCGCACGCGCTAGCGCCTCGCTCCGCGGCACGCCGAAGTTGAGCGGGCCCTCGATCACCGCCTCGCCGACCCGCCGCCGCGGGTTGAGCGAGCGGTATGGGTCCTGGAACACGATCTGCACCCGGCGGCGGAACTCGCGCAGGCCGCGCGCCGGACGCGCCGCAATGTCCTCGCCGTCGATCAGGATCTCGCCCGCGGTCGGGTCCACCAGTCGCACGATGCAGCGTGCGACGGTCGACTTGCCCGACCCCGACTCGCCGACGACGCCGAGCGTCTGGCCGCGCCGCACCTCCAGCGAGACGTCCGCGGCCGCGGCCACCGCGCCGCGCTTGCGGAACCAGCCGCCGGCGGCGTAGGTCTTCGCGAGCCCGCGGGTGGCGAGGATCACCGGCGCCGCCGGATCCACGGCGCGCTCGTGCGGCGTCATGCCGGGAACCGACGCGATCAGCATGCGCGTGTACTCGTGCCGCGGACGCCGCAGCACGTCGTCGCGAGGACCCACTTCAACGAGCTCGCCTTGGCGCAGCACCGCCACCCGATGCGCGATCTCGGCCACCACGCCGAAGTCGTGGGTGATGAACAGCACGCCGGTGCCGTGGCGCGCCTGCAGCTCGGCGACGAGCTTCAGGATCTGCGCCTGGGTGGTAACGTCGAGCGCGGTGGTCGGCTCGTCGGCGATCAGGAGCGCCGGCTCGAGCACGAGCGCCATCGCGATCATGATCCGCTGGCGCTGGCCGCCGGAGAGCTGGTGCGGATACGAGGCGACGATGCGCTCGGGGTCGGGCAGGTGCACCTCGCGCACGATGTCGAGGATCTTCGCGCGCCGCGCCGCGGCGTCGAGCGTGGTGTGCTCGCGGAGCACCTCGTCGATCTGCTCGCCGCAGCGCATGACCGGGTTGAGCGCGGTCATCGGCTCCTGGAAGATCATCGACATCCGCGTCGCGCGCAGCTGGCGCAACCGGCCCGGCGCGACGCGCGTCAGGTCTTCGCCGTCGAGCACGATCCGGCCGCCGGTGACCGGCAGCGTTTTCGGCAGCAGGCCCATCACGCTTTGCGCGATCACCGACTTGCCGGAGCCCGACTCGCCGACCAGACAGAGGATCTCGCCGCGCCCGACGGTGAACGACGCGCGCGACACCGCTTCCGGCCGGTCCGCTCCAGGTGGGAGCGCGATCGACAGGTCCTGAACGTCGAGGACGACGTCGCTCATTGGACTACCCTCGCGCTACGAGCGCTCGGGGTTCGCCCTTGGGACGGCCCGGCGGGCTCACAGCCGCCTCGCCATGCGCGGGTCGAGCGTGTCGCGCAGGCCGTCGCCGAGGATGTTCACCGCCAGCACGGTCACGGTGAGGAAGACGCCGGGGAAGAAGACGTTGTGCGGATAAGCGATGAACTGCACTCGCCCCTCGGCCATGATGTTGCCCCAGGTCGGGATGTCCGGCGGCAGCCCGACGCCGAGGAACGACAGGATCGCCTCGACCAGGATCGCGGCGGCGCAGATGAACGTGCCCTGGACGAGCAGCGGCGCGATCGTGTTGGGCAGGATGTGGCCGAACATGATCTTGGGCGTCGGCGTGCCGAGCGCAACCGCGGCCTCGACGTAGGGCTCCTCGCGGATAGTGAGCACGAGCGCGCGGACAAGCCGCGTCACGCGCGGGATCTCCGGGATCGCGATTGCGACGATCACGGTGAGGAGGCTCGCCTTCCACAGCGCCACCAGCGCGATCGCGAGCAGGATCGCCGGGATCGCCATCACGCCGTCCATGACGCGCATCAGCGGCCCGTCCAGACGGCGGAGATAGCCGGCGGAGAGGCCGATCAGGATCCCGAACGTGAGCGCGACCAGCGCCGAGGAGACGCCGACGAGGAGCGAAATCCGCGTGCCGTAGACGACGCGGCTGTAGATGTCGCGCCCGAACGAGTCCGAGCCCATGAGGAAGGTGTGCTTGATCTGCTCGCCGTCGAGCGTCGTGATCTCGCCCGCCTCGCCAGGACGGAGATCCCGGCTCGCGGCGTCGAACAGGGTCGGATCGACCGTGCCCAGCCAAGGCGCCGCGAGCGCTATGGCGACGAGCAGCGCGAGCGCTGCCGCCCCCAGGCGCACCGACCAGTTGGCGCGCAGCCGCTGCCACGCGTTCTGCGGCGGCCGGACGGCGGCCGACTCGACCGAGAGCGCGTCGAAGCCGGGGGCGTTCATCGACTGCTCATCAGTAACGGATCCGCGGGTCGAAGAACACGTACGAGAGATCGACCAGGAGGTTCACCAGCACGTAGGCGAACGAGAAGAACAGGATCACGCCCTGGATGGTCGGAAAGTCGCGCGCCAGCACCGCGTCCACCGTCAGCCGTCCGAGGCCGGGGATCGCGTACACCGACTCGGTCACCACCACGCCGCCGATGAGCAGCGCGATCCCGATGCCGATGACGGTCGCGATCGGCACCGCGGCGTTGGCGAGCGCGTGGCGCACCAGCACGCGGATCTCCGGCAGGCCCTTGGCGCGCGCGGTGCGGATGTAGTCCTCGCCGAGCGCCTCGAGCACCGACGCGCGCGTGACCCGCGCGATCAGCGCGATGTACACGACCGACAGCGTGATCGCCGGCAGGATGAGATGGCGCAGGAACGGCCAGAACCCGTCGCCGATCCGCTGGTAGCCCTGCACCGGGAGCCACCCGAGCTTCAGCGACACGATGTAGATCAGGATGTATGCGAGCACGAACACGGGGATCGAGAAACCGAGCACCGAGAAGCCCATCAGCGCCCGGTCGAACCAGCCGCCGAAGCGCCAGGCTGCGAGCCACGCCGAGCGGCACCGCGATCGCAACCGCCAGCACGATGGTCAGCGTCGCAAGCGCGAGCGTCGGCTCGAGCCGCTGCCCGATCAGCGTGGTGACCTTCATCCGGTAGATAGAACGACTCGCCCGAGATCGCCCGGCGAGCAGCTTGCCGAACCAGATCACGAACTGCGCGCGGAGCGGCTTGTCGAGGCCGAGGCTCGCGCGGATCGAGGCGATCTGCTCCGCGTTCGCGGCGTCGCCCGCCAGGATCGCCGCCGGATCGCCCGGCGTCAGCCGGAGCATCAGGAAGACGAGCACCGCGACGACCAGGAGCACCGGGACCGTCGCCGCGATGCGGCGGGCGAGGAACGCCCACATCGCGGGCAGCCCCGGACTCTAGCCCCGGCGATCGGCGCTCGCCGCGTCGGTCTTCTTGATGTTCCAGTAGATGTTGCCGGGACCGATCACGAAGCCGGTGACGTTCTTCCGCGCGGCGAGCGGGTTCGCGTACTCGCCGAGCGGGGCGTGCGTCGCGACCTCGAAGGCGCGCGCCTGGACCGCCTCGGCGAGCGCCTTCTTCTTCGCCTCGTCGGTCTCGCGCGCGAACTCGTCGCGCAGCTTCTCGATCTCCGGATCGCTCGGCCAGCCGAACCAGGACTTCTCGCCGAGCGCGCCGATCGCCGGGTTGGTGAGCGGGTTCCAGATGTCGGGCGCGACCCAGGCGGTGAGGAACATGTTCCAGCCGCCCTGCGCCGGCGGCTCCTTCTTCGCGCGCCGCGAGACGACGGTGTTCCAGTCCATCGCCTGCAGGTCGACCTTGAAGCCGGCCTGGCGCAGGAGCTGCGCCGCGACGTCGGGGAGCTTCTGGATCGCGGCGAGGTCGGTCGGCTTGAGGATCACCACCGGCGTGCCGTCGTAGCCGGACGCCTTCAGCAGCTCCTGCGCCTTCTTCAGGTTCGACTTCGACTGGATCTCGCTGCCCTTCGCGCTGCCGTAGGGCGTGCCGCAGGTGAACATCGAAGGACAGCTGCGGTAGAACTCCTTCACGCCGACCTGCGCGCGCAGGAACGGCTCCTGCGTCATCGCCGCCATCGCCGCCTGGCGCACCTTCTGGTTGTTGAACGGCGGGTGCAGGTGGTTGAAGCGGCCCATGTACTGGAAGCCGAGCGGGTCTTGGAATCACGATCTGGACGCCCTTGTCGGCCTGGCAGCGCTCGGGTAGCTCTCGAACGCCGGCTGCTCGAGGATGTCGACCTCGCCCTTCGCGAGCGCGTTCACCTGCGCCTGCGCGTCGCGCAGCGCGAGGTTCCACTCGACCCGCTCGATGTAGGCGTGCTTGCCGCCGGCGGTGCCCGAGGGCGCCTCCTTGCGCGGCACGTACTTGGCGTTGCGGATGTAGACCGCCTTGTCGCCGGGCTTGAACTCGTCGCGCTTGAAGACGTAGGGTCCGCTGCCGATGTGCTCCTCGATCTGCTTGTCGGCCGGCGTGTCGGCGACGCGCTTCGGCATGATGAACGGCACGTTCGACGACGGCTTGCCGAGCGCCTCGAGCACGAACCCGCACGCCTCGCGCAGGAAGATGCGGAAGGTCTTCGGGCTCGGCGAATCCATGCGATCGACGAAGGTCATCAGCTTCTGCCCCATCGCGTCGCGCTTGCCCCAGCGCTGGATCGACGCGATCACGTCCTCGCCGGTCACCGGCGCGCCGTCGTGGAACTCGAGGCCGGGCCGCAGCGTGAACGTCCACAGGCGGTTGTCCGGGCTCACGCTCCAGCTCTCCACCATCTGCGGCTTGACCTGGCTCTTCTCGTCGGTCCCGAACAGCGTGTCGTAGATCATGTACCCGTGGTTGCGGGCCATGTACTGCGTGGTCCAGATCGGGTCGAGGATGTTGAGGTTCGAGTGCGGCACGATGCGCAGCACTTTCGGATCGCCTTGCGCGTGCGCCAGGCCGGCGGCGGCGAGGAGAACGAGCGCGAGCGTGCGGACGGCGACGGACATGGCGAACCTCCCCTCCAAGGGCGCGAAGGCAATGACGATAGCCGAAGCGGGTGGCTGCCACAAGGCGCCGCAATTCCGCTACCCTCGCCGCTTCCTTCCGGCGGATACGCACCAGATGGCCCGGATCGCAATCGGCGGCTTTCAGCACGAAACCAACACCTTCGCGCCGAGCAGGGCCGAGTACGAGGCGTTCGAGAAGGGTGGCGGCTGGCCGGGCATCGCGTTCGGCGACGCGATCGCCCCGGCCGTCGACGGCGCGAACATCCCGGCCGCCGGTGCGATCCGCGAGCTCGCCGCGCTCGGTCACCGCTGCGTGGGCCTCGCCTGGGCGGCCGCTAGCCCGTCGGCCCACGTCACCCGCGACGCGTACGAGCGGATCGCGGGCGAGATCGTCCGCCGGCTCGCGGCGGACGGTCCGTTCGACGCCGTCTACCTCGATCTGCACGGCGCGATGGTGGCCGAGCACCTCGACGACGGCGAGGGCGAGCTGCTCGGGCGGGTGCGGCGCCTCGTGGGCGACCGCGTGCCGGTGGTCGCGAGCCTCGACCTGCACGCGAACGTGACGCGGGCGATGGTGGCGCGCTGCGACGGGCTGGTGGCGTACCGGACGTACCCGCACGTCGACATGGCGGAAACCGGCGCGCGCGCCGCGCGGCTCCTCGATGCGACGCTGCGCACCGGGCGGCCGTTCGCGAAGGACCTTGCAGCGCTCGACTACCTGACCGGCATTCCGTCGCAGTGCACGTTCATGACGCCGGCGAAAGGACTGTACGAAGCCCTCGCCGGGCTCGAGGGAAAGCACGGCGTGTCGCTGTCGTTCACGCCCGGCTTCCCGATGGCGGACATCCCCGAATGCGGCATGGCGGCGTTCGGCTACGGCGCCGACGAGGCCGCGGTGCGCGCGGCGACGCGCGCGCTGCACGGCGCGATCGCGGACGCCGAGCGCGAGTTCGCGCTCGAGCTCCACGAGCCCGACGCCGCGGTGATGCGCGCGATGCGGCGCGGCGAGCCGGGGCGCCCGGTGGTGCTCGCCGACACGCAGGACAACCCGGGCGCGGGCGGCAACGGCGACACGACCGGGATCCTCGACGCGCTGATCCGTCATCGCCCCGAAGGCGCGGTCCTCGGCCTGCTGATCGACCCGCTGTCGGCGGCGCGCGCGCACGAGGTGGGTGTCGGCGGCACCGCGCGGTTCGCGCTGGGCGAGATCTCCGGCGTGCCCGGAACGCAACCGCTCGCCGGCGAGTTCACCGTCGAAGCGCTCGGCGACGGCCGCTTCACGTGCACCGGGCCGATGTTCAACGGCTTCCGCATGAAGCTCGGACGGATGGCCGCGCTCCGCAGCCGCGCGGCGCCGGGGGTGCGGGTCGTGCTCGCCTCGGTGAAGTGCCAGGCCGCCGACCAGGAGATGTTCCGGCACGTGGGCGTCGAGCCGCGGCGCGAGCGGATCGTGGCGCTGAAGAGCTCGGTGCACTTCCGCGCCGACTTCCAGCCGATCGCGCGCGAAGTGCTGGTCGTGCGCGCGCCCGGTCCCGCGCTCGCCGATCCGGCCGAGTTCAAATGGACCCGGCTCCGGCGCGGCGTGCGGCTCGGACCGCTCGGACCCGTCTTCGCCGGCTGACGACCGTGAAGCGGTTCGTCGTCGCGCAGATCAAGCACGAGACGAACACCTTTTCGCCGATCGACACGCCGCTCGCGTCGTTCGGCCACGGCGAAGGGCCGCTGCACGGCGACGACGCGAAGACCGCTCTCGCGGGCACCAACTCGCCGTTCGCCGCGTTCCTCGACGTCGCCGCGCGCGAGGGCGCCGAAGCGGTCACGCCGATCGCCGCCGAGTCGTGGCCGTCGAACAAGGCGTCGCGCGCCACGTTCGAGGCGCTCGTGCGGCCGCTCGAGGACGCGGTGCGGCGCGGCTGCGACGCGGTGCTGCTCGACCTGCACGGCGCGATGGTCGTCGAGGGTGCCGACGACGCGGAGGGCGAGATCCTGCGGCGCGTGCGCGCGATCGCGCCGCAGGTGCCGGTCGCGGTGACGTTCGACTACCACACGAACCTGTCGCCGGAGACGGTCGCGAACGCCACGATCATCACCGGCTACAAGACCTATCCGCACGTCGACATGTACGAGGCCGGCCGGCTCGCCGGCGAGATCCTCGCGCGCACGCTGCGCGGCGAAGTCGAGCCGGTGGTGGCCTGGGGCTGGCTGCCGCTCGTACCTTCGATCATGCGGCACGCGCCGGAGGACGGGCCGTCCGGCGACATCGTCGCGCTGGCGCGGGAAGCGGAGCGCGACGGCAGCGTGCTGGCCGCGACGCTCCTGCCGGCGTTCGCGCACGCCGATACGCGGTTCACCGGGTGCTCGGCGGTCGTCATGGGCGACGAGCGTCGCGGGGGGAAGCCGGCGGCGCAAGCGGTGTGCGGCCAGATGCTGAAGATCGCGTGGGACCGGCGCGAAGAGTACGTCTTTCGCCCGCAGCCGCTCGCGGAGTCGGTGGCGCGCGCCCGCGAGCTCGGGGTGCACAACCCGGCAGGGCCGGTCCTGCTGATCGATCACTGCGACAACTGCGGGTCCGGCGGCGCCCAGGACGTGATGAAGGTCGTGGCCGAGATCGTCCGGCAGGGCCTCGACGACGTCGCGATCGCGCCGATCCGGGATCCGCAGGCGGTGGCGACGATGGTCGAGGCGGGCATCGGCGCGAACGTCACGCTGGCGCTCGGCGGCAAGACGGACATGCCGTCGATCGGCGTCAAAGGTGCGCCGCTGGAGATCTCGGGCCGGGTGGGCGCGATTACCGACGGGGAGATCGTCTTCACCGGGCCGATGTATACCGGCGTGAAGTCGCACCTCGGGCGCACGGCGGTGCTCGACACCGGCCGCGCGCGGATCGTCGTCACCGAGCGGCACCACGAGCCGTTCGACCTGGTCGTGTTCCGCCACTGCGGGATCGAGCCGACGCGCGTGCGCTACGTCATGCTCAAGTCGCGGATCCACTACCGCGCCGGCTTCAAGCCGATCGCCTCGCACATCGTCGAGTGCCAGGGGGAGGGCGTGACGAACGCCGATCTCTCGGTCTACCGCTACGAGAAGCTCCAGCGGCCCATCTATCCGCTCGACCCGTTGTAGAGCTGATGGTAGCGGTAACGTAGAAAACGCGTTATGATCGCGCCATGCCTCCCGCACAGCCAGTCCGCTCCTGCCCGCGAGCGCCGCGCCCGGCGCGGCAGCGGGCGCATCACGCTCGCCGACGTGGCGAAGCTCGCCGGCGTCTCGGCGATCACCGCTTCCCGCGCGCTCAACACCCCCGACCAGGTGTCCCCGGACACCCTGCAGCGGATACGCGAAGCGGTCGAACGGACCGGCTATGTCCCGAACATGCTCGCCGGCGGCCTTGCCTCCGCCCGGAGCCGGCTGGTCGCGGCGGTCGTCCCGACGGTCGCCGGCCCGGTCTTCCTGGAGACGATCCAGGCGCTGACGGACGCGCTGGCCGAGTCGGGCTACCAGCTCATGCTCGGCCAGGGCGGGTACGCGAACTCGCGCGAGGACGCGCTGCTCGACGCGATCATCGGCCGCCGGCCGGACGGCATCGTGCTCACCGGGATCATGCACTCCGCGGAGGGCCGGCGGCGCCTGCTCGCGGCCGGCATACCGGTGGTCGAGACCTGGGACCTGACGCCCGACCCCGATCGACATGCTCGTCGGTTTCTCCCATGAAAAGGTCGGGCGCGGCGGTGGCGGAGTACCTGCACGCGCGCGGCCGGCGGCGGGTCGCGATCGTCACCGCCGACGACACGCGCGCGGGCGTGCGGCGCGAGAGCTTCGTCCAGGCCGCCTGCGCGCCTCGGCGGCCCGGACGTGCCGGCCTGCGTCGTCCCCGCGCCGAGCGCGCTCGGCCACGGCCGCACCGGCCTCGCCGATCTGCTCGCCCGCCGGCCCGAGATCGACGCGGTGTTCTGCAGCTCCGACATCCTTGCGCTCGGCGTCATCACCGAGGCGCAGGCGCGGGGCATCCCGGTGCCCGGACGGCTCGCCGTCTTCGGCTTCGGCGACTTCGGCTTTGCGGCCGACACGCATCCGGCGCTCACCACCGTCCGCATCGACGGCACCGGCGATCGGCCGGCAGGCGGCGCGGTTCATCATCGATCGCGCCGAGGGCCGTCCGGTCGCCGAGCGGGTGGTCGACATCGGCTTTTCCATCGTCCAGCGCGCCAGCGCCTAGCGGCCCTTCGCGATCCGCCCGAAGATACCGCTTGACAACCTTATTTGGTAGCGCTACCATATGGTCTGGTAGCGCTACCATCCAACCCGACCGAGGAGGGTCGTACGATGAGCACCAAACCCCGCAAGAAGCCCGAGGAGCTGCGCAGCCACCGCTGGTACGGCGTCAACGACCTGCGTTCCTTCGGCCACCGCTCGCGCACCGCGCAGATGGGCTATTCCCGCTCGGACTACGCGGGGAAGCCGGTGATCGCGATCATCAACACCTGGAGCGACATCAACTCCTGCCACAGCCACTTCCGGCAGCGCGCCGAGGAGGTGAAGCGCGGCGTCTGGCAGGCGGGCGGCTTCCCGGTCGAGATGCCGGCGATCTCGCTCGCCGAGCCGTTCCAGAAGCCGACCACCATGCTCTATCGCAACCTGCTCGCGATGGAGACCGAGGAGCTCCTCCGCAGCTATCCCGGCGGACGGCTGCGTCCTGATGGGCGGCTGCGACAAGACGACGCCCGCGCTCGTGATGGGCGCGCTCTCGATGAACCTGCCGACGATCTTCATCCCCGCCGGGCCGATGCTCCGCGGCGACTTCAAGGGCAACTTCCTCGGCAGCGGCAGCGACACCTGGAAATACTGGGCGGAGCTCCGCGCCGGCAACATCACCGAGGACGAGTGGCGCGGCGTCGAGGACGGCATCGCCCGCTCGCCCGGCCACTGCATGACCATGGGCACCGCCTCGACGATGACGAGCGCCACCGAGGCGATGGGGCTGACGCTGCCCGGCGCCGCGTCGATCCCCGCGCCCGACTCCCGGCACGCGCAGATGGCGACGCAGTCCGGCAAGCGCATCGTCGAGATGGTCTGGGAGGACCTCTGCGCGCGCGACATCGTCGACGCGCGCGCGATCGACAACGCGGTCACCGCGGTGCTCGCGCTCGGCGGGTCGACCAACGCGATCGTCCACCTGATCGCCGTGGCGCGCCGGGCCGGCGTGGCGCTCGACCTCGAGCGGTTCGACGCGCTCGCGCGCCGCACGCCGGTGCTCGCGAACATCCGTCCGTCGGGCAAGTACCTGATGGAGGACTTCTACTACGCCGGGGGCTTGCGCGGACTGCTGTCGCAGCTCACCGACCTCCTCGACAAGACGGCGCTCACGGTCAGCGGCCGCACGCTGGGCGAAAACCTCGAGGGCGCCGCCGTCTTCCACGACGACGTGATCCGCCCGCGGACGAAGCCGCTGGTCGAGCGCGACGGGCTCGCGGTGCTGCGCGGCAACCTCGCGCCCGACGGCGCGGTGATCAAGCCCGCCGCGATGGAAGCGCACCTGCAGCGCCACACCGGCCGCGCGGTGGTGTTCCGCGACTACAACGACATGGCGAAGCGCATCGACGATCCGGCGCTCGAGGTCGACAAGGACTCGGTGATCGTGCTGCAGAGCGCCGGCCCGCAAGGCGCGCCCGGCTTCCCCGAGTGGGGCCAGCTCCCGATCCCGAAGAAGCTGCTGCAGCAGGGCGTCCGCGACATGGTGCGCATCTCGGACGCGCGCATGAGCGGCACGAGCTACGGCGCCTGCGTGCTTCACGTCGCGCCCGAGTCGCACGTCGGCGGGCCGCTCGCGTTCGTGCGCGACGGCGACCAGATCGAGCTGGACGTCCCGGGGCGGAAGCTCACGCTCAAGGTGAGCGACGCCGAGCTCGCCCGGCGCCGCGCAGCGTGGACCCAGCCGAAGCCGCACTACACGCGCGGCTTCGGCACGCTCTACCTGAAGCACGTGACCCAGGCGAACGAGGGTTGCGACTTCGACTTCCTCGAGGCCGGCGCAGCGACGACCGACCCGGAAATCCACTGACCATCCCAAAGGAGACAGCACCGATGAATCGACGTGCCTCGCTCGTGGCGATCGCCGCGCTCCTCGCGTGCGGCCCGCTCGCCGCGGCCGCCCAGAACTGGCCGACGCGGCCGATCACCTACGTCGTGCCGTTCACGCCCGGCGGGTCGACCGACGTCGTCGGCCGCACGATCGGCCAGCAGCTCGCGACCGCGCTCGGCCAGCCGGTCGTGGTCGAGAACAAGCCCGGCGCGGCGGGCGCGGTCGGCGCGGGCTCGGTCGCGCGGGCGAAGCCCGACGGCTACACGCTGCTCGGCGGCACGATCAGCACGCACGCGATCAACGCGAGCCTCTACAAGAACCTGCCGTACGACCCGATCAAGGACTTCGAGCCGATCACGCTCGTCGGCTTCGTGCCGAACGCGCTGTTCGTCAGTCCCCAGCTCGGCGTCAACTCGGTGCAGGAGCTGATCGCGCTGCTCAAGAACGACCCGAACAAGCGCACGTTCGCATCGTCCGGCGCCGGGACGTCGACCCATCTCGCCGGCGAGCTCTTCGCGCGACCTCATCGGCGTGAAGCTGACGCACGTGCCCTACAAGGGCAGCCCGCAGGCGCTGCAGGACGTCGTCGGCGGCCAGGTGCCGATCACGTTCGACCAGCTGACCGCCGGCGCGCAGCTCGCCAAGTCGGGCAAGCTCAAGATGCTCGCCGTCACGACGCCGAAGCGCACGCCGCTCGCGCCCGACACGCCGACGATGATCGAGTCCGGCGTGCCGAAGTTCGAGTCGGTCTCCTGGCAGGCGATCTACGCGCCGAAGGGCACGCCGCAGCCGATCGTGCAGCGGCTGAACGCCGAGATCGTGAAGATCCTCAAGACGCCCGAAGCGCGCGAGCGGCTCGGCAACACGATCGGCATGGAGCTCGTCGGCAGCTCGCCGCAGGAGCTGACCGCGCTGATGCAACGCGAGATCCCGCGCTGGGCGGAGCTGGTCAAGAAGTCCGGCGCAACGCCCAACTGACCACGAGGAGAGCACTCCATGGAACTCAAGCCCGACACCATCAAGCGCCTGCGCGAGGTCAGCACGGCGACGCTCTGCACCCAGCTCTTCAAGCGCGGCTTGCGCAACGTCTACATCCAGGGGATCAAGCGCCTGACCACGCCGTCGGGCGGCAACCTGGTCGGGCCCGCGTTCACGGTGCGCAACATCCCGGCGCGCGAGGACATCGACCAGCTCAGCGCGTTCGAGAACCCCGAGCACCCGCAGCGCAAGGCGATCGAGAGCGTCCCGCCGGGCCACGTGCTGGTCATCGACTACGCGCGGCGAGAAGCGGGTCGCCTCCGGCGGCCAGATCCTCACCACCCGGCTGAAGGTGCGCGGCGCGGCGGGGCTCGTCTCCGACGGCCCGGTGCGCGACAGCGGCGAGATCGCGAAGATGGACTTCCCGGTGTTCTGCGCCGGCGGCAGCGCGCCGCTCAACCTCATCCACCACCACGCGATCGACCTCAACGTGCCGATCGGCTGCGGCGGGGTGGCCGTCTACCCCGGCGACGTCATCGTCGGTGACGAAGAAGGCGTGGTGGTCATCCCGGCCAGATCTCGCCGACGAGGTCGCCGCCGATGCCGCGGAGCAGGAGAAGCTGGAGATCTTCCTCCTCGAGCGGGTGCAGAACGGCGCCGCGCTCCCCGGAACCTATCCGCCGAACGCCGCGACGCGCGCCGCTTACGACGAGTGGCGCAAGAAGCGCAACGCCTGACTGACGGGAGGACGCGAAATGGCAACCCATCTCTTCCGGCCTGCAGCGGCGCGCCGTCGCTGCGGCCGTCGCGCTCGCGTCGCGCCCCGACGCGGCGGCGCAGGCCGGCTACCCGACGCAAGGCGGTCACCTTCATCGTGCCGTTCGCGCCGGGCGGCGGCACCGACATCTCGGCGCGCACGGTGGCGGCCAAGCTCACGTCGCTGTGGGCAAGTCGGGCGGCGCGAACGTGATCGTCGAGAACCGCGGCGGCGCGGGCGGCATCCTGGGCGCCGACGCGGTGGCCAAGGCGCGGCCCGACGGCTACACGCTGCTGATCGCCAACGTCGGCACGCAATCGATCAACCCGTCGCTCTATCCCGAAGCTGCCGTACAACCCGGACACCGCCTTCGCGCCGATATCGCTCATCTGCGAGCTGCCGTTCGTGCTGATGGCGAGCCCGTCGTTCACGGTGAACAACGTGAAGGAGCTCGTGGCCTTCGCCAAGGCGAATCCCGACAAGGTGACGTTCGCCAGCTCCGGCAGCGGCGGCTCGCCGCACCTGACCGCGGAGATCTTCCAGCTCGCCACCGGCACGAAGCTGCTGCACGTGCCTTACAAGGGCGGCGGCCCGGCGATGACCGACCTCATGGCCGGCCACGTCGACCTGCTGTTCGCCTCGGTGCTGGAGTCCTCGGGCAACATCAAGACGGGCAAGCTCAAGGGCCTGGCGGTGACGCACGCCAAGCGCTCGCCTGCGCTCCCCGACGTGCCGACGCTCGCCGAAGCGGGCGTCAAGAACGCCGAGTCGGGCTCGTGGATCGCGCTGCTCGCGCCGGCCGGCACGCCCGCCCCGATCATCGAGAGGCTCGCCGCCGACGTGAAGACGGTGGTGGCGGACCCCGAGGTGCGCGAGAAGCTCGTCGCGCAGGGCGCCGTGCCGCAATCGAGCACGCCGGCCGAGCTCCAGGCGCTGATCGACGCCGACCGCGCGCGCTACGGCAAGATCATCCGCGACAAGGGCCTGAAGGTGGAGTAGGGCGGCGCGCCATGAACGCCCCTTCGTTCGACACCGACCGCCTGACCGCCTTCGCCACCGCGCTGTTCGCGGCGGCCGGGATGGAGCAGGAGAAAGCCGCCACCGTCGGGCGCTTGCTCGATCCTGACCGACATGCTGGGACGGCGCACGCACGGCCTGGCGATGGCGCCGCTCTACCTGGAGGAGATCAGGAAGGGCAACCTGCAGGTCGCCGGCGAGCCGGAGGTGGTTCGCGACACCGGCGCGACCGTCGTCTGGGACGGCGGCTACCTCCCCGGCCTCTGGCTGGTGGACCGCGCGATCGAGCTCGCGCTGCCGCGCGCGGCCGAGCGCGGCGTGGTCACCGTCGCGATCCGGAAGTGCCATCACATCGGCTGCCTCGCGGCACTCGTGAAGCAGGCCGCGGACAAGGGCTACGTCGCGCTCATCGCCAACTCCGATCCGTCGGTCGCGCGCGCCGCGCCGTACGGCGGCACCGAGGCGATCTTCACGCCGAACCCGTTCGCGATCGGCTACCCCGGCGCGGATCACCCGGTGCTGGTCGACATCTCCGCCTCGATCACGACCACCTCGATGACGCGGCAGAAGTACGCCGCCGGCGAGCAGTTCGAGCATCCCGTGGCTGCTCGACGCGCAGGGCGTGCCGACGCGCGATCCGGCGGTGCTCGAGCACGAGCCGCGCGGCTCGCTGCAGCTGCTCGGCGGGCAGGAGTACGGCCACAAGGGCTTCGGCCTCGCGCTGATGGTCGAGGCGCTGTCGCAGGGCCTGTCGGGCTACGGCCGGCAGGACGCGCCCAAGCGCTGGGGCGGCAACGTGTTCCTGCAGGTGCTGGATCCCGAGCTCTTCGCCGGCCGGGCCGAGTTCGAGCGCCAGATGAACCATCTCTCGGATCGCTGCCGGGCGAACCGGCCGATCCGCGCCGGACCGGCCGGTCCGCATGCCTGGCGACAACGCCGCGCGCAGCATCGCCGAGGCCCGGGCGAACGGCGTCCGCTACGACGAGGCGACGTGGCGCGCGGTCGCCGGCTGGGCCGAGCGACTGAAGGTCGGCGTGCCTGCGGCACGCTGACGAACGCATCAACGTCTAAAGGAGAAATCGATGAAACGGCTGATCGTCGTGCTCGCGCTGGCATTGGGCGTTCCGCTCTCCGCCGGCGCGCAGGCGCAGAAGTTCCCGACCAAGCCGGTGCGCATCATCGTCCCGTTCGTACCGGGCGGCGCCTCCGACATCCTCGCGCGCCTCATCAGCGCGCCGCTCAAGGACCAGTGGGGCCAGCCGGTGATCGTCGAGAACAAGACCGGCGCGGGCGGCACGATCGGGACCGACGCGGTGGTGAAGGCCGCGCCCGACGGCCACACGCTCGTGCTCAGCGATCTCGGCACGATGACCATCATGCCGTCGCTCGATGAAGAACATGCCGTACGACCTGCACAAGGACCTCGCGCCGGTCACCGTGCTCACCTACTCGCCGTACCTCGTCGCGGTGACGCCGAAGCCTGCCGCCGAAGTCGCTCAAGGAGCTGGTCGCGTACTCGAAGGCGAACCCGGGCAAGCTGAACTACGCCACGCCCGGGCTCGGCAGCAACGTGCATCTCGCCGGCCTGCAGTTCGCCCCCGCCATGGGAATCCAGTGGACCTACATCCCGAGCAAGGGCGGCGCGCAGGCGATGCAGGACGTCGCCGGCGGCCACGCCGACCTGATCTTCAACAGCATGCTCGCGACCGCACCGCACGTGAAGAGCGGCAGCCTGCGGCTGCTCGCGGTGACGAGCCCGAAGCGCGTCGGCGCGTTTCCCGACGCGCCCGCGGTCGAGCGAGCTCGTGCCCGGCTTCACCGCCGGCAGCTGGCAGGGCGTGCTCACCACGGCCGGCACGCCGCGCGAGGTCGTGGCGAAGATCAACGCGCGACATCGTGAAGGTGCTCAACACGCCGGAGATGAAGGAGAAGGTCGTCGGGTTCGGCGCCGATCCGATCGGCAACTCGCCCGGCCGAGATGGACAAGTTCCTGCGCGAGGACCGCGCGCGCTGGGCGAAGCTGATCCAGGAAACCGGGCTCAAGCTCGAGCAGTAGCGCGCCCGACCGACACAAGGAGATCATCAGTGAAGCGTTTGTTGTGCGGCATTCTGGCGGCCGCGTGCGCCGTCGCCGCGGGTTCGGCGTTCGCGCAGGACAAGTGGCCGCAGAAACCGATCACCTACATCGTGCCGTTCCCGCCCGGCGGCACGACCGACATCCTCGCCCGCACCATCGCGCAGAAGCTGGGACCCGCCCTCGGCACGACGATCGTCGTCGAGAACAAGCCGGGCGCCGGCGGCAACATCGGCTCGGACTTCGTCGCCAAGGCGAAGCCGGACGGCTACACGATCCTCGGCGGGACGATCAGCTCGCACGCGATCAACCCGAGCATCTACAAGACGATGCCGTACGACGCGCTGAAGTCGTTCCAGCCGATCACGCTGATCGGCACCAACGCGAACGTGCTGGTGGTCGGCGCGGCGAGCCCGTACAAGACGGTGCAGGACGTGATCGCGGCGGCCAAGGCGAAGCCCGGCAGCATCTCGTTCGCCTCCGCCGGCAACGGCACCTCGCAGCACCTCTCGGGCGAGCTCTTCAAGTCGCTCGCCGGGATCCAGATGGAGCACGTGCCCTACAAGGGCAGCGGCCCGGCGATCCAGGACGTGATGGCCGGACATGTCCCGATGATGTTCGACACGACGGTGGTCGCCGCGCCGCACATCCAGTCGGGCAAGGTCCGCGCGCTCGCGGTGACGTCGACGAAGCGGGTCAAGAGCCTGCCCAACGTCCCGACGATGGCCGAGGCGGGCGTGCCAGGGCTACGAGATCGTGTCGTGGCAGGGCATCTTCGCGCCGGCCGGGACGCCGAAGGACGTCGTGCAGCGGCTGAACGCGGAGATCGTGAAGATCCTCAAGCTGCCCGACATGCGCGAGCGGCTCGAGGCGCTCGGCGTCGATCCGGCCGGCAACACCCCCGACGAGTTCGCCGCGTTCCAGAAGGCCGAGGTCGCCAAGTGGGCGAAGGTCGTCAAGGACGCGAAGATCACCGCCGACTGACGGCCGGGAAGGACGAGCCATGCGCAGCAACTACATCGCCGGGGAGTGGGTCGCCGGGGGCGAGGCGACGCCGAACGTCAATCCCTCGGACGTGTCGGACGTGATCGACGAGTACGCCGTGGGCGACGCCGCGGCGGTGGACCGTGCGGTGCTGGCGGCGCGCGCGGCGTTCCCGAAATGGTCGCTCGCCACCCCGCAGCAGCGCTTCGACGCGCTCGACATGGTCGGCACCGAGATCCTCGCCCGCCGCGCCGAGCTCGGCGAGCTCTTGAGCCGCGAGGAGGGCAAGACCCTCCCCGAGGGCATCGGCGAGGTGGTCCGGGCCGGCTCGATCTTCAAGTTCTTCGCCGGCGAGGCGCTGCGCACCGGCGGCGAGGTGGTGCCCTCGGTTCGCCCCGGCCTCGGGGTGGAGATCACCCGCGAGCCGGTGGGAGTGGTCGGGCTGATCGCGCCGTGGAACTTCCCGATCGCGATCCCGGCCTGGAAGATCGCCCCGGCGCTCGCCTACGGGAACTGCGTGGTGTTCAAGCCGGCGGAGCTCGTCCCGGGCTCGGCCTGGGCGCTCGCCGAGATCCTGAGCCGCGCCGGGACTTCCGCCGGGGGTATTCAACCTGGCGATGGGCCGCGGGTCGGTGATCGGGCAGGCGCTCATCGACCACCCCGGGGTGGATGCGATCAGCTTCACCGGCTCGGTCGGCACCGGGCGGCGGGTCGCCGAAGCCGCCCTGAAGCGCTTCGCCAAGATGCAGCTCGAGATGGGCGGCAAGAACCCGCTGGTGGTGCTGGACGACGCGGACCTCGAGCAGGCGGTGGAGGTGGCGCTGCAGGGCTCGTACTACTCGACCGGGCAGCGCTGCACCGCCTCCAGCCGGCTCATCGTCACCGGCGGGATCCACGATGCGTTCGTGAAGCGCCTGGCCGAGCGCACGAGCGCGCTGGTGGTGGGCGATGCGCGCGACCCGAAGACCCAGATCGGGCCGGTGGTGGACGCGCAGGCAGCTCGAGCAGGACGAGCGCTACATCGCCCTCGGCAAGGACGAGGGGGCGCGGCTCGTCGCCGGCGGGCAGCGCCTGAAGCGGGAGAAGGAGGGCTTCTATCTCGCTCCGGCGCTCTTCACCGACTGCGACAACGCGGATGCGGATCTGCCGCGAGGAGATCTTCGGGCCGGTGGCGGCGGTGGTCCGGGCGAAGGACTACGACGAGGCGCTCGCGCTCGCCAACGACACGCCGTTCGGGCTGACCGCCGGGATCTGCACCACCTCGCTCAAGCACGCGACGCACTTCAAGCGCCAGGCGCAGGCCGGGATGGTGATGGTGAACGTGCCGACCGCGGGCGTGGACTATCACGTGGCGTTCGGCGGGCGCAAGGGCTCGAGCTACGGCCCGCGCGAGCAGGGCCGCTACGCCGCCGAGTTCTACACCACCGTCAAGACCGCGTACACGCTGGCTTGAGACACACGCAAAGGAGACGTCCAATGAAACCCAGATACGCCGTCGCGGCTGTTCTTTCGGCAGCGGCGCTCGTTGCCGCCGGCGGCCGCGGCTCGCGCAAGGCGCGGCGCGCGCAGTTCCCGGGCAAGGCCATCACCATCGTCATCCCGGCCACGCCCGGCGGCGCGATCGACCTCACCGCGCGCGTGATCGGCCCGAAGCTCACGGACGCTTGGGGCAAGCCGGTCGTCGTCGAGAACAAGGCCGGCGCCACCGGGATCATCGGCACCGAGTTCATCGCCAAGGCCGCGCCCGACGGCCACACGCTCGTCCTCGTCGCGAGCAGCCACGCGATCAACCCGAGCATGTTCAAGAAGCTGCCGTACGACACGGTCAAGAGCTTCGAGCCGGTCGTGCTGACCCACGTGCTGCCGCTGATGCTGGTGGTGCATCCGTCGCTGCCGGCGAAGAACGTCGCAGGAGCTGATCGCGTACGGCAAGGCCAACCCGGGAAGCTCACCTTCGCCTCGAGCGGCCGGGCGGGGCGCCGCACATGTCCGGCGAGCTGTTCAAGAGCATGACCGGGCATCGACATGGTGCACGTGCCCTACAAGGGCAGCACCGCCGCGCACTCCGACCTGCTGAGCGGCCGCACCTCGGTGATGTTCGACACCGTGACCGCGATCAACCCGCACGTGAAGAGCGGCGCGCTGCGCGCGCTCGCGGTCACGACCGCGAAGCGTCCGCGGCGGCGCCGGACGTGCCGACCATGGCCGAAGCGGGGATGAAGGGCTACGAGACGAGCACCTGGGGCGGCGTCCTTGCGCCGGCCGGAACGCCGAAGGACGTCGTCGCCAAGCTGAACGCCGAGATGAACAAGGCGCTCGCCGCACCCGACGTCCGCCAGCGAATGCTCGATGCCGGCATCGAGCCCGCCGGCGGCACCCCGCAGCAGTTCGCCGACTTCATCCAGTCGGAGATGGTGAAGTGGGGGAAGGTCGCCAAGATCGCCGGGATCCAGCCGGAGTAGAGGGAGGACGATCATGACGACCATCGACGCGCGGCTGCGCAAGCGCCCTGGCCGGGATCTCCGGGATTCTCGTCACGCCGTTCGATTCCGCGGACCGCCTGGCGCCCGCGCGGCTGAAGCCGATCGTCGACCGCGCCGTCGCCGCCGGGGTGCACGCGCTGGTCGCGAACGGCAACACCGGCGAGTTCTACGGCCTGACGACCAAGGAAGCGGAAACGATGGTCCACGCCGTGGCGGAGCAGGCCGCGCGCGCGATGCGTGCTGATCGGCGGCGTCGGCCGGAGCATCAACGACGCCTGCGCGCTCGCCAGGGCCTCGCACGCGGCCGGCGCGACGCGCTGATGGTGCACCAGCCGCCCGATCCGTTCGTTTCGCCGCGCGGCGTGGTGAGCTACATGCAGCGGATCGCGGACGCAGCCGAAGGCCTGCCGATCATGCTCTACCTCCGCAACGACGGCATCGGCCTCGACGCGATCGAGAAGCTTTGCGGCGTTCCCGGCGTGGCGGGCGTGAAGTGGGCGTGTCCGACGCCGCTCCGGCTCGCGGAGGCGATCCGCCGCTGCAGCCCGGACATCGTCTGGGTCGACGGCCTGGCCGAGCCATGGGCGCCGCCGTTCTTCGCGGTCGGCGCCCGCGGATTCACGTCGGGGCTCATCAACGTCTGGCCCGAACACTCCGTCGCCATCCATGCCGCGCTCGAAGCGGGCGATTTCGGCCTGGCGCGCCGCCTGATCGACGTCATGGCGCCGTTCGAGGACCTGCGCGCGGAGGAGCAGAACGGGACCAACGTCACCGTGGTGAAGGCCGCCCTGCAGCTGATGGGCGAGGACTGCGGTCCGACGCGCCCGCCCTCCGCGTGGCCGCTGACGGAAGCGCAGCTGCAGAAGCTGCGCGCCCAGCTCGCGGCGTGGGGCGTGAAGCGCGCGCCGCCGCGCAGCGGTTAGACGGCGCACCGCGCGTACGCGGTCCGGGGCGCGTGCGGCTGCGGTACACTCCCCGCCCGCCATGGCCACTAGCCTGCTACAACCTGCTGGTCGACGTCGGCAACACGTTCGTGAAGTGGGGCCGCTACCGCGCGACCGGCGAGGGCGCGGCGGCCGACAACTGCCTCGAGTCCGGCCACGCGCTGCTCGCCGAGATCCCCGAGCTCGCCGGCGCGTGGCGGAAGCTGCACGCCCCGCACCGCGTGGTGATCTCCAACGTCGCCGGCACGCGCGCGCGCTCGACCATGATCCGCGTGCTCGAGGCGTGGCCCGACGCGCCGCCGCCGCTCTGGCTCGTCTCGCAGGCGGAGCAGTGCGGGGTGAAGAACGGCTACCGCAACCCGGCGCAGCTCGGCTCCGACCGCTGGGCGGCGATGATCGGCGCGCGCGCGCTCACCGGCGGCAAGCCCACGCTCGTCGTCGTGTGCGGGACCGCGGCGACGATCGACTTCGTGAACGCCGGCGGCGAGTTCACCGGCGGCGTCATCCTTCCCGGCGTCGGCCTGATGATCCGCTCGCTGCACGAGGGCACCGCGGCGCTGCCGGATGCCGACGGGCAGTTCACCGACCACCCGCAGCAGACGGTGGACGCGATCGTGACCGGTTGCCAGCACGCCCTCGCGGGCGCGGTGGAGCGGCTCTACCGCATGCATGCGGCGACGCAACCGGCGCTCGTGTGCCTGCTCTCGGGCGGTGGCGCGAAGGCGCTGGCGCCGCGGCTCGGCGTCCCGTTCCGCCTGCACGAGAACCTGGTGCTCGAAGGCCTGCACCGCATCGCTCAGACCTGAGCGGATGCGCGCGGGCGGCAGACGCGGCTCGTGCTAGCATCGCCCGTCGTTCCCCTTGTCACTCCCGAACCCCGTGCGCAGCTCGAGCTTCGCCGTCCTCCGGCATCTCGCGGACGGGCGACTCCGGTCGGGCCCCGCGATCGCCGCCGCACTCGGTCTCCCGCGTGGAACGGTGTCGCACGCGCTGCGCGAGCTCGAAGCGCAACGGGCTGGCGGTGCACGCGGTGCCCGGGCGCGGCTATCGTCTCGCCGCAGTCTTCGACGCGCTCGACGCCGCGGCGATCGAGGCGGCCGGTTCGCGGGTGGAAGTGCTCGACGAGTGCGAGTCGACCAACGCGGTGCTCGCGGCCCGCGCGGCGGCGGGCGCGCCCTCCGGCACCGCGCTCGTCTGCGAGCTGCAACTCGCCGGGCGCGGGCGCCGCGGGGCGGGCTGGTACTCGGGGCTCGGCACCAGCCTGACGATCTCCGTGCTGTGGCGCTTCGAGCGCGGGACGGCGGGCTTGAGCGGGCTGCCGCTCGCGATCGGCGTCGCCTGCGCGCGTGCGCTCGCCTCGCTGGGCGCGAACGACATCGGCCTGAAATGGCCGAACGACGTCGTGCGCGGGGCGGGCAAGCTCGGCGGCATCCTGGTCGAGGCCTCGGGCGAAGCCCGCGGGTCGGCCACCGCCGTCATCGGCGTCGGCATCAACGTGCGGCTGCCGGCCGGGGCGAAGCGCGCGATCGGCCGCCCGGTCGCCGACCTCGGCGGCGCGATCGGCGCGCGCAACGCGCTCGCGGCGCGACTCGCCGCCGAGATCGCAAGCGCGGCCGAAACGTTCGAGCGCGCGGGGTTCGGCGCGTTCCGCGAGGAATGGCTGCGCCGCCACGCGTGGCAGGGCAGGGACGTCCGCGTGCTCGCGCCGGCGCAGCGGACGGTCGACGGCGTCGCCGTGGGCGTGGCCGACGACGGCGCGCTGATCGTCGACACGGCGCGCGGGCCCGAGCGCTTCCACGCCGCGGAAGTGAGCCTCAAGCTGGCGGCATGAGGATCGCGTTCTTCGTGTTCCTCTTCGCCAACGTGGCGTTCTTCGCGTACCGGTTCTACGTGACGCAGCACGCGGCGCCGGCGACCGACCCGATCGCGCAGCAGATCCAGCCGGAGCGGGTTCGCATCGTGCCGCCGGGCGAGCTCGCGCGGCTCGCCGCGTCGCGCCGCGGCGTGGCGTGCATCGAGCTCGGCCCGATCGCGGCTGCCGAGGCGGCGCGGGCCGAGGAAGCGGCCGGCGGGCTCGCCGGCGGGCTCAAGGTCTCGCAGCGTCGCGTGGACGACACGTCCCGGTGGTGGGTGTACATTCCGCCGCTGCCGACGCGCGCGGCGGCGAACCAGCGCGTCGCCGAGCTGAAGAAGCAGGGTGTCGACGACTTTGAGTTCATAAGCGACGATTCGGCCTGGCGCAACGCGATCTCGCTCGGCGTATTCGGCTCGGAGGACGCCGCGAACCGGCGGATCGAGGAGCTGAAGCGCCGCGGCGTGCGCGGCGCGCAGGCGGCCCCGCGCGAAGGGCGGGGCACGCGCGTCTACGTCCAGCTCCGCGACGCGCCCGAACCAGTGCGCCTGCGGTTCGTCGACCTGAAGGACGGCTTTCCGGGCGCGGACGTCCGCGAGTGCCCCGGCAGCTGAAACGCCCGAAACGGAGCCGATGTACATACCGCCCCACAACCGCATCGACGACCGGCCGACGCTGGTCGCGTTCATGCGCGCGCATTCGTTCGCAACGCTGGTGACGCACGGCGGCGAGGGCCTGCGCGCGACCCACCTGCCGGTCGTCGTGGAGCACGACGGCGACCGGGTGCGCCTCCTCGCCCACGTCGCGCGCGCGAACCCGCAGTGGCGCGACTTCGCGGACGGCCGCGAGGCGATGACGATCTTCGCCGAGCCGCACGCCTACGTCTCGCCGCGCCACTACGAGCGCGCCGAAATGGTGCCGACGTGGAACTACGTCGCGGTCCACGCCTACGGGAGCCCGCGCGTCGTCGAGGACCGCGACGAGAAGCACGCCCAGCAGGCGAAGCTGATCGCGCTGCACGACGCCGGGTACGGCGCGCGGTTCCCGGATCTCCCGCGGGAATACGTCGACCGGATGCTGGGCGCGATCGTCTCGTTTGCGATCGACGTCACCCGGCTCGACGGGCGGTTCAAGCTGTCGCAGGAGAAGCTCCCGGTCGAACGCGAGCGGATCATCGCCGAGCTCGCAGGGTCGCGCGACAGCTGGGCCACCGAGACCGCCGATCTGATGCGCAAGCACCACCGGTGAGCGCCGACCTCGTAGCGCCGTACGCGATCGTCGACGCGACGAACCCGCCGCGCCTCGACGACGTCCGGCGCCTCTTCCGCGACTACGCCGAGTGGATCGGCGTCGACCTCGGGTTCCAGGATTTCGAGCAGGAGCTCAAGACCCTGCCGGGCAAGTACGCGCCGCCGGGCGGGCGGCTGCTGCTCCTCGTCCGCGGCGGGGAGGCGGTCGGCTGCATCGCGCTGCGGAAGTTCGACAAGACCTCGGGCGAGGTCAAGCGGCTCTACGTCCGGCCGGCCGAGCGCGGGCGCGGTCTCGGCAAGGCGCTCGCGGCGGCGGTCGTCGAGGCGGCGCGCACGATCGGCTACCGCCGCCTGATGCTCGACACGCTCGAGCCGATGGTCGAGGCGCGCGAGCTCTACCGCTCGTTCGGCTTCAGCGAGATCCCCGCCTACTACAGCAACCCGTTGCCGGGGGCCATCTACATGGAGCTGAAACTCTGAGAGGAGCGATGATGACGATCACCGGATGCCTGCGGATTGCACCGCTGCTCGCTGCGCTCGCCGCCGGGTCGAGCCACGCCGGCGACATCGACCGCACGGCGGTGGACTTCACGACGCCCGCCGACATCAAGTGGGTCAGGAACCCCGCCGGGACCGCCGAGCAGGCGGTGCTGTTCGGCGATCCGACGAAGCCCGGCCCGTACGTCGCGCGCATCAAGTGGCTGCCCGGGAACATGAGCCGGCCGCACTTCCATCCGAACGACCGCTTCTTCGTGGTGGTGTCCGGCACCTGGTGGGTCGGGACCGGCGAGAAGTTCGATCCGGAGAGCACCGTACCGGTGCCCGCCGGGAGCTACGTCATCCACTACGCCGGCAAGGTTCACTACGACGGCGCCAAGGGCGAGGAAACCGTCATCCAGGTCTGGGGAATGGGGCCGGCGACCTCCACGCCGGCCGAGAAGCGCTGATCCGCTCGCGCCGGCAGGCGCGGAGCGGTGGCCGGGCACGCCGCCTGCTAGCACTTCCGGCATGGCCAGCTCGGTTTTGCAGCGCATTGCCTGCGACGAACAATTCGCGGCAGACGCGCTGGTCGCGCGGATTGCGGTGGACTACCTGGAGCCGCTGGTCAGGGAGCTCCTGATGTACCGGCCCGCCGCGCAGGTGCGGGAGGCGGTGAAGCGTCGGCTGCAGCAGGCGCCGGCGTCGCAACGGGAGCGGGTCGGCGCCATCTTTCTCCGGCATTGCGCCCCCACGCGCTGTGCCGAGGCTCGTCGCAAGTGAGCAGGCGGATCCGCGTTCGGTCGGGCCAGGCGCCGGCGACGCTCGATCGCGAGGCGTTCCGCGGGCGGTTCGGACAGTCGTTCGCCGACCCGCGGTTCGACGCCGAGCGCGCGGCGCTCGGGCGGATCGAGGCGATCGCGTGGCGCAACTACAAGGAGGGCCGCAAGGCGCCGGTGACGCGCAAGGCCGGTTCCACCTTCGCCGATCCTGACTACGATCTCTCGGTCGAGTGGTACGACACTCACCGCCGGGTCCGCGCCGCGGCGCACGCCCATCGCGACCCGGCGACGCGCTCGCGCGTGCTCGTCATCGTCGGCTCGCCGCGCAACGACGGCACGTGCCCGGGCGAGATCTCCAAGACCTTCCGGATGGCCGGGCTCGCGCGGCGCGTGCTCGAGGCCAAACGGATCGAGGTCGACCTGCTCGACCTCAGCCAGCTTACCTCCGAGTACGGGCGGCGGATCTTTCCCTGCAAGGGCTGCGTCTCGACCGCAATGCCGCTCTGCCACTGGCCGTGCAGCTGCTATCCGAACCACGCGCTCGGCCAGACCGGCGACTGGATGGCGGAGATCTACGTGCGCTGGACCGCCGCGCACGGCGTCGTCGTGGTCACGCCGGTGCACTGGTTCCAGGCGACGAGCGCGCTCAAGCTGATGATGGACCGGCTGGTGTGCGCCGACGGCGGCAATCCGGATCCCACCTCGACCGGCGGCAAGGACCCGAAGAAAGCGAAAGCGCTCGAGCTCGCCGGTTGGGCGTATCCGCAGCACCTCGCGGGCCGCGTCTATGGGCTGGTGGTACACGGCGATGCCGGGGGCGTGGAGAGCACGCGGCGCGCCCTGTCCGACTGGCTCGACGGCATGGGCCTCGTCGATGCCGGAACGCAGGCGCGCCTCGACCGGTACATCGCCTACATGGCGCCGTACGCGACCAGCCACGACGATCTCGATCGCGACCGGGCGCTGCAGGAAGAGGTGCGTAACGTCGCGCGGGCGGTGGCGAGCGCGGTCGGCGAGCTGCGTGCGAAGCGCCTCTCGGTTCCCGACGCGAAGCTCAAGCGGCCGCGGCCGAAATGACGGCGCGGCGCTAACCGCGCCGGATCCGCGCGAGCAGCGCCGTCGTCGACCGCTGGTGCTCGAACGGGATCGAACGCACGGCGCCGCCCCAGGCCTGCACTTCGCGGGCCCCGACGATCGCGTCCGGCTTCCAGTCGCCGCCCTTGACCAGCACGTCCGGCCGGCACGCGAGGATCAGCGCGAGCGGCGTGTCGGCGTCGAACGGCGTCACCATGCTCACCGATTCGAGCGCGGCGAGCACCGCCATCCGGTCGGCGAGGGGATTGACCGGCCGGTCGTCGCCCTTGCCAAGCCGCTTCGCCGACGCATCCGAGTTCACGCCCACCACCAGGCTCGCGCCGAGCGCGCGCGCCTGCGCGAGGTAGGTGACGTGGCCGCGATGGAGGACGTCGAACACGCCGTTGGTGAAGACGAGCGGCCGGGCGAGGCGCCCGACCCGCGCCGCGAGATCGTCCGGCGCGCAGAGCTTGCGTTCGAAGTCGGGCGCGCGGCTCACTTCCAGTGCGCCGGCCAGGTCTTGGGGAAGTAGGGCAGGATCTCGACGCCCTGCATCCACGCGTTGATGCGCGCGGGAATCCGTTCGCGCAGTGCGAGGTCGGGTTTCTTCCGCTCGCAGCGGAGCGCGAGCGCGACGAGCGGGTAGAGCGCGAAGTCGGCGGCGGAAAGCGGCCCGGCGAGATAGTCGGCGCGAAGCGCCGACGTCCAGCGCTCGAGCTCCGCGGCGACCTCGTCGCGCGCGGTCGCGATCCGCTCGGCGTCCCACTCGTCCTGCTTCGTGAAGAGGACGCGCTGCACCAGCCGGTTCATCGGCGGCACGAAGTAGCTGTCGGCCTCGCACACGAGTCGCCGCACGAGCGCCCGGTCGCGCACCGAGCCGGGGAAGAGCCGCTTGCCGTAGTCCGGGTAGGCGTCCTCGAGGTACTCGACGATCGCCGTCGATTCGTACAGGCGCAGGTCGTCGTCGACGATCGCGGGCACCTTGCCGCGCGGGTTGATCGCGAGGTAGTCGGGTTTCTTCAGGTCGCCTTCCGCGAACGAGAGCGCCTTGCGCTCGTACGGGATCGCCTTGTGCTCGAGCGCGAGCCAGACGCGCCAGGCGTAGGGCGAGCCCGAGCCGTAGTAGAAAATCAGTGCCACTTCAGCCTCTCCGCTAGGTGCGCGGCCAGTTTAGCGTGATTCTGCTCGGCAGCCGGCAGCGGGCGGCGTGCAATCCCGACGCACCGGGTGCACACTCCGGCCGGCGCAGGTGTGCCCATCCGACGCCGCGGTTCCCGCGTAGATGAATCCGGGCGCCGGACACAGCGCGCCCGCAACCCGACCAGGAAGGGTGGAGATGACCAGGATGAAAGCGTTCGGTGGCTTCGCATTCGGTGTCCTCCTCGGCGGTCTCGCAACCTGCGCGGTCGCGGCCGAGCCCGCTGGCGGTGCGCCCTGCCCACCGTTCCTCGACCGCAAGGTCCCGAACCTGCAGGACGAGGCGGTGTCCCTCTGCCAGTTCCGGGGGAAGGTCCTGCTGGTCGTTAACACCGCTAGCGAATGCGGCTACACCCCGCAGTACGAGGGCCTCGAGAAGCTCTACCGGCGCTATCGTGACCGCGGTCTGGTCGTGCTCGGCTTCCCCGCCAACGACTTCGGCGGGCAGGAGCCGGGATCGAACAAGCAGATCGCCGACTTCTGCCAGGTGAACTACGGCGTGACCTTCCCAGTATTCGCGAAGTCGTCGGTCGTGGGGGCGAACGCCAATCCGGTGTTCCGCGATCTGACCGCGAAGACCGGCGCGGCGCCGCGGTGGAATTTCCACAAGTACCTGGTCGACCGCAGCGGTGCGCCGGTCGCCTCGTTCACGACCCGCGTCGAGCCGCTCGACCCGAAGCTCACGCGCGAGATCGAGCGCCTGCTGGCGCTCTGACCGTCAGCTCTTCGGCGGCGCTGCGGCCGGCTTCGGCGCCGCCGGCGGCGGGTCGGGGATGAACTCGAACACCCGCACCACCCGCTTCACCCCGCTCACGTGGCGCGTGATGTTGGAGGCGTCGTCGGCCTCCTTGCGCGTAACCAGGCCGAGCAGATACACGGTGCCGTTCTCGGTCACGACCTTCACGTGCAGCGGGTTGAACTTCTGCTCGCCGACGAAGCGCGTCTTCACCACACTCGTCAGGTAGGCGTCGTTCGAGCGCGAGCTGAGCGGCGCGAGCGGGCCGATCTTGATGTCGTTCACGACTTCCCGCACGCCGGTCGCGCCGGCGGCGAGCTTGCCGACCTCCTGCTTCAGCGCCTCGGTCGTCGTTTCACCGGTCAGGAGCACCATCTTGTTGTAGCTCACGATGTTCACGTGCCCCTGCTCGAGGATCTTCTCCCCGATCCACTTGGAAGCGGTGGCCTCGATCCGTTCGTCGGCGAGCTGGGTATCGGCCGTGCGGCGATCGGTTGCGACGGCCGCACCGCCCACGGCGGCGGCACCGACCACGACCGGTGCGCAGCCCGACGCGAGGATCGAAGCGGCGAGGGCGAGGGCAAGGGCGGCGGCGAGGGCGAGTCGGATCATGCGGGATCACTCCGTTCCGAGGAGGAGACAATCGATGCCGTCACACAGGCAGTGCAAGGCCAGGAGGTGCACCTCCTGGATGCGTGCGGTCACGGCGTGCGGGACGCAAACGTGGACGTCGGCGGCGGCGAGCATCCCGCCGATCTCGCCGCCGCCGCGGCCGGTGAGCGCGACCACCTTCATGTCGCGCTCGTGCGCGGCGCGGATTGCGGCGACGACGTTGCGCGAGTTGCCGCTGGTGGAGATCGCGAGCAGCACGTCGCGCGGCTGGCCGAGCGCGAGCACCTGCTTGGAGAACACCTGGTTGTAGTCGTAGTCGTTCGCGATCGCCGTCAGCGTGGACGTGTCGGTAGTGAGCGCCATCGCCGCGAGGCCGGGCCGCTCGCGCTCGAAGCGGTTCAGGAGCTCGGCGGCGAAGTGCTGGGAGTCGGCGGCCGAGCCGCCGTTGCCGCAGGCGAGGATCTTGCCGTTCGCGAGGAGCGAGGCGACCATGACCTCGGTCGCGCGGACGATCGGTTGCGCGAGCGCCTCCACCGCAGCGAGCTTCGTCTGCGCGCTGTCCGCGAAGTGCCGGCTGACCCGGGCGGCCAGATCAATCGACATCGTCGATCGACATCCTCCTTGGTGTGTCGGGCCGAAGCGACAGGCCCGCCCGGGTCGATAGTCTACTCCACGAAGACCTCGAACTCGATACGCAGGCGCGGATTGCGGTGCTCGCGGAGCGCGCTGATCCGCGCCGCCACCCGCTCGCCGCGGTCCATGGCCCAGGCGAGCGCGGCGTTCTCGGCGCGCGGCACGTAGCCGAGCTTGCGGCCGCGCCATTCGACCCGCACCGCGTTCGCGTCGTGCGGATTCGCCGGCTCGCGGACGAGGTCGAGCCGGTCGCCGACTGCGAGCTCCTTCCAGACCGCCGCCGCGTCGTGGTACCGGAAGCCCGCGAGCGGTGAGCTCTGGACCAGGAGCCGGACGCTCTGCGAATGCGGCTACACCCCGCAGTACGAGGGCCTCGAGAAGCTCTACCGGCGCTATCGCGACCGCGGGCTGGTGGTGCTCGGCTTTCCGGCCAACGACTTCGGCGGACAGGAGCCGGGATCGAACAAGCAGATCGCCGACTTCTGCCAGGTGAACTACGGCGTGACCTTCCCGGTGTTCGCGAAGTCGTCGGTCGTGGGGGCGAACGCCAATCCGGTGTTCCGCGATCTGACCGCGAAGACCGGCGCGGCGCCGCGGTGGAATTTCCACAAGTACCTGGTTGACCGCAGCGGTGCGCCGGTGGCCTCGTTCACGACCCGCGTCGAGCCGCTCGACCCGAAGCTCACGCGCGAGATCGAGCGCCTGCTGGCGCTCTGACCGTCAGCTCTTCGGCGGCGTTGCGGCCGGCTTCGGCGCCGCCGGCGGCGGGTCGGGGATGAACTCGAACACCCGCACCACCCGTTTCACCCCGCTCACGTGGCGCGCGATGTTGGTCGCCTCGTCGGCTTCCTTGCGCGTCACCAGGCCGAGCAGATAGACGGTGCCGTTCTCGGTCACGACCTTCACGTGCAGCGGGTTGAACTTCTGCTCGCCGACGAAGCGCGTCTTCACCACGCTCGTCAGGTAGGCGTCGTTCGAGCGCGAGCTGAGCGGCGCGAGCGGGCCGATCTTGATGTCGTTCACGACTTCCCGCACGCCGGTCGCGCCGGCGGCGAGCTTGCCGACCTCCTGCTTCAGCGCCTCGGTCGTCGTTTCACCGGTCAGGAGCACCATCTTGTTGTAGCTCACGATGTTCACGTGCCCCTGCTCGAGGATCTTCTCCCCGATCCACTTGGAGGCGGTGGCCTCGATCCGTTCGTCGGCGAGCTGGGTATCGGCCGTGCGGCGATCGGTTGCGACGGCCGCACCGCCCACGGCGGCGGCACCGACCACGACCGGTGCGCAGCCCGACGCGAGGATCGAAGCGGCGAGGGCGAGGGCAAGGGCGGCGGCGAGGGCGAGTCGGATCATGCGGGATCACTCCGTTCCGAGGAGGAGACAATCGATGCCGTCACACAGGCAGTGCAAGGCCAGGAGGTGCACCTCCTGGATGCGTGCGGTCACGGCGTGCGGGACGCAAACGTGGACGTCGGCGGCGGCGAGCATCCCGCCGATCTCGCCGCCGCCGCGGCCGGTGAGCGCGACCACCTTCATGTCGCGCTCGTGCGCGGCGCGGATTGCGGCGACGACGTTGCGCGAGTTGCCGCTGGTGGAGATCGCGAGCAGCACGTCGCGCGGCTGGCCGAGCGCGAGCACCTGCTTGGAGAACACCTGGGTGTAGTCGTAGTCGTTCGCGATCGACGTCAGCGTGGACGTGTCGGTAGTGAGCGCCATCGCCGCGAGGCCGGGGCGCTCGCGCTCGAAGCGGTTCAGGAGCTCGGCGGCGAAGTGCTGGGAGTCGGCGGCCGAGCCGCCGTTGCCGCAGGCGAGGATCTTGCCGTTCGCGAGGAGCGAGGCGACCATGACCTCGGTCGCGCGGACGATCGGTTGCGCGAGCGCCTCCACCGCAGCGAGCTTCGTCTGCGCGCTGTCCGCGAAGTGCCGGCTGACCCGGGCGGCCAGATCAATCGACATCGTCGATCGACATCCTCCTTGGTGTGTCGGGCCGAAGCGACAGGCCCGCCCGGGTCGATAGTCTACTCCACGAAGACCTCGAACTCGATACGCAGGCGCGGATTGCGGTGCTCGCGGAGCGCGCTGATCCGCGCCGCCACCCGCTCGCCGCGGTCCATGGCCCAGGCGAGCGCGGCGTTCTCGGCGCGCGGCACGTAGCCGAGCTTGCGGCCGCGCCATTCGACCCGCACCGCGTTCGCGTCGTGCGGATTCGCCGGCTCGCGGACGAGGTCGAGCCGGTCGCCGACTGCGAGCTCCTTCCAGACCGCCGCCGCGTCGTGGTACCGGAAGCCCGCGAGCGGTGAGCTCTGGACCAGGAGCCGGACGCTCTGCGCGTGCGCGGTTAGTACCAACGCCAGCGCGATGACCGCGGCCGCGGCGCGTCCGCCGGCTACGGCACGCCCGCGAGCCGGTGCCGGAACTTGCGAAAGTGCCTGCGGCAGGCGGCGCAAGAGTGCGTGCGCGCCGCCGGTCCTACTCGCCGAAGGCGTCACGGATCCACTCGACCCGCGCGGGATCCAGGCGGTCGAGCACGATCACGTCGCAGCGGCAGGGGACGTCCCCGCGCCCGGCGAGATAGAGACGTGCCGCCCGCAGAATGCGCCGCTGCTTGTGGGCGTCGACGCTCGCCGGCGCGCCGCCGAACGCCGCCGAGCTGCGCAGCCGCACTTCGACGAAGACGACCGTGGCGCCGTCGCGCGCGACGAGGTCGATCTCGCCGGCGCGGCAGCGCCAGTTCCGGTCGACGATCGCGAGTCCCTGACCTTCGAGATAACGCGCGGCGAGGTCCTCCGCCGCGCTGCCGGCGAGCTGCCGGCCGGTCGTCATTCGAGCGCGACGCCTCGCCCGTCGCGGAACGTCGCGGCGACCGGTCGCCGCTCGACCACGCCACCGCCCTGGACCGCGATCCGGCCGGTGACGCCGGCGAAATCGAACGCCCGGCCGCCGTCGACCAGGCGTTCGGCGATGCGGTAGGCGTCGATCCCGAGCGCGTAGAACCGCGCGAGATCCCCGTCGAGTCCCTGCGGCCGCGGGAAACGCGCCATCGCGGGATCCTCCGGCCGCACGAGCCACGGCATGTCGGCGAAGCGCACGCCGTTCATGTCGAGGTTCTTCGCCGGATCGGCGGTCGTATTGACCTGGGAGGTCGCGTACACCGGCATCTGGCTGCCGAGGTAGGGCCGCAGGAGCCGGGCGCGCTCGCCGGACTCGGCGAGGAAGACGAAGTGCGGCGGGTTGCGGTCGATCGCCTCGCGCACCTGCACCGGGTCGACGCCGGCGCGCAGCTCGACGACGTCGGTGACGCGCCCGCCGAGCAGCAGCCACTCGTCGGCAAACGCCTCGCGGCTGCGCTGCGACAGCGGCGTCGCGGTGCCGACGACGGCGGCGATGCGGAAGCTGTCGGCCCACGCCTGGCGCGCGACCTGGCGCGCTTCGGCGTCGACGCCGAGTCCGAAGACGTACAGCGACGCCGGCAGCGGTCCGCCGCCGTCTGGCTGGTTGAGCGCGAGCGTGGGCACGGCGACCTTGCGGTTGCGGACGAGGGCGGTCACGCCGCTGCGCGTCATCGGGCCGACGATGAGCAGCGTTCCGGCGTCGACCGCCGCCTGGTATTGGGCGAGCACGCTGTCGTCCGAGGCATCGCTGCGCCGGACCACGACGTCGAGCTTGCGTCCTTCCGCGGCCATCGCGGCGAGAAAGCCCATGCTCACCGCTTCGGCCGCCGGGCGGAAGTCGGGCGCGTCGAACGGCAGGACGAGCGTGACCGCGGTGGCGGGTGGCTTCGGTAGCGGCGCCGCGGCCTCCGGCGCCGCCGGCGCGGGCGCGGGGATTTCGATCGGTGGCGGCTTCGGCGCGGCCGGTTCGACCGGCATGCGGATCGCCGGACGATCGGGCGGGGTTGCCGGGCGCGGCGACGCACAGGAGAATGCGGCGCTGGCGGCGAGGAGTGCGAGAGCGACCGCGCGCGAGCGACGAGGACGGGGCGACCGATGGCGGGGGAGCATGGCGCGGTGGGACGCGCGAGATTATATGTGGTGGCGACGCCGATCGGGAACCTGGGCGACATCAGCGGGCGGGCGGTCGCGACGCTCGGCGCGGTGCACGTCGTGTTCGCCGAGGACACGCGCCGCACGCGCGGGCTGCTGGCGCATCACGGGATCGGGACGAAGCTCGCCGCCCTGCACGAGCACAACGAGCGCGAGGCGTCGCGCGAGCTCCTGCGGCACCTCGCAGCGGGGCGCGATGTCGCGCTGGTAACCGACGCCGGCACGCCGGCGATCTCGGATCCGGGCGCGCACGCAGCCGCGGCTGCGCGCGCGGCCGGCTTCGACGTCGTGCCGATCCCGGGGCCGAACGCCGCGATTGCCGCGCTGTCGGTGGCCGGGCTGCCGGGCCCGTTCGCGTTCGTCGGCTTCCTGCCAGCGAAGCCCGCGGCGCGGCGCAAGGCGCTCGAGGCGTGGCGCGATTTCCCGCATACACTAGTGTTGTACGAGGCGCCGCATCGCATCCTCGAGTGCATGGACGACCTCGCGCGCGTGCTCGGGCCCGATCGCTCCGCCGTCCTCGCGCGCGAGCTGACGAAGGCGTTCGAATCCGTCCACGCCTGCGCACTCGGGGAAGCGCGCGCGTGGCTCGAGGCCGATCCGGACCGTACGCGCGGCGAGTTCGTGGTGATCGTGGCGGGCGCGGGGGCAGCGGGCGATCCGCAGACCGCGGAAGGGGAACGCGTGCTCCGGCTGCTCGTCGGGGAGCTGCCGGTGAAGACGGCGGTGCGACTCGCCGCGGCGATCACCGGCGGCTCGCGGAACGAGCTCTACGCGAAGGCGCTCGCGATCAAGCAGGCTCCGCCGCGGAGCCGGTTGCGCAAGGGGCGTGCAGGTTAGACTCGTCGCATGGACGCGCTGACGATCACCCGCCCCGACGACTGGCATCTGCACCTGCGCGACGGCGCGGCGCTCGAGAGCGTCGTCGCGTTCACCGCGCGGCAGTTCGCGCGCGCCATCGTCATGCCGAACCTCAGGCCGCCGGTCGCGACGGTCGAAGCGGCGCGCGCGTACCGCGATCGCATCCTGGCGGCGCTCGCGCGCGCCGGCGTGCGCTCGGGCTTCGAGCCGCTGATGACGCTCTATCTCACCGACAACACTTCCGGCGACGAGATCGCGCGGGCAAAAACGAGCGGCTTCGTGCACGCGGTGAAGTACTACCCGGCCGGCGCCACGACGAACTCGGACGCCGGCGTGACGCGCCTTTCGCGGGCGTTCCCGGCGTTCGAGGCGATGGAGCGACACGGCGTGCCGCTGCTCCTCCACGGCGAAGTCACCGATCCGGACGTAGACGTCTTCGACCGCGAGCGCGTCTTCATCGACACCGTGCTTGCGGCAATCGCGCAGCAGTTTCCCGGTCTGCGGATCGTGTTCGAGCACGTCACGACGCGCGACGCGGTGGAGTACGTGGACGCCGCCGGCCCGAACGTCGCGGCGACGATCACCGCCCATCACCTGCTGTACAACCGCAACGCGATCTTCCGCGGCGGCCTGCGGCCGCACTTCTACTGCCTGCCGGTGCTGAAGCGCGAGACGCATCGCGCGGCGCTGGTGCGCGCCGCGACCGGGGGCAGCGCGAAGTTCTTCCTCGGCACCGACAGCGCGCCGCATCCGCGCGGCGAGAAGGAGTCGGCGTGCGGCTGCGCGGGCTGCTTCACCGCGCACGCGGCGCTCGAGCTCTATGCCGAGGCGTTCGACCGCGCCGGCGCGCTCGAACGGCTCGAGGCGTTCGCGAGCTTCAACGGCGCCGACTTCTACCGGCTGCCGCGCAACAGCGGACGGGTGACGCTCGTGCGCGAGCAGTGGGAGGCGCCGGGCGAGCTCGCGTTCGGCGATGCGACGCTCGTCCCGCTGCGCGCGGGCGAGAAGCTCGGGTGGCGGCTTACGTGACGTGACGGCGCCCGCCTGGGACCGCGACCGGCTCGCCCGGTCGCCGTGGTTCGGCTCGGTCCGGGACCTGCTCGGACGGCTGCCGGCCGACCGCTTTCCCGCGGTCGAGGATCTGAACGTGCTCGCGCGAGAGCGCGAAGTGCGAAGCGGCGGGGGTGAACCCCTGCTGTTCGTCGCCCCCGGTCCGGGGCCGGGCGCGGGGGCCCGACACTACGAAGAGCGCATCTTCCGGACCGGCGAAGTCGCGACCCGGCCCGCAAGCTGGCACGACCTCTTCAACGCCCTCGCCTGGCTCGCGTTCCCGCGGACGAAGTCGGTGCTCAACCGGCTGCACCACGACGAGCTCGCGCGGCGCGGCGACGGTCCGGCGCGCGGCACGGCGCGGGACGTGGCGACGCTCTTCGACGAAGGCGGGATCGTCGTCGCCTGCGCGGCGCCGGAGCTCGGCCGCCTGTTGCACGAGTTCCGATGGAAGACCCTGTTCTGGGATCGCCGCGCGGAGGTCGCGCGCTCGATGCGCTTCCTCGTCTTCGGCCACGCGATCCTCGAGCACGCGCTCGCACCGTTCAAGAGCGTGACCGCAAAGGCGCTCGTGCTCGACGCGTCCCCGGACTCGCTCGACGGCGCGGCGCTCGTCGGATCGATCGACGAGCGGGCGGCAGAGCACTTCGCGCGCAGCGCGGCGCTCGTGTCGACGCGGACGCTGCAGCCGCTGCCGGTGCTCGGGATCCCCGGCTGGGCGCCCGCGAACGATGATCCGGCGTTCTACGACGACACCGCCGTGTTCCGTCCCGGGAGGGCGCAGCGGGAAAGGAAAGGGGCCCGGTCAGGGGCCCCTTGAGGCGACCGGGCAACCGCCCGATTAGCGCCTCGCGCGCCGCTAGTTGAGCGGCGTGAGTCCGGAGTGTCGCTCCGGAAGAGAAGACTACGGAAACGCCGGCATCGTCGGCTCCATCGCGCCGACGCTCGCCTCCGGGTGTCGGCGGTGCACGAGCTCGCGGATCTCCTCGATTCGCGACTGCCGCACGTCGACCATGAGCAGCACGCGCCCCGCCTCGATGTCCGCCTCGTAGCGCTTCAGCCGCGAGTTCGGCACCGACGCGCCGACGAGGCTCGACACCCATGCGCCGAGCAGCGCGCCGCCGAGCGTGGTCGCGAGGACCGTCGCGAGCTCGAGCGTGAGCCCTTCGGGCGGCGTCAGTACGACGAAGAGACCGAGCAGGAAGCCGCCGATGCCCCCGATGACGAGGCCGATCTCCGCCCCGTGCACGAGATCGGTCTTCTGCAGCCAGCTTGCTTCGTGCAGCTCGCCGAGGTCCGCGCCGCGGCGGGCGAGGACGTGCATGTGCCGGTCCTCGATCCGCGCGAGCAGGAGATCGTCGACGGTGTGCCGGGCGCTCGCGATGTCCGGGAGCAGGAAGTAGAGTCTGCGTCGCATCCGACCCTCCTTGGAACTGGAGCCGCCGCTTCCTTTCTAGGCCTGACGGGGACGGAAATCAAGCCTCGCCGCGGGGGAACTTTCCGCCGCCGGCGGTATCATTCGTCTGCGAAGCCGGCCGGACGGCCGCTGCAGTGCCTCGGCACGGTAGAGGAAAGTCCGGGCTCCGCAGGGCAGGGTGCTGGGTAACGCCCAGGCGCCGCGAGGCGACGGAAAGTGGCACAGAAAACACACCGCCGATGGCCCGTGCTCGGAATCCGACGCGGGATCAGGCAAGGGTGAAAAGGTGCGGTAAGAGCGCACCGCGGACGTGGTGACACGGCCGGCACGCCAAACCCCACCCGGAGCAACACCGCATAGGCAGGCGTAGTGCTGCCGTGACCTCGATCGCCCTCGGGCGAACAATCGGTCGCGGCGGTGCCGGAGGGCGGCCCGTCCGAGCCTGCGGGTAGGTGGCTAGAGCCGCGGGGCAACTCGCGGCCCAGATGAATGGCCGTCCGGGATGGGGCGCGAGCTCCATCCTCGACAGAACCCGGCTTACAGGCTTGCTTCGCAAGGATTCACCGACCCTCGGGCATGACGGCGCCCGAGGGTCGTACGGCGCTCATGCGGCGAGCGGTCGTCCGGCCTTGGCGTGCGCCTCCACCGCGACGATCGCCTTGGCGTGGTTGAGATCGTCCGTCACGCCCGCCCCGTACAGGCAGCACGCCACTTCGTTCACGATCGGCAGCGGCAGCGGCGCGGCGCCTTCGAGCATCCGGCGGATGTGGCCCGCGGTCGCTTTCGCGCCGCGCGCCTCGGGCAGCGTCGCGGCGGCGTCGACCGGCGCGTGCTCCTCGCCGAACAACACGACGCTCGCGCCGTCGTCGACGAGCTCGAGCTGCGGCCGCTGCCGCGGGTCGGCGAACGGCTCGTCGTCGGTGCCGGCCAGAACCAGCGCCCGCTCGCCGGTGGCGAGGATCACGTCGCGCATCCGCGCGAGCTCCGCCGGCTCCGAGAAGCCGATCAGCCGCAGGCTCGCCCCCGGCAGCGGGTCGACGAGCCGCGCGAGGAGATGCGCGGTGTTGGGCACGCCGAGGCGGCTGCGCAGCGCCTGCAGCGCGGCCAGTCCGGGCGCGAAGACCGCGGTCGGGACGAACGCGAGCTGGTCGCGATCGAGCGCGGCTTGCGCCTGTGCGAGCGTCGCGCAGGGCAGCACGCCGAGCTCCCGGAAGACGTAGGCGGCGGCGACGCGCCCGTGGCCTTCGAGGGCGCCGTGCACCAGCACCGGCACGCCCATCCGCCGCAGCACCAGCGCGACCAGCGGCGTGAGATTCGGCTGGCTGCGCGTTCCCTCGCCGGTGCCGATGACGACCGTGCGCGAGGCGTCGGCCTGCGGCGGCTGCAGCTGATGCACGCGCGCCGCAAGCGCCTCGTAGGCGCCGAGGAGCTCGCCGGGCGACTCGCCCTTCATGCGCAGCGCGACGAGCATCGCGCCGAGCTCGAGCTCGGGCACCCCGCCGTCGAGCATGGCGCCGAAGGCGAGGGCGGCGTCCTCCGGGGCGAGGTCGTGCGGATCCGGGCGGCACGCGAGCGCCTTGATCAGCGTGGAGTAGGTCACGAGCGCACCGCCCGCGCGCTGGCGGTGAACTTCATCCCGGCCATGTCCCGCACTCCGTGTGTTGTCGTTGCGGCGGAGGGATAGCAACGCACGTGCCACGCCGAATACGGCGCAGTCCGCCCGCGGGACGCTGCCCGCGCGCAAGCTCGTAGTGCGGCAGGGGCAAAGCACGCCTCGGCGTGGTGCGCGCGTGGTACCGGCTACGGGAGGCCCATACCTGCATGTATGCGGCGACGCCCAGCGGATGGCGAAGGATGTCGACGAGGCGCTAGGGGTGGTCGCCGAGCACGGCGCGATCGAGCGCGGAGAAGGCGGCGGAGTACGTCGCACGCCTGGCAAAGGCCGGGCGCTACGCACGCGACGTCTACTAGCCACCGTCGTGGTTACGACAACGTCATGACCGTGACCGCCGTCACGGCGCACACCCGGGGTCGCGGCCGCCCGTGACTTAGCGCACGCCTCGAGCTGGTCGATCGTCGTCCGGTGCCGGGCGCCCGGCATTATCCCGAGTACTCGATACGGGAGATCCGGACATGCACCTGAAGACGGCCCTTCTCGCCGCCGCGATGACGGCGGCGTTCTCAGTCCACGCGAACGATCTGCGCACTGGCGTCGGTGGCGCCGTTGGCGGTGCGGGCGGCGCGGCGGTCGGTAGCCACGTCGGCGGGTCGACCGGCGCGATCATCGGCGGCGCGGCCGGCGGCGCAGCAGGCGGCGCGGTCGGCGCCACCGGCAACGCCAAGACCGGCGCAGCGATCGGCGGTGCGATCGGCGGCGGCGCGGGTGCGGCGATCGGCAATGAAGTCGGCGGCACCAAGGGCGCGATCGTCGGTGCCGGCGTGGGCGGCGCGGCGGGCGCGGTCATCGGCGGGTCGATGACCGCCGATTCCGGCAAGCCGCAGACCAAGACCCAGCCGGTGACGATCCCGGCCGGCCAGGCCGACGCGGGCGTCAGCTGCAATCGCAACAACCCAGGCAAGGGCCGCGCGCTCGGGCACTGCAAGCACTGATCGCGACCCGCAGTACCTCGGCAACGGCCGGTCCTCGCGACCGGCCGTTTCGTTTTCTGCACCATCATCGATGCGGCTGCACCGCGCCGGTGCGCGGGCGGCCGCTTCGCGCGTCCAGCCACTCGCCCGCCGAGCGCGAAGCCGCGCGCGTTCCGATCTTCAAAACAGCGACTTAGCAACCCGCGCCGCCCTTGGCACACGAGGTGCTAAGCGGTCCCTCGATGATCAACAAGGTCCGACCGGACCAACGAGGAGGTATCGCCATGTCGAGAAGGCTGTTCATCAAGGCAAGCGTCGCCGCTGCGGCGATCGCGTTCGCAGGCGCCGTCGGGGCGCAGCAGAAAACCGTCAAAGTCGGCGTCCTCCATTCGCTCTCGGGGACGATGGCGATCTCGGAGACGGTGCTGAAGGACGTCGTGCTGATGGCGGTCGACGAGATCAACGCCAAGGGCGGCGTCATGGGCTACAAGGTCGAGGCAGTGGTCGTCGATCCCGCCTCCAACTGGCCGCTCTTCGCCGAGAAGGCGCGCCAGCTGATCAGCCAGGACAAGGTCGCGGTGGTGTTCGGCTGCTGGACCTCGGTCTCGCGGAAGTCGGTGCTGCCGGTGTTCGAGGAGCTGAACGGCCTCCTCTTCTACCCGGTCCAGTACGAGGGCGAGGAGATCTCGAAGAACGTGTTCTACACCGGCGCCGCGCCCAACCAGCAGGCGATCCCGGCGGTCGAATACCTGATGTCGAAGGACGGCGGCGGCGCCAAGCGCTGGGTGCTGCTCGGTACCGACTACGTCTATCCGCGCACGACCAACAAGATTCTCCGCGCCTTCCTGAAGTCGAAGGGCGTGGCCGACAAGGACATCGACGAGAAGTACACCCCGTTCGGCCACGCCGACTACCAGACGATCGTCGCCGACATCAAGAAGTTCTCCGCCGGCGGCAAGACCGCGGTGGTCTCGACCATCAACGGCGACTCGAACGTGCCGTTCTACAAGGAGCTCGGCAACCAGGGCCTCAAGGCGACCGACGTCCCGGTGGTGGCGTTCTCGGTCGGCGAGGAGGAGCTGCGCGGCGTCGACACCAAGCCGCTCGTCGGCCACCTCGCGGCGTGGAACTACTTCATGTCGCTGAAGAACCCCGAGAACGACGAATGGAAGCAGAAGTGGGCCGCGTACACCAAGGCGAAGAAGCTGCCATACGCCGACAAGCCGCTGACCAACGACCCGATGGAGGCGGCCTACATCGGCGTCTACATGTGGAAGCAGGCGGCCGAGAAGGCGAAGAGCTTCGACGTCGACAAGGTGCGCGCCGCGACCTACGGCCAGACGTTCAAGGCGCCCTCGGGCATCGTCTCCAAGATGGACGAGAAGAACCATCACCTGCACAAGGCGGTGTTCATCGGCGAGGTGAAGGGCGACGGCCAGTTCAACGTCGTCTGGAAGACCAAGGGACCGGTCAAGGCGCAGCCCTGGAGCCCGTTCATCGCCGGCAACGACAAGAAGAAGGACGAGCCGGCGCTGATGGCGGAAAAGAAGTGACCCGCCGCGCGATCTAGGCATGGAGGGCCGCGGCTAGCGGCCCTTTCCATATATGCGCGTGCGAACCCTGCTGGTCGCGGCTTTCGGGTTCCTCTCGGCGCTCGCCTTGCCGGCCGGAGCGCTCGATGGGACGGCGGTCGAGAAGCTCGCGACCGGCGACAGCGACGAGAAGCTCGAGGCGATCGGCGCGCTCGTGGCCGAGGGCGATCCGCGCGCGATCGCGGTGCTCGAAGCCCTCGGCGCAGGCGAGCTGGAGGTGGCCGGCAGGCGACTGCTCATCGTCAAGGGCGGTCGCGCGACCGACGCGCTCACCGGCGCTGCCGTCGCGCCGCTCCCGGCGGACCGCGAGGACGTGGTCGCCAACAACCGCGTGCGGGGCGCGGCCACTGCCGCGCTGGCGGCGCTGCGGCTCGTGGCGCCAGAGCGCGAGACGCGTCTTGCCGCGGCGAAGGCGCTTGCCGGCGGCGCGGACGAGGCGATGCTTCCTCTGATCAGGAAGGCGCTCGACAAGGAGTCCGACCCGGCGATCAAGTCGACGCTCGAGCTCGCCGCCGCGACCATCGAGCTGAAGGGCGGCGACCGCGAGCGCCGGCTCGCCGCGGTCCGTACGCTCGGCCGGTCGGGGAGCCCGAGCGTCAAGACGCTGCTCCTCGCGGTGCTGGAGCGCGGCAAAGACGGTGCCTACGCCGAGCCCGACGAGGAGATCCGGCGCGAGGCGCAGGCGAGCCTGCGCGCGGTCGAGGGCCGCCTCGCGTGGGGCGAGTGGCTGGGCCTCGCGTTCGCCGGCGTGTCGCTCGGCTCGATCCTCCTCCTCGCCGCGCTCGGGCTCGCGATCACCTACGGCCTGATGGGCGTCATCAACATGGCGCACGGCGAGCTGATCATGATCGGCGCGTACGCCACCTACGTCGTGCAGAACCTCTTCCGGGCGCACGCGCCCGGCGCGTTCGACTGGTACCTGGTGTGCGCGGTGCCGGTGGCGTTCGCCGCCGCCGCCGCGGTCGGCATGGCGCTCGAGCGCCTCGTCATCCGCTTCCTCTACGGCCGGCCCCTCGAGACGCTGCTCGCGACCTGGGGCATCGGCCTCGTCCTGATCCAGGCGGTGCGCACGGTGTTCGGCGCGCAGAACGTCGGGGTGGAGAACCCGGCGTTCATGTCCGGCGGGATCGAGGTCCTGCCCGACGTCGTGCTGCCCTGGAACCGCATCGTGATCATCTTCTTCGCGGCCGCGGTGCTCGCCGGGATGGCGCTCCTCCTGACGCGTACGCGGCTCGGCCTCTTCGTGCGCGGCGTGACGCAGAACCGCGCGATGGCCGCCTGCGTCGGCGTGCCGACGGCGCGCGTCGACACCTGGGCGTTCGGGCTCGGCGCGGGAATCGCCGGGCTCGCCGGCTGCGCGCTCTCGCAGGTCGGCAACGTCGGGCCCGACCTCGGCCAGGCGTACATCGTCGACTCGTTCATGGTCGTCGTGCTGGGCGGCGTCGGCCAGCTCGCCGGCACGGTCTACGCGGCGCTCGGGCTCGGGGTCGTCAACAAGCTGATCGAGTCCTGGCAGGGTGCCGTGATCGCCAAGATCCTGGTGCTCGTCTTCATCGTCGTCTTCATCCAGAAGCGGCCGCAGGGGCTGTTCGCCGTCAAGGGCCGCGCGGTGGAGACCTGATCGTGGGGCCGATCGCAACGACGCTCGCGCGGCTCTACGGAACCAGGGGCTGGATCGCGCTCGGCGCGGTCGCGGTCGTGCTCTTCGTGGTGGTGCCGCTGCTCGCGCTCGCGGTGCCGGAGGGGAGCGCGTTCCACGTGTCGCAGTACTGGGTGACGCTCGTCGGCAAGATCATGTGCTACGCGATCGTCGCGCTCGCGATGGATCTGATCTGGGGCTACTGCGGCATCCTCTCGCTCGGCCACGGCCTCTTCTTCGCGCTCGGCGGCTACGCGATGGGCATGTACCTGATGCGCCAGATCGGCCGCGCGGGGCAGTACCAGGCAGATCTCCCCGACTTCATGGTCTTTCTCGACTGGAAGGAGCTGCCGTGGCACTGGTGGAACACCGACCAGTTCTGGTGGGCGCTCGTCCTCGTCGTCGCGGTGCCCGGGCTGCTCGCCTACGTGTTCGGCTACTTCGCGTTCCGCTCGCGCGTGAAGGGCGTGTACTTCTCGATCATCACGCAGGCGCTCACCTTCGCCGCGATGCTGCTCTTCTTCCGCAACGAGACCGGCTTCGGCGGCAACAACGGCTTCACCGACTTCAAGCGCATCCTCGGCTTCGCGATCGCGACGCCCGAGACGCGGGTGGCGCTGTTCGCAATCACCGGAGCGATGCTGCTCGGGACGCTGCTCCTCGGGCGCTACCTGGTGACCTCCCGCTTCGGCCGCGTGCTCGCGGCGATCCGCGACGCCGAGCAGCGCATCATGTTCTGCGGCTACAACCCGGTGCACTACAAGCTCGCGGTCTGGACGCTCTCGGCGGTGCTGTGCGGCATCGCCGGCGCGCTCTACGTGCCGCAGGTAGGGATCATCAACCCGAGCGAGATGTCGCCGGCGAACTCGATCGAGATCGCGATCTGGGTCGCGGTCGGCGGGCGCGGCACGCTCGCCGGCGCGGCGGTCGGCGCCGGGATCGTCAACGGCGCCAAGAGCTTCTTCACCCAGGCGTTCCCCGAGTACTGGCTGTACTTCCTCGGGCTGCTGTTCATCCTGGTGACGCTCTTCATGCCGCAGGGCGTGGCAGGGCTCGCCGAGCCGGCTGCGCGGGGCGCGGCGGACATGAACGAAGCGGTCGTCCATGCGACCGCGGGCGTCGGCGCGGGCGAGGCGTCGGGCAGGAGAGTCGCCTCGGGCGAGCTCGACACCGCGCACGGCGTCGTCCTGTACCTCGACGAGATCTCGGTGTCAGCTTCGACGGCTTCAAGGCGCTGAACCGCCTGTCGCTCGCGATCGACGTCGGCGAGCTCCGCTGCGTGATCGGGCCCAACGGCGCCGGCAAGACCACGATGATGGACGTGATCACCGGCAAGACGCGGCCGGACGAGGGCACGGCGTTCTTCGGCCAGACGATCGACCTCACGCGCCTCTCCGAGCCCGAGATCGTGCAGGCCGGCATCGGCCGCAAGTTCCAGAAGCCGACGATCTTCGAGCACCACACGGTGTTCGAGAACCTCGAGCTCGCCATGAAGGCCGACAAGCGCGTGCGCCGCACGCTGTTCGCGAAGCTCTCGTCGGCGGAGCGCGACCGGATCGCGGACATGCTGCGCGAGATCCGCCTCGCGGACGCCGCGGACCGCGTCGCCGGGCTGCTCTCGCACGGCCAGAAGCAGTGGCTCGAGATCGGGATGCTGCTCATGCAGGAGCCGCGGCTCCTGCTGCTCGACGAGCCGGTGGCGGGCATGAGCGACGAGGAGACCGAACGCACCGCGGAGCTCCTCCTGACGCTCGCCGGCCGGCACTCGGTGGTCGTGGTCGAGCACGACATGGCGTTCGTGAGCAAGATTGCGCGCAAGGTCACCGTGCTGCACGAAGGCGCGGTCCTCGCCGAGGGTGACATGGAGACGATCCAGGCGAACGAGCGGGTGATCGAGGTGTACCTGGGCCGATGAGCGCGCTCACCATCGACGGCCTGAACCAGTACTACGGCGGCAGCCACATCCTGCGCAACCTCTCGTTCGAGGTGCCGGCGGGCAAGGTGACGACGCTCCTCGGCCGCAACGGCGTCGGCAAGACCACGCTGCTGAAGACGCTGATGGGGCTGGTCGCGCCCGCCACCGGCAGCGTCCGGTTCGGCGACCGCGACCTCACCGCGCGCGACGCCGTACCAGCGCGCGCGCGCCGGGATCGGCTACGTGCCGCAGGGCCGCGAGATCTTTCCGCGCCTCACCGTGGCCGAGAACCTCGAGATGGGGCTCGCCACGCGCCCGCGCGGCGCGCGGCTCCCGGACCGCGTGTTCGAGATGTTCCCGGTGCTGAAGCAGATGCTGAACCGCCGCGGCGGCGACCTCTCCGGCGGCCAGCAGCAGCAGCTCGCGATCGGCCGCGCGCTCGCGATGGGCCCGCAGCTGCTGATCCTCGACGAGCCGACCGAGGGCATCCAGCCGTCGATCATCAAGGACATCGAGCGCGCGATCCGCGAGCTCGCCGCCACCGGCGAGATGGCGATCCTGCTCGTCGAGCAGTACTACGACTTCGCCCGCTCGCTCGCCGACCAGTACCTGGTGATGGAGCGCGGCGAGATCGTGGCGCGCGGCGGAGGGCCGGAACATGGACGCGGACGGGGTGCGGCGGTATCTCGCGGTGTAGGCCACTGGCGGATCGCGTCCGGAGATCGGGTTCGATTGATCCAGCCTGAAGCGCACGTTCCCGACGGAACGAAGCCGGTGACCGTGCACAACCCTATCGTTTGAACCGCCTAGGCCGTCGGCCGCACGTTCTGGTTGACGCGAAACAAGTTGTCCGGATCGTACTTGCGCTTGAGCGCGGCGAGCCGCGAGTAGTTGTCCCGATAAGTCGCCCGCACTCGCTCCTCGCCCTCGTCCATCATGAAGTTGACGTAGGCGCCACCCGCGGAGAAGGGATGCAGCGCGTCGAAGTAGCGCTTCGTCCATTGGATGATGCTCGGATTTTCCTTCGGGTCGGGATCGACGCCTACGATCACCTCGGCCCACTTTGCGTCGCGATAGCTAAAGGCGGTGTCGTGCCGGCCTACTGCATGCGCTGCGCCGTCGATCGGATACAGATGCATGGTCGATCGCAGCGTCGGCAATCGGGAGCCATGCTCGATATGCAGGGCGATTGCGCGATCGGAGAGCTCGTTGACGAAGTCTGCACAAAAGTACCACTGATGCCCGGGCGGGTAGAGCGCGTCGAACGCGCTCTGGAGCGCTGGGTACGGCGTTGGCCCCACTGCGTGCAGTGCCGGCGGCGGCCCAAACTTCCGGACCGGCTCGAATACCGCCTCTGCGCGGTCTGCGGGGCCGGTGTAGCACCACACCACACCGCACATCTTCTTGAGGTGCAGCGGCTCGGGGAACGGCGGTCCGGGCGGCACGGTCAGGAACGCGAAGAAGCCGTTCAGATCATTCGGTGCGGCGATGATGAAGTCCCGGTACCAGCGCATGACGTCCTCCGCCGCGTCGAGCGACCAGAGCGTCGGGCCCGTCACGACGGTGTCCACCGGGTGAAGGCGGAAGACGAACGACGTCACCACGCCGAAGTTGCCGCCACCGCCGCGGATCGCCCAGAACAGGTCGCTCTCGTCCTCGGCGCTCGCCGTGACGAACGTCCCGTCGGCCAGCACCACATCGGCGGAAATCAGGTTGTCGATGGCAAGTCCGCATTTCCGCGTGAGGTGACCGATCCCGCCGCCGAGTGTCAGCCCGCCCACGCCGGTGGTGGAGATGATGCCGCTCGGCGTTGCGAGGCCGAACGCGTGCGTGGCATGGTCGACGTCGCCCCACGTGCAGCCGCCCTCCACCCGGACCGTCTTCGCAGCGGGATCAACTCGGATGCCGCGCATGCGTGAGAGGTCGATCACAAGACCGTTGTCACACACTCCCAGGCCGCCGCCGTTGTGGCCACCGCCGCGGATCGCGAGCAGGAGATCGTGCTCGCGGGCAAAGCGCACGCAGGCGATGACGTCCGCCACGTCGGTGCAGCGCACGATCAGCCGCGGATAGCGGTCGATCATGGCGTTGTAGACCTTGCGCGCGGTGTCGTAGCCGGCGTGCTCGGGGTCGACCAGCTCGCCGCGCAACTGCGACTGCAATCCCTGTATGGCGCCTCGATTCAACATGTCGGTCTCCTCGTCGGGGCGGCCGCTCGTCAGCTGCCTGATCAACGTTCCCGGTGTTGGCGCAGGTTGAAAGATATGTCGATCTACTCGGGCGACCGCAGGTGCTTCGTCGCGGCCAGCTCGCCGACCTGTTTCCCCATCGCGGTGCCGACCTCCGTGGAGTAGCGGTAGTGCACGCCATCGTAGATGCGCGCATTCGCCACCTCCTGCATGAAGTCGTCGATCTTGGTCCAACTTCTCGCCGCGCCTTTGGCGGTGGGACTGGTCGTCGTCAAGGTGGGCACCGGGCCGGTGCCGATTTCCGCCCGCAGCACCGTGCCGACGGCGGCGGCGACGATGCAGTGCGCGCACGGATACTCGGGGTGCATGGGGGTGTCGATGAGCGGCGTCCAGGACGGCTTCCCGTTCCGTCGCGTCGTTGCCGTCGATGTCGCCGTTGCGGATCGCGGTGACCGGCCGCCAGAAATTGTAGTGGTACTTGGCGTCCATGATCGCGATCAGCGCGTCGTCCGTCGCCTGGGTGACTGCCGCGAACAAGCGTGCGTTCTGCGTGACCTCCCGCCCGGGAACGTTGGCGACCGAGCGCACGACTCCGTGGTAGATCGGGGGCAGCGTGGCCTCCCAGAAGAGGGCGATCTGGGTCTGCTCGGGGGTGCGGTGCGTGCTGTTCTTGCCGCCGAGCGCCTTGATCTCATTGTAATCGCGCGCCCACAATTGGCTCGTGAGCGCGGGCGGCGGCCCGGGACGGAACTGGGCGGGGCTCGTCATCAACCATGGCTTGCGCTGCGGCCACTGCGGGACCACCGGCACGACCGTCGGCACGTAGGCGCCTGCGGTGGTGTGCGGCCGATATGTCTCCGCCGGGGTGGCGCCGTCGTCGGAGCGCAGCGCGAGGACCGCCGCGGCGGCCCTTTCTCCGACTGCGATGCCCTCGGTCTTCGCCGGGCCGTCCACGATTTTCGCCAATGCAGCCTGATAGGCGGTGTCGATGGCCGCCTGCTGCGACGGCAGTAGCTTCGCGAGCGTGGCTCGGTTTGCCGCCGCGATCGCGGCATCGGTCGATGCTCCGGGTGCCGCCTCCAGTTTCAGGCCGCTCGCCGGGTATCGCCGGGTGACCGTGTTCGCGGCTTCGTACACTGCCGTCTGGACGATCGCCAGCACCCGGTTAGCGGGGGGCGGCCCCAGCCTCGCTTCGACGACGATCTCGCCGGCCTTGACGTTCCACTCTGTGACGACATCGGCCCGGGCCAATGGACCGGCGAACAACCCGGTGGCGACCATCAGCAGCGCACGTCAGCGGATACTTCCTCGTCTCGTTCATGATCCTCTCTCCACTTTGACCTTAGCGTGGGTCCCGAAGGCTCACCGATAACGCGATGGGGGCGGCTGAGTACTGACCCGAAGCCGGGCAACACGACCGCGCCGTTTGTGACTCGGCCTGTTTCTGGCGCTTGGCGACGATGACCGCCGGGTGGTCCATCATCGGACGAGGCGCTTCGGCGTAGAGGTAAAGCCAAGCCGGATGCGGGTAGAACTTCGACGCGTAGTCGTAGCCTTGCTTGGCGTGCGAGGCGTTGCACGACGACGGCCGGATGGTCGCCGAGGCTCTGGGCATACGCGGCGCCGACGGGCGAGAGGCTGACGCACAGAGCGGCAAGAATGGGGGTGGCTCGCATGGCTTGCTCCTTTCGGTGTGGCGTTGAATTGCGAGCCCACTCTAGGACTTGCGGAAGCGAGCCGAATCGACCGAACGAGTCATTCGCCGCCGGTGCCAGCAAAATGATCAATAATGACTAGAGCGCGCGCCGGCAAAATGTGGAAGGCTCCGGATGTGCCGCGGCCTCCCGCGGCGCCGCGCGCCGAGAGGAGGCCGACATGCCCCTGTTCCTGATTGAGCGCAACTTCGCCGAGCGAATCGAGGTCACCAAGGATTCCGCCGCCGCCGTGAAGCAGATCAACGACGAGATCGGAGTGCACTGGCTCTTCTCGTTCCTGACAGCCGATAAAAGGAAGACCTACTGCCTTTACGAAGCGCCCAGCGTGGACGCGATCCGCGAGGCCGCGCGCCGGGCCAACATTCCGGCCGACGTCATCATCGAGGTGAGCGAGCTACGACCTGAGGCGTTCGCCTAGGTCAAAGAGCATGCACTCGAGCGCTACTGCTTCAACAGGCCGTGCCGCATGGCGAAGGCTGCGGCCTCGGTGCGGTTGGCCGCATTCGTCTTGGTGAGGATGTTGCGCACATGGTTCGCGACGGTATTCACGCTGCGGAAGAGCACGCGCGCGATTTCCTGATTGCTCTTACCGGCGGTGATCAGGCGCAACACCTGCACCTCCCGTTCGGTCAACCCCGCCGGATAGCTTTCGCGTGCGGGGCGCGTGTTCAGGTGCTGTTCAAGCGCAACTGAGCGCTCCTCGAGCGCACGCATTCCAAGCGCCCGACTCGTGGCGAGGGCATTCTGCACGAGCGCCGTCGCGCGCGTGGCGTCATCATCCTGCTTGCGGATGGCAAGCATTGCGGCATATTGATACTGCGTATGCGCTAGCCAGGGCCGGCCGCCGCTTGCGGTGTCGAGCGCGAGTGCAGCCTCGAAGTGCTCTTCGGCGAGATCCCAGCGCTCCAGCATCGCGGCGAGCATGCCGAGCAGGCGCCCAGCCGCCCCGAAAGAAACGACGTTGCCGAACAAGATATTGCGTTGCGCGTAAGGCGCGAGGAGCTCATACAAGCTCACGGCGCGTCCGGCATCACCGAGCCATACGCAAGTCTCCGCAAGATACGCGATGCTGCCGAGCCAGATGCCGTCGCGCGGAACGCCGGTGAAGTTATCCGCAGCAAGGGCCTCGAACACCGCCTGCGCCTCGTCGTTTCGGCCCAGCTCGCAGAAGACGACTGCTAGGCCCGGCCGCCACGCGGCCCGATCGGGCACTGCCTCCCGGAACTGCTCGAACACTGGTGCAAGCTCGCGCAACCGTCCCTGCTCGCGTCGCAGAGTGAACATCTGCACGCTGAAGACACCCGTCACACTTGGGCTCTTGAATCGATCACCGAACGATTTCGCCCGCAGCGTCAGCTGCTCGGCTTCTGCAAATCGGCCTTCGTGAAGAGCAAGCATCGCGAGCGATCCGTTTCCTACCGCTTGTAGCCACGGTTGTCGCATCGTCTCGGCAATATCAAGATGAAACTTCGCGGTCGCTTGCGCGCCGACCGCGTCGCCGACCTCGAGCAGGCCACCGATGTGCCATCCGGTCACGTAGCCGACCGCCCATTCCGGGTGACCGAGCCGCTTGGCGAGTTCAATGGCCTCGCGGCCGGCGCGCAGTCCGAGTTCGCCGTACTTGTGCCACAAGCGCGCCGGCACAATCGCGGCGAGCGCGTGAAAGAGCGCGGCGGGATCGTCGAGGCGGCGTGCCATCGCGACCGCCTCATGATGCGCGGCTTCCGCTTCGTTGAGCCGGTCGCAGAAGATCAGCGCTCGGCACGATGCACTGAGAAGCGCTGCGCGCTCGGGGCTATCCGCCGTCGGGAGCAAGCCCAGCGCCTCCTCCGCCAGCGCCGCGCTCCGGGAGGCCTCTGTCCCCGTCCGCCAGGTAACGTTCTCGCGACCGATGGCTGCGCGCGCGAGCAAGCGCCCGAAACCGAGACGACGAGCCGATCTCCGCAGCTGCGGTGAAGCTAGCGACGGCGTTCGCGCTGTCGCCCATTTTGTTCTGCACCTCGCCGAGTGCGAGCAGAAGCTCGCAGCGCTGCATGTCCATGCCGGGCTCTATCGCCTGCATGGCAAGTTGGTATTGATGCGCCGCCTCCTCGAAGGCGAAGAGCTCGTCGGCGCGCTGAGCGGCACGCCTCGCGTATTCGTACGCCTTCGCCGCTGGTCCGATCGGCCGCGCTGCGTGGTAGTGATAGGCGAGCATCGACAAGCACGGTGTCAGGTCATTGCGCATATCGTTCCTCCAGCACCGAGCCGACACGCTGATGCAGCCGGATGCGACGCGGGGCTGGCATTTCGTCATAAAGCGTCTCGCGCATGAGGGAGTGAGTGAACTGGTACGCCCCAGGGCCGGGCAGCTCCTCGATCAATCGGGCCGCGAGCGCCTCTTCGAGTGCGGCGAGACATTGGTCTTCGGGCGTCTCGTCCATGAGTTGCATCAGCAGGTCGAGCGCAAAACCCCGGCCGATCACCGCGGCGTTGCTGAGCACGCGATTACAAAGGGGCGTCAGCCGGTTGAGGCGCGAACCGATCACTTCGCGGATGCCCTCCGGGATGCGTCTCGCATCTGCGCGCTGGCTGCCGCGAGCCGCGAGGAAGCGCGCCATCTCGGTAAGGAACAACGGGTGGCCTTCGGTCGCTTGATATAGCGAGGCGGCCACCTCGGGCGTGGCTGCGATGTTGCCAACGCCGTCGAGAAACTCCGCCGTCTCCTCCTTGGTAAGACCAGTCAAGCGCAGCCGCCGGAACGAAACATGACGCGCAAGCTCCGCGAGCGTGTCGGAAAGCGGATGCTCACGCGTTATCTCCGGGTCACGGTATGTGCCAACGATGATGAGCCGACTTACCCGTACCTCGGCCACGATGAATTCCAGCAATCGCAGCGAAGCCGTGTCCGCCCGGTGTAAATCGTCCAGCACGAGCAGCACTGATCTGCCGAGCGGCATTGCGCCAGAACTCGGTAATGGCGTCGAACAGCTGGAAGCGCGCCTCACCCGCGTCGGCGCTGGGGAGCGCGGGAGGGACACCGGAGAGGCGACGCGCGAGCACGGCATCGAGGTCGGCGACGTAGCTCGGCCGCGATTCCGAGTGTCGCTCGCAACGTCTCGTCGTCGCTGTGCTCGGCATAGCCGCGGATCGCTTGCAACCATGGCCAATAGGGCGGGGCGCCCGGCTCCTCGGAGCAGCGCCCCCAGAGGACGAGCGTGTCGTGCCGCGCAGCGTAGTCGGCTAGCTCCTGCGCGGTGCGCGTCTTCCCAATGCCGGGTTCTCCGGCCAGGATGACGACGCGGCAATTGACCTGCACGTGCCTGGTCCAGCGCGGCGCGCAAGGCTTCCATTTCGGGCCGGCGGCCGATGAACGCACTTCCGCTCGCGAACGTCACCTGCTTAATCACCGCTTACTCGCCACGTCGCATCCCGACCAACATCAGAGCTGTGTTCCGGCCGGGCCTAGTCGCGATGGGCGCCAGCCGGATTCGCCTGCCTGCAGCTGGGACACGCATCGCCATCTCCCTCGCGCAAGGCCGCGACTTGGGCATTCTCGACGGCGCGCCAGGGTTTCTCCCGGGCGGGTATGACGGTCAAGTATCGCGCAAGCGAGCCGAGGTGACGGGAGGTGATCGACTGCGCGTCACGCGCCCGCAGCCGCGAAGCGCATCTTGTGACCTCAGAGAAGAAGAGCGGCTGACGCGCTCACGCGAGCGCCGGATCGACCTCGCGGATCTCGGCCAGCACCCGCTCAGGCAGCAAATCGTTCATGCACTTGAAGTGCCCGAGCGGGCACTCGCGCTGGAAGCACGGGCTGCACTCGATGCCGAGGCTCACGAGCCGCGCCGGCGCGAGCGGCGGCGTGTGCGCCGGGCTCGACGAGCCGTAGAGCGCGACGAGCGGCCGGTGGAGCGCCGCCGCGACGTGCATCAGCCCCGAATCGTTCGACACCACGACCTCCGCGATCGAGAGCAGGTCGATCGCGGCGGCGAGGTCGGTCCGGCCGCAGAGATTGATCGCCGCGCCGTTCGCGAGCTTCGCGATCTCGTCGCCGATCGCGCGGTCGCCCGCCGACCCGATCAGCCAGACGCGCCGGCCGCGCGCGGCGAGCGCGCGCGCGAGCGCGGCGAAGTGGCGCGCCGGCCAGCGCTTGGCCGGGCCGAACTCGGCGCCGGGACAGAACGCCGCTACCGGGCGCGAGCGGTCGAGCCCGAGCCGGGCGATCGTGATCGCGAGGTTTGCCTCGTCCACTTCGAGGCGCGGCGGCGCGAGCGGTCGCGACAGCGGCTCGCCCGGTGGCGCGGCGAGCATCGCGTAGCGCTCGGCCATCAGCGGTACTGCGGCCTCGTCGAGGCGGTAGCGCACGTTGAGCAAGCCGTAGCGCGCTTCACCGACGAAGCCGACGCGCCGCGGGATGCCGGCGAGGAACGGCGCGAGCGCCGACTTCCAGCTGTTCGGGAGAACGATCACCTCGTCGTAGCGGTTCGCCCGCAGCACGCCGGCGAGCCGCAGCCGCGCGCCGAGCTGCAGCCGGCCGTGGACGAGCGGCGCCTCGATCACCTCCTCGATCTCGGGCATGCGCGCGAGGACGGGCGCGGTCCACGACGGCGCGACCGCGTGCAGCGCGAGGCCCGGCCGCGCGGCGTGCAGGCGGGCGAACAGCGGCTGGGCGAGCAGCGTGTCGCCGATCCAGTTCGGGGCGACGATGAGGACGCGGGTCATGCGAACGCGTGCGTCAGTGGCCGGTCGGCTTCGCACCCTTGTACACGTACAGCGTGCTGCAGTACGGGCAGCGGATCTCGCCCGCTTCCGCGACGTCGAGGAAGACGCGCGGATGGTACGACCACACCGGCGTCTGCGGCGTGGGGCAGTGGAGCGGCAGGTCGCGCTCGCTGACCTCGACCACCGTCTCGGACTGGGTAGGCTCGGCCACTACCGCTTCCTCTTCTTCGCCTTGCCGTCGCCGACCGGCGTCAGCCAGGCGCCGTGCTTCTTGTTCCGGCCGTTCACCAGGTCGAAGAACGCCTTCTGGATCTTCGTCGTGAGCGGGCCGCGGCGCCCGGCGCCGATCGCGCGGCCGTCGACCTCGCGGATCGGCGTCACCTCGGCGGCGGTGCCGGTGAAGAACGCCTCGTCGGCGATGTAGAGGTCGTCGCGCGTGATCCGGCGCGCCGTCACCTCGTAGCCGAGCTCGGCGGCGAGCTCGATCACCGTCTCGCGCGTGATCCCGATCAGCGCGCTCGTCAGCTCCGGCTCGTAGATCTTGCCGTTCTTGACGACGAACAGGTTCTCGCCCGCGCCCTCGGCCACGAAGCCGTCGACGTCGAGAAGCAGCCCCTCGTCGTAGCCGTGATCGAGGGCCTCGGCGTTGGCGAGGATCGAATTCGCGTACGTGCCCGAGTACTTCGCGCGGCACATCGAGACGTTGACGTGGTGGCGCGCGTACGACGAGGTCTTGATGCGGATGCCCTTCTCCAGCCCTTCGGCGCCGAGGTACGCGCCCCACGGCCACGCGGCGATCGCCACGTGCACCTTCGCGCCCTTGGGGCTCACGCCCATCTTCTCCGAGCCGTAGAACGCGATCGGACGGATGTAGCACGACTCGAGCTGGTTCGCCCGCACCACCTCCTTCTGCGCCTCGATCAGCGCCTCCCGGCTGTACGGGATCCTCATCATGTAGATGTGCGCGGAGTTGAAGAGGCGGTCAGTGTGCTCCTTCAGCCGGAAGATCGCGGTGCCGTTCACCGTCTTGTAGGCGCGCACGCCCTCGAACACGGCGAGGCCGTAGTGGAGCGAATGGGTGAGGACGTGGGTGGTGGCGTCGCGCCAGGGCACGAGCTTGCCGTCGTACCAGATCCAGCCGTCGCGGTCGCCCATCGACGCGGCCATTGTGCGGTTCTCCCCGAGTGAACGAGCGCGGATTTTAAGCTACCTTTCCCGGACAGGGAGGTTTCGAAGATGACCGCTCGTTATCCGGCGCCGGCGCTGCGCGCCTTTGCGTCGCAGCTTCTCCGGCGCGCCGGGCTCGCTGCCGACCGCGCGGACGACGTCGCCGCCATCCTGGTCGAAGGCGACCTCATGGGCCATACGACCCACGGCCTCGCGCTCCTCGGGCCGTACCTCAAGTCGCTCGAGGACGGCACGATGACGGCGGGCGGACAGCCTGAAGTGGTCGCGGACCGCGGCGCGGCGGTGACCTGGGACGGGAATTTCCTGCCTGGGCCGTGGCTCGTGCTCCGGGCGATGGGCGTCGCGTTCGCGCGCCTCACCGAGCATCCGGTGGTGTCGGTCGCGATCCGGCGCTCGCACCACATCGGCTGCCTGGCCGCGTATCTCAAGCGGGCCACCGACCGCGGTCTGGCGATGCTCCTGCTCTGCTCCGATCCGTCCGTGGCCTCGGTCGCCCCGTTCGGCGCGATCGCCGGGCGCTACACGCCCAACCCGCTCGCGTTCGGATTCCCGACCGACGGGCTGCCGGTGCTGATCGACATCAGCGCCTCGACGACGACCAACGGGCTCGTCGGTCGGCTGAACCGGGCCGGGCAGGGCGAGCGGCTGCCCGGCGCGTGGCTCGTCGACAACCGCGGCGAAGCGACCGACGACCCGGCCGCGTTCCTCGCCGATCCGCCGGGCGCGATCCTGCCGCTCGGGGGCATGGATCTCGGACACAAGGGATTCGGGCTGGGGCTCCTCGTGGAGGCGCTAACTTCGGCGCTCGCCGGCTACGGCCGGGCCGACGGGGAGCGCCGCTGGGGCGCATCGGTGTTCGTGCAGCTCATCGACCCGGCGGCGTTCGGCGGCCGCGAGGCGTTCGTGCGGGAGACCGGCTGGCTCGCGGACGCTTGCCGCACCGCGCCGGTGAAGCCCGGTGCGCCGCCGGTGCGGATGCCCGGCGAGCGGGCGCTGCGCTTGCGCGAGCAGCGACTTGCCGAAGGCGTCCCGCTGCACGCCGAGATCATGCCTTCGCTCGAGCCCTGGGCGAAGAAGCTCGGCGTCGCGCTGCCCTAATCAGTCCCGAAGACAGTTCGCCAGAGCGCGAGCGTGGCCTCGGCGTGCGGCGCAACGCGCGCACGCTCGATGCGCGCGAACTCGGCGCCGTTCAAGCGCAGGGCGTGCTGCAGCCGCCGGTACTCCCGGTAGGCGTCCGCGACGCGGTGCGCGAGGTCGACCGGGACCAGCTCGAGCGCGCCGGCCATGTGCAGGAGCGCGATGTTCCCGAGGTTGCCGGTCAACTCGTAGTGCCTACGCGAGTGCGCGAGCACCAGGTGCTGCACGACGAACTCGATGTCGACCATGCCGCCGCGGTCGTGCTTGAGATCGAACAGGCCCGACCGGTTGGGATGCGCGTCGAGCATGCGCTGGCGCATCGCCAGCACGTCCGCGGCGAGCTTCGCCGGCTCGCGCTCGGCTTGGAGCACGTCGCGCCGGAACGCCTCGAACACCGCGCCGATCGCTGCGTCGCCGGCGCAGAACCGGGCGCGCGTGAGCGCCTGGTGCTCCCACGTCCACGCCGACTCGAGCTGATACCGCCGGAACGCCGATACCGACGATACGAGCAGCCCCGAGCCGCCGCTCGGCCGCAGCGCGAGGTCGGTCTCGAACAGCACGCCCGCGCTGGTGCGGCTCCCGAGCCACGAGTTGACCCGCTGCGCGAGCCGCGAATAGTGCTCGGCCGCGGCGTCGTGCGGATCGTCGTACAGGAACACGATGTCGACGTCGGAGGCGTAGCCGAGCTCCTTCCCGCCGAGCTTGCCGTAGCCGATGACCGCGAACCGCGGCGTTTCCACGTGGCGGTTGCGTACCAGCCGCCAGCAGGCCTCGACGCTGACCTGCAGCACGAGGTCGGCGGCGAGCGACAGGTGGTCGGCGAGCCGCTCGACGGTGAGCAGCCCGGCGAGGTCCTGCGTCAGCAGGCGGAAGACGAGCGCGTGGTGGATCTCGCGCATCAGGTCCATCTGCCGCTCGAGGTCGCCCTCGTGCGCCGCCATCTCGCGGCGCAGCTGCGTGGCGAACCCGCTCCAGTCGGGCGGCTCGGCGAGGACGCGCGCGTCGAGCAGCTCGTCGAGCAGGATCGGGTGGCGGGTAAGGTACTCCGCCGCCCAGCTCGAGCTCGCCAGGATCTCCGCCACTTTGGCGAGCGCGTCCGGGCTCTCGACGAGCAACGCGAGATAGGCGGCGCGGCGGCTGATCGCCTCGACGAAGTCGAGGCAGCGGCCGAGCGCAATGTCCGGCCCGGCCCGCCCCTCACGTGCGCCGGCCCGCGCGCAGGCGTCGATCAGGCGCGGCACGAGCTGGTCGACGCGGTCGCGGCTCGCCGTCGGCAGCTGCAGGTAACGGCTGCCCGAGCGCAGCGCCCGCAGGCGCGCGAGCGTCTCGCGCGCCGCGACGTAGCCTTTCGCCGCGAGGTCGCCGAGCGCGGCGTCGTCCTCCAGCGTCCCGAGCCACACCGGCGCGGCCGGGTTCGGCTCCCCGGCGGCGGCGAACACGCTCTCGAAATGGCGCGTCACCGTCGCCCGCTCGCCGGCGAGCGCGGCGGTGAACGCCGGCCAGTCGGCGTAGCCCATGCTGCGCGCGACGATCGCCCGGTCGGCGTCCGACGACGGCAGCTTGTGCGTCTGCTGGTCCTCGATGTACTGCAGGCGGTGCTCGAGGCGCCGCAGGAACACGTACGCGGCCCCGAGCTCCTCCGCGGCGGCGGCCGACAGCAGCCGCTTCGCGGCCAGCGTCGCCAGCACCGCCAGCGTCGGGCGCTGTCGGAGATCGGCGTCGCGGCCGCCGCGGATGAGCTGGAACGCCTGCGCGATGAACTCGATCTCGCGGATTCCGCCCGGACCGAGCTTCACGTCGTCGGCGAGCTCCCGCCGCGCCACCTCCGCCCGGATCTGCGCGTGCAGGTGGCGCACGGCGTCGATGCTGCCGTAGTCGAGGTACTTCCGGTAGACGAACGGCCGGACGATCCGCTCCAGGTCGTCTGCCAAGCGCGGATCGCCGCCGGCGACGACCCGCGCCTTGATCCAGGCGTAGCGCTCCCACTCGCGGCCGTGGGCGACGAAGTACTGCTCGAGCGCGTCGAATCCCGACGCGAGCGAGCCCGACTCGCCCCACGGCCGCAGGCGCATGTCGACGCGGAACACGAAGCCCTCGGTCGTCGCGTCGGCGAGCGTCCGGATGATCCGCTGGCCGAGGCGGACGAAGAACTCCTGGTGCGAGAGCGGGCGCGGGCCGGCGGTCTCGCCCTCCTCGGGATAGGCGAAGACGAGGTCGACGTCGGAGGACACGTTCAGCTCACGTCCGCCGAGCTTCCCCATGCCGACGACGAGGAGCTCGGCGCCACCGCCGGGCGCGCCGTGCTCGGCCTCGAGCCGCGAGCGGTGGTGGCGGTGCGCGGCGGCGAGCGCGACCTCGGCGAGGTCGCTCATCGTGCCGACGACCTGCGCAAGCGGCGCGAGCCCGGCGAGATCGCGCGCGGCGACGCGCAGCCACACGCGCACGCGGAGCTCGCGGAGCGCGGCTGCGAGCCGCGCGTCGTCGGCCGTGTCGCGCGCGGCGAGGAACTCGCGCATCGCGGCCGCGCTCCACGTTCCGTCGGCGGCCCGGTCGATCTCTTCGCCGAGCGCGGCGCGCGCGGCGACCTGCCGCGCCGCGAAGCGCGACCAGGCGAGCACCGGGTTCGGGTGCGGGTCGGCCGGGCCCGGCATAAGCTCCTGAGTCGTCAAGCTAAACCGCGGCGGAGGCCAAGGGTGAAGTACAATCGGTCAGTCGGTTCGCGCGCCCGCGCGTTAGTGTGGTTGGGGCGGTTGCGATGTGGTCGCTGTGCGCCACATTGTAACGGGCCGGCCCCGCCGCCCCTGAACGCTCCGGCCGTGAAAGCTGCGGACCGACTCGAGTCTAGATGAGCCTCCTCCACCACGACGCCACCGACGAGCTGATCGAGGCCCAGCTCCCGCCCGTCGAGCGCCGCTGGCTCAAATGGCTCCGCCGCACCGGCTGGACGCTCGTCGCGCTGTACTTCGTCGTCGCGATCGGGATGCTCGGCCTGCGCTTCTGGGTGCTGCCGGCGGTGGCCGACCACAAACCCCAGATCGAGGCCGCGGTCTCGCGCGCGCTCGGGAAGAAAGTCGAGATCGGCGAGATCACCGCGGAGTGGGTCGGACTGCGTCCCCGGCTCGAGCTCACCGGCGTGAAGATCTTCGACGCGCGCGGCGCCGCAGGGGCTCGCCCTGCAGTACGTCGGCGTCACCGTCGCGTGGCGGTCGATCCTCGCCGGCGAGCTCCGCTTCGAGTCGGTGGTGCTCGACCGGCCGAGCATCGTGATCCGCCGCGATCCGCAGGGCACGCTCTTCATCGCCGGGCTCGAGATGACCCCCGACCGGGCCGGTCCGACGGCGTCGACGCGAGCGACTGGCCGTTGAAGCAGGGCGAGATCGTCGTCCGCAACGCGACCGTCGAATGGCAGGACGAGCGCCGCAAGGCGGTGCCGCTGCGGCTCGAGAGCGTCGACTTCCTGCTGCAGAACGACGGGCGACATCACCGCTTCGCGCTGCGGGCGCAGCCGCCGCGCGAGCTCGGCTCGCCGCTCGAGATCCGCGGCGATCTCGTCGGGCGCACCGTGGCCGAGCTCGAGGACTGGAACGGCAGGCTGTACGCCGCCTTCGACCACGTCGACCTCGCGGTCTGGCAGGCGTGGGTCGACTACCCGTTCGAGGTGCGGAGCGGCGGCGGCGCGCTGCGGCTCTGGCTCGGGTTCGCCGACCGGACGCTCACCGAGCTCACCGCCAGCGTCGCGCTCGACGACGTCGCCGGCCGCTTCGCGCCGCGGCTGCCGCTGCTCGAGATGAAGTCGATGCGCGGGCAGTTCGGCGCCAAGAAGACCACCCGGTTCGAGCTGATCGACCTCGACGGCCAGCCCGACGTCGTGTACGAGGCGTTCGCGCGCCAGCTCGCGCTGGTCGCGAAGGACGGCATCGCGCTCGCGCCGGCGGACTTCACCGCGCAGTGGCGGCCGGCGCAAGGCCGGCAACCGGCGCGCGGCGAGCTCGCCGTACGCTCGATCGAGCTCGGCCCGCTCGCGTACGTCGGCGAGTTCCTGCCGTTCCCCGAGGAGGCGCGCCAGGCGCTCGCCGCGGCGGCGCCGCGCGGCCGGGTGAGCGACCTCAGCTTCGCCTGGACCGGCGAGATCGAGCGCCCGAGCGCCTACACCGCCCGCGGCAAGTTCGCCGACCTCGCGATGAAACCCTACGCCGGCATGCCAGGGTTCGAGCGCTTCGCGGGCGGGTTCGACGTGAACGACAAGGGCGGCACGGTGACGCTCCAGTCGACGGCGACGACCGTCGAGTCGGCGAAGCTGTTCCCCGCGGGTGCCATCGGGTTCGACTCGCTCGCGGCGCGGGTGAGCTGGACGTTCCCGCAGGGTGATGTCGCGGTGAAGCTCGACGACGTCGCATTCGCCAACGCCGACATCGCGGGCTCGATCTCCGGCACCTACCGCGGCGGCGCGAAGGGCGTGCGCGGGGTCGATCTGACCGGCCGGCTCGCGCGCGTCGAAGGCAAGCAGGTGTACCGATACATTCCCCGGCTCGACCCGGAGGTCGCGACCTGGCTGAAGCAGCGGATCCAGGCGGGGACGGCGGGCGAGACGAAGATCCGCCTCCGCGGCGACCTCGACAACTTCCCGTTTCGCGCGCCGGCGAGCGGCGAGTTCAAGATCAGCGGCCGGGTGACCGGCGGGACGCTCGACTACGCCGACGGCTGGCCGAAGCTCACCAACGTCACCGCCGACCTCGCCTTCGACGGCCCGAAGCTGAAGATCTCGAGCCCGCGGGCGAACGCGCTCGGCACGCAGATCCTGAACACCGTCGTCACGCTGCCCGACATGTTCCGCGACCGCACCGACGTCGTCGTCGACGGCGAGGTGAACGGGCCGCTCGGCGAGTTCCTCAAGTTCATCGCGCAGAGCCCGGTGCGCGGGATGATCCACGGGCTGACCGACCCCTGGAGCGGCGACGGCCGCGCGAGCCTCAAGCTCCATCTCGAGCTGCCGCTTTACGCGATCGACTCCGCGAAGGTGGCCGGGAGCTTCCAGTTCGCGAACAACTCGATCGCCCTCGGGCCCGGCGAGCCGACGCTCGCGCAGGTGAACGGCCGGGTGGAGTTCACCGACACCGGCGCCTCGGCACGCGGCATCACCGCGCAGACGCTGGGCGGGAACATCAACCTCCAGGTCTCGACGCGCGACGCCGTCACGACCAGCGTGATCCAGGGCACGGTCGACAGCCGCGAGCTCGCGCGCAGCGTCGAGCTGCCGATCGCCGGCGCCCTGCGCGGGCCGATGCCGTTCAAGTACACCACCACGTTCACGCGCGGGCGCACCGGGACGAACGTGCTCGAGTCGACGCTCGCCGGGGTTTCGATCGACCTGCCGCCGCCGTTCGCGAAGCAGGCGGCGGAGAGCTGGCCATTCCGGCTCGAGCGGACGGTGACCGCGGCGAGCCCGCGGCGCGAAACCATCGCGCTCGCGCTCGGAGCCGTGCTGAACGGCCGCGGCGAAGTGCGATACGAGGGCGGCAAGATGATCGTGGAGCGCGCCGGCGTCGGCGTCGGGGACGTCGGGGTGCCGGTCCCGGAACGGCCCGGCGTCTTCATCGCCGGCAACCTCAAGGCGGTCGACTTCGACCGGCTGCTCGCGGCGGCGACCGACGCCGGCGAGCGGGCCGGCGCCGCAGAGTTCCACGTCAACGCCCTCAGCCTGCGCGCCGGCACGCTGGTCGCCATCGGCCGCGAGTTCCACGACGTGGCAGTGCGCGCGCAGTTCGACGGCCGGCGCACCTGGCGTGCGGATGTCACGGCGCGCGAGCTCGCGGGCGAGATTGCCTGGCGGCCGGAGGGGCAGGGGCTCGTGCGTGCGCGGCTCAAGCACCTGATCCACCCCGAGCGCGCGCCCGGCGCCGCGTCGAGCGACGAGATCGCGAGCGAGCTGCCTGCGCTCGCGGTCACCGCCGACAGCTACACGTTCAACGGGAACGAGCTCGGACGGCTGGAGCTGCGGGCGGTGAACGAGCCGAAGGGATGGCGGCTCGACAAGCTCGAGCTCGCGTCCGCCGAGGGCACGCTCTCCGCGACCGGGCTGTGGGACCCGTCGGGGCGGGGCCCCGGAAGTACCCAGCTCGAGGTGAAGGCCGACGTGAAGGACGTCGGCAAGTATCTCGAGCGGTTCGGCTACCCCGAAACGGTCGCGAAGGGCACCGCGACGCTGGGCGGCACTGTGCAATGGGCGGGCCCGGTATACCGGATCGACTACGGCACGCTGACCGGCAGCCTGGATCTCAAGGCCGAGAAGGGACAGTTCGTGAAGGTGAAGCCGGGTGTCGGCAGACTCCTCGGCGTGCTCTCGCTGCAATCGCTGCCGCGGCGGATCTCGCTCGACTTCCGCGACGTGTTCAGCGACGGTTTCGCGTTCGACGCGGTCAACGGCTCGGCCAAGATCGCGCAGGGCGTCGCCACTACCGACAACCTGGCGATGACCGGTCCGGCGGCGAGCGTCGCAATCGCCGGCCGGGCCGACCTCGCGAACGAGACCCAGGACCTCACGGTGCGCGTGGTGCCCGTCCTCGGCGACAGCGTCGCGGTCGCGGCCGGCGTGGCGCTGCTGAACCCGATCGTCGGCGCGGGCGCGCTGATCGCGCAGCGGCTGTTCAAGGACCCGCTCGGGCAGATGTTCTCCTACGAATACCAGGTCACCGGCAGCTGGGAGAACCCGAAGGTGGTCCGCACGCGCTCGCCCGAAGTGCCGATCCCCGGGTCAGGTGGCGCGGCCGCCGCGCCGGAAAGCGGCGAGCCGCAGCCAGTGGAGAACCCGTGAGCCCGCCGGGCCGCCCCAAGGGCGAACTCCCGAACGCGGCCAGCGCGAGGGTAGTCCGGTGAGCGGACCGTTCAAGGTCGCCGCAGTGCAGATGGTGTCCGAGCCGACGGTCGCGGCCAATCTGGACGCGGCCGGCGCGCTCGTCGCCGAGGCGGCGGCGCGGGGTGCGCGGCTCGCGGTCCTGCCCGAATGGTTCTGCCTGATGGGGCGCGCCGAACGCGACAAGCTCCCGGTCCGCGAGCGCGACGGCGAGGGGCCGATCCAGTCGTTCCTCGCCGGGGCGGCGGCGAAGCACGGCGTATGGGTGATCGCCGGGACCGTGCCGCTCTTCGCCCGCGACCCGGAGCGGGTGCGCAACGCGTCGCTCGTCTACGACGCCGCCGGCCGCCGCGTCGCCCGCTACGACAAGATCCACCTCTTCGACTTCACCGGCGAGGGGGAGCAGTACCGGGAGTCGCGAACGATCGAGGCGGGCGATGCGCCGGTCGCGGTCGACTCGCCATTCGGGCGGCTCGCGCTCTCGATCTGCTACGACGTGCGCTTCCCGGAGCTCTACCGGCGGCTCGCGCCGATGGATCTCATCACCGTCCCTTCCGCTTTCACCGCGACGACCGGGGCGGCCCACTGGGAGATCCTGCTGCGCGCCCGGGCGGTCGAGAACCAGGCGTGGGTGATCGCGCCGGCGCAGGGGGGCGAGCACGCGAACGGGCGCCGGACCCACGGCCATTCGATGATCGTCGACCCCTGGGGCAGGGTAGTGGCGAGCCTCCCCCGCGGCCCCGGGGTTGTGGTGGCGGAAATCGATCCCAACGTTACTGGACAAAGTGCGCGCGAGCCTGCCCGCGCTCGGGCACCGCGTGCTATAGAAAGGCGACCATGCAGACCCAGGACCAGCTTCTCACGACCGCCAGCCAGCGGCTTCTCGCGCCCTACGAGCTCGAAACGCCGCAGCTCCAGCAGGTGTTCGGCGCGATCATGACCCACGACGTCGACTACGCCGACCTCTACTTCCAGTACCTGCGGTCCGAGGCCTGGAGCCTGGAGGAAGGGATCGTCAAGTCGGGCAGCTTCAACATCGACCAGGGCGTCGGCGTGCGCGCGATCGCCGGCGAGAAGACGGCGTTCGCCTACTCCGACGAGATCAGCCTCGCGGCGCTCAAGGACGCGGCCGGGGCGACGCGCGCGATCGCGCGCCTCGGCGGCCGGAGCAACCTGCCGGTCGCGCGCGCCGGCGAGCGGCGCCGGCTCTACCCGGCGCTCGACCCGCTCGCCTCGCTGGTCGACACCGAGAAGGTGCGGCTCCTCGAGCGGCTCGAGCGCATCTGCCGCGGGCGCGATGCGCGCATCGTGCAGGTGATGGCGACGCTCGCCAGCGTGTACGAAGTCATGCTGGTCGCGCGCGCCGACGGCGTGATGGCGGCCGACGTTCGTCCGCTGGTGCGCCTGTCGCTGCAGGTCATAGCCGAGCAGGACGGCCGCCGCGAGCAGGGCTCGAGCGGCGGCGGTGGGCGGTCCGACTACGCGTACTTCACCGACGCGATGCTCGAGGACTACGCCGCGAAGGCGGTGGACCAGGCGATCATCAACCTCGATTCGCGCCCGACGCCCGCCGGCACGATGACGGTCGTGCTCGGGCCCGGCTGGCCGGGGGTGCTCCTGCACGAGGCGATCGGGCACGGGCTCGAGGGCGACTTCAACCGCAAGGGCTCGTCCGCCTTCACCGGCCGCATCGGCGAGCGCGTCGCGGCGCCGGGGGTGACGGTGGTCGACGACGGCACGCTGCCGTCGCGCCGCGGCTCGCTCAACGTCGACGACGAGGGCAACCCGACGCAGTGCACGACGCTGATCGAGGACGGCGTGCTCCGCGGCTACATCCAGGACAGCCTGAACGCCCGGCTGATGAAGATGCCGCTCACCGGCAACGGCCGGCGCGAGAGCTACCAGCACGTCGTGATGCCGCGGATGACCAACACCTACATGCTCGCCGGTAGCCGCGACCCGCACGAGATCCTCGCTTCGGTGAAGCGCGGCATCTACGCGGTCAACTTCGGCGGCGGCCAGGTCGACATCACCAACGGCAAGTTCGTGTTCTCGATGTCGGAGGCCTACCTGATCGAGAACGGCAAGCCGACCCATCCCTTGAAGGGGGCGACGCTGATCGGGAACGGCCCCGACGCGCTCACTCGCGTGAGCATGATCGGCAACGATCTCCAGCTCGACACCGGCGTCGGCACCTGCGGCAAGGACGGCCAGTCGGTGCCGGTCGGGGTCGGCCAGCCGACGCTCCGCATCGACGGGCTGACGGTGGGCGGGACGGCGTAGCCCGGGCCGGGCGCGATTCTAGAGGGGCCAGCCCGGGGGGCTGGCCCCTTTTTCGTTGGGGCGGCCCGACCCGGCCCCCGGCCGGACGTTTCGCCCGACCCCTTCCCGCGCGCCGGCCGCGGGCGTATAGTTTGGAGGCCAAACAATTGGGGCCTTCCGCGGTCCGGAGCCGAAAGCGAATGAGCGCCGTTGCCAGCGTCGACGTCCCCCGCACCAACGTCCGCATCGCGTTGCGCGTGAACGGCGAGGAGTTCGACGCCGTCGTCGCGCCGTACAAGACCCTGCTCGAGGTGCTGCGCGAGGACCTCGCGCTCACCGGCACCAAGCACGGCTGCGAGCTCGGCGAGTGCGGCGCCTGCGCGGTGCTCGTCGACGGCCAGCCGGTGCTCGCCTGCCTCGTGCTCGCGCTCGAGTGCGAGGGCCGCGCGATCGACACCGTCGAAGGCCTCGCCCGCGGCCCCGAGCTCCATCCGCTCCAATCGGCGTTCGCCGATCTCGGCGCCGCGCAATGCGGCTACTGCACGCCGGGGATCCTGATGACCGCGAAGGCGCTGTTAGAGAACGAGCCCGACGCGGGCCGCGAGCGCATCAAGGAGGCGCTGTCCGGCAACCTCTGCCGCTGCACCGGGTACCAGCAGATCTTCGAGGCGGTCGAGGAAGCCGCTCGGCGCATGAAGGAAGTGCGATGAGCGCGCTGCGGAAGCGGTTCGACATCATCGGCAAGCCGCGCCGCCGCGTCGACGGCCGCGCGAAGGTCACCGGGCAGACGCGCTTCGCCGACGACATCGCGCTGCCGCGCATGCTCCACTGCAAGCTCGCGCGCTCGCCGGTCCCGCACGCCGCGATCGAGTCGATCGACGTCTCCCGCGCCGCCGCGATGCCAGGCGTGCATCTGGTCCTGACAGGGAAGGAGTTCCCGATCGCGTTCGGCATCCTGCCGGTGACCCAGGACGAATACCCGCTCGCTCCGGACCGCGTGCGCTACGTCGGCGACCCGGTGGCGGCGGTTATCGCGAAGGACGAGCTCACCGCGTTCGAAGCGCTCGACCTGATCGACGTGAAGTACCGGCCGCTCGCGACGATCGCGACGCCGGAAGAGGCGCTCGCGATCGAGAGCCCGCGCATCCACGACTACGGCGAGCGCGGCAACATCCACCGGCTGCAGGCGTTCGAGTTCGGCGACGTCGACGAAGCTCTTCGCCGGGCGGACCACGTTTTCGAGGACCTGTTCTTCTTCGAGGGCAACACGCATCTCCCGATCGAGCAGCATGCCGCGCTCGCGGCGGTCGACGCCGACGGCAAGCTCACGCTCTGGTCGAGCACCCAGGTGCCGCACTACGTCCACCGGATGCTCGCGCGCGTGCTGCGCATCCCCGCGGCGCACGTGCGCGTCGTCGCCGCTCCGAACGGCGGCGGGTTCGGCGGCAAGTGCGACTTGTGCAACCACGAAGCGGTGGTCGCCAAGGCGGCCCTGATGCTCGGCCGCCCGGTGAAAATCTGCCTCACGCGGGAAGAGGTGTTCTACATGCACCGCGGCCGGCACCCGGTGCTGATGAAGTTCCGCACCGGCGTGACGAAGGACGGCCGGCTGACCGGGATGCACCTGCAGACGCTGGTCGACGGCGGCGGCTACGGTTCGTACGGCGTCGCGAGCACCTTCTACACCGGCGCGCTCCAGACCGTGACCTACGAGCTGCCGCGCTACAAGTTCGAGGGCGCGCGCGTCTTCACCAACAAGCCGCCGTGCGGCCCCAAGCGCGGACACGGCACGCCGCAGCCGCGCTTCGGCCAGGAGGTGCAGCTCGACAAGATCGCCGAGCGGCTCGGGCTGGATCCGGCGGAGCTGCGGCTCAACATCGTGGCGAAGCCGGACTCGCTGACCGCGAACTGGTTCCGCATCGGCACGATCGGGCTCGCCGAGTGCATCCGTCGGGTCGTCGACCGGTCGGACTGGAAGGCGAAGCACCGGAAGCTCCCGGCCGGCCGCGGCGTCGGCATCGCGTGCGGCTCGTATCTCTGCGGCGCCGGGCTGCCGATCTACTGGAACAAGATGCCGCAGTCGGGCGTGCAGCTCCTCGTCGACCGCAGCGGCCAGGTGACCGTCTTCTGCGGCGCGACCGAGATCGGGCAGGGCTCGGACGACGTGCTGGCGGCGATCGTCGCCGAGGTGCTCGGCATCGACGCGTTCGAGGTGCGGCTCGTCACCGGCGACACGGGGCTCACGCCGGTCGACCTCGGCTCCTACTCGAGCCGCGTGACCGTCATGATGGGCCACGCCGCGATCCAGGCCGCCGAGCGCGTGCGGGAGCTGGTGGCGGACGCCGCAGCGGGCGAGCTCGAAGTGTCGCCGGAGCGGATCGTGCTCGCGGGCGGGCGTGTTTTCCTCGCCGACGATCCGTCGAAGGGAATGGAATTCCGCGCGGCGGTCGAGCTTGCGGAGGCGAAGTACGGCACGCTCGGCGCGGTGGGATCGTACACGCCGCCGCGTCCGCCGGCGCGGTACAAGGGCGGCGGCGTGGGACCGTCGCCAGCCTATTCCTACACCGCGTGCGTGGTCGAGGTCGAGGTCGACGAGCCGACCGGCTGGATCACGGTGCCGAAGATCTGGATCGCGCACGACATCGGCCGCGCGATCAACCCGGTGCTCGCGCGCGGGCAGGTCGAGGGCAGCGTCTACATGGGGCTCGGCGAGGCGCTGATGGAGGAGCAGATCTTCCGCCGGCTGCCGCCCAAGCTCTCGAATGCGCTGGTGCACAAGATCCCGTCGATGCTCGAGTACAAGAGCCTCACCGCGCTCGACATGCCGGAGGTGATCACCGAGCTCGTCGAGGATCCCGACCCGAACTGCCCGTTCGGCGCGAAGGAGGTCGGGCAGGGCCCGCTGCTGCCGGTGATGCCGGCGCTCGCGAACGCGGTCTACGACGCGGTCGGCGTGCGCATCGACGAGCTGCCGATCACCCCGGACAAGGTGCTGAAGGCGCTCGAGCTGAAGCGCCAGGGCAAGCCGGCGCGCGTCGGTCCGGAGCATTTCCCGGCGGTGCCGTACCCCGAGGCGATGTTCGTGCCGCCGCCGTGGGAAGGCGGGGACGGCAACGCGGTGAAGGACCGGCAACGCAAGCCCGAGGCGGCAGCCGCGTCATGATGCGTCTGCCCTGGTTCAGGTTCCACGCGCCGCGCACGCTGGCGGAGGCGGCGCGCATCCTCGGCGCCGAAGGACCGAACGCGATGGCGATCGCCGGCGGCACCGATCTGCTGCCCAACATGAAGCGCCGGCAGCAGGTCCCGGCGACGCTGGTGTCGCTCCGCCACGTCGACGGGCTGAAGACGGTGCGCAACGGCAGCGGGCTCACGCTCGGCGCCGGGGTGACGCTCGCCGAGGTGGTGGCGGCGCCGCCGGTGCGCGCGCGCTACGCGGCGCTCGCGCAGGCGGCCGCGCAGGTCGCGACGCCGCAGCTCCGGAATATGGGCACCCTCGGCGGCAACCTCTGCCTCGACACGCGCTGCAACTACTACAACCAGAACTACGAGTGGCGGAAGGCGATCGACTTCTGCCTCAAGAAGGACGGCGGCATCTGCTGGGTCGCGACCGCGAGCAAGCGCTGCGTCGCCGTGTCCTCGACCGATTGCGCGCCGGCGCTGATCGCGCTCGGGGCGAAGGTGTTGCTCGTCTCGGCCGCGGGCGAGCGCGAGGTCGCCGCCGCGGACCTCTATCTCAACGACGGGATCGAGTATCTCGCGCGGCGGCCCGACGAGATCCTCGCCGAGGTCCGGCTGCCCGACGCCGCCGGCTGGAAGTCGTGCTACTGGAAGCTGAGGCGGCGGGGCGCGTTCGACTTCCCGGTGCTCGGCGTTGCGGCGGCGGTGCGCACCGCGTCCGACGGCACGGTGGAGGACGCGCGGATCGTGCTCGGCGCCGTCGCGTCGCGACCGGTGGTCACGAAGGGCGGCGAGGTGCTGGTCGGCAAGCGGCTGACCGACGACGTCATCGCCGAAGCCGGCACGAAGGTCGCCGCCCGCGCGAAGCCGCTCGACAACGCCGATCTCGACATCTACTGGCGCAAGGAGGTCGTCGGGAGCTTCGTCGGCTACGCGCTGCGCGAGCTGCGCGGCGACGACATGCGCGCGACGCGGCTGCGCATCGCCCGCCACGCCGTGTAGCGCCGCGGTGCTACGATCCCGCGGTCGTTTCGCCGCGGGGGCCGCCGCCATGCTCAGAGCCGCACTGCTTTCCAGCCTGCTCGCCGCCGGCGCCGCCGCGGCGCAAGTCACCGTCCAGGAGTATCCGCTGCCGCCGCGCGTCGGCGCGCACGACGTGTGGGCCGACGCCGCGCCCGACGGTCCGGTCTGGTTCTCGGCGCAGCGCAGCGGCCACCTCGGCCGCCTCGAGCCGAAGACCGGCAAGGTCGACCTCATCCCGCTCGGGACCGGCTCGTCGCCGCACGGCGTGATCGCCGGCGCCGACGGCGCGCCGTGGCTGACCGACGGCGGCCAGAACGCGATCGTGCGGGTCGATCCGAAGACGAACGCGGTGACGAAATGGCCGCTGCCCGAGGGGACCGGGTACGCGAACCTCAACACCGCGATCTTCGATCGCGAGGGCATCCACTGGTTCACCGGCCAGACGGGCATCTACGGCCGGCTCGATCCGCGCTCGGGCAGCATGAAGGTGTTCGACGCGCCGAAGGGCCGCGGGCCCTACGGCATCCACGTCACGCCGGACGGCGTCGTCTACTACGCCTCGCTCGCCGGCTCGCACATCGCGCGCATCGACGCCGCGACCGCTAGCGCGACGGTGATCGAGCCGCCGACCTCGCGCCAGGGCGCGCGCCGCGTCTGGTCGGACTCGAAGGGCGCGATCTGGGTGAGCGAGTGGAACTCGGGGCAGCTCAGCCGCTACGAGCCGAAGACCGGGCAATGGGCGCAGTGGAAGGCGCCGGGCGAGAACCCGCGCGTGTACGCGGTGTACGTCGACGAGACCGACCGGGTCTGGGCCTCGGAATGGACGTCGCAGACGATGCTGCGGTTCGACCCGGCGACGCAGAAATTCGAGTCGTTCAAGTCGTCGACGAGCCTTGCGAACGTGCGCCAGATCCACGGCCGCAAGGGCGAGGTCTGGACGCCCGAGTCGGCCGCCGACAAGCTCGTCGTCTACCGTTACCGGTGATTCGCTAGCGGTCGAAGCCGTAGAGCTTCGCGGCGTTGCCCGCAAACAGCGGTGCGCGCACCGCGTCGTTCGGCAGCCAGCCCTCGAGCAGATCGAGGAGGTCGGTGTCGTTCGGCATGAACGCGGTGAGCCCCGGGTGCGGCCAGTTGGTGCCCCACACGCAGCGGTCCGGCCGCTCGGCGAGCAGCGTCTGCACGAACGGCCGCATGTCGTCGAAGTGCGGCGGCCCGCTGTCCGAGAGCCGGTAGAAGCTCGAGATCTTCGTCCAGCAGTCGTCGCGCTCCGCGAGCAGACGCCGGATCACCGCGAACCCGGGCGCGTTCACCCCCTCGCCGCCGCGCACTCTGCCCATGTGATCGAACACGAGCGGCACCGGGCACCGGCGGAGCCGCGGCTCGAGCTCGACCCAGTCGGCGCTCTTTGCGATGTTGATCTCGATGTGCCAGCCGAGCGGCGCGACGCGGCGAGCGATGTCTTCCAGCATCGCGGTGGTCGCGCCCGTCGCGAACTGGTCCATCAGCCGCGCCGCGCGGAAGCCGCCGGCGGCGAGGCGCTTCAGCTCGGCGTCGCCCGTCTCCGGGCCGATCGCCGCGACGCCGACGAAGCGCCCCGGATGCTCGCGCAGGAAATCGTACGTGATCGAGTTGTCGTAGCCGTACGGGCTGCCGTGCACCTGCACGCCGCGCGCGACGCCGAGCCGCGCGTGGAGAGCGAGCCACGCCTCGCGCGCGCAGAGCGGCGGCGAATACTTGCGCGCGGCGGCGAGCGGGTAGCGGTCGAAGCGGTCGAAGATGTGCGCGTGACAGTCGACGGTGCCGGGCGGCAGCGCGCGCTTCGGCGCGCGCGGGGCCGAGTCCGGCGGCAGGGTCGCCGTCATTCGACGACGATGTTGGCGTCGCGCGCGACCGTGCGCCACTTCTCGAAATCGGTGCGCACGTAGGCGGCGAACTCAGCCTGGCTGAGCTCGGCGATGTCCACGCCCATCGAGCGGAAGCGCTCGCGCACGGCGTCGTTCGCGAGCGCCCTGCGCAGCGCGCCGTACAGCTTCTCCGCGACCGCGGGCGGAATGCCGGCCGGGCCGAAGAGGCCGGTGAAGGTGCTCGCCTCGTAGCCCGCGACGCCCAGCTCGTCGAGCGTGGGCACGTTCGGGAGCGACGGCGAGCGGCTGCGCGACGTGACCGCGAGCGCCTTCATGCGCCCGTCCCGGATGTGCCCGATCGAGGCGTTCAGCTGGTCCATCATGGTCTCGACCTGGCTGCCGAGGAGGTCGGTGATCGCCGGGCCGCTGCCCTTGTACGGGACGTGGACGAGCTGGAGCTTCGCCTGGCGCATCAGCAGCTCGATCGCGAGGTGGTTCGACGAGCCGTTGCCGGCCGAGGCGATGCTCACCTGGCCGGGCTTCGTGCGCGAGTAGGCGACGAACTCCGCGAAGGTCGCGACCGGTGTCTTGGTCGCGGCGGTGAGCACCAGCGGCACGAACTGGATCGCGCCGATCGTCGTCAGGTCCTTGAGCGGGTCGTAGGCGATCGTCTTGAACACGGCCGGCGCGACCGTGACCGTGCCGCTGGAGCCGAGCAGCAGCGTGTAGCCGTCGGCTGGCGACTTCACGACGGCGGTGCTGCCGATCGTCCCGCCGGCGCCGGCCCGGTTCTCCACGATCACCTGCTGGCCGAGCGCCTCGCCGAGCGCCGGGGCGATCGTGCGCGCGGTGATGTCGACATTTCCGCTCGGCGGCCAGGGGACGACGATCCGGACCGCGCGGTTCGGGAATTCCTGAGCTGTGACAGTTGTTGACAGCAGCGCGAGTGCGAGGACGGGCACGAAGCGTTGCATCATCTCTCCTCCCGGTTGGCGGCGGCGCCGACGATACCGCATCTCGCGGGGGGGGCGCCGGCATCGCGAAAATCGAGCGGCTCGTGTTCGAGCGGCTGCTGCCGCCGGTCGCCGGCGTCGCGGCGCGCAAGCCGCCGGATCAGGCGACCGGAACCGTCGCGCGCATCGACTCGCGCTTGGAAAACGCTTCGTACCAGCGCGCGAGCGCCGGGCGCGAGGGGCGCCAGTCGTCGTCGCCGTAGCGGAAGTCGAGCCAGCCGAGCGCGCACCCGGCGGTGATGCTGCCGATCGTCGGCTCGCCGGCGAGAGCGGCGCTCTCGCGCTCGAGGAGATCGAGCCCGGCCTGCCACTTCTCGCGCTGGCCGCTCTTCCAGTCCGCCCACCGCAGCTCCTGCGGCCGGAGGATCGTCTCGTAGCGCGTCAGGATCCCGGCGTCGAGGATGCCGTCGCCGACCGCCTGCAGCTTGAGCGCCGTCCAGCGCGCCTCGCCCGGCGGCGGGAAGAGCTTCCGCCCCGCGTGCAGGCTGTCGAGGTACTCGCAGATCACCGGCGAATCGAACAGCGCCGAGCCGTCGTCGAGCACGAGCGTCGGCACTTTCATGAGCGGGTTCGCGCGGCCGACCTCGGCGTTCGCCTTGACCGGCGACACGGTGGCCGGGACTTCCTCGACCCGCGCGGCGAGCCCGGTCTCGCGGGCGACGACGCGCGCCTTGCGGGCGAAGGGGGATTGGGGGCTGATGTAGAGCTTCATCGACGTTGTCCTCTAGTTCTTGATCATGCCTATGCGCTTCAGGATCTCGGTATGCAGCTTGTATTCCCGCCACAGGTCCGCGCGGAGCTGGGTTCCCGGGCGGTAGTCGACCTCGATGCCGCGGGCCGCCATCGCCTCGCGGAACGCGGGCTCTTCCATCGCCGCGCGCGCGGCGTCGTGCAGGTACGCGAGCACCGGCGCCGGCGTGCCCTTGGGCGCGGCGAGCAGGAACCAGACGCCGTTCGCCACGTCCCAGCCGAGCTCCTTCGCCGTCGGCGTGTCCGGGAAGAGGGGATGCCGCTTCTCCTGGAAGACCATCAGCAGCCGCATGCGCTTGCCGTCGACCTGCGGCTTCACTTCGCCCGGCTGGGCGACGACCGCCTCGATGTGCCCGCCGAGCAGCGCCGGGGACGATTGTCCCCAGCCGCCGAACGGCACGTGCGTCACCTGGATCCCGGCCTTGGACATCAGCTCCTCCAGGTTCAAGTGGCTCGAGGTGCCTTCGCCGGGCGAACCGACCCGGAGCTTGCCCGGGTTCGCCTTCGCCTCGGCGACGAAGTCCGGCCCGTTCTTCAACGGCGATTCGCTGCGCACGGCGAGCATCGGGTAGTACGACACGAGGTTGATGAAGGGCTCGTAGTCGTCGGGCGTCTTGTACGCGACCTCGGTCACCTGCGGCACGATCACGAGCGCGGAGAGCGGCGTGAGGATGATGGTGTAGCCGTCGGGCTTCGCGCGGACCGTTTCGGCCATGCCGACGCCGCCGCCGGCCCCCGGCCGGTTCACCACGACGACCCCGGCGGGATAGCGCTTCTTCATCCCCTCGGCCATCACGCGCGCGACGATGTCCACCATCCCGCCGGCGGGGTAGCCCGCGATGATGGTAAGCGGACGGTCCGGGTACTGCGCCAGCGCGGGCAGGGCGACGAAGAGCGCGAGAGCGGCGAGCATCAAGCTGCGGATCATGACGTTTCCTCCTCGGTAAGCGGCACGTTCCAGGCATCGTAGCCGTAGAGCCACGCCGTGTCGCCCTCGGCGCGGTGCAGCCAGGTGTTGGCGCTCGAGATCGCCTGGATCCGCGACGTGCGCGGCTTGCGGTGCCCCTCGTAGCGTGCGAACGCGCCTTCGATGCCCGCGCCGCCCGACTCCGCGAGGCAGCGCGCGAGGACCGCGGCGTCCTCGATCGCGGTGGCCGCGCCCTGCGCCATGTACGGCGTCATCGGATGGCAGGCGTCGCCGAGCAGCACGACCCGGCCGTCGCTCCAGCGCGCGAGCGGCTCGCGCTCGAGGATCGCCCACTTGTGGCAGTCGGGACACGCGTCGAGCACAGCGCGCACGTCGGCGTGGAATCCGGCGTACGCCGCGCGCACCTCCCGCACGTCGCCCTTCGCCGACCACGACTCGCGCGTCAGCCACTCCACCGGCTCGGGGACGCTGGTGACGAAATACACCTCGTCGCGCGCGGCGGTGGTGTAGTAGATGACGATGTGGCGGTCGGTTCCCCACCACTTGGTGCGGGACGGCCCGATGTCGCGTCCGACCAGCGCCGCGGGGAAGACCGCGCGATAGGCGATGCGGCCCTTCCACTGCGGGTCGTCGCGGCCGAGCAGGAGCTCGCGCACGGTCGAGTGGACGCCGTCCGCGCCGACCACCGCGTCGGCGGTGGCGCGCGTGCCGTCGGCGAAGGCGAGCGTCACCCCGTTCGCGCGCGGCTCGAGGCCGACGAGCTTCTTCCCCAGCTCGACGAGCTCCGGCCGCACCGCCGACGCGAGCGCGTCGTGCAGCGTCGCCCGGTGCATGCAGAGATACGGCGCCCCGTAGAGGCTCTCGGGCATCGGCAGCTCGTTGGTCACCTCGCCGGTGTCCCACGTGCGGTTGAGGTGCGAGCGCGGCGCGAACGCAATCCCGCGCAGCCGCTCCTCCAGGCCGAGGCCGCGCAGCACCTTCATCGAGTTCGGCATCATCTGGATGCCCGCGCCGACGCGCGCGAAGCGGCTCGCCTGCTCGTAGACGCGTACCCGGAAGCCGGCGCGCGCGAGCGTCGCCGCGGCGGCAAGACCGCCCATGCCGGCGCCGACGACCGCGATCGACAGTCCGCCTGCCGCCATCAATCGATCCTGAAGCCGCTCGCCTTGACGATCGGCGTCCAGCGCGCGATCTCGTCGCGGATGAACCGTGCCGCCTGGTCGGGGCTCGAGCCGGCGACCATCTCGGCGCCGGCCCGCTCGAGGTCCTGGGCGAACGACGGTTCGGCCTTGGCTTTCACCGTCGCCTGATGCAGGGCGTCGACGATCGGCGGCGGCGTGCCGGCCGGCGCGAAGATCGCGTTGAAGACGACCACCTTGAGCTCCGGCATTCCCGACTCGATCGCCGTCGGGAGCTCGGGCGCCGCCTTGAGGCGCGTTTCGCCGTTCACCGCGAGGATGCGGATGCGTCCCGCGCGATGGTGCGCGAGCACCGACGAGCTGAGGATCAGCGTCGCGACCGCGATGTGCCCGGCGATGAGGTCCTGCACCGCCGGCCCGCCGCCCTTGTACGGAACGTGCGTCAGGTCGAGACCGCCGGCGGCGAGCTTGAAGAGCTCCCCGGTCATGTTGGTGATCGTGCCGGCGCCGGCCGAGCCGTACGAATACTTGCCGGGATTGGCCTTCACCAGCGCCACGAGCTCCTGCACGTTCCGCGCCGGAACCGACGGGTGCACCAGGATGGAGGTCGGCGTCGTGCTGACGATCCCGATCGGCACGAAGTCCCGCACCGGGTCGTACGACGGGTTCGCCATCGCCGCCGGGTTGATCACGTGCGTCGTCGTGGTGCCGCTCAGGAGGGTGTAGCCGTCGGGCTTCGCGCGGGCGACCTCGGCCGTCGCCACCGCGCCGCCGCCGCCCGGCCGGTTCTCCACGACGAAACCGCCACCGAGCTGCGGCGCGACCTTCTGCGCCCAGAGGCGCCCGATGATGTCGGTCTCGCCGCCAGGCGCGAACGGCACGACGAGCCGCACTGGCCGGTCGGGGTACTTCTCCTGTCCATGGGCGACGAGCGGCATGGCGAGCGCCGCCGCTGCGAAGCGCAACAAGTCGCGTCTCTTCATTGCGGCCTGCCGGTCGAAACCCGCGGCATCGTACCAAGCCGTCCGCGGCCGGGATAGCGGCGGCGAGGTGGTGCGTCGCAACCGCCGGAAAGCCCCTACACTAGGCGCAAAGACCCAGGACGGAGGAAGAGGCCATGAGGAGACTGCTGCTCGCCGCGGTCGCGCTCGTCGCGACGGAAGCGATGGCGCAGACCGCGTTTCCGACGCGCCCGGTCACGCTCATCGTCGGGTTCGCGCCCGGCGGCGGGACCGACATCGCGGCGCGCATCGTGGCGAAGCAGCTCGCCGCCGATCTCGGGCAGCAGGTGATCGTCGAGAACCGCCCCGGCGCCGGCGGGAACATCGCGACCGACGATGGTTGCCCGCGCCACGCCGGACGGCCACACGATCGCGCTCGCCTCGATCGGCTCGCTTTCCGTCGCGCCGTACCTCGTCGCGAAGCTGCCCTACGACCCGCGGCGCGACCTCGCGCCGCTCACCAAGGGCGTGAGCTTCGCGAACGTCCTGGTCGTGCATCCGTCGGTCCCGGCGACGACCATCGCCGAGTTCGTCGCCCTCGCGCGCGCGAAGCCGGGCACGATCGGCTACGCCACCTCGGGCATCGGCAGCGCCGGGCATCTCTCCGGCGAGCTGTTCCGGCAGCTGGCGAAGATCGACATCGTGCACGTGCCCTACAAGGGCGGCGGGCCGGCGATGACCGACCTCCTCGGGGGACAGGTGCTCGCGAGCTTCGCGTCGGCGCCGTCCGCGCTCCCGCACGTCAAGTCGGGGAAGATCCGGGCGCTCGCGACCACCGGCGCGACGCGCTCTGCGTTCCTGCCCGACGTGCCGACGATCGCCGAATCGGGCTTTCCCGGCTACGACTCGACCAACTGGTACGCGTTCGTCGCTCCGGGCAGGACCCCGCGGGAGCTCGTCGACCGCCTCAACCGCGACCTCGTCAAGGCGCTCGGCGCGCCGGAGGTGAGGGAGCAGCTGCTGAACAACGGCATGGAGCCCGAGCCCTCGACGCCCGAGGCGCTCGCGCAGCACATCGACAGCCAGCTCGTGCTGTGGGGCCGGGTGGTAAAGGAGGCGGGGATCCAGGCGCAGTGAGCGCCGTTACCCCGCCGTGACGACGATCTTTCCGACCTGCGCGTCCGACTCCATGTAGGCCTTCGCCGCCGGCAGGTCGGCGAGGGTGAACGCCTTGTCCACGACCGGGCGGATCCGGCCGTCGGCGAGCGCGGGCAGGACGTCGCGAACGAAGCCGGCGACCGTCTCCGCGCGCTGCGGCGCGGTGCGCAGCTTGTTCGACACGCCGAAGAGCCGCAGCCGCTTCGAGTGCAGCGCCTCGAGGTCGATCTCGCTCCGCATCACGCCGTCGACGTAGCCGACGGTCGCGAGCCGGCCGCGGAAAGCGAGCGCGCGGACGCACTCCGCGAAGACCGTGCCGCCGACCGCGTTAACCGCGAGGTCGGCGCCTTTGCCGTCCGTCGCCTTCAGCACCGCGTCGAGAAACCCGCCGCCGCGGGCCTGGATGCCGACGTCGAGCCCGAGCGGCCGCAGCCGGTCGAGCTTCGCCGCCGACCCCGACGTGCCGATGACGCTCGCGCCGACGAGCTTGCCGAGCTGCACCGAAGCGACGCCGACGCCCGAGGAGGCGCCCATGACGAGCAGCCACTCGCCGGCCGCGAGGTTGCCGCCCGGGTAGAGCATGTCGTAGCCCACGAGGTAGACGAGCGGCGTCGCCGCCGCTTCCTCCCAGGACAGCCGACTCCGGCACCGCCATCGCCTCGCGCGCGTCGAGGAGCGCCTGCTCGGCGAAGCCGCCGGGGGCCCGGCCCATCACGCGATCGCCGGGCCGGAAGGCGGTGACGCCGTCGCCGACCTCGATCACCTCGCCGGCGCACTCCTGGCCAGCCGGCTTCGCCGCGGCGCCCGGGGCGTGCAGGCCGAGCGCGGCGATGAACTCGCCGCGGTTCAGCGCCGGCTGCGCGCACTCGCACCAGGATCTGTCCCGCGGCGGGCTTTGGCGCCGCAACATCGCGCTGCTCGAGAACTGTCGTTCGCCGCGCGTCGGAGCGGATCCACCAGGATTTCATCGTCCCACCTCCCACGCCGCGCATCCTAACGCGAGTGGGCTACAATCGATTGCATAGCCCCCGCGGCGCGGGGGCAGACGAAAACACCAAAGGAGGAACTCATGCGGCACACGTCCGTCCCGACCCGCGCCTCGCTCGCTATCCTGACCGCGCTCGCGCTCGCGGGTCCGCATACGCCCAGGACAAGAAGCCGGCGCCGCCGCCGGCGTGGCACCAGGGCAAGCCGCCAGCCATGTCGGACTCCAAGCTCGCGCCGCACGCGGGCAAGATGACCGAGACTTCGCGCGGCGAGGTCCCGGTCGACAAGATCAACCTGCCGCCGGGGTTCTCGGTCCAGATCTGGGCGACCGGCCTGCCGGGCGGGCGCGCGATGGCCCGCGGCGACCAGGGCAAGATCTACGTCGGCACGCGGATCATCGGCCGGGTGTACGAGGTCACCGACAACGGCGACCGGCGGTCGGTGCGGGTCGTCGCCGACAAGCTCACCCAGCCCGCGGGCGTCGCGTTCGCGAACGGCTCGCTCTACGTGATGGCGATCAACCGGGTGCTGCGCTACGACGGCATCGAGAGCAACCCGAACGTCCAGCCGGTCGACCTCACCGACAAGTTCCAGCTGCCGCCCGAGCAGCACCACAACTGGAAGTACATCCGGTTCGGCCCCGACAAGAAGCTCTACGTCCCGTTCGGCGCGCCGTGCAACATCTGCGAGCCGCCGCCGCAGTACGCGCAGATCCGGCGCTACAACCCCGACGGCTCCGGCATGGAGGTCATCGCGCGCGGGATCCGCAACTCGGTCGGCTTCGACTGGCATCCGAAGACCGGCGAGCTGTGGTTCACCGACCACGGCCGCGACTGGATGGGCGACGACGGCCCGCAGGACGAGCTGAACCGGCTGTCGAAGCCCGGCGCGTTCTTCGGCTTCCCGTACTGCCACGCGCAGGGCGTGCCCGACGCGGACTTCAAGAAGGCCGACGCGTGCAAGGACGTCACCAAGCCGGTGGCGCTGATGGGACCGCACGCGGCCGCGATGGGCGTGCTAGTTCTACACCGGCAACATGTTCCCGGCCGAGTACAAGGACACGCTGTTCGTCGCGCGCAGGGGCTCGTGGAACCGCTCGAAGCCGTTCGGGTTCGACGTCGTGAACATCAGGGTCGGCGCCGACGGCAAGAACCCGAAGATCACGCCGTTCATGACCGGCTTCATCGATGCCAAGGACGGCAAGTACGACTTCTGGGGCCGGCCGGCGTACCTGCTGCAGATGCCCGACGGCGCGCTGCTCGTGTCCGACGAGCAGAACGGGACGATCTTCCGGGTGAGCTACTCGGCCAAGAACTACGTGGCGGCAAGGCTTCACCGCGGGGCGGTGGGCGCTCGCCACCGCCCTTTTTGTTTCCGTCGCGTCGGCCCAGGACCGCCTCGCGCTCTGCGACGCCTGCCACGGCGCCGGCGGCGTCTCGCAGACCGCCGGGACGCCGTCGATCGCCGGGCAGCCGAAGGTCTTCCTCGAGACGCAGCTCGTCCTGTTCCGCGAGGGGCTGCGCGTCTCGCCGCCGATGCAGGCGGCGGTGAACGGCCTGACCGACAAGGAGATCGTGCGTCTCGCCGACCACTACACGGCGCAGCCGGCGCGGCCGGTCGCCGACGGACCGGCCGACGCGGCGCAGGTCAAGCAGGGGGTGGCGTACGCGCAGAAGCAGCATTGCGGGAGCTGCCACCTGCCGGACTACCGCGGGCGCCAGCAGATCCCGCGCCTCGCCGGCCAGCGCGAGGAGTATCTCGTCGAATCGATGCTCGCCTACCGCGACAACCGACGCACCGGCGGCGACACCATCATGGCGGCGGCGCTCTACGGCGCGTCTGACGCCGAGATCCGGGCACTGGCCCATTACCTGGCGCGCCTGCCTTAGCGGACCGGGGTCGGGGGCTCGGGCGAGTAAACTCGCACGATGCTCCGGCTGCTCCTCGTCCTCGCCGCCGCGCCGGCGTTCGCCGCCGAGCCGTTCGCCTACGCCGGCATCGGGCTCGACGCAACGGCGGGGAACCTGCGGCCGAAGTTTCCCAACTCCAAGGTGACCGGCGACTACGTGTACGTCGCCGACAAGGACAGCCGCGACCACGTCTACGGCGTTCAGCTGCCGGGGGCGAAGAAGCCGCGCAGCGTCCGGGTGAGCTTCGAGCGGCCGGGCGGCCCGCGGCCGGGCTATCCCAAGTGCAAGGTGGTCGAGGCGCGGCTGCGGGCGGGCTTCGGCGCGCCGCACGAGATCCGCAAGCTCGCCGCGGAGCGCGCCGACCGGATCTGGAAGGGCGCGGGCGAGACGATGACGCTCGTCTGCTTCGCCGGCCCGGGCGGCGAGCTCCTCGCGGAGGCGGTTGTCATCGCCGAGCGATGATCGCGCGTTAACGGCGCCATGCCCCGCGACGAGCTCGAGATCTGGTGCCCGAAGTGCCGCTGGCGGCCGGCGCCGGAGGACCGCTGGGCGTGCGAGCCGAAGTGCGGGACGGTCTGGAACACGTTCTGGACGCGCGGGCTCTGCCCGGGGTGCCGGAAGGTCTGGTCGGTGACCCAGTGCCTCGCGTGCAAGCAGTTTTCGCCGCACCGGCAGTGGTACCACCCGCCGAGCCGCGAGCAGGCGGCGCGGCGGCGCAAGCGCGTGGCCGATACCGTCGCCTGACGCGCTCCGGCCGCGTAGGCCCCGGCGCTACTCCTCTTCCTGCTGCCCCCGCGACGCGCGGTACTCGTTCGCGAGCTGCGCCTGCACGTTCGGCGGCACCGGCTCGTAGTGCGAGAGCTCCATCGAGTACGAGCCCTGGCCGCCGGTGACCGATTTCAGGCGGTTCGCGTAGCCGTTCAGCTCGGAGAGCGGCACCAGCCCCTGCACCGTCACCACGCCCGGTGAAAGCGAGTTGGTGCCGGTGATCTGCCCGCGCTTGCCGGAGATGTCGCCGGTGATGTCGCCCATGTTGCCCTCGGGGCAGATGATCTCGACGTTCACGATCGGCTCGAGCACGATCGGCCGCGCCTTCTCGAGCGCGTCGAGGAACGCCTTGCGGCCGGCCGAGACGAACGCCACCTCCTTCGAGTCGACCGCGTGGTGCTTGCCGTCGTACACGGTGACCCGCAGGTCCTGCATCGGGTAGCCCGCGACCGCGCCGGAGGCGAGCACCTGCTGCACGCCTTTCTCCACCGCCGGGATGAACTGGTTCGGGATCACGCCGCCCTTCACCGCGTCGACGAACTCGAAGCCGTCGCCGCGCGCGAGCGGCTCGACGCGGAGGTACACCTCGCCGAACTGGCCGGCGCCACCGGTCTGCTTCTTGTGCCGGGCGTGGCCTTCCGCCTTCGCCGTGATCGTCTCGCGGAACGGGATGCGCGGCGGGCGGGTGTTCAGCTCGACCTTGAACTGCGTGTTCATGCGCTCGAGCACCGAGCGCACGTGCAGGTCGCCCAGACCCCGGATCACCGTCTCGTGCGTGGTCGCGTCGTGATCGACGCGGAACGTCGGGTCCTCCGCGGCGATCTTGTGCATCGCCTCCGAGATCCGCTGCTCGTCGCCGCGCTTCTTCGGCTCGATCGCGAGCCCGTACATCGGGGTCGGGAACTCGAGCGGGCGCATGTGGAGGTGGTCCTCGTCGTGCGAGTCGTGCAGCACGCAGTCGAACTCGATCTCGTCGATCTTCGCCACCGCGGCGATGTCGCCCGGCACCGCTTCCGGCGTCTCGACGTGATCCTTGCCCTGGAGGAGGAACAGGTGCCCGACCTTGAAGGGCTTCCGCTCCTCGCCGATGTAGAGCTGGGTGTCCTTGGTGACCGTGCCCTGGTGGACGCGGAAGATCCCGAGCTTCCCGACGTACGGATCGTTGACCACCTTGAACACGTGCGCGAGGACGTGCTTCCTGGGATCCGGCGCCGAGCGGAACTCCTCGGCCTTCTCGCCCTCGCCCTTGTAGAAGAGCGGCGGGTTGCCCTCGCTCGGGTTCGGCAGCAGCTTGACGAACACGTCGAGCAGCTCCTTCACGCCGGCGCCGTTGCGCGCCGAGACGAAGCACACCGGGACGAGATGGCCTTCGCGCAGCGCCTTCTCGAACGGCGCGTGCAGCTGCTCGGGCTCGACCTCGCCCTTGTCGAGGTAGATCGCCATCAGCTCCTCGTCGACCTCGACGACCTGGTCGACGAGCGCGCGGTGCGCCTGCTCGACCGAGGAGAAATCCGACTCGCCCGACGGGTTGAAGAAGCAGTCGACGACCCGCTTCCCGCCGTCCGCCGGCAGGTTGATCGGCAGGCACTCCTTGCCGAAGGCCTCCTGCAGGTTGGCGAGCACCTGCGGCAGGTTCACGTTCTCGGCGTCGATCTTGTTGACGATCAGGATGCGGCAGAGCTTGCGCTTCGCCGCCCAGTTCATCATCCGGTTGGCGATCATCTCGACGCCGGTCTGGGCGTTGATCACCACCGCGGCGGTCTCGACCGCGTCGAGCGCGCCGATCGCCTGGCCGATGAAGTCGGGGTAGCCGGGCGTGTCGAGGAGATGGGTGCGGGTGCCGCCGTAGTCGAGGTGGACGACCGCCGAACGCAGGCTGTGGAGGTACTGCTTCTCGATCGGATCGAAGTCGCAGACGGTGGACCCGCGCTCGACCGAGCCGACCGCCTGGATCATGCCGGCGGTTTTCAGCAGCGCCTCGGTTAGTGTGGTCTTGCCCGACGCGCCGTGACCCACGAGCGCGACGGTGCGAAGGGCCTCCGTGCTGAACTTCGGCATGGTTCCTCCTTTTACGGTCGGTGACTTGCGTGCGCACGCTCCCGGGACCGGGGCGGGCAATCTTCGGCGATCGGCACTCGGACGAATCTTATGCCAAGCGCGCCGCGGCGTGTCCAGCGGACGGCGCGGCCCTCGCGCCGGCGCGCCGCGGCCCGGCCGGCCACTTGACGATCTTTGCGGGTCGAGCGAATAATCCCCCGCCTCTCGAGCGAGCACGCCGGCCTTTCCGCTCGGCGCCGGTGCCGAGATTTCCCAAAGGCGTGATCGACCCCGGATTACTCACCTTCGAGTGCCGCTTGGGCAGGGCCGGGGGCCGGCCGTGAAGCGGAAGCGACGCGTGGACGCGACTCTCATCATCCTGTTGGTGCTGGTCGTGGTCGCCCTGGTCGTGGCGTTCCTGCGGGACGCCGCGCTCCCGATGCGCGGGCTCGAGGCGAGCGGTCGCCTGTTCCGCGGCGTATGGGTCGAGCTGGCGCTCGGCTTCATCCTCGCCGGCCTGATCGAGGTCCTGATCCCGCAAGCGCTCCTCACGCGCTGGCTCGGCGGCGAGCGGCTGGGTCAGGGGATTCTCGTCGGCTGGGCCGCCGGCCTGGTGCTGCCCGGCGGGCCGTACGTGTTCTTTCCCGTCGTCGCCAACCTGTTCCGCAACGGCGCGGAGCCCGGCCCGCTGATCGCGCTCCTGACCGCGAAGACGCTGGTGAGCCCGATCCGCACGCTGACCTACGAGGCGCCGCTCCTCGGCTGGCCGCTGACGCTCGCCCGGTTCATCCCGGCCGTGCTGCTGCCGCCGGTGCTCGGGCTCCTCGGTCAGTGGCTGTTCGGCCTCTTCAAGCGTTGACAGGAGGAAGGGGGACACATCCCCCTTCGACCCCCTAGAGCAGTCGCAGACTGCTAGAGGCTCTCGGCGATCGCCTTCCCGAGATCGGCCGTGCCCGCCTTTCCGCCGACGTCCGGCGTGCGCGGCGCGCCGGATCCGGGCGCGAGCGTCTTCTCGATCGCCCGCATGATCGCGTCGTGCGCGTCCCGGTGGCCGAGGAAGTCGAGCATCATCGCTCCCGACCAGATCTGCGCGATCGGATTCGCGATGCGCTTCCCCGCGATGTCCGGCGCCGAGCCGTGCACCGGTTCGAAGAGCGACGGGAACTCGCGCTCGGGGTTCATGTTGGCCGACGGCGCGATGCCGATCGTGCCGGCGGTGGCCGGGCCGAGGTCGGAGAGGATGTCGCCGAACAGGTTGGAAGCGACGATCACGTCGAAGCGCTGCGGGTTCAGCACCATCTGGATCGTCAGGCCGTCGATGTGATACTGGCTCGTCTGCACCTGGGGATACCGCTTCGCCATCGCCGCGAACCGCTCGTCCCAGTAGGGCATGGTGATCGAGATGCCGTTCGATTTCGTCGCCGAGGTCACGTGCCGGCGCGGCCGCTGGAGGGCGAGCTCGAACGCGAACTTCATGATGCGGTCGACCCCCTTGCGGGTGAAGGTCGACGTCTGCACCACCGTCTCGCGGTCGGTGCCTTCGAACATCCGGCCGCCGACCGACGAGTACTCGCCCTCGGTGTTCTCGCGGACGACGTAGTAGTCGATGTCGCCCGGGGAGCGGTCGGCGAGGGGCGAGCGGATCCCGGGCACGAGCCGCACCGGTCGCAGGTTCACGTACTGGTCGAACTCGCGCCGGAACTTGATCAGCGAGTCCCACAGCGACACGTGGTCGGGCGCGATCGCGGGCCAGCCGGTCGCGCCGAAGAAGATCGCGTCCTGGCCGCCGATCCGGTCCTTCCAGTCGGGCGGCATCCAATAGCCGTGCCGCGGATAGTTCTCGCAGCTCCAGTCGAAATGGTCGAGCACGAGCTCGAAGCCGAACTTGCGCGCGGCCGCGTCGAGCACGCGCAAGCCCTCCGGCATGACTTCCCTGCCGATCCCGTCGCCCGGGATCACGGCGATGCGGTGCGTTGCCATGTCTGGTCCTTCGCGAAGAAAGCGGTGAGCTCGGCGGGATCAGGCGCCCGTGGAACGTCGCGGCGATTGTACGCGCAGGCGCTACGCGGGACGGCGGTGCCCCTGAAGCACGTGCCGGCGCCCGCGGCGCCCGTCTACCTCTACGCCCGAGTTCACTCGCGCGCCCAGTCCTTCGCGCGCTCGACCGCGCGCCGCCAGCCGGCGAGGCGCGCGCCGGCCTCGTCGCGCGACATCCGCGGCGCGAACGCCCGGTCGCGCTGCCATTGTGCCGCGATCTCCGCGGTCGTACGCCACACGCCGGTCGCCAGCCCGGCGAGATAGGCCGCGCCGAGCGCGGTCGTCTCCGCGACGCGCGGGCGCACGACCGGGACACCGAGGAGGTCGGCCTGGAACTGCATCAGGAGGTCGTTCGCGGTCGCGCCGCCGTCGACGCGCAGCTCCGCGAGCGCGAGCGCGGAGTCGTTCTGCATCGCCGCCAGGACCTCCGCCGACTGGAACGCGATCGACTCGAGCGCCGCGCGCGCGAGGTGCGCGGCGGTCGTCCCGCGCGTGAGCCCCAGGGCGGCACCGCGCGCGTATGCGTCCCAGTGCGGCGCGCCGAGCCCGGCGAACGCCGGGACGAGATAGACGCCCCCGGCGTCGGGCACGCTCGCGGCGAGTGCCTCCACTTCGCGCGACGAGCGGATCAGGCCGAGGCCGTCGCGCAGCCATTGCACGACCGCGCCGGCGATGAAGACGCTGCCCTCCAGCGCGAACTCGGGCGCGCCCGCCGCGGCCGCCGCGCGCGTCGCGAGCAGGCCGTGCCGCGATTCGATCCGGCTCGCGCCGGTGTGCAGGAGCATGAAGCAGCCGGTGCCGTAGGTGTTCTTCGCCATCCCCGGCGCATGGCACCCCTGGCCGAAGAGCGCGGCCTGCTGGTCGCCGGCGATGCCGGCGATCGGCACCGCGGCGTCGAGCAGCCGCGGATCGACGGCGCCGATCACGCCGCTCGACGGCCGCACTTCCGGCAGCACCGCGCGCGGCACGCGGAAGAGGGCGAGGAGCTCGTCGTCCCAGGCGCCGGCGCCGATGTCGTAGAGCAGCGTGCGCGAAGCGTTGGTCGGGTCGGTGACGTGGAGCCGCCCGCCGGAGAGCTTCCACATGAGCCAGGTGTCGATCGTCCCGAAGGCGAGCTCGCCGCGCTCCGCGCGTCGACGCGCGTCCGGGACGCCGTCGAGGAGCCACGCGAGCTTGGTGGCGGAGAAGTACGGGTCGAGGACGAGCCCGGTTTTCGCCGTGACCCGCGGTGCGTGGCCTTCACGCTTGAGGCGCTCGCACTCGTCGGCAGTGCGACGGTCCTGCCAGACGATGGCGTTGGCGACCGGCGCGCCGGTGGCGCGGTCCCAGAGGACCGTCGTCTCGCGCTGGTTGGTGATGCCGATCGCGGCGAGGTCGCGGGCGGCGATGCGCGCGTTGGCGATCGCCTCGCGCGCGACCTCGAGCTGCGTGCGCCAGATCTCCTCCGGGTCGTGCTCGACCCAGCCCGGCTGCGGAAAGATCTGGCGGAACTCCGCCTGCGCCATCGCGCGCACCGTGCCCGACTCGTCGAACACGATCGCGCGCGAGCTGGTGGTCCCTTGATCGAGGGCAAGGACGAACGGCATGGCGGCGACGATTATGAACGCCATGACGCCCGGGGAGAGGTTTCGCGGCAGCCTGCTAGAATCGCCGCACCGCAACATCACTCACTTCCCATGCCACTGACGCCGCCGTCGATCTCCCGCACGCTCGCGCACACGCGCCGGGTCCGCTTCGAGGCTTACAAGCGGGACGACGGCTTGTGGGATCTCGAAGCCCATCTCACCGACATCAAGCCGTTCGACTACCGCCTGTCGAGCGGGGTCCGCGCGGCCGGCCAGCCGGTGCACGACATGTGGATCAGGCTGACGGTGGACCGGCGGCTAGCGGTAGTCGACGCGCTCGTCCTGACCGAGGCGATGCCGTACCCCGGCGCGTGCCAGGCGATCACACCCGACTACGGGCGCCAGCTCGTCGGCCTCAACCTCGGGCGCGGCTTCCGGAAGGCGGTGCAGGAACGCTTCGCGAACGTCGCCGGCTGCACGCATCTGAACGAGGTGCTCGTCCAGTTCCCGACCGCGGCGATCCAGGCGCTGGCCGGCGAGCGGGTCGACAACGAGGACGACGGCGCGAAGCCGTTCCAGCTCGATCACTGCCACGCGCTGGACACGCGGGGCGAGACGGTGCGGCGCTACTATCCACGCTGGCATCGGCGCCAACCGGTTCGCTCCGGAGAAACGCAATGAAGATCCACGAGTACCAGGCGAAGGAGCTGCTGCGGAAGTACGGCGTGCCGACGCCGCGCGCGGTGCCGTGCTTCTCGGTCGACGAGGCGGTGCAGGCCGCGAAGCACCTCGGCGGGCCGGTGTGGGTCGTGAAAGCGCAGATCCACGCGGGCGGGCGCGGCAAGGGCGGCGGCGTCAAGCTCGCGCGCTCGGCCGATGAGGTGAAATCGCTCGCCGGCCAGATCCTCGGCATGCAGCTCGTGACGCACCAGACCGGCCCGCAGGGCCAGAAGGTGCGGCGGCTGCTGATCGAGGAGGGCGCCGACATCAAGAAGGAGTATTACCTCGGCATGGTCGTCGACCGGGCGACGCAGAAAGTCGCGCTCATGGCTTCGGCCGAGGGCGGCATGGACATCGAGGAGGTCGCGGCGAAGCACCCGGAGAAGATCCATCGCCTCGTCGTCGATCCCGCGACCGGGATCAAGGACGCCGAGGCCGACGACATCGCGCGCAAGATCGGCATCCCGGCTGCGAGCGTGCCGCAGGCGCGGGACGTGCTGCAGGCGCTGTACCGCGCGTTCTGGGAAACCGACTCGTCGCTGGCCGAGATCAACCCGCTGATCCTGACCGGCGACGGGCGCGTCGTCGCGCTCGACGCCAAGATGAACTTCGACGACAACGCGCTCTTCCGCCATCCCGAGGTGGTCGCGATGCGCGACCTCGACGAGGAGGACCCGGCCGAGGTCGAGGCGTCGAAGTTCGACCTCAACTACATCCAGCTCGACGGCAACATCGGCTGCCTGGTGAACGGCGCCGGGCTCGCGATGGCGACGATGGACATCATCAAGTTCTACGGCGGGGCGCCGGCGAACTTCCTCGACGTGGGCGGCGGCGCGACCACCGAGAAGGTGACCGAGGCGTTCAAGATCATGCTGCGCAACCCGTCGCTCGCGGCGATCCTGGTCAACATCTTCGGCGGCATCATGAAGTGCGACGTGATCGCGACCGCGCTCGTCGCGGCGGCGAAGGTGGTGAGCCTCCGGGTGCCGCTCGTCGTGCGGCTCGAGGGCACCAACGTCGAGCTCGGCAAGAAGATCCTCGCCGAGTCGGGCCTGCCGATCATCTCGGGCGCGGACATGGGCGACGCTGCGCAGAAGGTCGTCGCGGCGGCGAAGGGCAGGTAGCGGGGACCGGCATGTCGATTCTGATCAATCGCAACACCAGGGTCGTTACCCAGGGCATCACCGGGAAGACCGGCCAGTTCCACACCCGGATGTCCCGCGACTACGCGAACGGCAAGAGCTGCTACGTCGCCGGCGTGAACCCGAAGAAGGCGGGCGAGGACTTCGAGGGCATCCCGATCTTCGCCAGCGTGGCGGAGGCGAAGGCGAAGACCGGCGTCAACACCTCGGTGATCTACGTGCCGCCGCCGGGCGCGGCCGCGGCGATCTGGGAGGCGGTGGAGGCCGACCTCGATCTCGTCATCTGCATCACCGAGGGCATCCCGGTGCGCGACATGATCGAGGTGCGCGACCGGATGCGCAAAGGCGGCCGGCGGACGCTGCTGGTCGGGCCGAACTGTCCGGGCGTGATCACGCCGGACGAGATCAAGATCGGGATCATGCCGGGCCACATCCACAAGAAGGGACGCATCGGCGTCGTCTCGCGCTCGGGCACGCTGACCTACGAGGCGGTGGGCCAGCTGAGCGCGCTCGGCCTCGGACAGTCGAGCGCGGTCGGGATCGGCGGCGACCCGGTGAACGGCATGAAGCACGTCGACGTCCTGCAGCGCTTCAACGACGACCCCGAGACCGACGCGGTGATCATGATCGGCGAGATCGGCGGGTCGGACGAGGAGGACGCGGCGCGCTGGGTGAAGGCCAACATGAAGAAGCCGGTGGTCGGCTTCATCGCCGGCGTGACCGCGCCGCCGGGCAAGCGCATGGGCCACGCGGGCGCAATCATCTCGGGCGGGAAGGGCACCGCGCAGGAGAAGCTGGAAGTCATGGAAGCATGCGGGATCAAGGTGACCCGCAATCCCGCCGAGATGGGCAAGCTGCTCAGGTCGGTCCTGTAAGCGCAGTGACGGCGCGCATCGCGCTCATCCACGCCGTCCGGGTCGCGATGGACCCGATCGCCGCGGCGTTCCGGCACGGCTGGCCCGAAGCCGAGACGGTCAATCTCCTCGACGACGGCCTGAGCCGGGACCTCGAGCGCAGCGGCACGCTCGAAGGACCGATGACCGAGCGGATCGGCGCGCTCGCGGGCTACGCGGCGGGCCTCGGCGCCGACGGCATCCTCTACACGTGCTCGGCGTTCGGCGCGGCGATCGACAGGGCGCGGGCGGCGAGCCGCATTCCCGTGCTGAAGCCCAATGAAGCGATGCTCGAGGCTGCCCTCGACGCGGGCCGCCGCATCGCGCTCGTCGCCACCTTCGCGCCGACGATCCCGTCGATGACCGGCGAGCTGGAGGCGCTCGCGCGCAGCCGCGCGGTCGCGGCGGCTATCACGCCGCTCTTCGTGCCCGGGGCGATGAAGGCGCTCGACGCCGGCGACGGCGCCGAGCACGATCGCCTGATCGCCGAAGCGGTGCGGCCGCTCGCGGGGCACGACGCCGTCTTGCTCGCCCAGTTCTCGATGGCGCGCGCGGCGGCCGGCGGTCGAAGGGGCGATCGGCGGCAAAGTCCTCACCAGCCCCGCAACCGCGGTTGCGAAGCTGCGGCGTCTGGTGGAGGCTCGCGCGTCATGAACCGCCGCCGCTTCCTCGCCGCCGGTCCGGCGCTCGCGCTCGCGGCGTGCGCAGGGCAGGGCATTGCGCCGGCCCGCACCGCCGGCACCGCCGAGGTGAACGGCACGCGGCTTTACTACGAGGTCGCGGGCAGCGGCGAGCCGGTGGTGCTCGTCCACGCGTTCACGCTCGACACCCGGATGTGGGACGACCAGTTCGAGGTGCTCGCGCGCGACTTCCGGGTGATCCGCTACGACGCGCGCGGGTTCGGGAAGTCGCCGCCGCCGAAACCGGGCGAGCCGTACTCGAACGCCGACGACCTCGCCGCGCTGCTCGACCGCCTCGACGCGCGCAAGGCGCACGTCGTCGGTCTGTCGATGGGCGGCAGGTTCGCGCTCGATTACGCGGTCACCTATCCCGACGGCCTGCGCTCGCTGGTGGTCATCGACGGCGTGATCGGCGGCTGGCAGTGGTCGCGGGAGTGGATCGGCGCCTACGCGCCGATCGTCGATGCCGGGCGCAAGCGCGACGTGGCGCAGGCGAAGTCGCTGTGGCTGGGGCATCCGCTCTTCGCGCCCGCGCGCGCGAAGCCGGAGGTCGGCGCACGGCTGAAACAGATGGTCGACGACTACTCGGGCTGGCACTTCGTCAACCAGAACCCCGAGAAGGCGGTCGTCCCCGCCCGCGGTGGGGCGGCTGGGCGCGATCCGCGCGCCGACGCTCGTGCTCGTCGGCGAGCGCGATCTCCCCGACTTCCAGCGCATGTCCGAGCGGCTGGAGCGGGACATCCCCGGCGCACGCCGCGCGACGATCGCCGGCGCCGGGCACATGGCGAACATGGAAGCGCCGGAACCGGTCAACAAGGCGCTCGGCGGCTTCCTCAACCGCGGCTGATTCCGCGCCGCAACGTCCGCCCGATCGACGCTTGACGAGGGTCAATGTCGCCGTGGCAAGCGCGCGTGATACGCTAGACCGTTCAATGATCTAGCGCTTGATCCGCGCATCAGTCAACCTGATGAACGACCGCCTCCCACCGAACCCACCGCTGCGCGAGAAGAAGGTCCGGGCGACCCCGAAGGGACGGCGCGTCGATCCGCAGGCGCTCGCCGACGTGCGCGCGCTCCTCGGCGATGCCCCGCGGCGGCGCGACCTGCTGATCGAGCATCTGCACAAGATCCAGGACCGGTTCGGCTGCCTTGCCGACCGGCATCTCGTCGCGCTGGCCGACGAGATGAAGCTCGCGATGACCGAGGTCTACGAGGTCGCGACCTTCTATCATCACTTCGACGTCGTGAAGGACGGCGAGGCTGCGCCGCCGGCGATCACAGTGCGCGTCTGCGAGTCGATCGCCTGCGAGCTGGCGGGTGCCGCCGCGCTGCTCGAGCGGCTGCCGAAGCTGCTCGGCCCCGACGTGCGCGTGCTCGCGGCGCCGTGCATCGGCCGCTGCGAGCAGGCGCCGGCGGCGGTGGTCGGTCAGCACCCGGTCGCTTGCGCGACGGTCGAGCGCATCCAGGCGCTCGTGCGGCGGCGCGACGTCGAAGCATCCGCCGGCGAAGGACACGCGCGCGTTTCAGCCCGGCTGCGTTCGTCGAGCCGAAGAACACGCCCGGCCCGCTGCTCGACCCGAGCCCGGAGTACGTGGGCTACGACGCGTACCGCGCGGCGGGCGGCTATCGCCTGCTCGCCGACTGCCTGGCCGGCAAGCACGCGCCCGAAAAGCTCATCGAGACGATGGAGCACTCCGGGCTGCGCGGCCTGGGCGGCGCCGGCTTTCCGACCGGACGCAAGTGGCGGATCGTGCGCGCCGAGCCGCAGCCCAAGGTCGTCGCGCTCAACATCGACGAAGGCGAGCCCGGCACGTTCAAGGACCGGGTCTACCTCGAGCGCGACCCGCACCGGTTCATCGAAGGCATGCTCGTCGCCGCGTGGGCGGTGCAGGCCGGCGCCTGTTACGTCTACCTGCGCGACGAGTACCACGGCTGCCGGGCGATCCTCGAGCGGGAGCTCGCACGCCTCAAGGCCGATCCGCCGTGCGCGCTGCCGCCGATCGATCTCCGCCGCGGCGCCGGCGCCTACATCTGCGGCGAAGAGTCGGCGATGATCGAGTCGATCGAGGGCAAGCGCGGCATGCCGCGGCTGCGCCCGCCGTACGTGGCGCAGGTGGGACTCTTCGGCTACCCGACGCTCGAGCACAACATGGAGACGGTGTTCTGGGTGCGCGACATCGTCGAGCGCGGCCCGGAGTGGTTCGCCGGCTTCGGCCGCAACGGCCGCAAGGGCCTGCGCTCGTTCTCCGTCTCCGGCCGGGTGAAGAAGCCGGGCGTGCACCTCGCGCCCGCCGGGATCTCGGTGCGCGAGCTGATCGACGAGTACTGCGGCGGCATGCTCGACGGCCACACGCTGTACGGTTATCTTCCGGGCGGCGCGTCGGGCGGCATCCTGCCCGCGTCGCTCGCGCACGTGCCGCTCGATTTCGACACCCTGCAGCCCTACGGCTGCCTGATCGGCTCGGCGGCGGTAGTGGTGCTCTCGGACAAGGACAGCGCGGCGGACGCGGCGCGGAACCTGATGCGGTTCTTCAAGGACGAATCGTGCGGACAGTGCACGCCGTGCCGCGTCGGGACGGCGAAGGCGCTCGCGCTGATGACCGCGCCGAAGTGGGACGGGGCGCTGCTCACCGAGCTCTCCGAAGCGATGATGGACGCATCGATCTGCGGGCTCGGCCAGGCGGCGCCGAACCCGGTGCTGTCGGTGCTGAAGTACTTCCCGGCAGAGCGCGGTTAACGGAACGGGCATGAAATGACGGCGATCACCAAGGAAGAAGTCGCGGCGCTGCCGGTCGAGTTCAAGCTGAACGGCCGCACGGTCGTCGGCCGCGCGGACGAGCCGATCATCGAGACCGCGCGCAAGAACGGCATCGTCATCCCGCATCTCTGCTACGGCGGCCGGATCCGATCCGACGGCAACTGCCGCGCGTGCATGGTCGAGATCAAGGGCGAGCGCGTCCTCGCCCCGTCCTGCTGCCGCTTCCCCAAGGACGGGATGGAGGTCTCGACCGAGAGCGAGCGCGCGCTGAAGTCGCAGAAGATGGTGCTCGAGCTGCTGCTCTCCGACATGCCGGAGAAGCGCTATACCAAGCGCAACAAGGTGGATTCCTGGGCGCGGCGCCTCGGCGTCGGACTGCCGCGGTTCCCGGCCCGCCAGCAGCCGCGCGCCGACCTCTCGCACCCCGCAATCGCGGTCAACCTCGACGCCTGCATCCAGTGCACGCGCTGCGTGCGCGCCTGCCGCGAGGAGCAGGTGAACGACGTGATCGGCTACGCGTTCCGCGGCGACCACTCGAAGATCGTGTTCGATCTCGACGATCCGATGGGCGCCTCGACCTGCGTCGCCTGCGGCGAGTGCGTGCAGGTGTGCCCGACCGGTGCGCTCATGCCGGCGCGCGAGGTGGGGCTGGTCGAAGTGGACAGGAAAGTCGACTCGGTCTGCCCGTACTGCGGCGTCGGGTGCCTGCTGACCTATCACATCAAGGACAACCGGATCCTCCACGTCGAGGGCGCCAACGGCCCCGCGAACGGCGGGCGGCTGTGCGTGAAGGGCCGCTACGGCTTCGACTACGTCAATCACCGGCAGCGGCTGACGAAGCCGCTCGTGCGCAAACGGGGCGTACCGAAAACAAAGGATTTCGTCGTCGATCCCGACCGCTGGCAGGAGGCGTTCCGCGAGGCGACCTGGGAAGAGGCGCTCGACCTGGCGGCGAACGGCCTCAAGACGATCCGCGACCGGGACGGTTCCCGAGCGCTCGCCGGCTTCGGCTCGGCGAAGGGCACGAACGAGGAGGCCTATCTCTTCCAGAAGCTGGTCCGCACCGGCTTCCGCACGAACAACGTCGACCACTGCACGCGGCTCTGCCACGCGTCGAGCGTCGCGGCGCTGATGGAGGGCATCAATTCGGGCGCCGTCTCCAACCAGGTGCGCGACGTGGCGAAAGCCGAGGTCATTTTCGTCATCGGGGCGAACCCGACCGGCAACCACCCGGTCGCCGCGACCTGGATGAAGAACGCCGCGAAGCGCGGCGTGAAGCTGATCGTCGCCGACCCGCGCCGAACCGACCTCGCGCGGCACGCGACCCATGTCCTGCAGTTCAACCCCGACACCGACGTCGCGCTGCTCAACGCGATGCTGTACACGATCGTCGAGGAGGGGCTGGTCAACGAGGCGTTCGTGCGCGATCGCACGGCGAACTTCGAAGCCCTGCGCGAGAACGTCAAGAAGTACGCGCCCGAGACGATGGCGCCGATCTGCGGCATCCCGGCCGAGAAGATCCGCGAAGTCGCGCGGCTCTACGCGACGTCGAAGGGTTCGATGATCCTCTGGGGCATGGGAATCTCGCAGCACATCCACGGCACCGACAACGCGCGCTGCCTGATCGCGCTCACGCTCGTCACCGGCCAGATCGGCCGTCCCGGCAGCGGACTCCACCCGCTGCGCGGCCAGAACAACGTGCAGGGAGCCTCCGACTCCGGCCTCATCCCGATGGTGTATCCGGACTACCAGCGCGTGGACAACCCCGAGGCGAAGCAGCGCTTCGAGCGGCTCTGGGGCCAGGAGCTCGACCCGAAGCCGGGGCTCACCGTGGTCGAGATCATGAACGCGGCGAAGAAGGGCGAGATCCGCGGCATGTACGTGATGGGCGAGAACCCGGCGATGTCCGACCCGGACGTCGACCACGCGCGCGAAGCGCTCGCGGCTGCTCGAGCACCTCGTCGTGCAGGACATCTTCCTCACCGAGACGGCCTATCTCGCCGACGTCGTGCTGCCCGCGACGGCCTGGCCGGAGAAGGTCGGAACGGTGACCAACACCGACCGCATGGTGCAGCTCGGGCGCAAGGCGGTCGAGCCGCCGGGCGACGCCCGCGAGGACCTGTGGATCATCCAGGAGCTCGCGCGCCGGATGGGGCTCCGCTGGGAGTATGCGCATCCGCGCGACGTCTTCAACGAGATGCGCAAGGGGATGGACTCGATCGCCGGCATCACCTACGAGCGCCTCGAGCGCGATTCGTCAGTGACCTATCCGTGCGAGAACGAGGGCGATCCCGGGCAGCCGGTGGTGTTCACCGAGCACTTCCCGACCGCGACCGGGCGCGGCAAGTTCGTCCCGGCGGACATCATCTCCGCCGCCGAGCGCCCCGACGACGAATACCCGCTGGTGCTGATCACCGGCCGGCAGCTCGAGCACTGGCACACCGGCGCGATCACGCGCCGCGCCGGCGTGCTCGACGCGATCGAGCCTGAGCCGGTCGCGAGCATCCATCCGCTCGACCTCGAGCGCCTGCGGGTCAAACCCGGGGAGATCGTCACCGTCGAATCGCGGCGCGGCGCGATCTCGCTCTATGCGCGCGTCGACGAGGGCACGCCGCAAGGGGCGGTGTTCATCCCGTTCTGCTACTACGAGGCTGCCGCCAACAAGCTCACCAACCCGGTGCTCGACCCGTTCGGGAAGATTCCGGAGTTCAAGTACTGCGCGGTGCGCGTGCGGCGCGGCGGCGAGCTACCGCGGCAGCTGACCTACGGCGGCGGGCAGGCGCCGCTGCCCTCGGCGGCGTAACGGTCGCGCTGCGAGCGCGGCAGCAACGGGTTCGTGGTCAAATCGGCGCATGACGCCGGCGCCGACGTCCGAGCACCTCCTCGACGCGCTCCACCGTCTGGATCTGATCCCGCCCGGTGCCCACGCCGAGGTCACGCCGCTTGCCGGCGGCGTGTCCTCGGACATCGTGCGGGTCGACGTCGCCGGCCGCAGCTTCTGCGTCAAGCAGGCGCTGGCGAAGCTCAAGGTCGCCGCCGAATGGCGGGCGCCGGTCGCGCGCAACCACAGCGAGGCGGAATGGATCCGCGTCGCCGGCGAGATCGTCCCCGAGGCCGTGCCGCGGCTGATCGGCGAGGACCGCGCCGCAGGCCTCTTCGCGATGGGATGGCTCGCGCCGGAATCGCACCCGGTGTGGAAGGAAGAGCTGCGCGACGGCCGGATCGATCCGGCGGTGGCGGTCGAGGTCGGGCGCCGGATCGCGCTGATCCACGCCGCGACCGCCGGGCGCGTGGACGTCGCCACCCGCTTCGCGAACGACGAGATCTTCCACCAGATCCGGATCGAGCCCTACCTGCTCGCGACCGCCGAGCGGCATCCCGACTGCGCGAACGCGCTGCGCCGGCTCGCGGAAACGACCGCCCGGACCAAGCTCGCGCTGGTGCACGGCGACGTCAGCCCGAAGAACATCCTCGTCGGCCCGGGCGGCCCGGTCTTCCTCGATGCCGAGTGCGCGTGGTACGGCGACCCGGCGTTCGACCTCGCGTTCCTGCTCAACCACCTGCTGCTCAAGTGCGCGTGGCGGCCGCAGTGGCGCGCGCGCTACCTCGCGGCGTTCCGCGCCGCCGCCGAGGCCTACCTCGCCGGCGTCGCGTGGGAGCCGCGCGACGTGTTCGAAGGGCGCTCGGCATGGCTGCTCCCGGGGCTTCTGCTGGCGCGCGTCGACGGGAAGTCGCCGGTCGAGTACGTCACCGAGGAAGCCGATCGCGAGCGGATACGCGCGTGCGCGAAGCCGCTCCTCCTCGCCCCGCGTACCCGGCTCGCCGAGGTGGCCGAGGCGTGGCGGCAGTCGACGGAGGACTGTTGAGCGGCGCGGCGATCGCCAGCGTCAGGGGCCGCCGGGTCTGGGACTCGCGCGGCCGGCCGACGGTCGAAGCGGAGGTCGGGCTCGCCTCGGGCGCGCACGGCCGGGCGATCGCGCCTGCGGGCGCCTCGCGCGGCGCGCACGAGGCGGTCGATCTGCGCGACGGCGGGGCGCGGCTCGGCGGAATGGACGTCGGCGCCGCGGTGGCGAACGTGAACGTCGCGATCGCGCGTGCGCTCGCCGGCATGGACGCGCACGATCAGGCGGCGGTCGACGCGGCGCTCGCCGCCCTCGACGGCACGCCCGACCGGTCGCGGCTCGGCGGCAACGCGACGACCGCAGTGTCGCTCGCGGTGCTGCACGCCGCCGCCTCGCACGCGGGACTGCCGGTGTACCGCCAGCTCGCCGGGCCGGGTCCGATCCGGCTGCCGTTGCCGGAGATCCAGATCTTCGGCGGCGGCGCGCACGCCGGCCGCCGCGTCGACGTGCAGGACTTCATGGTGATGGCGCTCGGGGCGGCGAGCTTCGCGCAAGCGCTGGAGATGACCGCCGAGGTCTATCGCGCGGCCGGCGAGCTGATGCGCGGTGCGGGGAAGCTCGCCGGCGTCGCCGACGAGGGCGGCTGGTGGCCGGCGTTCGACACCAACGACGAGGCGCTCGAGTGGCTGGTGCGGGCGATCGAGCGCGCCGGCTTCACGCCCGGCGACGAAATGGCGATCTCGCTCGACATCGCCGCCTCCGAACTGGTGGTGCCGGGGGATCCCTTTCGTTCCCCCGGCAGCGGCCGGCCCGTCCGCTACCGCCTCGGCCTCGAGGGGCGCGAGCTCGACTCGGATGCGATGGGCGAGATGCTCGAGCGCTGGCTCGGGCGGTACCCGATCGTCTCGATCGAGGACCCGTTCGGCGAGGACGATCCCGAGGCGCTCGCGCGGTTCACGCGGGCGGTGGGGGAACGCGTGCAGGTCATCGGCGACGACTTCCTGGTGACGAACGCCGCGCGGGTCGCCGCCGCGGCCGCGCGCGGCGCGTGCAACGCCGTCCTGGTGAAGCCGAACCAGGCGGGCACCGTGACCGACGCACGCGCCGCGCTCGAGGCGGGCAAGCGGGCGCGGTGGGGCACGATCGTGTCCGCGCGGTCCGGCGAGACCGAGGACGTCTCGATCGCGCATCTTGCCGTCGGCTGGGACGCGGGCCAGCTCAAGGTCGGGTCGTTCGCCCGGTCCGAGCGGATGGCGAAGTGGAACGAGTGCCTCCGGATCGAGGAGGCGGAGGGGGCGAACGCGCGCTTCGCCGGGCGCGCCGCGCTGCCGCAATTGCTCGCGGCGAGCCGCGGTTAGACTTGATTGCAATCAATGTCCGCCCGCGGGGCGGCCACCTAACCTAGCGCCGCCACGCCGAGAACAGGGGACCCACACCATGCCGTCCGACATCGAGATTGCCCAGGCCGCGAAGCTCCAGCGCATCTCCAAGGTAGCGCTCGAGAAGCTCGGCATCGCCGAGGACCATCTCGAGCCCTACGGCCACTACAAGGCGAAGGTCTCGCTCAAGTACCTCGATTCGCTGAAATCGAAGCCCGACGGCAAGCTGATCCTCGTCACCGCGATGACGCCGACCCCCGCGGGCGAGGGCAAGACGACGACCACGGTGGGTCTCGGCGACGCGCTGAACCAGATCGGCAGGAAGGCGATGATCTGCCTGCGCGAGCCCTCGCTCGGGCCGGTGTTCGGCATGAAGGGCGGCGCGGCCGGCGGCGGGTACGCGCAGGTGGTGCCGATGGAGGACATCAACCTCCACTTCACCGGCGACTTCAGCGCGATCGCGCTCGCGAACAACCTGCTCGCGGCGCTGCTCGACAACCACATCAACCACGGCAACGAGCTCGGGATCGACCTCCGGCGCATCCAGTGGAAGCGCGTGGTCGACATGAACGACCGGGCGCTCCGCGACATCGTCGTCGCGCTCGGCGGGACGGCGAACGGCTACCCGCGCGAGGACGGGTTCGACATCGTGGTCGCCTCCGAGGTGATGGCGATCTTCTGCCTCTCGACCTCGGTCGAGGACCTGAAAGCAGCGGCTCGGCAACATCGTCGTCGGCTACACCAAGGACCAGAAACCGGTGACCGCGCGCGACCTGAAAGCGCACGGCGCGATGACCGTGCTGCTGAAGGACGCGCTCGCGCCGAACCTGGTGCAGACGCTCGAGAACAACCCGGCGTTCATCCACGGCGGTCCGTTCGCGAACATCGCCCACGGCTGCAACTCGGTGATCGCGACCCGGTCGGCGCTCAAGCTCGTCGACTACGTGGTGACCGAGGCCGGGTTCGGCGCCGACCTCGGCGCCGAGAAGTTCATCGACATCAAATGCCGCAAGACCGGCCTCCGCCCGAACGCCACGGTGATCGTCGCGACCGTGCGCGCCCTCAAGTACCACGGCGGACAGGATCTCAAGACGATCGGCCAGGAGAATCTGGCGGCGCTCGAGAAGGGGCTCGCGAACCTGGAGCGGCACGTGGAGAACGTGCAAAAGAACTACGGCATCCCGTGCGTCGTCTCGATCAACCGCTTCAACCAGGACACGCCGGCGGAGCTCGAGCTCCTGAAGAGCCGGATGGCCAAGTACGGCGTGCCGGTGGTGCTCGCCACCCACTGGGGTGACGGCGGCAAGGGCGCGGCCGAGCTCGCGCGCGTCGTCGTCGGGCCTGTGCGACCAGAAATCGAGCTTCCGCTTCGTCTACGAGGACGCGGATCCGCTCTGGGACAAGATCAACAAGATCGCGAAGACGATCTACCGCGCGGGCGACGTCACCGCCGACGCGAAGGTGCGCGCGCAGATCAAGAAGCTCCAGGACGACGGCTACGGCCACTACCCCGTCTGCGTCGCCAAGACCCAGTACTCGTTCGCGACCGACGCGCAGGTGCGCGCCGCGCCGAGCGGGCACGTCGTCAACGTGCGCGAGGTGCGGCTCGCGGCCGGCGCCGAGTTCATCGTCATGATCTGCGGCGACGTGATGACCATGCCGGGGCTGCCGAAGGTGCCGTCGGCGGAAAAGATCGACATCGTCGACGGCAAGGTCGTCGGGCTGTTCTAGACGGCGGCGCCGGCGTCGCGGGAGCCGGTGAGCTCGGCCGGGGTAGAATCCCGGCCCGTTGCGCCGCGTCCGCCGACCAGGAGGAGATCCGCTGCGTGGAAGAAGTCTTCACCCACGCCTTCTGGGTCGGGCTCGCCAAGATCATCGGCGTCAACATCGTCCTGTCCGGCGACAACGCCGTCGTGATCGCGCTCGCCGCGCGGTCGCTGCCCGCCGAAGCAGCAGAAGCAGGCGATCATCTGGGGTTCGGCCGCCGCGATCATCATGCGGGTCATCCTGACCGTGTTCGCGGTCGCGCTGCTGACCCTGCCCTGGCTCAAGCTGATCGGCGCGGCGCTGCTGCTGTGGATCGGCGTGAAGCTGCTGATCCCCGAGCACGGCGGCGAGAACATCAGCGCGAGCGACAGCCTGATGGCGGCGATCAAGACCATTCTGATCGCCGACCTGGTGATGAGCCTCGACAACGTGATCGCCGTGGCCGCCGCGGCCGGCGGCAGCCTTGTGCTGCTGATCCTCGGCCTCGCGATCTCGATCCCGCTCGTGGTCTTCGGCGCGACGATGCTGATCAAGGTCATGGAGCGCTGGCCGATCATCATCACCATCGGCGCGGCGCTGCTCGGCTTCGTCGCCGGCGAGATGGCGATCACCGATCCGGCGATCGGCGGCTGGGTCCGGGCCACGTTCGCGCACGTGAACGAGAAGCCGGTGCTCGCCGGGCTGAGCCTGGAGATCCTCTGCGGCCTGATCGGGGCGGCCTTCGTCGTGATCGTCGGGCTGTGGCTCGCGAAACGGAAGGAAGCGGTCACTGCCGCCGCCGGCCCGCACGAGGCGCCGGTCCCGGACTCCGGCGCACGAGCGGTAGCGGGCCTTTTCTTGACTCCGATCAAGCGCGTCGCGGACAATCTCACGCCAGAATCGAGCACGAGACCGAGACTGCCGCTGGAGCGCCCGGCACGGGGCGAACGGAGGCAAGCGGCGGCGAAATGAGCGGGAGTCCGATCGGAGGAGCGTATGAAATCGATGAATGCACTTTCTTTCCGCGCTGCGGCGATCGCATGCGCATCGACCCTTGCGCTCACCGCGGGCCCGGCGCAGGGGCAGGCCTGGGAGCCGACCAAGACGGTGGAGTTCATCGTCCCGGCCGGAACCGGCGGCGGCGCCGACCAGATGGCGCGCCTCAGCCAGGCGATCATCACCAAGCACAAGCTGATGAACCAGCCGATGGTCGTCATCAACAAGGCCGGCGGCGCCGGCGCCGAGGGGTTCCTCGACGTGAAGGGCGCCAAGGGCGATCCGCACAAGATCATCATCACGCTGTCGAACCTGTTCACGACGCCGCTCGCGACCGGCGTGCCGTTCAACTGGCGCGACCTGACGCCGGTGACGATGCTCGCGCTCGACCAGTTCGTGCTGTGGGTGAACGCCGAGTCGCCGTACAAGTCGGCCAAGGACTACGTCGAGGCGGCCAAGAAAGCCGGCCCGAGCAAGTTCAAGATGGCGGGCACCGGGTCGAAGCAGGAGGACGAGATCATCACCGTCGCGCTGCAGAAGCAGACCGGCACGAAGTTCATCTACATCCCGTTCAAGGGCGGCGGCGACGTCGCGACCCAGCTCGTCGGCAAGCACGTCGATTCGACGGTGAACAACCCGATCGAGGCGGTGGCGCAGTGGCGCGGCGGGAAGCTGCGGCCGCTGTGCGTGTTCGACGACAAGCGGCTGACGTACAAGACGAAGGTCACCGACTCGATGGCCTGGAGCGACATCCCGACCTGCAAGGAGGCGGGTGTCGACATGAGCTACCTGATGCTGCGCGGCATCTTCATGCCGAGCGGGGTCACCGACGCGCAGCGCGACTACTACGTCGAGCTCTTCAAGAAGGTCCGCGCGACGCCCGAGTGGAAGGAGTTCATGGAGCGCGGCGCGTTCAACCAGACCGCCCTGACCGGCAAGGAGTACTCCGACTGGGTGGCGAAGGAGGAGCAGCGCCACCGCGAGCTCATGAAGGAAGCCGGCTTCATCGCGAAGTAGGATCAAGTCCCGCCGGCCGGCGCTTCAGCGGCGACCGGGGGTCGCCGCCGTCGGCCCGCGTTTCTCCGCACGGTCTTCACATGGACGATAACAACGACCGTCCCGCCGCTCGCACCCGCACGCTGGAAATCGTCGTCGCCGGCCTGCTCTTCCTGCTCGGGGCGCTGGTGATCGCGGACAGCGTGCGCCTCGGCGCCCGCTGGGCCGAGGACGGGCCGCAGGCCGGCTACTTTCCGTTCTACATCGGGCTGCTGATCTGCTTCTCCACCGCGGTGGTGATCTTCCGCGCGGCGGGCGACAAGGCGAAAGCGGCCAAGACCTTCGTCACGCACGGCGCCTTCAGGCAGGTGCTGTGGATGCTCGTGCCGTCGATCGTCTACGTGGTGCTGATCAAGCCGCTCGGCCTCTACGTGGCCTCGACGGTCTTCATCGCGTTCTTCATGCGGCGGCTGGGCAACTATCCGTGGCCGCAGACCATCCTGGTCGCGGTCGGCGTCAGCGTCGCGTTCTTCCTGCTGTTCGAGGTGTGGTTCACGCTGCCGCTGCCGAAGGGACCGCTCGAGGCGTGGCTCAAGCTCGACTAGCGCGCAAAGCGCTCATTCGTTAGGGGGGTCGTTGGAGGAGATCAGCTCGCTCATCCAGGGGTTCGGCGTCGCGCTGACGCCGTTCAACCTGATGCTGATGTTCGTCGGCGTGGTGCTCGGCGTGATCATCGGCGTGCTGCCGGGGCTCGGCGGCGCCAACGGCGTCGCCATCCTGCTGCCGCTCACGTTCACGATGCCGCCGACCTCGGCGATCATCATGCTGTCGTGCATCTACTGGGGGGCGCTCTTCGGCGGCGCGATCACGTCGATCCTGTTCAACATTCCCGGCGAGCCGTGGTCGGTGGCGACGACCTTCGACGGCTACCCGCTCGGCCAGAAGGGCCGCGCCGGCGCCGCGCTCACCACCGCCTTCACGTCGTCGTTCATCGGCGCGCTGGTCGCGGTGATCGTGATCACGTTCCTCTCGCCGATCGTCGCGAACTTCGCGCTCGCGTTCGGCCCGCCGGAGTTCTTTGCCGTCTATCTGCTCACGTTCTGCGCCTTCGTCGGCATGAGCAAGGGCCAGGCGCTGAAGACGATCGCCTCGATGATGGTCGGCTTCGCGCTCGCCGCCGTCGGGCTCGACACGGTGACCGGGTCGCTGCGCCTCACGTTCGGTTCGACGGCGCTGCTGCAGGGCTTCGACTTCCTGATCGCGGTGATCGGTCTCTTCGGGATCGGCGAGATCCTGCTCACGCTCGAGGAGGGACTCGCGTTCAAGGGCGCGCGGGCGAAGATCAACCTGAAGGTGGTGCTGGAAACCTGGCGCGAGCTGCCGCGCTACTGGCTGACCAGCCTCCGCAGCTCGGCGGTCGGCTGCTTCATGGGCATCGTCCCGGGCGGCGCCACGCCGGCCTCGTTCATGGCCTACGGCGTGGCGAAGCGGTTCTCGAAGGACGGCGAGAAGTTCGGCACCGGCGTGGTCGAGGGCGTGGTGGCGCCGGAGACGGCGGCGCACGCCGCGGGCACCTCGGCGCTGCTGCCGATGCTCACCCTCGGCGTGCCGGGATCGCCGACGGCGGCGGTGCTGCTCGGCGGGCTGCTGATCTGGGGTCTGCAGCCGGGACCGCTCCTCTTCCAGGAGCAGAAGGAGTTCGTCTGGGGCCTGATCGCGAGCATGTACCTCGGCAACATCGCCGGGCTCATCGTCGTGCTCACGTGCGTGCCGCTGTTCGCCGCGATCCTGCGCATACCGTTCTCGATCATCGCGCCGATCATCATCGTCATCTGCGCGATCGGCGCGTACACCGTGCACAACTCGATGTTCGACGTCTATCTGATGGTGCTGTTCGGCGTCGCGGGCTACGTGCTGCGCAAGCTCGACTACCCGCTCGCGCCGCTCGTGCTCGCGCTCGTGCTGGGCGACCGGGCCGAGAGCGCGTTCCGGCAGGCGATGCTCGTGTCGCAGGGGGACATGTCGATCTTCTTCTCGAAACCGCTCGTCGGCGGCATGACGACGCTCGCGCTGGTGCTGCTCTTCTGGCCGCTCATCCAGGGCGGCCTGCGCAAGGCGAAGGCCGCCTGACCGCGCGGGGCGCGCAGCAACCTGTGCAAGACCTCGCCGTGGCGAGGTCTTGCAACTGGAATTGGGGATTCGCAAAGGGGGTGTGGCCCCTTTTTGCAGCGTTACTCTACGGCGCGCGGTGCTTGAGGCGCGAGAGCGTCTCGGGCGTGAGGTTGAGGTAGGAGGCGAGCTCCTTGCTCGGAATCCGGCCGAGCAGCGCCTGGTGCTTGCGTTCGAACCGCGCGAGCCGGCCGGGCGCGTCGAGCAGGTGCAGCGTGATGGTGTGGGCCATCACCTCGCTCATCAGCTTCATCACCTCGTACTCGAACCGCGCCTTGACGTCGCCCTGGCGTTCGAGGAACGCGACCCACTGCGGCATCGACAGCTTCGCCGCGCGCACCCGGGTCACCGCGACGATGCTGTACGGGACCGGCGTCTTCAGCCGCCAGGCCGCGTACGACGTGTCCATGTCCGTCTCCGCCGCGAAGCGCAGGATCATTTCCTTGCCCTCCGCGTTGGCCACGACGCGCTTCAGGATTCCCTCGAGGATGAAGAACTGCTCCATCTCGGTGGAGCCCTGGTGCACGAGCTGCTCGCCCTTGCGGTATTCGCCGATCTCCAGGCGCGGCTCGAGCTCCCCCCAGGCATCCGCGCTCATGCCCCCGAGGATCAGGTTCTGCTTGAGCTCGAGGCGCAGGGTGTTGCGCTGCGGGTGGGAGGCGATGTGCGACATCGGGAGGCGGGGCGCGCGGCCTCAAGTTAGCTGGAATGATTGACCCCAGTCAAGGTGGTAGGCGGGTCCGTTTGCCTATCCTAACGTCCCGTTTGAACGCAGGTTTTTCGCCCTGCAGCCCCCGCGCCGGCGAGCGGCGCGCTCGATCCCCAGAGGAGGGTACCCGGATGGGCACCGTAGAACCTCAAGTCTCCACTGCCCAGGACGTGCCGCAATCGCAATCGACCGACGGCTTTCAGCTCGTCATCGATGCGCTCAAGCTGAACGGCCTCGACACGATCTACGGCCTGCCGGGCATTCCGATCACCGACCTGACCCGCCGCGCGCAGGCCGCCGGCCTGCGGGTGCTTTCGTTCCGCCACGAGCAGAACGCCGGCTACGCCGCCTCGATCGCCGGCTTCCTCACGCAGAAGCCCGGCATCTGCCTGACCGTTTCCGCGCCCGGCTTCCTGAACGGCCTCAACGCGCTCGCCCATGCCACCGTCAACTGCTTCCCGATGATCCTCATCAGCGGCTCGAGCGAGCGCGAGATCGTCGACCTGCAGCAGGGCGACTACGAGGAGATGGACCAGCTCGCCATCGCCAAGCCGGTCGCCAAGGCCGCCTTCCGCGTGCTGCACGCCGAGGACATCGGCGTCGGCGTCGCGCGCGCCATCCGCGCCGCCGTGTCGGGCCGCCCGGGAGGCGTCTACCTCGACCTGCCCGCGAAGCTCTTCGCCCAGAGCATCGACGCCGCGGCCGGGAAGAATTCCCTGATCAAGGTCGTGGACCCCGCGCCGCGCCAGATCCCGGCGCCGGAAGCGGTGAGGCGCGCGCTCGACCTGCTCAAGGGCGCGAAGAAGCCGCTGATCATCCTCGGCAAGGGCGCGGCGTATGCCCAGGCCGACGCCGACATCCGCGCGCTGGTCGAAAAGACCGGCATCCCCTACCTGCCGATGTCGATGGCAAAGGGCCTGCTGCCCGACACGCACGAGCAGTCCGCCTCCGCGGCGCGCTCCTACGTGCTGCCCGAGGCGGATGTGGTGATGCTCATCGGGGCGCGCCTCAACTGGCTGCTCTCGCACGGCAAGGGCAAGACCTGGGGCGGGAAGGACCACAAGAGCTGGGGCGGCCAGAAATTCATCCAGGTCGACATCTCGCCGCAGGAAGCGGACAGCAACGTGCGCATCGACGCGCCGGTGGTCGGCGATATCGGCTCGTGCGTCGCGGCGTTCCTGGCCGGCATCGGCTCGACCTGGCCCAAGCCGCCGGCGGACTGGATCGATGCGATCACGGAGCGCAAGACCAAGAACGTCGCCAAGATGGCCGAGACGCTGGCGAAGGATCCCTCGCCGATGAATTTCCACAGCGCGCTGAACGTGGTGCGCGACATCGTCAAGGCGAACCCGGACGCGATGTTCGTCAACGAGGGTGCGAATGCGCTCGATTTCACGCGCAGCATCGTCGACATGTACAAGCCGAGGAAGCGCATCGACGTCGGGACCTGGGGCATCATGGGCATCGGCATGGGCTATTGCGTCGCCGCCGCCGTGGCCACCAAGCAGCAGGTGATCGCGATCGAGGGCGACAGCGCCTTCGGCTTCTCCGGCATGGAAGTGGAGACCATCTGCCGCTACAACCTGCCGGTCTGCGTGGTCGTCTTCAACAACAACGGCGTCTACCGTGGCACCGACGTCAATCCGACCGGCGGCCCCGACGTGGCGCCCACCGTGTTCGTCAAGGGCGCGCGCTACGACAAGCTGATCGAGGCCTTCGGCGGCGTGGGCGCGAACGCCACGACCCCGGCCGAGCTGCGCAAGGCGATGGAAGAAGCCATCCGCTCGCGCAAGCCCACGCTCATCAACGCCGTCATCGACGAGACCGCCGGCACCGAAAGCGGCCGCATTACGAGCCTGAATCCGAGCGCGAAGAAGAAATAGCCGCGGGCAAGCGATCGGGGACGGGATCGGACGATGCACGAATCAGGTTAGTGCGATTAAGCGGCGCGTGGAACGCGCCGCTTAATCGGCCGCGGGGCCCGTGGCTATACTCGGCCCCAGGAACGTTTTGGAGTCAGGAGCGGGGGATGGAAGACAAGGCACTTTCCGGGGTTCGGATCCTGGACATGACCCACGTGCAGGCGGGGCCGACGTGCTCGCAGCTGCTCGCGTGGCTGGGGGCGGACGTCATCAAGTTCGAGCCGCCGCAGGGCGACGCGACGCGCGGGCAGCTCCGCGACGTGCCCAACGCGGACAGCCTCTACTTCACGATGCTCAACTGCAACAAGCGGTCGATCACCGTGAACATGAAGTCGGCCGAGGGCAAGCAGGTGTTCGTCGACCTGCTGAAGAAGTGCGACATCATGATGGAGAACTTCGGCCCCGGCGTGCTCGAGCGGCTCGGGTTCACCTGGGAGAAGATCCACGAGATCAACCCGAGGATCGTGGTCGGGTCGATCAAGGGCTTCGGCTCGAGCGGCCCCTACGCCGACTTCAAGGCGTACGAGAACGTCGCGCAGGCGATGGGCGGCGCGATGAGCACGACCGGCGTTCCCGAGGGCCCGCCGTTCGTGACCGGGGCGCAAATCGGCGACACCGGCACCGGGCTGCACCTCGCGATCGGGCTGCTCGCGGCGCTGCGTCACGCCGACCGCACCGGGCAGGGCCAGTACGTGGAAGTGGCGATGATGGACGGGGTGATGAACCTCTGCCGCGTGAAGTTCCGCGACCACCAGCGGCTCACGCCGCCAGCCGCTCGCCGAGTACTCGGTGCCGACCTAGCCAGGGCATGGGCGACGGTGCCCGCGGGCCGGGAACGACTCGGGCGGCGGGCAGCTCGGCAACGCGATCCACTGCAAGCCGCACGGCCCGAACGACTGGCTGTACGTCGTCGTGCAGGAGGCGGTGTGGGACGCGCTCGCGAAGCGCATCGGGCCCGGACGTCGGGGTGCCGGACCTCGCGGCCGACCCGCGCCTCGCGAAGATCGCCGAGCGGCGCAAGAACCAGAGCGAGATGTGGCACGCTGATCAACAAGTTCGCCGAGAAGCACACCAAGCGCGAGTTCATGGCGATCCTCAATCCGCTCGACGTGCCGTGCGGCCCGATCATGTCGACCGAGGACCTGGCGAACGACGAGCACGTGAAGGGGCGCGACATGTGGGTCGAGCTCGATCACCCGCAGCGCGGCAAGTGGTACAACGTCGGCATGCCGATCAAGCTCTCGGCGTCGCCGGCGAAGATCGAACGCAGCCCGCTGCTCGGCGAGCACACCGAGGAGATCCTGAAGGAGGTGCTCGGGTACGACGACGCCAGGGTCGCGGCGCTCAAGTCGGCCGGCGCGTTCAGCGCGCCGGCAAAGGCCAAAGCCGCTTAGTCCGTCACGCAGGCGTGACGCACTGAAGTCGGCGCGTTGGAGCGGACGGCAAGCCGCCGCTCAACGCACCGGAGTCTGGAGAAAATCATGCGTGTTGCGATCATTGGGCAGCAGGATTTCGGCAAAGCGGTGCTCGACGCGTTCCTCGCCCGCGGTGACGACGTCGCCGGCGTCTTCTGCGCGCCGGAGAAGGCGGGCGCGAAAGCCGACCCGCTGCGCACCGCGGCGGAGGAGAAGGGCCTGAAGGTGTTCCAGTTCGCGTCCCTCCGCGCACCGGAGGCGCACGCGGCGCTGGAGGGGCTGAAGCCGGACATCGGCATCATGGCGTACGTGCTCCAGTTCGCCCCCGACAGCCTGGTGAAGATCCCGAAGAACGGGACGCTGCAGTACCACCCGTCGCTGCTCCCGAAGTACCGCGGCCCGAGCTCGATCAACTGGCCGATCATCAAGGGCGAGAAAAAGACCGGCCTCACGATCTTCCGGCCGAACGAGGGGCTCGACGAAGGGCCCGTCGTGCTGCAGAAGGAGACCCCGATCGGGCCGGACGACACGCTCGGCTCGGTCTACTTCGAGCGCCTCTTCCCGATGGGCGTGCAGGCGATGATCGAAGCCGCCGACCTCGTCATCGCCGGGAAGCACAAGGAGGTCGTCCAGGACGAGGCCGCGGCGTCGTACGAGGGCTGGTGCCGGGCGGCCGAGGCGAAGATCGGCTGGGCGACGCACGTCGACTTCGTCTACGACCTCATCCGGGGCACCAACCCCGCCCCGGGCGCCTGGACCACCCTGAACGGCAAGAAGGTCCAGATCTTCGACGCGCGGAAGCACCTCTTCCGCACCTTCGGCGCGGTGAAGGGCAAGCCGGGCGAAGTGTCCGAGGTGACCGCCACGAGTTTCTTCGTCACCGCGCAGGGCGGCCGGATCGAGGTGCTCAAGGCGAAGACGGAGGACGGCAAGAAGGCGTCGGGCCCGGAGGTCGCCGCCGCCGCGGGCATCACCGCGGGCACGCTGCTCGGCACCTGACCGGCCTGCTCACCGTCAAGCGAAGGCCCCCGAAAGGGGGCTTTTGCATTTGGTCGGGCCGTTGCGAGAGGGCGAGCCGCTTCAAGGGCGCCGCTCCCGCGCTCGGCAGGTCACCGCTCGTTCGCACGCGGCGTCCGCTCGTCACGCGGGTGACGAGATCCCGGCAAAAAAGTTGACGGATTTCATATCCGACTGCAAGAATGGGGATTATGCTGCTGTTTCTACAGCAACTTAGGGCTGTAGCAGGGGAGGTGGGCGTGCCCCGAGGGCCGCGCGCGGACGTTCGCCACGCGTGGCCTTCGCCGTCGAGGACTTCTTGCCGCTTGCAGTTCGCGTCGATCGGGGCGCGAGAAGCGCGAGCGTAGAATCCCCCCGCACGCGCGCCCGAGAAGAATCCGAGCCGAAGAACAACGACAAGAACACACGGGGACGCCTCAGGTGAAGACGGCAGGTTTCTGGCGGAAGGACTGGTTTCTCGGCCTCGCGGTCGCGGTCGTCCTGTTCCTCTTCGCCGGCTCCGACCTGATCCAGAGCCTCGAGCGCAAGGCCTACGACCTCGGCGTACGCGCCACCGACCGCACGCCGTCCGACCGCATCGCGGTCGTCGCGATCGACGACGCGAGCATCCAGAACATCGGTCGCTGGCCGTGGCCGCGCGACGTGCACGCCAAGGTCACCGATCTCCTCGCCGGCGGGAAGGCGAAGGCGGTCGGCAACCTCGTGTTCTTCACCGAGCCGCAGCTCGATCCCGGCCTCGCGTACGTCAACAAGCTCGTGGCCGAGTACCAGAAGGCGGTGCCCGATCCGAACGCGGTCGAGCAGGGTTCCCCGCTCGCGATGATTGGCCAGCTGCTCGGCGAGGCGGAAAGCGCCCTCAACACCGACCGCAAGCTGGCGGCGAGCTACGAGAAGGCGGGCAACGTGCTGCTGCCGATGCTCTTCGAGCTCGGCGAGCCGCGCGGCAAACCCGACCGACCGCTGCCGGACTACGTCACGCGGAACGCGCTTGGCGCGGTCGAGACCGCTTCGCCCGAGCTGCCCTTCCCGACGTCGGCGAACGTGACCTACCCGATCGACCTGGTGGGCAGGCACACCGCCGGAATCGGCCATTTAAACGCGCGCATCGACGTCGACGGCGCAGTCCGGTCGGAGCCGCTGGTGCTCGCCCACTTCGACCGGTTCTACCCGTCGCTCGCGACGCTGATCGCGGCGAAGAGCCTCAACCTCGGCGTCGGCGACATCAAGGTCGGCCTGGGCGAGGGCGTCAGCGTCGGCAACCTTCGGATCAAGACCGATCCGCAGTTGCAGATGTATACGTACTTCTACAAGGACCGCGACGGGCGGCCGGCGTTCGCGATCGATTCGTTCTTCGACCTGTACTCGGGCAAGGTGCCGGCCGACAAGTACCGCGACAAGATCGTGCTGATCGGCCCGACCGCCGCGGGCCTCGGCTTCGCCTCGGCGACGCCGGTGTCGCCCGCCATGGCGCCGGTGCTGACGCTCGCCCACGGCGTCTCGTCGATCCTGCTGGAGCACTTCTTCGTCGTGCCGAGCTGGGGCGTGTGGGCCGAGTACGCCGCGTACCTCGCGGTCGCACTGTATCTGATGATGATGCTGCCGCGGCTCAAGGCGGGGATGGCGGCGGCGGTGACCGGAACGCTGCTCGTCGCGCTCATCGCCGCCCATTTCGGGCTGATGACGGCGAAGGGCATGTGGCTGCAGCTGATGCTGCCGGCGGTGCTGCTCGTCCTCGGGCACGTCCTGCTCACGACCAAGCGCTTCCTCATGACCGAGCGCGGGAAGGAGCGGTCGGAGGCGGAGTCGGCGGCATCGAACCGGATGCTCGGGCTCGCCTATCAGGGCCAGGGCCAGCTCGACATGGCGCTCGACTACTTCCGCAGGTGCCCGGTCGACGACACGGTGCTCGACAACCTCTACAACCTCGCGCTCGACTTCGAGCGCAAGCGCCAGTTCAACAAGGCCGAAAACGTGTTCCGCTACATGGTGGAGCACAATCCGAAGTTCCGCGACCTCGGCGAGCGGCTCTCGCGCGCGAAGCAGCTCTCCGAGACGGTGATCTTCGGCGGCGGCGGACCGAAGGGCCACACCCGGATCCTCACCGGCGGGCAGGTGGAAAAGCCGATGCTCGGCCGCTACCAGGTCGAGAAGGAACTGGGCAAGGGTGCGATGGGCGTCGTCTACCGGGGCAAGGATCCGAAGATCGGCCGCGTGGTGGCGATCAAAACCATGGCGCTCGCCCAGGAGTTCGAGGCCGACGAGCTCGAGGACGTGAAGGCGCGCTTCTTCCGCGAGGCGGAGACCGCCGGCCGGCTCAACCACCCCAACATCGTCACCATCTTCGACGCCGGCGAGGAGCACGACCTCGCGTACATCGCGATGGAATTCCTGAAGGGCCGCGACCTCGTGCAGTACACGAAGCCGGGGGCGCTGCTGCCGGTGGAGAAGGTCGTGTCGATCACCGCCCGCGTCGCCAACGCACTCGGCTACGCCCACCGCCAGAACGTCGTCCACCGCGACGTGAAGCCGGCCAACGTCATGTACGAGCCGGAGTCGGACACCGTGAAGGTCACCGACTTCGGCATCGCCCGCATCACCGACTCGTCGAAGACCAAGACCGGCATGGTGCTCGGGACGCCGTCCTACATGTCGCCCGAGCAGCTTGCCGGCAAGAAGATCGACGGGCGCTCGGACCTCTTCTCGCTGTCGGTGAGCCTGTATCAGCTGCTCTGCGGCCGGCTGCCGTTCGACGGCGAGTCGATGGCGCAGCTCATGTTCAAGATCGCGAACGAGCCGGCGCCGGACATCCTGCAGTTCAACCCGAAGCTCCCGCCGGCGCTGGTGGCGTTCCTCGACCGGGCGATGGCGAAGGAGACGGAGGCGCGCTTCCAGACCGGGGACGAGTTCTCGCAGGCGCTGCGCGCGTCCGTGGGCACCCAGAAGCCGCAGGTCGACATCACGATATAAGAATGAATTTGAGCCAGGCCCTCGAAATCGCCAGTTGCACCGACCCCGGCATCGTGCGCTCGCACAATGAGGACTCGATCGCGGCCGACGCCTCGAAGGGTCTGGTCGTGCTCGCCGACGGCATGGGCGGCTACAACGCGGGCGAGGTCGCGAGCGGCATGGCGACCACCGTCATCACCACCGAGCTGCAGCACCTGCTCGAGGACACCCCGCCGTACAAGATCGAGCCGGCGACCGGCAAGCCGTTCGCCGACCGGCTGCTGCGCGAGCAGATCGCCAAGGCGAACACGTCGATTTTCCAGGCCGCGCAGAGCCAGCCGCAGTACTCGGGCATGGGCACCACCCTGGTAGCGGCCATGTTCTACGACAACAAGGTGACGCTCGCGCACATCGGCGACTCCCGCGCCTACCGCCTGCGCGGCGAGGCGTTCGAGCAGCTCACCCGCGACCATTCGCTGCTCCAGGAGCAGATCGACAGCGGGATGATCACGCCGGAGCAGGCGAAGTTCTCGCAGAACAAGAACCTGGTGACGCGCGCGCTCGGGATCGACCCGACGGTCGAGCCGGAGATCCAGGTCTACCCGACCCAGACCGGCGACGTCTACCTGCTCTGTTCGGACGGGCTGAACGACATGGTCACCGACGAGGACATCGGCATGACGCTCCAGACGCTGTCGGCGAACCTCCGGCTCGCCGCGCAGCAGCTGGTGCAGATGGCGAACGACAACGGCGGGCGCGACAACGTGTCCGTGATTCTGGTACGGGTGGTGAAGGACTACGCCGCACCGCGCGGCTGGGTCGCGAGGTTCTTCAGCTGGCTGCGATAGGAACTCGCGCTTTTTTGGGGAAATGGCTATGCCTGCAAAGTTGATACTCAGTATGGACGGGTTGGTGCTCAAGGAGATCACGCTCGGGAAGGAGCGCACCACCATCGGGCGCAAGCCGCACAACGACATCCAGATCGACAATCTGGCGGTGTCCGGCGAGCACGCGGTGATCGTGACGATCCTCAACGATTCGTTCCTCGAGGACCTCGGCTCGACCAACGGCACGCTGGTGAACGGCCAGCCGATCAAGAAGCACTTCCTGCAGTCGAACGACGTGATCGAGCTCGGCAAGTACAAGCTGAAGTACATCAACGACCAGGCCGGGAAGACGACCGCGCCGCAGGACTTCGAGAAGACCATGGTCCTGCGACCCGGCGCCGCGCCCAAGCCCGGCGGCGCACCGGCCCCCGCCGCCGCGACGTCGCAGGCCATGCCGACCATGTCGACCTCGCAACCCTCCCCGGCGATGTCGACCTCGCAGCCGATGAGGTCGGCGGGGCCCGCGACCCTGCCGCCCGCGCCACCGCCCGCGCCGTCGGCGTCGCAGCCGATGGCTACTTCGCAGGGGATGCCGACGATGGGCACCTCGCAGCCGCTGTCCGCGTCGCAGCCGATCGCGGCCGGGGGCAAGGTGGCGGCGATCCAGATCCTCTCCGGCGCGAACGCCGGCAAGGAGATGGAGCTCACCAAGGCGCTCACCACCCTCGGCAAGCCGGGCGTGCAGGTCGCGGTCATCACCAAGCGGCCGCAGGGGTACTTCATCACCCACGTCGAGGGCGCGAACTTCCCGATCCTCAACGGCAAGCTGCTCGACGCGCAGGCGCATCCGCTCGGCGACCACGACATCGTCGAGCTCGCCGGCGTGAAGATGGAGTTCTTCTACAAGACCTGAGCCGGGCGCCGCGACCCCCGGCCGAGCCGAACGCTGAAGCGCCGATGACCGTCGCTCATCGCGCATCCTTCGTCGTCGACCGCGGCCGGTGAAGCAGTACGCCGTCCGGATCGCGCTTGGCCTCGCGGTCCTCGCCGCGTTCCTCGGCCACGCCGCGAAGTTCTACCGCATCCCGTTCGTCGACCAGCTCGACCGCATCATCTACGACACGCGGCTCCGCCTGACGATGCCGCGCGACCTCGACGAGCGCATCGTCATCCTCGACATCGACGAGAAGAGTGTGGCGGCGCCCGAGCTCGGGCAGTGGCCGTGGAGCCGCGACGTCGTCGCCGGCCTGGTCGAGAAGCTGTTCGACAGGTACGGCGTCCTGATCCTCGGCTTCGACGTGGTGTTCGCCGAGCCCGACCGCTCGAGCGGGCTGCGCGTCCTCGACGGCCTGGCGAAGGGTCCGCTGAAGGACGTCCCCGACTTCCAGGCCGCGCTGGCGGAGCTGCGGCCGCGGCTCGACCACGACGCGCAGTTCGTGCGGACGATCAAGGGGCGGCCGGTGGTGCTCGGCTACTACCTTACGAGCGATCGCGACGCGCGCACGAGCGGGGTACTGCCGCCGCCGGTGCTCGCGCCCGGGACGTTCGCGAACCGGCCGATCGCGTTCACGTCGTGGACCGGGTACGGCGCCAATCTCGCCGACTTCCAGGCCGCGGCGGCGAGCACCGGGCATTTCAACCCGATCGCGGACGAGGACGGGATCAACCGGCGGGTGCCGATGCTCGCCGAATACAAGGGCGCGTACTACGAGCCGCTGTCGCTCGCGGTGATGCGCACGCTGCTCGGGTTTCCCCCGGTGGAGCCCGGCTACCCGCCGGGGAGCGTGCTCAACCGCAACTATGCCGGCCTGGAGTGGCTCGACGTGGGGAAGCTGCGCATCCCGGTCGACGAGAACGCGTGCGCGCTCGTGCCCTATCGCGGCCCCAAGGGCAGCTTCCGCTACGTTTCGCTCGCCGACGTGTACCACGACCGGGTCCCGGTCGAGGCGCTCAAGGGCCGGATCGCGCTCGTGGGCACGACTGCGCCGGGGCTCTTCGACCTGCGCGCGACGCCGGTGGGGGCCGCGTATCCCGGCGTCGAGGTCCATGCCAACCTGATCGCCGGCATGCTCGACGGCAACATCAAGGCAAGACCGGCCTACGTGCTCGGCGCGGAAGTCATCCTGCTGCTCGTCGGCGGCCTGACGCTCGCGATCTGGCTGCCGTTTCTCAGCCCGTTCCTCGCCACGGCAGTGTCCGTCGCCGCGCTCGTGCTGATCATCGGCCTCAGCACCAGCGTGTGGCTGCACGCCGACCTCGTCCTGCCGCTCGCCGCGAGCCTGCTGATGACGATCGGCCTCTTCGGGCTCAACATGTCGTACGGCTACTTCGTGGAAACCCGATCCAAGCGCGAGCTGACCGAGCGCTTCGGCGAGTACGTGCCGCCCGAGCTGGTCGACGAGATGGCGCGCGATCCGGCGAAGTACAGCATGGAGGGCAGGGACGAGGTCCTCACGGTGCTCTTCACCGACATCCGCGCGTTCACCTCGATCGCCGAGGGCCTCGACCCGAAGGCGCTGTCGGCGTTCATGAACGAGTTTCTCACCGCGATGAGCCTCGTCATCCGCACTCGCCGCGGCACGCTCGACAAGTACGTCGGCGACCAGATCATGGCCTTCTGGGGCGCGCCGGTCGCCGACGGGCAGCACGCGCGCCAGGCGGTCAGCGCCGCGCTCGCGATGCAGGCCGAGCTCGTGCGGCTGAACGAGCGCTTCAGGGCGCGCGGCTGGCGCCCGATCGAGATCGGGGTCGGCGCCAACACCGGCCCGATGCGCGTCGGCGACATGGGCTCGAAGCTGCGCAAGGCCTACACTGTGATGGGCGACGCGGTGAACCTCGCCTCCCGCCTGGAAGGGCTGACCAAACAGTACGGCGTCGGGATCCTCGTCGGCCAGGCGACGCGCGACGCCGCGGCGGACGTGGTGTTCCGCGAGGTCGACCGCGTGCGCGTGAAGGGCAAGGGCGAACCGGTGGCGGTCTATGAGCCGCTCGGGCTGGAGGCCGAGGTAGGCAAGGCGCGGGCCGAGGAGCTTAAGCTCTGGGCGCAGGCACTCAAGGCCTACCGCAGCCAGGCGTGGGAGCAGGCGGAACTTGTGCTCTTCAACCTGCAGCGGCTCTACCCCGGGGCGCCACTTTATTCCTTTTACGCTCAGCGGGTTGCGCGGTATCGTGCCGATCCTCCGCCGCCCGGATGGGACGGCGTGACGACGTTCGAGACGAAGTGACTACCCGACACACCACCGGGCATTGCGACCGGGGCTGACCGGCCTCAGCTACCAAGAATCATGCGGATCCGGGTCCTCGGCTGCAGCGGCGGGATCGGTGGGCGCCACCTGCGCACCACCTCGATGCTGCTCGACCGCGACATCCTGATCGACGCCGGCACCGGCGTCTGCGACCTCACGCTCGCCGAGCTCACACCGATCGACCACGTGTTCCTCACCCACTCGCACCTCGACCACGTCGCGGCGATCCCGTTCATGGTCGACACCGTCGGCCAGATGCGCGACGAGCCGCTGACCGTGCACGCGATCCCGGCGACGATCGAGATCCTGAAGAACCACGTCTTCAACTGGTCGATCTGGCCGGATTTCACCCAGATCCCGAGCGCCGACCGCCCGTTCCTGCGCTACGAGACGATCGAGCTCGGCGCGTCGGCGGACCTCGGCGGCGGGCGCACGATCACCGCGCTCCCGGCCAACCACGTGGTGCCCGCGATCGGCTACCAGCTCGACAGCGGGAAGGGCAGCCTCGTCTTCACCGGCGACACCACCACCAACGACGAGCTGTGGGCGATCGTCAACAAGATCGCGAACCTCAAGCATCTCATCATCGAGTGCGCGTTCTGCAATCGCGAGAAGCAGCTCGCGATCATGTCGAAGCACCTGTGCCCGAGCATGCTCGCCGAGGAGCTCGCCAAGCTCGAGCGGAGCTGCGACATCTTCATCACTCATCTCAAGCCGGGCGAGATCGAGCTGACGATGGAGGAGATCGAGGAGTACGCGGGCCAGTACCGGCCGCGGATGCTCCAGAACAACCAGGTCCTCGAGTTCTAGGCGCCGGCCATGGCCACCGAAAACGTAAGCATCCGGATCCTCAAGGCACTCGAACCCCTCTCGGCCCTGTCGGAGCAGCGGCTCACCGAGCTCGGCGAGCTCTGCGTCGTCGAGCGCGTCAGCAAGACGCTCGACCCGTTCCGCGTGAAAGGGGTGGCCGGCCAGCTCGTCTTCCTGCTGAAGGGCGAGCTCGCGCTCATCCTCGGCAACGGCAGCTCCGAGGTGTTGGTGGGCACGACCTCCGAGGCGCGCCACCCGCTCGGGCGCAAGACCCCGTTCGCCTACGCCAAGGCGATCACCGACATCGAGCTCGTCCGCATCGACGAGGACCTGCTCGACATCATGGTCACCTGGGACCAGCTCGCCGCCGCCGACAAGACCGGTGCGCGCGCGTCCGAGAGCGGCGTGCCGTCGATGGCGAACTGGGCGATCCTGTCCGGCGTGTTCAGCATCAACAACCTCAAGTCGGGCGCGTTCGCGCAGCTCCCGACCGCGCACATCAACGAGATGCTCAAGCGCTTCCAGCGGGTCGGAGCGAAGCGCGGGCAGGTCGTGATCCGCGAGGGCGACGCCGGCGACTACTACTACGTGCTCGAGGCCGGCAAGTGCCTGGTCGAGCGCAACGTCGGCGGCGTGTCGATGAAGCTCGCCGAGCTGAAGGGCGGCGACGCCTTCGGCGAGGAGGCGCTGGTCGCGAACGCGAAGCGCAACGCCACGGTAACGATGCTCGCGGAAGGCTCGCTCTTCAGGCTGGCGAAAGAGGATTTCAACGAGCTCCTCAAGAAGCCGCTGCTCCAGAGCGTGACGATGGAGCAGGCGCGGGCGAAGGTCGCCGGCGGCGGGCAGTGGATCGACACGCGCTACCCGTCCGAGTACCAGTACGACAAGCTCCAGGGCGCGATCAACATCCCGCTCTCGGAGGTCAGGAACGCGGTCAAGGTGCTCGACCGGAGCCGGGAGTACGTCCTCTACTGCCAGAGCGGCCGCCGCAGCTCCGCGGCCGCGTTTCTGCTCGCGCAGCGCGGCTTCCGGGCGTTCGTCCTGGAGGGCGGGCTGCGGGGCGGCGCGGCGGGCGCGGGCTGACCGCCGCGGGCGGATTCCTCCCGGCCCGGGTCTTGCATACTCGGCCCGATGGCGGGCGCGAAGGGTGCGCTCCAGGGTTACGACAGCATGCTCGGGGGTCGTTGTTTCGCTTGAAAAAAGCCGCAAGGAGCGGTGCCGCGCGGTTGCCCGGGCGCCGGGCGGACGCTAAATTTCGTGTTTGCCTCTCCGGGCGCAGTGGCGGCCGGAGCGGCGTTTCGCCGTGCGCGCCCGCCGGCGCGGCGACGGTATCGACGGCCATCCGACAGGACGTGACGCTATGAGCGCAGTGCTTAGCCCCCATTCCGCCGCCGCCGGCGACGTCAACACCCGGCTCGCGTTCCAGAAGTCCCTGCAGACCGTCACGAACCGGATCCACGCCACCAGCAACGTCGACGAGATCATGCTGGAGGTGTCGAGCGAGATCTGCAGCCTGTTCAACGCCGACCGGCTCACGATCTACGTCACGGCCGAGGACAAGGCGTCGATCATCTCCAAGGTCAAGACCGGCCTCAACTCGTTTCGCGACCTGAAGCTCCCGCTCGCCGAGCACTCGCTCGCCGGCTACGCCGGGATGTCGCGGAAGATGATGAACCTCCGCGACGTCTACGACGACGCCGAGCTGAAGAGCCACAACGCCAACCTGCGCTTCCTGCAGGAGGTGGACAAGCGCACCGGCTACCGCACCAAGCAGATGCTGGTGGCGCCGATCCTCGACGCGCCCGCGGGCGACCTGCTCGGCGTGGTCCAGCTGATCAACAGCAAGGCCGGCGGGCCGTTCAGCCCGCTCGCCGAAGAGGGCATGGTCGAGCTGTGCAAGACGCTCGCGATCGCGCTCAAGCAGCGCGCGAAGCTCGCGATGCCGAAGTCGAAGTACGACTTCCTCGTCGCCGACGCGGAGATCTCGGCCGCCGAGCTCGAGACCGCCGCGCGCAACGCGCGCAAGAAGGCGATCGACATCGAGACGGTGCTGGTCGAGGAGTGCAACGTCAAGCCGGCCTCGATCGGCGAAGCGCTCGCCAAGTTCTTCGGCGTCAAGTACGAGCCGTCACAAGCCGGACCGCGTCAAGCCGATGGATCTGCTCAAGAACCTCAAGCGCGAGTACGTCGCCGAGCACCAGTGGTGCCCGCTCGAGGAGAACCCGCAGGGGCTGCTGGTGATGTGCCTCGACCCGGAGCGGGTCAAGGCGTCGAGGGTCGTCAACAACATCTTCCCGAAGGCGCGGATCAAGTACGTCGTCACCACGCTCAAGGAGTTCAAGGATACGCTCGACCCGTTCTTCGGCGCCGCCGCCGACCTCGGCGACATCGGCGACCTGCTCGAGGGCCTGACCCCCGAGGAGGAAGGCGACCCGAACGCGACCGACGACCTCTCGGCGGCGGCCGACAACGAGCTGGTGAAGCTCGTGAACAAGATCATCGTCGACGCCTACAACCAGGGCGCCTCCGACATCCACATCGAGTCCTACCCGGGCAAGGCGAAGACCGAGATCCGGTTCCGCCGGGACGGGACGCTCGCGCCCTACATCGAGGTGCCGGCCTCCTACCGGAGCGCCCTCTGCGCGCGCCTCAAGATCATGTGCGACCTCGACATCTCCGAGCGCCGCAAGCCGCAGGACGGCAAGATCAAGTTCAAGAAGTTCGGTCCGCTCGACATCGAGCTGCGCGTGGCCACGATCCCGGTGCAGGGCGGCGTCGAGGACATCGTGATGCGTATCCTCGCCGCCGGCGAGCCGATCCCGCTCGACAAGCTGGGTCTCACGCCGCACAACCTGCCGCGGCTGAAAGCGGTCATCGAGAACCCGTACGGGTTGTTCTTCTGCTGCGGGCCGACCGGCTCGGGCAAGACGACCACGCTCCACTCGGTGCTCGGCCACCTCAACACGCCCGACACCAAGATCTGGACCGCGGAGGACCCGGTCGAGATCACGCAGAAGGGCCTGCGCCAGGTGCAGATCAACCGCAAGGCGGGGATGGACTTCCCGACGATCATGAAGGCGTTCCTGCGCGCCGACCCGGACATCATCATGGTCGGCGAGATGCGCGACAAGGAGACGACCTCGATCGGCATCGAGGCCTCGCTCACCGGCCACCTCGTGTTCGCCACCCTGCACACGAACAGCGCGCCGGAATCGATCGTCCGACTGCTCGACATGGGCATGGACCCGTTCAACTTCGCCGATGCGCTGGTCGGCATCCTGGCGCAGCGACTCGCGAAGCGCCTGTGCGGGAAGTGCAAGCAGCCGTACAACCCGGGACAGGACGAGATCAAGGGACTGCTCCAGGAGTACTGCCAGGAGCTGCTCCACACGCCCGAGTTCAAGAAGGACGCGAAGGCCGGGTTCGAGCGCGTGTACAAGGACCTCGTCAAGACCTACGGCGACGACAAGGGCCAGTTCACGTTCTACCGCAAGGCCGGCTGCGACGCGTGCGGCAACTCCGGCTACAAGGGCCGGCTCGGCCTGCACGAGCTGCTGGTCGGCACCGACGCGATCAAGAAGAACATCCAGGAGCACGCGCGGGTCGCCGAGATGCTCGCGACCGCGCTCGAGGAAGGCATGCGCACGCTGAAGATGGACGGCATCGAGAAGGTCATGCAGGGCGTCACCGACATGGCCCAGGTCCGCGCGGTTTGCATCAAATAGCTGCGGTGGTGAGCGATGACGCGCAGCACAGAAGCTATCGTACGAACAAGGGGAGACTCCCCTTGTATATCCCCCATGCTGGAACAAGGGGCTCCGCCCCTTGTTGATCCCCGGACTGCCGGGTTCGATTGAACTGATCAGGTGACTTTTCCATGAGCACGGTACCCAGCCTGGTCGCGGTCGGCCGCGAAGTCGAGCGCGGCGACGACGGAACGCCGGCCGACCTCTTCCGGCGGCTCGAGCAGCTGAACGAGATCGGCGCGGCGCTGTCGCTCGAGAGGAACCTCAACGCGCTGCTCGAGAAGATCCTGCTCGCGGTCAAGGCGATCACCCGCGCCGACGGCGGCACGCTGTACCTGGTCGAAGGCGAGGGCGCCGAGCAGGTGCTGCGGTTCGAGATCGTCCGCACCGCCTCGCTCGACGTCGCGATGGGCGGCACCACCGGCAACCCGATCCCGTTCTACCCGATCCACCTGTTCAAGAACGGCGACCCGAACACCTCCATGGTGGCGGCGTTCGCGGCGCTCACCGGCCAGACGGTGAACATCGCCGACGCCTACACCGAGGAGGGGTTCGACTTCTCCGGCACGCGCGCGTTCGACGCCAAGACCGGCTACCGCTCGCAGTCGTTCCTGACCGTGCCGATGAAGAACCACGAGGCCGAGATCATCGGCGTCCTGCAGCTGATCAACTGCCAGGACCCGGACACCGGGGCGATCGCCCCGTTCTCGCCGTCGGATCAGCGGCTCGCCGAGTCGCTCGCCTCGCAGGCGGCGATCGCGCTCACCAACCGCGCGCTGATCAACCAGCTCGAGCACCTGTTCGAGTCGTTCATCAACATGATCAACGAGGCGATCGACGAGAAATCGCCCTACACCGGCGGCCACTGCCAGCGGGTGCCGACAGCTGACGATGATGCTCGCCGAGGCGGTGAACGACACGTTGGACGGCCCGCTGTCCGAGTTCACCATGACCGAGAAGGACCGCTACGAGCTCCGGATCGCGGGCCTGCTCCACGACTGCGGCAAGATCACCACCCCGGTCCACGTCGTCGACAAGGCGACCAAGCTCGAGACGATCTTCGACCGCATCAACCTGATCGACACCCGGTTCGAAGTGCTCAAGCGCGACGCCGAGATCGACGCGCTCAACAAGAAACTCGAGCTCGCGCGCGGGGCGGGGGTGGACGAGATCACCCGGCGCGACCGCACCTACGCGATCGACGAGGAGCTGCGTGACACCGTGCGCCAGATCGAGGAGGACCGCAAGTTCCTCCGCCGCTGCAACATCGGCAGCGAGTCGATGTCGAAGGAGGAGCAGGACCGCGCCACCCAGATCGGGCTCGGCTACAAATGGCGCGACCCGATCGGCAACACCGCCGACTTCCTCACCGACGACGAGCTGAAGAACCTCACCATCTCGCGCGGTACCCTCACCCAGGAGGAGCGCGAGATCATCAACCACCACATCGTCTCGACGATCAAGATGCTCGAGGCGCTGCCGTGGCCGAAGCACCTGCGCAACGTGCCGGAGTACGCCGGCGGCCACCACGAGCGCATGGACGGCAAGGGCTACCCGCGCGGGCTCACGCGCGACCAGATGTCGGTGCAGGCGCGGGTGATGGGCATCGCCGACATCTTCGAGGCGCTGACCGCCAAGGACCGTCCGTACAAGAAGGGCAAGACCCTGTCCGAGTCGCTGCACATCCTCGGGAAGTTCAAGCTGAACGGCCACATCGACCCGGACCTCTTCGACGTGTTCATCCGCCGGCGCGTCTACCTCAAGTACGCGGAGCAGTTCCTCGACGCGGAGCAGATCGACCGCGTCGACGAGTCGAAGATCCCGGGGTACGTGCCGTAACCGCCGCTCGGCGCGCACCGCCTCGCGATCGCCGCACGATGCCGTCCCAGGCGCCCGCTGACCTGCGCGCGCGACCGCCGGTCCTGCGCTGATGCTCGCCAGCCTGTTCCGATCGCTTCGCTCCGGGCGGGCGGCGAAGCTGCATGACGAAGCGATCAGCCACTGGCATCGCAACGACATCGGTGGCGCCGAGCAGATCTTCCGCCGCGCCCTCGCGCTCAATCCCGGCCTCATGGCCGCATGGTCCAACCTCGGCCTAGTGCTGCGCGAGCAGGGTCGGGCGGAGGAGGCGATCGACTGCCTTGGCCGCGCGGTCGAGATCGCGCCGCGGAGCGCCGTCGCGCGCTTCAATCTGGCTGCCGCGCTGATGACTTCGGCGCGCACCGACGAGGCGCTTGTGCATTTTCGCGAGTCGATCCGGCTCGATCCGGCGCTCGCACAGGCGCGGGCGACGATCGTCAAGCCGCTGCTCGACCGCTGCGACTGGGACGAGGCCGACGAGCAGGTCGCCGGCCTGGTCGAGCTGTGCCGCCGCGACCCGCGGGCGGCCGCCGCCGTCCCGCCATTCCTGTCGCTGCTTGTCGCCCTCGGGCCCGAGCTGCGGCTGACGATCGCCCGCGCGAACGCCGCGACGGTGGGCGCGAAGGTGCGATCGCTTCCGCGTCCGACGCGCGCCCGCGCGTCGAAAGGGGGCCGCCTGCGCATCGGCTACGTGTCGGCCGATCTGCACCAGCACGCCGTGGCGTTGACCGCGGTGCGCCTCTTCGAGCTTCACGATCGCGACCGCTTCGAGACCTTCGCCTATTCGTTCGACGCCGCGCCAGACAGCGCGATCCGGCGCCGTCTGCGGGGGGCATTCGAGCACTTTGTCGACGTGCAGGGGGAGGCGTTCGACGCGACCGCGCAGCGCATTGCGGCGGACGGCATCGACCTGCTCATCGACCTGATGGGCTACACCGCCGCGGCGCGCCCCGAGCTCTTCGCCCTCCGGCCCGCGCCGGTCCAGGCGGCTTTCCTCGGCTTCGCCGGGACCACCGGGGCCGACTACATGGACGCGATCATCGCCGATGCCGTGGCGATCCCGCCGACCGACGAGCGCTGGTATTCGGAACAGGTGGTGCGGATGCCGGCCACGTTCTTTCCGGTCGACGACCTGCGGGTGCTGCCCCGGCCGGCGGAGCGCGCGGCGTTCGGCCTGCCCGACGACGCCTTCGTGTTCGCCTCGTTCGGCCTGCACTGCAAGATCGAGCGCGACGTATTCGTCCGCTGGCTCGAGATCCTGAAGCGCGTGCCGGGCAGTCTGCTGTGGCTCTCGCGCGGTCCGGGCGAGGCGCGCCTGCAGCGCGCCGCCGCCGATGGCGGGGTCGATCCTGCGCGGCTGCGCTTCGCGTCGCGGCTGCCCGACGAGGCCGATTACCTCGCGCGGCTACGGAGCGCTGATCTCTTCCTCGACACGCGGACCTACAACGCGCATTCGACCGGGGCCGACTCGCTGTGGGCGGGCCTTCCCGTGCTCACGGTGCAGGGCGATGGGTTTGGAGGCCGGGTGGGCGCGAGCCTGGTCCAGGCGGCCGGGCTGCCCGAGCTGGTGGCGAACGATCTGGACGACTACGAGGCGCGTGCCGTCGGCCTTGCCGCCCATGGGCGCCTGCGGGCCATGCGTGCAGCCCTCGACGCCGATCGCGCGCGCGTCCGGCTGTTCGACTCGGCGCGGTTTGCGCGCGAACTGGAAGCGGTGTTCGAGGAAGCCGTCGTGCGGGCCGGGGCTGGGCGTCCCGCGTAGGCGCTCCGCGCCCGCGGCCGCGTTCAGCGTGGAACGACGATGTGCTCCGGCGGCAGGCCGGCGACCGCGCGGTCCCGCATTGCGGCGTACGCCCACTCCAGCGCGCGGGTGTAGCCAGCACTGTCGAAGAGTGGCGCAGCCGGCGCCTGCGCGGCCAGGCGGGCGCGCAGCGCCGCGCGCCGCGGCGGCGTCTTCACCAGGTCGAGCACCAACGCGCGGTACTCGTCGAGCGACCACGTCGCGAGCTCCCCGAGTCCGACCGCGCGCAGCAGGCTGGCCGCCACCCGCGAGGCGAACGTCTCGCCGGCGAGGGTGACCACCGGCACGCCGGCCCATAGTGCGTCGCTGCAGGTGGTGTGCGCGCCGTACGGGAACGTGTCGAGGAACAGGTCGGCGCAGCGCATGCGGGCGATGTGGTCCTCGAGTCGCGGCACGTACCCCGCGACGACCAGGCGCCCGCCGTCGATGCCACGCCGGGCGAGCTCGGCGCGCAGGTTCGCGATCGCCGCCCGATGCGACTCCACCATCCACAGCACGGCACCCGGCGCGGCCGCGAGCGCTTCGCACCACACGTCGAGCACCGGCGGGGTCACCTTGTGCGCCTGATGGAAGCAGCACAGGACGAGGCCTTGCGCCGGCAGCCCGTACGCTTCGCGCGTCTGCGTGATGCCGACGGTCCGCTGACGGTCGTTCGGCTGGAAGCAGTGCGGGAGCTGCACGATCTTCTCGGCGTAGTGCGGCTCGAGCTCGAGCGGGGTGACCGTGGCGTCGCCGACGAGGTAGTCCATGAGCCCGGTTCCGAGCGTACCCGGAAAGCCGAGGTAGCCGACGAGCACCGCCGCCGGTCGGCGGGCGAACACGCCGTGGCGCGCCCCGTTCGTGTATCCGTTGAGGTCGACCAGGATGTCGATCTCGTCGGCGTGGATCCTCGCCGCCGCGGCGGCGTCGCTCTCCGCCGCGATGTCGACGAAATCGTCGAACGCGCCCTCGAGGCGTCGCCGCATACCCCCGGACCGGGTCGCCGCGGTCGAGTAGGCGAGCACCTGGAAGGCGGCGCGATCATGCAGCTCGATCACTTCGGCGAGGAGCCGGGACACGGCGTGATCGCGGAAATCCGAGGAGACGTAACCCAGCCGGAGCCACTGGCGACGCGCCGGGTGTCGGACCGGGCAACGGGCGCTCCCGACGCGCCGGAGCGTGTGCGCTGCCCAGCGGTCGGCGACGCGGCGCAGCTCCGCCGCGCTGGCGGAGAACGAGCACCACACGAGCGGGTGCAGCACCGGGCCGCCGGAGTCGAGGGCGGCGCGCATCAGTGCCTGCTCGCGCTCGAGCCCGTTCCAGTCACAGGCCTGCAGCTTCTCGCGCAGCAGCCAGCCGAGCGCGTCGGCGTTGCCGGGCTCGAGCGCGAGCGCCGCCTCGAGCGCCGCGATGGCCTCGGGGCCGCGGCCGGCAAGGGCGAGGACGTTGCCGAGCGTGGCGTGCAGCGCGACCGAGCGGGGCGCGGCCGCGACGCCGGCGGTCAGCGCCGCGACGGACTCCTCCAGCGCGCCCGCGTCGCGCAACGCCTCCCCGAGGCGGCAGTGCAGCGCCGCGTCGGCGGGGTCGAGCGCGACGGCGCGTCGCAGGACGTCTGCCGCCTGTCGCGGCCGGTGCGCCGCGAGGAGAGCAAGGCCGAGGTGGCCGAGCGCGGCGCTTGAGCCCGGTTCGGCGGCGACCGCCCGCTCCAGCGACGCGATCGCGTCGTCCTCGCGCCCCTGCGCGACCAGCAGCGCGCCGAGCTCCGCGTGCGCCGCCGCGTTCACCGGCGCGTTGACCGGCGCGAGACGGATGGCTTCGCGATAGCACTGCACGGCGTCGTCAACCCGCTCGAGCCGCGCGTAGGCGCGGGCGAGGAAAAGTCGCGCTTCGGGGTCGCCGGGTGCCAGCGCGATCGCGCGTTCCAGCCTGGCTGCGGCGGCGTCGAACCGCCCGCGGTTGCCTTCCAGGAATCCGAGCAGGAACCAGGCGCGCGCGAAGGCCGGCGCTTCGGCAGTGACGGCCTCGAGCAGGCTGGCGGCGGCGTCGAGCTGGCCCGCGCGGAAGCGTTCGCCAGCGGTCTTGAACCGCTCGGCGATGTCGGCCGGCAGGGAATCTCCCACGGCGGTGAGGGCCGCGTGCGGCCCCTGGCGCGCGCCTAGTTCTTCTCGGCCGGCGTCGACTCGGTCGACGTCGGTGCGCCCCGAGTGATGTACACCATCAGACCCTCGGTCGCGACCTCGATGAACTTTTCCGTGTACCCGAGTTCCTTCAACTGCCACTTGAATTCGTTGCCGAGCTTCGCCTTGCCGAACAGACCGAGGCGGTTCGCCCGCTGGAACTCGGCGGCCTGCGCGAGCGTCTCCTCGAGCACCTTCGTGAGGCGGGCGGCCGAGATCTTCTTTTCCGGGCTCATGTCGAGCGCGGGTGGGTAGCGCTTCGCGAGCTGGCCAGCGAGCGCCTGCGCGAACTCGGTGACGTGCTTGGTCGAAAAGGGCCAGAACGGCATGTTGGTTGGTCTCCTGCGGCTTCGTTTCGCCTGCGCGTCTCTCAGGCCTTCTGCCAGAGTCGCGCGAGGCCGACCTTCTCCGGCGCCGGAGGCCGATTCCCCACCAGCTTCGTGACGTAGATGTTGTACAGCAGCAGATCGCGCGCGACGCCGGGGTCGGCGATCTGATCGACGCCGTGGAAGGCGCGGTCGGTCTTGAAGAACGCGAACAGCGAGTTCGGCAGGAACGGCATCGTCGCCGCCTTGTGGAACCCTTCGAACGGATGGTGCGCGGCACCTTCGCAGCGCCGCGACGCGTCCTTCGGCACGTAGATGGACGTCCCCAGGTGACGCATCCTCTCGTCGCCGGGAAGATAGAAGAGCAGGGACACGAGCTTCCGCGGCATGTCGGTATGCGGCGTGATCGCGTAGTTGGTGAAGTCGCGCACCAGGCGGGAGTCGGTCTCGAACCGCGGCTCGACCCCAGCACCGAATCGTTCGTCCACTCCCTGTCGGAACTTGGCGATGAGCGCCTGCGCGAACGCGTCGGCCGACAGCCAGGAGTTGAGCGCGGCCCAGAAATTGCCCTGCCCGGCGGCGAACTCCTCCTCCTCGAGGTCGGAGAGCGAGCACACGAAGCGCTCCTTGTATGCGCCCTTGGCCACCGTCCCGGTCTCGTCGAGGCGCTTGTACGTCGCGATCTCCGGCAGTCGCGCCCGCAGCTCGGCGTAGAAGTCCGCCGGGAAGACGTCGGTGACGTAGAAGTGCGGGAACGGATGCCGCAGCAGCGGGGCGTTCGCGATGCGGTACAGGACGTGGCTCTCAGCGTCGAAAGACATAGTTCCCCACTCCCTGGAATGCCCCGGCGGTACGCTGCGCGCGGTCGACCTGCCCTTGCGAGTAGTCGAAACCGAGCGCGAGCATCAGGTCCACGATCTCCCAATGCTCGTCGAGCGTGGAGTTGATCTCGATCAGGACCGACCGCACGCGCCGGTCGGCGAGCGTCGAGCGCCCGCCCGCGATCACCTTCGGCTCGATCCCGTCGACGTCGACCTTCACGTGCGTCGGAACCGGGATCGCCCCGCTCGCCACCAGCCCGTCGAGCGTGGCCGACACGCTCCCCTGCGTGAACGCGGACGCCCGCGGCCGGTTGTGATGGTCGAGCGACTCGCCGAAGCTGTGGCACGAGCCGCCGGCGCCAAGGTCGCTGAGATGGAGCGGCCCGAGGCCGGCCGAGTCGGACAGCGCGATGCAGTAGGCCCGCACGAGGCCGTCGAGGCCGTTCGCCTGGATGTTGCGGTTGAGCAGCGCGTAGTTCTGGCTCTCGGGCTCGAATGCGAACACGCGCACGCCGCGGGTCTTCGCCGCCCAGATCGCGTACATGCCGACGTTCGCGCCCACGTCCACGAGCACGTCGGCGGCGTCGAAACCGGCGATCCACTCGATCGTGTCCGGTTCCTTGGTGAAGAGCGTGTCGGCGCGCCAGAGCGTCTGGCGATTCGGCGTCGCGAACACGGCCCGCGCGCCGTCGCGCTCGACCACGCGGTGGGGGGCGAGGGCTTCGTACTCCGCGATGTCCAGGGTCGACGTGGCGTTCATCTTCCGCGCGGGGGGTGCCGGAGCTCGCTCGCAGCGGCGGCTAGTCTCAGCTCCGCTCGGCTCCGGCGAACTCAGCTAGTGTACCCAGCGTCCGCGCCGACTGTCCACGCTCAATCCGCCCGCGAGCGCACAATTTCCTCGTCCGGCCGGGGCGCCGCTGGCGCCGATTGCGGATCCGCTGCGGTCGTGACCTATGCACGTCCGCACCGCGGACCGCGGCCTATAATTCGAGGTCGCACGCACGAGGACAACGTCATGACTTTCAGCCGGGCGAACCCCAGCCCTCGCTACGAGGCGCTCGCCCGCCAGTACCGGCAGATGCATGTCGAGGGGGAGCGCTTCCTCGGCATCCCCGCGCAGAACACCTTTCCCGGTCAGAGCCTGCCGGCGCAGGCCGACCGCATCAAGCAGCTGATCGTCGCGACCGGGGCGCAGAACGTCCTCGACTACGGCTGCGGCAAGGGGCTGCAGTACGACCTGCGCGGCATCCGCGGCCCCGACGGCCGGAGCCACGAGTCGATCCAGGACTACTGGGACGTCGACTACATCCAGTGCTACGACCCGTGCTACGAGCCGTTCAGCCGGCTCCCGGCGGGTCGGTTCGACGGCGTCATCTGTACCGACGTGCTCGAGCACTGTCCCGAGGAAGATCTCGACTGGATCGTGGGCGAGCTGTTCGCTTACGCGCAGCGCTTCGTGTTCGCCAGCATCGCGTGCTACCCGGCGAGGAAGCGCCTGCCCTCCGGCGAGAACGCCCACACGACGATCCGGCCACCCGACTGGTGGCGCGCGCTGTTCGAACGCACGGCGGCCGCGCACCCGGGCCTCGTCTGGCAGGCCTGGATCGAGCAGCTGCAGGACACGACGACCGGGCCGAAGAAGGTGGAGGACTGCATCGGGTCGGCCGCGACGGGGCCGTCGTGATCCGGGTCTTCATCGGCTACGATCCGCGCGAGGCGGTCGCCTTCAGCGTGCTCGCGCACAGCATCCACCGCGCGCGCCAGCGCGCCGGTCGCCATCGCGCCGCTGATGCTGAGCCAGCTCGGCGCGGAGCTTACGCCGCGAGCGCCATCCGCTGCAGTCGACCGATTTCTCGTTCTCGCGCTTCCTCACGCCGTATGCTGTCGGGCTATCGAGGGCTGGGCGCTGTTCATGGACTGCGACATGCTGATGCTGGACGACGTCGCGCGGCTCTGGGCGCTGCGCGACGAGCGCTACGCGGTGCATGGTGGTCAAGCACGACCACGTGCCGCAGCGAGACGGTCAAGTTCCTCGGCCAGCCGCAGACCAGCTACGCGAAGAAGAACTGGTCGAGCGTGATGCTGTTCAACAACGCGCGCTGCCGCGCGCTCACGCCCGAGTACGTGAACACGGCCTCCGGCCTGGAGCTGCACCAGTTCAAGTGGCTCGACGGCGATGCACTGATCGGCGCGCTGCCGCACCGCTGGAACCACCTGGTGGGCTACGACCCGCCGCGCGCCGGACGTGGCGCTCGTGCACTACACGCTCGGCGGGCCATACTTCGCCGAGTACCGCGACTGCGAGTACGCCGCGGAGTGGCGCGCGGAGCGCGAAGCGATGCTGTACGCCGAGGAGCGATCGCCGCGTGCGGCCGCGAAGTCGGCCTCCGGTCAGTCCGTCTAGGGTCGCGGCGGCGGCAACCGCCTCGGAGCGCGCTTCACTCTTCCCACCGGCCGGCCGGCGATGCTCAAGAAGCTGTGGGGCGAACTCGGACGGCGTCCGCGCACGCCGTCCCGTGCGGCGCCCGCCGGGGACGCTCTGGGCGAGGTCTACGCCGCGCTCGGGCGCGGTGAGTTCGAACCGGCCGCCTCCCGCCTCGCCGACCTCGACCCTCGCGACCCTGCGCTCGCTCCCGGCGCGTGCCGCCTCGGCGAGGATCGTCTCGGCCGCGGCGAGGAGGCCACCGCCATCGACTGGTTCTTCCGGGCGCTCAGCGCGGATCCGCTCAGTGCCCGGGCGCGGGCGGGGCTGGGTGCCGCCTACCTCGCGGCCGGGGACCTCGAGGAAGCGATGTTGCAGCTCACGCTCGCACGCCGCTTGCGTCCCGGCGACGCCCAGTCGGCCGTCCGCCAGGGGCAGATCCAGCTCGCGTGGGGCAATCTCGATCTCGCCGCCCAGGCGCTCGAGGAGGGGCTCGTGCTCGACCCCGGCCAGCCGTTCGGCTGGAACGATCTCGGCATCCTGCGTCAGCGCGGCGGACAGCTGGCGGAGGCCGCGCGGTGCTTCCGTCGCGCGGTGGCGCTGGATCCGGCGTTCGCGACGGCGCACGCGAACTTCGGGCTCGCGCTCCGCGAGCTCGAGCGTAGCGACGAAGCGCGCGCCGCGCTCGAGCGCGCCGTCGCCTTGCGGCCCGGCAGCGCGGACAACAACGTCAACCTCGGGACCGTGCTTCAGGATCTGGGCGACTCGGCGGGCGCCGAGCAGTGCTACGAGCGCGCGCGGGCGCTCGATGGCCGGCACCCGGAGGCGCTGCTCGGCCTCGGCACGACCTGCCAGCGTCGCGGCGAGCTGGCCGTCGCCGAAAGCTGGTTCGTTCGCGCCCTCGCCGCGCGACCGGGGTTCGCGGCGGCGCGAACCGCGCTCGGCGAGATCAGGCTGGCTCGCGGCGAGTTCGGGTCGGGGTGGGCAGACTACGAGTCCCGTCTCGCGGCCGGTGCGGGTCATCGGTTGCCGATCCCGCTGCCGGATTGGACCGGTGAGCCGATGCGGGCCGGGACGCTGCTCGTGTACTGGGAGCAGGGCCTCGGCGATATCGTCCTCTTCGCTTCCTGCGTGGCGGAGGCGGCTGCGCGGGTCGGGCGACTGGTGATCGAGGTCCCGCCGGCGCTCGAGCGCCTGTTCGCCCGATCGTTCCCGGAAGCGGTGCTCAGTTCGCGGCTGCGTGAGAACCCGGCGGCGGAGCTCGAGCGCGTGGGACGCGTCGACGCCGCCGTGGCGGTCGGTAGCCTGATGCGGATCTTCCGCTCCGCGCCGGGATCGTTTCCGCGACACCGCGGTTACCTGGCGGCGGACCACGGCCGCGTGGCGGTGTGGCGCGAGCGCCTGCGCACGCTTGCCGCGGCGCGAGTGATCGCGCTCTCGTGGCGCGGCGGACTTGCGCGGACCGGGCGTGCGCAGCGGTCGCTCGGCCTGGAAGCGCTCCGACCGGCGCTGTCAGTGCCGGATATCGCCTGGGTCAGCGTGCAATACGGCGCGCCGGGGGCCGAGCTTGCGGAGTTGCAGGCCGCGACCGGCATCCGGGTGCACCACTGGGACGAGGTCGCCGGAGATCTCGACGAGGTGGCGGCGCTAATGACTGCGGCCGGCGGGGTGCTCACGGTGTGCAACACCAACGCCCACCTCGCGGGGGCACTCGGCGTCCCGGTCGGGGTGCTTGCGCCCCAAGGGGTTTCGTGGCGCTATCAGGCCACGGGCAGAACCATACCCTGGTATCCGTCCGCTACCGTGTTCCGCCAGACGCGGTCCGGCGACTGGCAGGCGCCGATCGCCGACGTCGAGCGCGCGCTTCGCGCGGGCGCCTTCCCCGGGCCGGCGAATGCCGATTGAGCCGACGGCGGGCCCGCTCGCGCGCGGTGTGGAGCTGCTCGCGGCGGGCGACCTGGACGGCGCGGAGCGCGCGCTCGCCTCGGCGCTCGCGGCCGGCGACGGGGTGGCGGCCGCGATGAGGGGGCTCGCGCGCATCGCGGTCGAGCGCGGCGCGGGGGCCGCGGCGATCGACTGGTTCGAGCGGGTGATGGCCGAGGATCCGGCCGACGCCGCTACCGGCGTCGAGCTCGCGCGGCTGCTCTCCCAATCGGGTCGCGGCGAGGATGCGCGCGACACGCTCCTGGTCGCGGTTCATCACCGGCCGGATCACGCCGAGGCGTGGCACCAGCTCGGCCTGCTCGACGTCGCGGCCGGCAGGTTCGACGAGGCGGCGGAGCACTTCGGAACGGCCGCCGCGGCGGCGCCGTCACGGCCCGATGCGAGGATCGAGCTTGCCCGGCTCGCCGTGCGCCGGACCCGCTGGGAGGACGCGGTGGCGCACTACCGCTCCGCGCTCGCCCTCGGACCGTGCAGTGCGCAGGTGTACGGCGAGCTGGCGAACGCGCTGATCCCGCTCCAGCGCAACGCGGAGGCCCTCGAGATCTTCGCCGGCCTGCGTGCGCAGTACCCCTGGTCGAACGTCCCGCGCATCGGCTACGCCAACGTGCTGCTGCAGGTGGGACGATTCGACGAGGCGCTGGCCGAGTACGACGCGGCGCTCGAGGGTGAGCCGAACAACTACTTCGCGCGCTGGCACCGCTCGCAGCTGCTGCTCATGCGTCACCGATTCGCCGAAGGCTGGCCCGGCTACGAGAGCCGGCTGCTCGGGCAGGTTGAGAACCTGCCGCGACCGTTTCCGCTGCCACGGTGGCGCGGCGAGCCGCTCGACGGCAAGTCGATCCTCGTGTACGGGGAGCAGGGCGTCGGGGACGAGATCATGTTCGCGTCCTGCTTCGCCGACCTGATCGCCCGCGCGCGCCGAGTGGTGATCGAGTGCCGGCCGAAGCTCCAGCGCCTGTTCGCACGGTCGTTCCCCGCGGCGTCGATCCTCGTCACCGAGGGCGTTCCGATCGAGCAGACGCTCACCGCCCTCGAAGGCGTCGACTGTCATGTGCCCGCCGGCAGCCTGCCCCCGCACTTTCGTCTCGCCGCCGACCGGTTCCCCGGCACGCCGTACCTGCGCGCCGATCCGGCTCGCGTCGCGCACTGGCGAGCGGCCCTCGCCTCGCTCGGACCGGGGCTCAAGGTCGGGATCTCGTGGCGCGGCGGTTCGGTCCGGACGCGGCGGGATGCGCGCTCGGTCCCGCTGGTCGGATGGTCACCGGTGCTCGACCTGCCGGGGTGTCGCTTCGTCAGTCTGCAGTACGACGCCGCGGCCGGCGACTTCGCTGCCGTCGGCGACCGGGTGACGCACTGGTCGGAGGCGATCGACGACTACGACGAGACCGCGGCGCTCGTGGCCGCCCTCGACGTAGTCGTCACCGTGTGCACGTCGCTGGTCCATCTTTCTGGCGCGCTCGGGCAGCGCACCTGGGTGCTGGTGCCGACCGTTCCCGAATGGCGGTACGGGTTGAGCGGGTCCCGCATGCCCTGGTACGCGAGCGCGGAGCTCGAGCGCCAGGGCCCGGCCGAGGACTGGCCAGCGGTGCTTGGTCGCATCGCACACCGGCTCGTCGGCCTCGCGTCCTAGCCTGGCGGGACCCGGGCGACGAGCGCGGGTCCACCGGCGTTGGCGGCGAGCGTGATCTGTTTCACACCCGCTGGGGGCGCGACGTGGAGCGGCACCCCGTGACGAGGACCGGCACTCGCCGCCCTTCGCGCGGTCGTTCCTTCCGGGAGGAGTTGGCATTCGGGACTCTCGTTGCGGTCAAATTTCCAGTGGCACGGTTAGTGCTGATACTGCTGGCGGCAACTTTGCCAAGAGCGAAGGGAGCATTTGAAATGAAGTCGATTCAGAAGGGTTTCACCCTGATCGAACTGATGATCGTGGTTGCGATCATCGGGATTCTGGCGGCGGTCGCGCTGCCGGCGTATCAGGACTACACGATTCGCGCCCGCACTTCGGAACTGATGCTTGCCGCGAGCTCCGCGCGCACGGCGGTCACCGAAGCGGCACAAGGGCTCAACAGCATGACCGGGTCGGGGTCGGGTCTGACCATCGGCGTGGGCGGCCTGCTTTCGGGCGCCACGGTGAGCACAGCCGGTCTGATCACGATCGCCGGCAACAGCTCGATGGGCACCACCGGCATCACGGTGACGCTGACTCCGTCGTGGAACGGGACGGCGAACACGGTGACCTGGTCGTGCGAGGTTGCGCCGATCAAGTACGCGTCGTCGGCCTGCCGGACCGACTAAGGCATTCGGTTAGCTTCAGGGGAAGGCCGCCGGGATCCGGCGGCCTTTTTTACGGCCAGGCCCGGCGAGCGCGCTGCCGCGACACGGCAGGGAAGTGCCCCGGCGCGTCACTGTCAGATGGGTTTAGCAGCGTCACAAAGACCAATAAACTACATAAAAACATACAGTTATATGCTATACCGTCGCCCGGCATGAAAACTGCGATCGGAAGGTGTGGGGATTCCACCCGCAACGCACGGAGGCACTAGTGACGAAATCGATTCAGAAGGGTTTCACCCTGATCGAACTGATGATCGTGGTTGCGATCATCGGGATTCTGGCGGCGGTCGCGCTGCCGGCGTATCAGGACTACACGATTCGCGCCCGCACTTCGGAACTGATGCTTGCCGCGAGCTCCGCGCGCACGGCGGTCACCGAAGCGGCACAAGGGATCAACGGCATGGCCGGGTCGGGGTCGGGTCTGACCATCGGCGTGGGCGGCCTGCTTTCGGGCGCCACGGTGAGCACAGCCGGTCTGATCACGATCGCCGGCAACAGCTCGATGGGCACCACCGGCATCACGGTGACGCTGACTCCGTCGTGGAACGGGACGGCGAACACGGTGACCTGGTCGTGCGAGGTTGCGCCGCTCAAGTACGCGTCGTCGGCCTGCCGGACCGACTAAGGCATTCGGTTAGCTGCAGGGGAAGGCCGCCGGGATCCGGCGGCCTTTTTTATTGGTGGGCCGCTATCGGCGCCCCAACAGCCGGCCGATCAATCCCCGCCTGGCGCCGGCCCCGCTCTCGGACCGGCGCTCGGCTGCGAGGGAGCGCAGCGCGTCTGTCACGTCAGCCACGACGCTTTGCCAGTCCCCGGGCGTTGGTTGACGGAAGAGGCGCATCGCCGGGTACCACGGGGAGTCGGCGCGCTCGCGAAGCCAGCGCCAGCACGGGTGGTACTTGACGAGATTCCACACCGGCTTGCCGAGCGCGCCTGCGACGTGCGCGGCCGCGGTGTCGACGGTGATCACCAGATCGAGCGCCTGGATCAGCGCCGCGCTGTCCGCGAAGTCGGCGAGCTCGCCGCCCAAGTCCTCGAGGCGCATGCCGGCCGGCGGGCGGGCCGCTTCCCGCGCCGGCTCGCCCTTCTGCAGGCTGTAGAAGGTCACCCCGGGGATCGCGCCGAGCGGCCCGAACTGCGCGAGCGTCATGCTCTTCGAGATGCCGGCGTAGAAAATGCTCCGCTCGCCGAAGCGGATGCCGCTCGACCAGACCAGCCCGACCCGCAGCGGCGCCGGCGCCAGCCGCCGCGTCCATCCCGCGACCGCGGCCGGGTCCGGCCGGAAGTAAGGCACTCTCGCCGGGACATTCGCGAGCGTCGTTCCGAACGCGCGCGGCAGACTCATGATCGGGCAGTAGAAGTCGCACTGCGGTGGCGGCGGGCCGTAGGCCGAGACTTCCTGCACGCCGTCCATGGTCGCAACGAGCCGCACGAGCTCCGGCTGAACGCGCAGGATCACCCGCGCGCCGCGCTCGACTGCGAGCGGCACGTAGCGCACGAACTGCAGCGTGTCGCCGAACCCCTGCTCGGAGAACACGTAGAGAGTCTTCCCGCGCAGGTCCTCACCGAGCCACTGCGGCACCGTCCCGCGCCAGCGCAGCGCGGCAAGCGGTTCGATCTCCCAGCGCGCGTCGAACAGCCGCCAGCCTTCCTCGAAGTGCTGGCCGAGGAGGAGGAGGTGCGAAAGGTTCCAGCGCGCGGCGACGAAGTTCGGTCGCAGCTCCAGCACCTTGCGGTAGCTCGCCGCGGCCTCGTCCAGGCGGTACAGGGCAGAGTACGCTTGCGCGAGACCGAAATGTGCCTCGATCGCGTCCGGGCGCGCGGCGACCGCCTCCTCGAGGACGTCGACCGCTTCCTCGGGGCGCTCGAGCTCGCACAGCGCGAGGCCCAGGTTCGCGAGCGCCGGGACGAAGCCGGGCCGCGCGGCCAGCGTCGCGCGCAGCACCTCCTCCGCGTCATCGAGCTCTCCCGCCTCGCGCAGCAGCGCGCCGAGGTTGCAGCCCGCTATCGCGTGGGCGCCATCCACGGCTAGCGCGTCGCGGTAGGCCCGCGCGGCGTCGGCGGAGCGACCGAGGCGCTGGAGTACGACGCCATGCGCTGCGTGTGCGTCGGCGTCGCGGGGAGCGGAGCGGAGATGCTCGCGGAGCAGTCGTTCCGCACCCTGCGCGTCGCCCGCCTCATTAAGGCGCATCGCGGTGCGGAGCGCGTCGGCGGGGGCGGTCGGCAGCGGATCGTTCATTGCGGGGTGGCGCCGGAAGCGGCAGCGGCAACGCTACACCGCTCGCGCGCCGGGCGCCACCGGGACCGGCGCCTGACGGGACAGAACGCACACTCGCTCGCTCCGGACCTCAGGCGGTCGCGGCGGGCATAGCGCGCAGCGCATCGCCCGCGGCGTCGATTGCCGGGCGCCAGTCGCCCCGGCGCGGCGCCCGGAACACCCGCACGCCCGGATACCACGGACTCTCCGTTTCGCCCATCGTCCAGCGCCAGCACACGTCGTGCGGGGCGAGCAGGTACAGCGGCGTACCGAGCGAGCCGGCAGCGTGCGCGACCGACGTGTCGACGGCGACGACGAGGTCGAGCGCGGCCACGATCGCTGCTGTATCTGCGAAGTCGACGACGCCGTCCATGAAATCGGCGAGCGCGAATGGGCGCGGCGTCGCCGCCTGAAGGCCCGCCTGCAGCGAAATCCAGCCGGCATCGGGTCGGGCTGCGTGCAGCGCTGCGAGCGCTTCCGGTGCGAGCGACCGGCTGTGGTCGCCCGATCGCTCGGGATTGCCCGCCCAGACGAGCCCGATCCGGGGGCGCGGCAACCCGGCGACGCGCTCGCGCCACGCACGAGCGAGCGCAGCTTCGGGGCGCAGATACCCCGAGGAGCGCGCGATCGCGCGCTCACCCAGACCGAGCACGCGCGGCAGGCTGAGCAGGTGTACATAGGCGTCGGCGCCCGTCAGGTCGTCCTCGCGGCTCGTGATCTCGACCGTGCGGTCGGAGAAGCTCGAGCGGAACAGCCGCTCGAGCTCGGCCCGGCATCGGAGCCGGACGCGCGCGCCCCGGCGCACCAGCTCCGGCACGAAGCGCGCGAACAGCATGGCATCGCCGAGGCCTTGCTCACAGGCGACGAGGAGGGTGCGGCCGGTCGGGTCGGAGCCGTCCCAGCGCGGGAGCGCGCGCAGGCCGCCGGTGTGAAATCCTGGCACGCGCAGCCGCCAGTCGTACTCCACCCACCCCTCCTCGAGCTTGCCCTGCATGAGGAGCGCGTGCGCCAGGCGCAGATGGATGCGGACCGCCTCCGGGTCGCGCGCAAGCTGCTCCCGCTCCGCGCGCTCGGCCTCGGCGAAGCGCCGCGCGTCGAAGAGCGCGCGGCTCAGCGCCTCGCGCGCCTCTGCGTAGTCCGGAGCCAATTCGAGCGCGCGACCGAGCGTCGCCGCCGCCTCGTCGACGTCGCCGCGCGCGGCGAGCGCGCCGCCCAACGCGTGCAGGAGCTGCGGCGAACGTCCGTGCCGCGCGAGCGCGGTTCGATAGTGGTCGATGGCTTCGTCGACACGGCCGGTGCGCTGAGCGAGCGCGGCGAGCTCGGCGCGCGCGGCGTCGAGCTCGGGCGCCAGCTCGAGCGCACGGAGCAGTGCGGCGCGCGCGCCGTCCGCGTCACCGCGCGCGAGCGCGACGCGCCCGAGGGCGAGCTGTGCGATCGCGGGATCCACGCCATCCTCGAGCGCGCGGCGCGCCGCGTCCTCGGCCCCAGCGAGATCGCCGGCCGCGAACCGTTCGAGCGCCTGCTCGCCGGAGACGCGCGCGCGCTCCCCGCCGTCCGCGCCGCGCGGCCGGTCGAGGGCGCTCCGGAACAGTCGTCGTAGCATCGGGGTCGGAGGGTGAGAAATCCCCACCAAAAACGACCGGATCGCGGGCGGGGATCGCGTCGCAACCTTACCATAGCGCTCACTATGCCCAAGTGGAAAAGTCCCGGCGAGACCACGGGCGCGCACGTCGAACGCCACCCACGGTGCTGCGGCGCCTGCTGAAGAGCTGGCTTGCGAGCCCGGATACGGCGCGCAGCGCCGCGCTCGGGCCTGGCGTAGCCTCGACGGGGCGTCGGCTGCACATCGGGGGAACACTCCGCGCGCCGGGCTGGGAGATCCTGAACGTGCTCCCGGGCGATCACGTCGACCATGTCGGGCGCGCAGACGAGCTCGCGCGGTTCGCCGACGACACGTTCGAAGTGATCTACGCTTCGCACGTTCTCGAGCATCTGGCGCCGGGCGGAGAGCTCCAGGCCGGTCTGCGCGAGTGGCAGCGTGTTCTGCGGCCCGGTGGGATACTGCTCGTCAGCGTTCCGGACCTCGACGTTCTCGCGTCGCTCTTCGTTGATCGCGAACGGCTCAATCGAGACGAGCGCTTCCGCGTGATGCTGATGATGTTCGGTGGCCACCTCGACCAACACGACCAGCACCAGATCGGATTGAACGAGGAGTTCCTGACGTACTATCTGCAGCAGGCCGGCTTCGCGAACGTGCGGCGCGTCGCGAGTCTGGGCCAGTTCCCCGACACGAGCGAACTGGTGTTCAAGGGCGTACGCATCAGCCTGAACGTCGTCGCGGAGAAGCCCGCTGCGAACCGGCCGGCGCGGTAGACGGCCCCTTACGCGAGCCCGGCGTTCCCGGCCACGCCCTCGAGCCGCGGCAGGTTCGGGCGCTCCGCCCGGATCACCTTGCGGTCGCGGAGATAGGTCGCGACGACCTCCCAGATCGGCTCGCCGACCGGTTGCTCCTGCACCGACGCCCAGCCGGCGACCTTGTAGCGGCGTCCGGCGTCGAGCGGCGTCCCGCGGTGGCGGAGATCAGCGATGCGGCTCCCCATTTTCGCGCCGGGCGTGCACGCGAACTCGAGGCCTGCGACGCGCACCATGTCCCCGCCCTGTTGTAGATAGGGGTCGGGGTTGAAGAGGTTGTCGCAAACGTCCTCCAAAATCGCCTTGATGTCGGCGCCGGTCAGCTCGTTCAGCGTGCACTGCGGATAGGTGATCGCGGTCTGGTCGAGCACGTGCTCCATCGTGATGGTCTCGCCGGCCGGCACCGTCGTGCCCCACCGGAAGCCGGGTGAGAACGCGATCTCGGCGCCCCGGACCGCCAGCATCGCCTCCAGGATCAGCTGGTCGAACGTGCCGTTGAAGTTGCCGCGCCGGTACAGGAGGCCCTCGGTAACCGCGAGCTTCTCGCCGAGCTTCGCCGCGTGCGGCGCGCGTGAGGCCTCGATGAGCGCCGCCATCGCCGGATCGGCGGGCAGCAGGTTCGCGAACACCGGCAGCAGGCGGTAGCGGAAGTCGGCGACGCGTCCGCCGCGCACGTCGAGGTCGAGCACGCCGAGGAATTTCCCGTTCGAACCGGCGTTGGTCACGATCGTGCGGCCGCCGGCGTTCTCCACCACCACCGCCTGCGGCACCGCGTCGTGCGTGTGGCCGCCGAGCACCGCGTCGATGCCGGTCACCCGCGAGGCGAGCTTGAGGTCGACGTCCATGCCGTTGTGCGACAGCAACACCACGACCTGTGCGCCCTTCGCGCGCGCCGCCTCGACGTGCTTCTGCAGCGCTTCCTCCTGGATGCCGAAGGTCCACGCCGCCACGAAGTGCCGCGGGTTGGCGATCGGCGTGTAGGGGTAGGCCTGGCCGATGACCGCGACCGGCACGCCGTTGATCTCGTGTTGCACCCAGGGCACGAAGACCGGGTCGCCGAAATCCGCGGTCTTGACGTTGTGTGCGACGAACTCGATCCGCCCGCCGAGCTCCTTCGCCACCGCCTCGCGCAACCGGTCGCCGCCGTAGGTGAACTCCCAGTGTGCGGTCATCACGTCGACGCCGAGCGCGCGCTGCGCGGCGATCATGTCCGCGCCCTTCGTCCAGAGCGCGAGGCCCGAGCCCTGCCAGCTGTCGCCGCCGTCGAGGAGCAGCGCACCGGGCCGCTCGGCGCGGATGCGCTTCACCAGCGTCGCGAGGTGCGCGTAGCCGCCGACCTTCCCGTAGATGCGCGCGGCACGCTCGAAGTCGAGGCAGGTGAAGGCGTGAGCCTCGCGCGAGCCGGGCGCGATCCCGTACGCCTTGAGCAGGTGCTCGCCGACCAGGTGCGGCGGCCGTCCGGCGGCCGCGCCGAAGCCGATGTTGACGCTCGGCTCGCGGAACCAGACCGGCCCGAGCTGGGCGTGCGTGTCGGTGACGTGGAGCAGGGACGCGTTGCCGAATCGCGGTATGCGGTAGAGCGCCGCGTCGTCGGCCTGCGCGAGCGCCGGGGGGGTGTCGAGCGCGAGCCCCGCCGCGGCGCCGGCAGCTAGGACCTCCAGGAACTCGCGGCGGTTCATCGGCCGTTGCCGGCGGCGCCCGGAGTGCTCTCTACCGTCTTGACCACGCGCAGCGTCATCCTCATCTCGGTCACGACGTTGTTGTAGCGCCTGGCGATCGCCACGACTTCCTCGCGCGTCACCCGGCCGTCCGCGAGCTGCGACGCGTACGGCTCGTCGAGGACGATCTGCGTCTCCTCGAGATCGAAGTCCACGCCGTGATACCTGGCGAGCGGCGTATTCGGAAGCCCGCCCGCTGCCCAAGCGAGGTTGCGCTTGAGCGAGAAGAGCTCAAGCGTCTCGGGCAGGATCGGCCGGACGTGCGTCGGATCCCCGAGGTAGAAGTCGTGACGCGGGTGAGGCACCAGGATCAGGATTTGCGCACCGTGCCGGCACACGCGGTGGAGCTCCTTCATTACCCCGATGAAGACCGACGGCGACTGGCCGAGGTGCTCGAGGACGTGCGACATCCGGACCTCCGTCACGCTGTCGCTCGCCCACGGCCACGGGAACTCCTCGAGGTTCCAGCGCACGTCGGGCGAGCCGTACAGGTCCACGTTGACGTAGCCGGCGAGCGGGTTCTGGCCGCTGCCGAGGTTGAGCTTGAGCGCCACCGGGGGCGACGTGGTCGGGGCCGGCTGCAGCGCCTGGCCGTCGCGGGCGAAGAAACGCCTGAGGAGTCCGCCGAGCACGCCCCCGATGTTACTTGTTCACCGGCGACGCCGGATCGAGCAGCAGCGCGACGAGGTCCCGGATCTGCTGCTCGCTCAGCGCGCCGACGTGGCCGAAGCGCGGCATCTGCGAGCAGAGGCTGTAGGCCTTGGCGTTGTAGATCTTCCCGTAGACGTAGCGCTGCACGTCCGGGCCGTAGCCGCGGATCTTGCCGAACTGGAAGAGGCTCGGGCCGACGGTGCCGAACGAGGTCTCCTGCGGCCCGATCTGATGGCAGTTGTAGCAGCTGCCGCCGCCCGGTGCCCCGGCGGGATCGCTCCAGGTCATGCCGCGGCCGTTCTGGGCGATCCGCTCGCCCGCCTTCCAGTCGCCGACGAGCTTGCCGTCCGCCGGCCAGCGGATGGCGGCGAGCTGGTCCTGCTCGAGGCGCTGCGCGACCTCCTTCGGCGGCTTGTCGTCGGAGCGATTGCAGACCGCCTGCACGCCATCCTCGACCAGCAGATCGAGCGTGGTGATCCCGCGCGGCTTGAAGTCGCGCTTGAGCGCCGCGGCGGCGCGCGGATCGTCGGCGACCGCGGGCGCGACGATCGCCGGCACCACGGCGGCGGCGGCGAGGAATGCGGCGAATCGTTTCATGGCGTTCCTCGGCCGTGGTCAGCGCTTGATTCCCGGCCCCTTGTACACCTGGCCCTTCGAGTTCACGGCCAGGTACGTCAGGAGCGCGGTGAGGGAGTCGGAAACGTAGACCGGTTCGGGGAAGCGCTGCTGCCGGAAGCAGTCCCAGAGCCGCCACTGCAGCGTGTGCATCACGCCGCCGGTCATGCGGTAGCCCGGCCAACCCTGGTAGCTGCGGATCGCCTGGTCGGGACGGGTGAAGTTCGGCAGCTGCTGGGTACGGATCCGCTTGCCGTCCTCGCCGTGGCACGACGCGCACGAGAAGTCGTAGCCGCCGGCGCGGTAGAAGAAGATCTCGCGCCCGAGCGCGTACGCGTCGCGCTCCTGCGGATGCGTCTGCGGCGGTGCGATCTTCATGCCCCGCGACTGGCCGGCGACGAAGGTGGTGATCGCGACCGGATCGGGCGTCCGCGTTTCGGAGCTGAACGGCTGCTTGGCGAGCGCCGCAGCGTCGAATCCCTGCAGCGTGACCATGCAGTGGACGATCCGCCGCTCGGCGTCCATCACCTTGCCGACGTCGGCGAAGTAGCGCGGCAGCTGGACGTAGGCGCCCTTGACCACCCCCGGGCCGAGCCCGAGGTCGCAAGCCGCCAGCGACGCGTTCTTCGGCCCGCGCGGCGTTTTCCACAGCTCCTCGCCCTTGACTTCGAACAGCTCCGCCGGGTTGTCGGCCTCGAGCACCTCGCGGAACTTCTCGAACTCCGCGGTCGTCGCGTCGCGTTCGACGGCGGGCGGTTTCGATTGGGCCACGGCGGGCGGGACGAGCACGGCCGCGAGCGCGGCAGCGGCGCAAAGCCCGAGTGCTCTATTCATTCGCTCCTCCAGTCGAAGGACGGGGCACGATGTGCCCCGGTGCCGCGCCTCCCCGGGCGCGGTCTCGGGTTGCGAGGCGTCCGCGCTCAGCTGGCGCCGACCGTGACTTCGTCGGTCCGTTTGTCGCCCTTGTTGTCGGTCCAGGTGATGCTCAGCTTGTCGCCCGCCTTCGCGCCCTTCACCTTGAACCCGAACACCGGGTTGCGCGCGATGGCCTGGCTCGTCTCGGCCTGGAACACCGGCTTGCCGTTGAGTTGCGCGGCGATCGTCTGGATGAAATGCAGCGGCACCAGGTTCCCGGCGCCGTCCTTCCGCTGCCCGGTCTCCATCGGATGCGCCATCAGCACGCGCACGTCGAGGACGTCGCCGTCGAGCTTCGCGCGGATCTTCATCGGGTCGGCCATCGCGCCCTCCTTATCCGCCGCACCCGCCGATCGTGACCTTCACCTCCTTGACGGCGGAGTGGAACTTGCCGTCGGCGGTGGCGGCCACGACCCGGACGTTCGACGTCTCGCCCATCTTCACGCGGAGCGCGACGAACGGTAGCGCCGCCCCCTGCGCGAGGTCGAAGGTCGCCACGTAGGGAAACGGGTTCTTCTCGATCAGGACCGAGATCGACCTGGTCCCCGGGATGTTGCTCTGGATCTCGATCGGCACCACCGCGCCGTTCTCGGCGATGTCCGGCGCGCGGATCACGATGTCCTTGGTGTCGGCGGGCGCCGCGACCTTGAGGTTTTTCAGCGCGTCGGCGACGGTCTTCGACTCGAACGCGCCCTTGTTCCAGTCGGCGAGCGCATCGGACGGACGCAGCAGCCCGGTGGCGATCGCGGTCGCGACGAGGGCGCTGGTGCGCTTGAGCGCGGTCCTGCGGGAAGGCTCGGTCATCTTGGCTCCTGGTGCGCCGGGGTCGGGCCGGCGAGCGACCCCCCACTATATATGGGGCGGCGTAGCCTACCGAAAAGCCCCGTCCGGGGGCAAGCCTGAGACTCGCCGGTCGGCGGTTGGTTCGATCGGGCCCGGCTTCAGCCCGCGGGGTTCACAAAAGCCCCCGACTTCCCCCCGGTCTTTTCGAGCAGGCGCACCGCCTCGATCCGCATCCCGCGGTCGACCGCCTTGCACATGTCGTAGACGGTGAGGAGCCCCACGCTCACCGCGGTGAGCGCCTCCATCTCCACCCCCGTGCGGCCGACGGTCTCGACCGTCACGATCAGCGACACCGAAGATTCACGCTCGTCATCGGCGAACTCGGCGGCGACGTGCGTGAGCGCGATCGGGTGCGCGAGCGGGATCAGGTCGGCGGTCCGCTTCGCCGCCTGGATCGCGGCCAGCCGCGCGACGCCGAGGACGTCGCCCTTTTTCGTATCGCCGGCGCGGATGAGCGCGAGCGTGGCGGGCTGCATCACGATCCGCCCGGCGGCGCGTGCCACCCGCCGCGTCTCGGCCTTCTCGCCGACATCGACCATGTGCGCGGCGCCCCGCGCGTCGAAATGCGTCAGTCCCATGTCACCCACCCGACCCCCGTTCGCGCCAAGCCCGACCCCCGCCGGACCGGGGCTCGCCTCGGGGAACCACGCCAAGCCTCCGGTATCATACCGTCGTGCGACGCCTATTCTGCCTGTTGGCGGCCGCGTTCCTCGCCTCGAGCGCGCCGGCCCAACCCAACGTCTACCGGCCAGCCCCCGCGCCGAGCGAGCGTGATGATGCGCGCGCGCCGGCGCCGTCACAAAGCCTGCCGCCGACCCAAAACCTCCCCGACCTAGGCGACAGCTCCCAGACCGATATCACGCCGCAGGTCGAGCGCCGCATCGGCGAATCGATCATGCGCGAAATCCGCCGCGACCCTGCGTACGTCGACGACCCGGAGATCAAGGACTACGTCCAGTCGATCGGCTACCGGCTGGTCGCGGCCAGCGGGGAGACGCGCCAGGAGTTCGAGTTCGTGGTGCGCGACAAGACCGTCAACGCGTTCGCGATGCCCGGCGGCTTCATCGGCGTCCACACCGGGCTCCTCCTCGCTGCCCAGACCGAGTCCGAGTTCGCCTCGGTGATCGGGCACGAGGTGGCCCACGTGCTGCAGCGGCACATGGCGCGGCAGTACGACGCGCAGAGCAAGATTTCGAAGGTGTCCCTGCTCGCGATGGCGCTCGCGCTGCTCGCGGCGCGCTGGAATCCGCAGGTCGCCCAGGCCGCCGTGGTCGCCGGGCAGGCGGCGC
>CAWHBL010000009.1:0-65990 GCA_963827555.1 uncultured beta proteobacterium
TGCTGCTCGCGTCGGCCGCGGCGGCGCAAGCGTATCCCACGCGGCCGGTGCGGCTGATCATTCCGTTCCCGCCCGGCGGCAGCAACGACATCGTCGGACGGATGATCGCCGCGCAGCTCGGCGAGCGTCTCGGCCAGCAGATGGTCGCCGACAACCGCGGCGGCGCCGGCGGCACGATCGGCACCGAGCTCGCGGCGCGCGCGCCGGCGGACGGGTACACGCTGCTCCTGATCTCGACCGCGTACGCGTTCAACACGTCGATCTACAAGAAGCTCCCCTACGATCCGGTGAAGTCGTTCACGCCGGTGGCGCTGCTCGGGAGCGGCCCGGGCGTGCTGGTCGTCAACCCCGCGCTGCCCGTCAACTCGGTGGCGGAGCTCGTCGCGCTCGCGAAGGAGCGGCCGGGCAAGCTCAACAACGCGTCGGCGGGCATCGGCAGCTTCCAGCATCTCGCGAGCGAGCTCTTCCGGATCCAGGCCGGGATTCAATGGCTGCACGTGCCGTACAAGGGCGGCGGTCCGGCGATGATGGACCTCATGGCCGGGCAGGCGGACGCGTCGGTCGGCTCGCTCATCCAGATGCTGCCCCACATCCGCAGCGGCAAGCTGAAGGCGCTCGGCACCACCGGCGCGAAACGGAGCCCGGTGCTGCCCGACGTGCCGACGGTCGCCGAGGCCGGCGTGCCCGGGTACGAGGCAACCAACTGGTGGGGCCTGCTCGCGCCCGCCGGGACGCCGCCCGCGATCGTCGAGCGCCTGCACCAGGACGTCGCGGCGGTCCAGGCCTCCGCGGAGACGAAGCGGCGCTTCGAGACCGAAGGCGCCGAGGCGCGCGAGATGAGCCCGGCGGAGTTCGGCGCGTTCATCGCCGCCGAGACGACGAAGTGGGCGCGGGTGGTGAGAGAAGCCGGCATCAGCGCGGAATAGGAGGAAGTGATGGCAGTTCCGAAGCAGCTCGCACGATTCGTCCTGGCGGTCACGGCCGCGCTCGGAGCGGCCGCCGCCGCCGCGCAGACGGCGGAGCCGTTCCCGTCGCGGGCGGTGCGCATCATCGTGGCGTTTCCGCCCGGCGGCGGCACCGACATCGTCGCGCGCGTGCTCGGGGCGAAGCTGAGCGAAGCGTGGGGCCAGCCGGTCGTCGTGGAGAACCGCGCCGGCGCCGCCGGGATCATCGGCACCGAGGCGGCCGCGAAGTCGGCGCCGGACGGCTACACGCTGTTCATGGGGACGCTGGGCAACCTCGCCGTCAACAAGCACCTGTACGCGAAGATGACGGTGGACCCGCTGAAGGAGTTCGCGCCGCTCACGCAGGTCGTCGCGGTGAACTTCGTGATGGTCGCGCACCCGTCGCTGCCGGCGAAGAACGTGCCGGAGCTGATCGCGCTCGCCAGGGAACGGCCCGGCCAGATCAACTATGCATCGTCGGGCGCGGGCGGCGCACCGCACCTCGGCGCCGAGCTTTTCCAGAGCATGGCGCAGGTGAAGATGGTGCACGTGGCATACAAGGGCAGCGGCCTGAGCTTCAACGATCTGCTCGCGGGCCAGGTCTCGCTCACCTGCGACAGCCTGGTTCAGGCGCTGCCGTACATCCGCGCCGGGCGGCTCAAGGCGCTCGCGGTGCTCGGCCCGAAGCGGACGCCGCTGCTGCCGGACGTGCCGACCGTCGGCGAGGCGGTGCCCGGGTTCGAGCTCACCAACTGGTTCGGCCTGGTCGTGCCGGCGGGGACGCCGCCGGACCGCATCGCGAAGCTCTACGCCGACGTCGCGAAGGCGCTCCAGCACAAGGACGTCGGCGAGAAGTTCGTCGAGATGGGCGCCGATCCGGTGGGCAGCACGCCCGAGCAGTTCGGGACATTCATGCGAGCCGAGTCGGCGAAGTGGGCGCGGCTCATCAAGGAAGCGAACATCCGCGCCGAGTAGCGGGAACGGGACCAGGGAGGGAGTGATGAGAACGCGGACGCAACGGTGGGCGCTCGGGCTGGCGCTGGCGATCCTGGCGGGCAGCGCGTACGCGCAAGCCTATCCGTCGAAGCCGATCCGCGTCGTCCTGCCCTACGTGGCCGGCGGCAACGCCGACATCACCGCCAGGACGATCGCGCAGAAGCTCGGCGAGTCGCTCGGCGTCAGCGTGCTCGTGGACAACCGCCCCGGCGCGAACGGCGGGATCGGGACCGACGTGGTGGCGAAAGCCGCGCCGGACGGCTACACCCTCCTGCACACCGCGAGCGGTCCGATCGTCGTGAACCCGGTGCTGTACGCGAAGGTCCCCTACGACCCGGTGAAGGACTTCGCGCCGATCGTTCAGGTCCACACCTTCATGTACGTGCTCGTCGTGGAGGCCGCCTCGCCGATCAAGTCGGTGGCCGATCTCACCGCGGCGGCGAAGGCGCGCCCCGGGGCGCTCAGCTTCGGCTCGACCGGCATCGGCGGCGGGAATCACCTCGCCGGCGAGCTCTTCGCGCTGATGACCGGCACTAAGCTCACGCACGTCCCGTACAAGGGCAGCGCGGCGGCGCTCGCCGACCTGCTCGGCGGCCAGCTCTCGTTCATGTTCGACACCCCGATCACTTCGGTGCCGCACCTCAAGACCGGCAAGCTGCGCGGCTACGCGGTGACCGGGCTCAAGCGCGCCGCCGCCATGCCCGACATTCCGACGCTCGACGAGCTCGGGCTGAAGGGCTTCGAGATCACCCAGTTCCAGGGCCTGCTCGCGCCGGCGGGGACCGACCGGGCGATCATCGCGCGGCTGAATCAGGAGACGGTCAAGGTGCTCAAGCAGCCGGACGTGATCGAGCGGCTGGCGACGCAGGGCGGCAACGAGATCGTCGGCAGCACGCCGGAGGAGTTCGGCCGGCTGATCACCGCGCAGCTCGCCTACTACGCGAAGCTCGTCAAGGACGCCGGGATCAGGGCGGAGTAGGCCGCGCCCGGGTCAGGTGTCGCGCGCGGTAGTGGCATACTGACGCAGCGCAACATCCGGCGAGTCGGACATGGCTGCTCAGAGCGCGAAGATTCCCGCCACGCTCATCCCCGGCGACGGCATCGGCCCCGAGATCACCGCCGCGGTGGTCGAGATCCTCGACGCGCTCGGCGCGCCGTTCGAATGGGACACACAGCAGGGCGGGATGGCGGCGATCCAGGCGACCGGCGATCCGCTGCCGCCGGCGCTCCTCGAAAGCATCCGGCGCACCAAGCTCGCCCTGAAAGGCCCGCTCGCGACGCCGGTGGGCGGCGGGTTCCGGTCGGTGAACGTGCGCCTGCGCGAAGCGTTCCAGCTCTACGCCAACCTGCGCCCCGCGCAGACCGTCGTCCCGGGCGGGCGCTACGAGAACATCGACCTGGTGCTGGTGCGCGAGAACCTCGAGGGTCTCTACGTCGCGTTCGAGCACTACATCCCGATCGACGGCGACCCGCACGCGGTGGCCATCTCCTCCGGCGTGAACACGCGCGCCGGGTCGCGGCGGATCGCCGAGTTCGCGTTCGACTACGCGGCGAAGCACGGCCGCAAGAAGGTCACCATCGTCCACAAGGCGAACGTCCTCAAGGCGCTGACCGGCGTCTTCCTGGACACCGCGCGCCAGGTAGCGAAGCGATACGACGGCAAGGTGCAGGTCGACGACCGGATCGTGGACGCCTGCGCGATGCAGCTCGTGCTCAACCCGTGGCAGTTCGACGTGATCGTCACCACCAATCTCTTCGGCGACATCCTGTCCGACGAGATCGCCGGGCTGGTGGGCGGGCTCGGGATGGCGCCGGGCGCGAACATCGGCATGGACGCGGCGATCTTCGAGGCGGTGCACGGCTCGGCGCCCGACATCGCGGGCAAGGGGGTGGCGAATCCGCTGGCACTGCTCTTCGCCGCGGCGATGATGCTGGAGCACGTCGGCCGTGACGATCTCGCCACGCGCGTTCGCACCGCGGTCGACCGCGCGCTGAACGAGGACAAGGTCCGCACCGGCGACCTCGGCGGCAAAGCCACCACGAAGGAGCTGACTCAGGCGATCGTGCGGCGGCTGGGTTAGCCGGGACGGGGTTGCGGCGCACGCGCCGAAGATCGCTGCGCGAGGACCGGGGATCTCCGCGCCGGGCGCGGCGAAGGCCGCGGCACCTAGCGACGGCGTACGCGCGAAGGCGGCGCGCGATCGGTCGCGGCGACGGCCGTGCGGCGGTCGCCGGGCCGGCTGCCTGCGGTGGCCCACCTGCCGATGGCGCACTCATGGCTCCACTCCCGTACTCATTGAGCCTGGCTGCCCTCCCATAGCTTCGCTCGACTCCCCTGCCGCCCATCGCACGGACGCGCTGCGGAGCGAATTCAGGACGCGGCCAGGCCATTACGGCACGGGTCCAGCCGAAAGGATCCGTTTGCGGCCGCGACGGCGTCGCGCAACGTACCGTGCCGGCGATCTGCCCGTGCGCTCGGACCGGACCGCCTTTCAGTCGTAACGGCCGCGAAATCGCCGCGAAACCGGACGCCGTCAAGCTGAGGGCCGTATCGATACCGGGGACAGCTTCGCCATGGAACCTTGTATCGACGCCTGGAGACTCACGATGACACCGCGCGACCAGTCACGTCTCCTACAGCTCCTCAGAGAAACGACCGAGTTGGAGCCCAGGGTGTCGGACCCCGAAGCCGAGGCGCTGGTTCGGGCTGCCGCCCAAGCGCATCCCAGCCTCGCGTACCGTCTCGCGCAGCGCGTGCTGCTGCTCACCCGCCTGCTCGAAAGCAACGAGACCCAGATCGAGTTCCTCCGCCGCGAGCTCAGCGAACGAGCAGGTCCGCGCGTGCGTGACGAGGTCGCCACGCTCCTGAAGCAGAAGGGCGACGCGTGAAGTTCACCAAAGGCATCGGCGCCCTGGCCGTCTGCGTCGCTGCGGCAGTGGGGCTGCCCGGCCTCGCTCACGCTCAGCACGAGGGTGGCCGCCACTGGCACGGCGGCGACATCCGCCATTTCCACGCGCACGACCTGCCCGTCTGGCGCGCAGGCCACTGGTACCACGGCTACTACGGGGGTCGATTCGGGTGGTGGTGGATGGTGGGAGGGGTCTACTACTGGTATCCGCAACCCGTGTACCCGTATCCGGACCCTTATCTCCCTCCGGGCCGGACTGAGGCACCACCGACGAAGCTCTAGTTCTTGTCCGATCCCTTGGTAGGCCTTTTCGCACTTCGGTTTCTCATCAGCGGCTTGCGCGCTGATGACAACAGACTAGCAATCGCGTGAAGAGATCGGTTCGGCCAGGAATTTCACGCTGAACGTGTCCTCTTCTCGCGAAATGCGCGGCCGGCGGACTCGGCGGTTCGCCTTGCCAAGGGTACCGCTGCGGAATCGCTTGTCGATATTCGTTCCTGGCGTGCGTACTCCACCAGAAAACCCGTTAGCGCCGCTGCGGCCGGTGTCGGCGGCCTTTGGGCCAGGTGAACGATCGAAACGTCGCGATCTACCTGCGGCCGTGTAAGCGGCTTCCACGTTGCCTTCGCCGGATTCACCAGCGCGCGTGCATATCCCGGCACGATGGCGATGCCGAGTCCCTCCTGGGCCAATCCGAGGGCGGTGCCGACGTAGCTGACCTCGATCGCGGGCTCGACGTGCACGCGGGCCGCCTGCAATCCGGTTTCGGTGAGCGACCGGAAGATGCTGTCGCGCGTGAGAAAAATGAGGGACGTACCCGCAAGATCCGCCCATGCAAGGCGCCGCTTGCGCGCAACAGGGTGATCGTTCGGTGCCACGGCGACGATCAGGTCCCTGAAGAGCACGACGCGGTCCAGGTCGGGCTCGCCCTCGGCAAAGGTGCCGAGACCGAGGTCAGCCGAGCGATTGCGCACGTTCGGCAGCACCTGCTGCGGCAGCGAGTCGTTGAGCAGCACGGTGATCGACGGATGACGTACGCGAAACGCGGCCAACGCCTTGGGGAGGAACGCGCTCGACAGCAGCAACGGCGCAGCGAGCACCACCCGTCCCTTCTCGCGCGCCACGAGCTCCTTCATTCCTTCAAGCGCGTGCTGCAGGTCGCCGAGCATCCGCTCGGCGCTCGGCAGCAGTGCGCGTCCCGCGTCGGTGAGCTCGACGCTGCGCGTCGTGCGTTCGACGAGTCGGATATCGAGCTGCGCCTCGAGTTGCCGCACGAGGAGGCTGACGGCGGATTGTGTCAGATGCAGGCGCGCGGCGGCGCGCGTGAATCCCCGCAGCTGGGCGAGGGCGACAAAGGCGCGTAGCTGCCGTACAGTGACGTTCATGAGTAAGACCAATTAATTGATCAGTTTAAGTCGTTTGACTGATAAGTGTCAACCGCGCAAAGTGCGACGGTCCTTAGCGACGCGTGACAAGAGGAGGAACCGCGGATGAAGCTTCAGACGGTTGCACGTCTTGCCTTTGCAATGGGCGCGGCCCTGCTCACTACATCGGTCGCGGCGCTGGCCGGCTTCAACCTGAGCTCGGCCTACGCTGCCGCCCCGATGGTCAAAACCCAGGCACCAGGGTTCTATCGGGTCATGGTTGGCGACTTCGAAGTCACCGTTCTTTCGGATGGCACCGCCGACCTTGCGGCGGACAAGCTGCTCGGCAATGTCAAGCCCGCGCAACTTGAGGAAGCGCTAGCGAAGGCCTACCTCAAGCCACCGATTGAAACCTCGGACAACGCTTTCCTCGTAAATACCGGAGAGAAGCTGTTGCTCGTGGATGCCGGCTCCGGGAAGCTGCTCGGGCCGACGCGGGGCAACGTGCAGGCAAACCTTGTCGCCGCGGGCTACAAACCGGAGCAAGTAGACGAGATTTTCATCACCCACATGCATACCGACCACGTTGGCGGCCTGGCGGATGGGGACAAGCCGATTTTTTCCAATGCTGTTGTGCGCGCGGACAAGCGCGAAGCTGACTATTGGCTCTCGGAAGAGAACATGAACAGGGCGCCAGAGCAGACCAAGCGATTTTTCAGAGGAGCGATGGCGTCGATCAATCCCTACATCAAGGCGGGGAGGTTCAAGCCGTTCGAGGGTGACATGAAGTTTATGGTCGGCTTCAAGGCTATCTCGACGCCCGGTCATACGCCTGGCCACGCCTGCTACATCGCGGAAAGCAAGGGCCAGAAGATGGTGTTCTTGGGCGACCTCTTGCACGTCGCCGCAATTCAGTTTTCCGACCCATCTGTGACGATTGCCTTCGATGTCGACCCCAACGCAGCGACGGTGCAGCGCGAAAAAGCCTTCGGAGACGCGGCGAAAGGCGGTTACCTGGTTGGCGCAACACACCTTGCCTTTCCTGGTATCGGTCGCCTGCGTGCCAAGGGCAAGGGCTTTGTATGGGTTCCGGCGAACTACACTGTTCCGCGCTGAACCCACGGTCAACCGCGCAAAGTGCGACGGTCCTTAGCGACGCGTGACAAGAGGAGAAACCGGGGATGAAGCTTCAGACGGTGGCACGTCTTGCCCTTGCAATGGGCGCGGCCCTGTTCACTACATCGGTCGCGGCGCAGGCCTATCCGAGCGGTCCCGTGAGAGTGATCGTGGGATTCCCTCCGGGAAGCGCCGCCGATGTGGCTGCGCGCGTAGTGACCAACCAGCTCGGCCAGATCCTCGGCACTTCGTTTGTCGTCGAGAACAGACCGGGCGCAGGCAGCAACATCGCGACCGAGGCTGTCGCGCGCGCGCCGGCCGACGGGCACACGCTGCTCATGGGGACCGTCGCGAATACGATCAACCAGAGCCTGTATCCGGACCTGCGGTTCAACTTTGCGACGGACCTCGCGCCGATCGCGCTCGTGGGCACCGTGCCGAACCTGCTCGTCGTCCATCCGGCCGTCGAAGCCAAGACCGTCGCGGAGCTGATCGCGTTGGCCAAGGCGAAACCGGGCACGCTGACCTATGCGTCGTCGGGGAACGGCACGTCTCCGCACCTGTCGGGAGAGCTCTTCGGCGAGATGGCCGGCGTGAAGCTCGTTCACGTGCCGTACAAGGGGAGCTCGCAGGCGGTCGTGGACCTGGTCGCAGGTCGCGTGTCGCTCATGTTCTCGCCGGCGTCCACGGTGCTACCGCACATCAAGAGCGGCAAGCTGCGGGCGCTCGCCTCCACCGGGCTCACACGCGCGAACGCCATGCCCGAGCTGCCTACCCTTTCGGAATCCGGGCTGCAGGGCTTCGACACCGGCGTGTGGTTCGGGCTGCTCGCACCAGCCAAGACCCCGCCGGGCGTCGTCGAACGCCTGGCGAAGGCAACCGCACAGGCGCGCGAATCCGCGGAGATGAAGTCCCAGCTCGGCAGCCAGGGCATCGACCTTCTCCAGGGAGGGCCGAAGGAATTCGGCGACTACATCGGGAAGGAGATCGCCAAGTGGGCGAAAGTCATCAAGGCGGCGGGTGTCAAGCTCGATTGAGCCGCGCATGAGGAGAGGCAGTGCAATGACGAAGCTACGAGCGGTGGAATGTAGAGAGTTCATCAAGGCGGTCGTCGACAAGGCCGAGCAGATGGGCGTGCCCTTGTCGGTCGCCATCGTCGGGCCGGAAGGGCACTTGATCGCTCTGGAGCGGATGGACGAGGCCGGATTCATCACGCCGGAGACGGCGCATGCCAAGGCCTTTACCGTCGCCGCGTTTCGGTCAATGAGCCCGCGCTTCCAGGACGGGCTGGTCATTCAGCAGTGGTTCAAGGAGCGCAATCCGCAGATGCTCATCAACGCCTCGGTGTTTACCGGCGGCCGCGTGGTGGTCTCGGGCGGCGCCGCTCCCGTCTTCAAGGGCAACGAGATGGTCGGCGCGTACGGGATCAGCGGGGCGACGTCCGACCAGGACGAGGAGATCGGCCGCTATGCGCGGCAGCAGGTCGGCTGGCGGCACGCTCCCGAACGCGACGACATGCCGGCGGACGTGAAACAGCACGTCAACGAGATCTACGCCCGGGTCGGACTGAGCGATCGGAAGCTGTAGGAACAAGCTCGCGCTTGCAAACGGAGGAGGCGGTGACAATGATTCGCAGTAGCCGCATGGCGGCGCTCTCGGCCGCTGTCCTGGCGCTGGGGCCAGGCTCGGTGCAGGCGACCACCATCGGAGGACCTCTCAATCTGGCGGACGAAGGGATGTTCTTCGTCAACGCAAAGACGGTCGTCTCCAAGTACCCGGGCGTGTCTCCCGCCGGTCCAGTCAAGCCAGGAACGGTGATGGTCAATCAGATGTACGTCCACTACCGGGTCCCGGTGCAGCGCACTAGCGGGATGCCGATCGTACTGGTCCACGGCGGGGGCCTCACCGGCGCGAGCTTCGAAACCACTCCCGACGGCCGGGAAGGGTGGGCCACGTACCTGGTGCGCAAGGGGCATAGCGTCTACGTCGTGGACACTCCCGGCCGCGGACGCGCAGGGTTCAATTCCACCGCGATCAATCAAGCGAAGGTCGAGTCGGACGTCTCGGTGCTCCCGACGAGCGTCTTGATGGTCACCTCCGACCTAGCCTGGACGCTGTTTCGCTTCGGCCCGACGTACGGGACGCCGTTCGCGAACACCGAATTCCCCGTCGAGGCCGTCGCGAGCCTCGGATCCCAGGGGGTTCCGTTTGCCGAAGTGATGCTCGACGGGGGTGCGATGGGCACCGCGCCCCCTGCGCTCGCGGCCTGCTGGACAAGATCGGGCCGGCTGTCGTCGTGGTCCACTCGCTTGCCGGACCGTTCGCCGACGCCCTCGTCGCCCTGCGACCCGCCCTCGTCAAGGCGGTGATCAACATCGAAGGCGCCCAGGCCATCATTCCCACGGATGCCCAGATCGACGCCTATCGCGGTATCCCGGTTCTCGAGCTGTTCGGCGATCACCTGGATGCGCCGGTCTTTACGGCTCGGCCGCGATACGAGGCTCGAAAAGCGGTCGTAGATCGAATCAACAAGCGCGAGGGCGGCAAGGCGACCATCGTCAGGCTTCCCGAGATCGGCATCCAGGGTAACTCGCACATGCTGATGCAGGACAAGAACAACCTGCGCGTGGCGGACTTCGTGCTCGATTGGATCGCAACGAACGTCAAGTGATCGCCCGGCCGGAGCGGATTGCAAGAGGAAGATGAATCAGCTCGACCTCGCGGGCCGTGTGGCGGTCGTGACCGGTGCGGCGGCCGGGCTTGGGCTCGGTATCGTGCGCCGCCTCGCCGAGTCGGGGGCTCAGGTATCCGGCTGGGACCGGGTGCCGCCGGAACACGGTGTGCCCGCCGCGGCACACGCGGTCGCGGTCGACGTCGCCGATCCAGCCGCCGTGAGTGCAGCGGTCGCGGCGACGCTCACACGCTTCGGCAGCATCGATGTCCTCGTGAACAACGCCGGGATTTCCGGGCCCAATGCGCCGACGTGGGAATACGGGATCGACGACTGGCGGCGCGTGCTGGACGTCAACCTCACCGGCGTCTTTCTTTGCACCCGCGCGGTCGTGCCGGTCATGCGCAGCCGCGGGTACGGGCGAATCGTCAACGTCGCATCGATCGCCGGCAAGGAAGGCAACCCCTCAGCCCCGGCTTACAGCGCGAGCAAGGCGGGGGTGATCGCCCTCACGAAGTCGCTCGGCAAGGAGCTGGCCGGCTCGGGCGTGCTGGCGAACTGCGTCGCGCCGGGCGCCGTACGCACCGCGATCTTCGACCAGATGACCGAAACGCACATTGCTTTCATGCTCTCGAAGATTCCGCTGGGGCGCTTCGGGCAGGTGGAAGAGATCGCTGCCCTCGTCGCCTGGTTGTGCACGGAGGAGTGCTCGTTCTCCACGGGCGCGGCCTTCGACGTGTCTGGCGGACGCGCGACTTACTGAAGCGCTCCGCCGAACCACAGGCAAGAACGGCGAATGGGATCCGGACAACGGTGATACGGGAGACTGGCTGATGCCCACGGACAACGCAACGATTGTGCGCCTGGCCGAGCGCCTGCGCCGAGCAACAGAGGCCGGGCAGCCGATTCCGCCGCTGCGGGACGAGCTCGCGGAGGGCGGTGTGGCGGCCGCCTACGCCGTGCAGCAGGCCAATACGGAGCACTACGTGAAGGCCGGGCGCCGGCTCGTCGGCCGCAAGATCGGCCTGACCTCGAAGAGCGTGCAACAGCAGCTCGGGGTTGACTCCCCCGATTTCGGGATGCTCTTTGCGGACATGGCGCTATGCGACGGCGAGGAAGTGGCGCTCGGGCGCGTCATGCAGCCAAAGGTGGAGGCCGAGATTGCCCTCGTCGTCGACCGTGATCTCGACCGGCCGGGGCTGACGCTCGCGGACCTCGTCTCTGGCATCGGCTATGCTTTGCCGGCAATCGAGATCGTCGGCAGCCGCATCGAGAACTGGAACATCAAGCTGCTCGACACGGTGGCGGACAATGCCTCGTCGGGCCTTTTCGTGCTCGGCGGAGAGCCGAGGACCCTCACCGCGTTCGACCCGCGGCTCTGCGGCATGTCGATGGAGCGGCGCGGCGAGCCGGTTTCCGTCGGCGCCGGGGCGGCGTGCCTCGGTAACCCGCTGAACGCCGCGCTGTGGCTCGCGCGGACGATGGTGGAGCTGGGTGCGCCGCTAGGGGCGGGCGACGTCATCATGTCCGGCGCCCTGGGACCCATGGTGACCGTCGCGGCCGGCGACGTGATCGACGTCCGCATCAACGGGCTCGGCTCCGTCCGCGCCATATTCGCCGCTTGAGGGAGAGTCATGGTGGATATCCAGGCACTCGCTGCGCGCGTCGATGACGCCGCTCGGACCGTAACCGTCATCGCACAGCTTTCGCAGTCCACGAAATTCTCGCTCTTCGACGCATATTCGATCCAGAAGCAGAGCATCGCCCGCCGGATCGTGCGCGGCGAACGACAGCTCGGCATCAAGATGGGCTTCACGAGCCGAGCGAAGATGATCCAGATGGGGCTCACCGACATGATCTGGGGCCGCCTGACGGACGGGATGCTGATCGAGGACGGCGGTGGAACGCCATTCGCGCACTACGTGCATCCACGGGTGGAGCCCGAGATCGCGTTCCTGCTCAAGTCGCGTCTCGTCGGCAACGTGACGCCGCTGCAAGCGTTGGCCGCGGTGGAGGCGGTCGCGCCCGCGCTCGAGCTGATCGACTCGCGCTACGAGGACTTCAAGTTCACGCTCGAGGACGTCGTCGCCGACAACTCATCCTCCTCGGGGTTCGCGACCGGGAGCTGGCATAGACCCGATATCGATCTCGCGAATCTCGGTATCGTGATGACCGCCAACGGCAGGCCGGTCGCGATCAGCTCCAGTGCGGCGATACTCGGGAATCCGTTGCGCTCGCTCGCCGCGGCCGCCCGATTCGCCGCCGCGGCCGACGAGCCGCTTCAGCCCGGCTGGATCGTGATGGCGGGCGGTGCAACCGCTGCCGAGGCACTGGCGCCGAACACGTGGATCGAGTGCGAGATCCAGCACCTTGGGCGGGTGGGGTTTACGGTTTCAGGCTGACGCCGCGGCCTCGTCGGACGCTTCTGCTCGGCGACGAAGGCTGTGCGCGACAATCTCGCTTCCCAAGGACCCTTCTCTGATGCACGCGCCGGTTCTGTTGCATCGGCCGCCGGGTAGACTCGTGGTGCCGCCACGCCGGAGATAGCCATGGTTCGTCGTTGCCGCCATCCGATGTTCAAGGGCCGCCACTTCGACCAGGAGATCATCATCCTGTGCGTGCGCTGGTACGTGACCTCCTACCGGCGCGCGACGACATGCGACGTGCGTATCGTTTTGCCGGGTGGGAGCTCAACCTGCGCACGCGCCGGCTCATCGCACCCGGCAGCCAGCGCGTGGACCTCACGAACGGGGAGTTCAGCCTGCTGCAGGCGTTCTGCGCGGCGCCGCAGCGCGTGCTCACACGCGACCAGCTGCTTGACCTCTCGCGGCTGCACAGCGCCGAGATCTACGACCGCTCGATCGACGTGCAAATCCTCAGGCTGCGGCGCAAGATCGAGCCGAATCCGTCGCGGCCGGAATACATCAAGACCGAGCGCGGCGCGGGCTACGTCTTCAGCGTCCCGGTAGACATCGTTCGTTGAGGACGGGCAGCCCGGCAAGCAACTTCAGCGCCGGGCGGCATTCGAGCTGCCCGCGCATCCCACGCCGAGCGCGTTTCAGGTCTGCATCCGCTCGTGCACCCACTTCGCCGCGGCGAGCGTCCGCGCGTCGTCGGCGAACCGGCCGATCACCTGCAGGCCGACCGGCATCCCGTGCGGGCCGCGCGCGACCGGCACGCTGATGCACGGCACGTGCAGCAGCGTCCACACCCGGTTCATCACCGGGTTGCCGGTCGATTCGAGCCCTTCGGGCGCCTCGCCGGTCGCGCTCGGCGCGATGATGACGTGGCACTCGTCGATCGCGCCGGCGAACCCCATGCGGCAGCTGCGCGCCAGGAGGCGCGCGCGGTCGTAGCGCTCGGAGGTGACCTGCCGGCTCGCGTCCAGCAGCTCGCGCAGCCGCGTGCTCAGCCGCACGCCGTGCACGGCGTACTCGTGCGCGAGGTTGCGGGAGATCTCGTAGCCGAGGATGTCGCCGTGCGCGTCGCCGAGCCCGGCGAAGTTCTGCGGCAGCTCGACCTGGATCACCTGCGCGCCGGCGGCGGCGAGCTGCCGTGCCGCCGCCTCCATCGCCTCGGCCACCTCCGGCCGCACCTGGTTCCAGTCGTGCGTGCGGCAGAACCCGACGCGGAGCTTCGGCACCGCCGGCAGCGCGACGAGCTCGTCGCGCCCGGTCAGCGCGCCGACGAAGAGCGCCGCGTCGTCGACCGTGCGCGCGAGCGCACCCATCGTGTCGAGCGACTCGGCGAGCAGCTTCACGCCGGCGCGGCTCAAGGTCCCGAAGCTCGGCTTGTAGCCGACGACCCCGCAGAAGCTCGCGGGCCGGATGATCGAGCCGACGGTCTGCGACCCGAACCCGAGCGGCACCATCTCGTCGGCCACCGCCGCCGCCGAGCCGCTCGACGAGCCGCCGGGTGTGTGCTCGTATCCGCGCGGGTTGCGCGTCGCGGCGGGCGTGAACGTGGCGAATTCGGTGGTCACCGTCTTGCCGACGACGACCGCGCCGCACGCGCGTGCGGCGGCGACGCACGCGGCGTCCCAGGCCGGCCGATGCCAGGTGTAGATCGGGGAGCCGTACGCGGTCGGCATGTCCGCGGTGTCGAGGAGGTCCTTGACCCCGACCGGAATGCCGTGGAGCGGGCCGCGGATCGCGCCGGCGTCGAGCACGTGCGCCTGGCCGCGCGCCCGGTCGGGGTCGAGGAAGGCCCAGGCGTGGATCGCGGGCTCGCGCTCGGCGATGCGCGCGAGGCAATCCTCGACCACGTCGATCGCCCGGATCTCGCGCGCGTGCATCCGCCGGGCGAGCTCGGTCGCCGAGGCACGCGCGAGGCCGGACGCTTTCATGCGGTGAGATCCCCCTTGATCCGCAACAATAAACCTCCCGCGGGAGTTCCGCTCGCGCCCGCTACAGCGCCGCGATCGGCTGCACCTCGACCAGGAACGGCTCGCCGACCAGCCGGTCGATCATCAGCAGCGTGTTCGGCGGGTACTTCCCGTCGGGAAAGAGCCGCGGGAACTCGCGCTTGCGGAACGCCATGAACTTCGGGATGTCCTGCGAGTGCACGAGGTAGGTGGTGAACTGCACGACGTTCTTCCAGCCGGCGCCGCAGGCGGCGAGCGCCGCCTCGATGTTCTTGAACACCTGCACGCACTGCGCGTCGAAGTCGTCCGCGCCCACGACGTTGCCGGCCTTGTCGCTCGCGAGTTGCCCGGCGATGAAGAGCCACTCCGAGGCGTTCTTCACCCGCGTGATCTGCGAGTACTGGCCGAGCGGCTTTCCCAGGCCGTCGGGGTTGAAGATCGTGATCTCTGCCGGCATGGCGTTCTCCTCGCGGTGGGTCCGAGCCTAGAATAGCGCACGCACCCGGAAGGCACCCCATGCACACCCAAGCAGCGCTTCGCATCCAGGAAGTGAACCCGGCCAAGCTCGCGATGCTCTACCGGAGCGAGTTCGAGCTGTGCCGGGTGAAGGGCGGCGAGACGATCGCCGTAGTGAGCGACCTCGGTACCCGCCGCGAATACGTGCAGGCGGCGTTCGCCGCGGCCGACGACCTCGGCGCCGACGTCTACGAGCTGTGCGTCAACTCGATCCCGTCGTGGACCAAGGTCGGCGTGCCGACGATCGGCAAGTGCAAGGGCACGCTCGAAGCGGTGAGCGCGGCCGACATGCTGGTCATCTTCCACGTTCCGCTCTTCACCAAGTGGCTCAAGCACGTCACGAGCGGCGGCACCCGCGTGCTCATGATCATCGACGCGCCGGACGACCTCGAGCAGCTCATGTCCCCACCCGGGCTCAAGGAGGCGTGCAAGCACGCAGAACTCGTCTACCGCGGGACGAAGCGGGTGCGCGTTACGAGCGACGCCGGCACCGACCTTTCGTACGACTGCGGCCAGTACCCGGTCATGACGCAATGGGGCTACGCCGACGAGCCCGGTCACTTCGACCACTGGGGCGGCGGCCACATCCATACGTTCCCGAACGAGGGCAGCGCGAACGGCACCGTCGTCTTCCAGCCCGGCGACATCGTGATCCTGCCCTACTGCCGCTACGTCGCCGACCCGGTGCGGCTCGAGGTCCGCGAGGGTCACGTCACGCGCATCGACGGCGGGCTCGACGCGAAGCTGATGCGCGACTGGCTGGAGGACGGACGGAAGGACGCGAACGACCGCGATCCGTTCGCGGTGTCGCACCTCGGCTGGGGGCTCAACCCGCAGGCGCTCTGGTACGGCATCGCGTTGAACGGCGACGAGCCCGAGCGGCACCGCGCCGCGGCCCGTACGTTCCCCGGCAACTTCCTCTTCTCCACCGGTCCGAACACGCAGGGCGGCGGCAAGCGCGACACGAAGGGCCACTACGACGTGCCGATGCGCGACTGCACCGTGGCACTCGACGGCAAGGTGGTCATCGACAAGGGCCGGATCGTCGACCCGGCGATGAAGCTCGCCCGCGTTCCCCGGTAGCGGGAGGCACGTAGCGGATAGGGGTCAACACGTAGCGCGGTAATCGCGGCCGGGCCCGTCCGACTGATCGGGGAGATCTGCCAGAAACCCCGATCGTGCTCACCTACACCGCGAAGCTCCTCTTCGTCCCGGCCCTCGTGGTCGTGGCGACGATCGGGCTCGTGACGTTCCTCGCCTGCCGCGGGCTGATCGGGCTGTGCGCCGCCCGCGAGGCGGAAGAAGATCTTGCGGGCTAGTCAAGCGAGCCGCGAAGCGCGCCGGCGCATAGGGCGCGGGATCGATCTCCGGCCGGTGCCCGAGCATCAGGTCGGCGAGCACGCGGCCGGAGCCGGCACACACCGTCCAGCCGAGCTGGCCGTGGCCGGTGTGCAGCCACAGGCCCTCGACCTTCGTCGCGCCGACCAGCGAAACGCCGTCCGCGCACATCGGGCGCAGGCCGACCCAGGGCTCGCCCGCGCCGGACGGCAGCGCGCCCGCGTAGTCGGGAAACAGGCGTTGCAGCAGGCGCTCGAGGTTCGCCACCCGCCGCGGTGCGATCGTGAGATCGAATCCGCAGAACTCCGCTGTTCCGGCCACCCGGATGCGGTCGTCGCCGACCGGTACCGCGGCCATGTGCAGCACCGGATCGATGACCGCCACCCGCGGCGCCCCCCGCGCGCGCGGCAGCGTGATCGAGTAGCCCTTGACCGGCCGCACCGGCAGCTCGAGCCCGAGCGGCCGTGCCAGCGCCGCGCTGTAGCTCGCCGCGCACAGGACGACGGCGTCGAACTCGTGCCGCTCGCCGGCCCGGCCGACCAGCGCACGCACGCGGCCGCCGTCGCGCTCGATGCGCTCGACGTCGAAGCCGTAGTGCTGCCGGACGCTGCGCCCGGCAAGGTGCGTGGCGAGCGCTTCGCAGAACTTGCGCGGGTCGCCGCGCTCGTCGCCGGGGTAGCGGATCGCGCCGACGAGCGCCGGCGCCACCGCGGCAAGCGCCGGTTCGTGCGCGAGGGCGGCATCGACGTCCAGCTGCTCGAATACGAGCCCCCGCGCGGCGAGGGTTTCGGCCCAGGCGCGAAGTCGCTGCAGCGCCTCCCGCTCGCGGAAGACGACCAGCGTGCCGGCGATCGCGTGGTCGTAGTCGAGGCCGAGCGCCCGGAAATGCGCCATCTGCGCCACGCTGTAGCGGGCGAGGCGCAGGTTCGCGAACGCGTTCGCGCGGAACCGGTCGGGGGACGATTCCCGCAGGAAGCGAAAGCCCCAGCCGATCGAGCCCGGCAGCGCTTTCAGCCGCAGCAGCATGGCGGCGTGCTCGTTGCCGAGGTCCTTCCACAGCTGGCCGAGCACGCCGGGGGTGTTCCAGGGCTCGGCGTGGCTCGGGTGCTGCAGCGAGCCGTTCCGCGCGCTCGTTTCCTGCGCCGGGCCACTGCGGCGCTCGAAAACGCTGACCTCCGCGCCGCCCTCGCGCAGCCAGTGCGCTGCGGTCAGACCGGCGAGGCCGGCCCCGACGATCCCGATGTGCATGACGGGACTTTACCTGCACGGCTACACTCCGCCGCACCGAGGAGGCTCGAAGTCCATGGACCCGACCGCGGCCGAACGTCCCGACGCCGACCTGATCCGCACGCTCGAAGGCGCGCGCTACCACCCGCTCTGGGACCGTTACAAGCGGATCACGCCGATCGCGCCGCGCCATCGCGACGCGCCGATGCACTGGCGCTGGCGGGACTTCGAGCCGCTCGCGGCACGCGCCGCGAAGGAGGTGCCGATCGAGGACGTGGAGCGGCGCGCGATCATCTGCGTGAATCCCGCTTTCGGCGGCGAGACGGTCACGACGTCGAACCTGATCGCGGCGTTCACGATCCTCGAGCCCGGCGACCACGCGGTGCCACACCGGCACACTGCTGCGGCGATCCGTTTCTCCACTCGCGCCGAGGGCGCGGTGACGATCGTGAACGGCCAGCGCTGCGAGATGAAGCCCGGCGACCTGGTGCTGACGCCGCCGATGTGCTGGCACGGCCACGTCAACGAGTCGGATCACCGCACCTACTGGTTCGACGCCGCCAACATGCCGCTGATCTGCGGGCTCGAGGCGAGCTTCTTCGAGCCGGGCCGGCGCGACGACGGCGACTTCTGGAATGCGGGCGCGGGCGAGGCGCGGCAGTACCGCTATCCGGGCGAAGAAACCCGCCGCAAGCTCGGCGCGCTGGCGGCCGGCGCGGATGGCGCGAAGACGCTGCGCTACACGAACGCCGCCGGCGGGCCGGTGATGCCGACGCTCGACTGCTACGCCGTGCGGCTCCCGAACGGCACGGCAACGCGGGCGACGCGGACGACCTGGAACACGGTCGCGCTCGTCGTGTCGGGCGAAGGCCGCTCCACGGTCGGCGACCGGACCTTCGATTGGTCGCTGCACGACGTCTTCACCGTCCCGCACTGGAGCTGGGCGAGCCACGCGGCGCGCGGCGGCGACGCCGACCTCTTCCTCGTCACCGACCGCTCGGTGTACGAAGCACTCGAGCTCGCGCGGGCCGAGATGCAGTGAGCGCGGGACCGCCCGAGCGGGTCTGGCGGGCGATCCGCGGCGCCCGGAAATGAAAAAGCCCCCGGGGATCCCGGGGGCTCGCAGGGAAAGCGGCTGAGGCTTAGGCGGCCTTCTTGACGTTGGTGACCGCAGCGGTGGCCGCCGCGATGTTCGCTTCGGCGATCTCGGTCGCCTGCTTGGTGGCCTTCGCGAAGGTGTCGTAAGCGGTGCTCGCGGCGCCAAACGCCGACTTCACCGCCGCGATCGCCATGTCCGAGCCGGCCGGGGCGTTCTTCGCGAACTTGTCGAGCAGGCCGACGAAGGTCTTGTTGATCTCGGCCGCCTGGCCCTCGGCGAGCCGGGTGAACTCCGCCTGCTGGCCGGCGGAGAGCTCGTACACGCTGCGCGAATAGGCCATCAGCTTCTCGACCGCCGGCTGCACCGCCGCGTTGTTCAGGCTGACGTACTCCTGGACGTCGCGGGCGCTCAGCAGCGCGCGGGTGTGGTTGACGCCGTCCTGGAACGCACCCTTGGTCGCGTTGAAGTTGAGCGCCGCGAGCTTCTCGTAGGCCGCGAAGTTCGACGCCGCGAGCTTGAGGAAGGTCTCGAAGCCGGCCTTGCTGTAGCCGCTGATCTGGTCGGGGGTCACGTACATTTGAATGGCTCCTGTCCGGGTAAGTGAGGAAGGTGGTTTGGGATCCGATTGAGCGATGTTGCGCTGCACAACGCGAATCCTACGCCGAACTCGAGCCAAGTCAAGGGAAATTTGTGCGACGCAGCAATATCCCGTCGCTTCCTGGCTAGGATAAGCAAAAACATCAAGTTATAAGTTTGGAAGCACTCGCTCACTTCCACTGCCCCCACGGAAGCGGGACCGCTTACCGAGCGAGAACGGGGATCAACCGCAGGAGGTAGGGGTCGAGCGGCTTCTTGCGGGTGACGCTCTCCGACAATGGGGTCGCGACGAGCTCGCCGCGCACCTCGCCGACCATCACATCGGTCTTGTCTGCGGCGATGACGTCGATGGCGTAGGCGCCGAGCTTCGTCGCGAGGATGCGATCGCGCGCCGTCGGCGGCCCGCCGCGCTGGATGTGCCCGAGCACGGTGACCCGCGGCTCGAAGCCGGTGCGCGCCTTGACCTTCTCGGCGACGACGAAGGCGTCCCCCTCGTGCTCGCCTTCGGCGACCACGAGGATGCTCATCGCCTTGCCCCGGCGGTTCGCCTCGACCAGCCGCGCGCAGCACTCGTCGAGGTCGGTCGTCACCTCCGGAACGAAGATCTCCTCGGCCCCGCCGGCGGTCCCGACGGCGAGCGCGATGAATCCCGAATGCCGCCCCATGACCTCGACCAGGAAGATCCGCTCGTGGGAGCTCGCGGTGTCGCGGATCCGGTCGATGGCGTCGAGCGCCGTGTTGAGGGCGGTGTCGAAGCCGATGGTCTCGTCGCTGCCGAAGACGTCGTTGTCGATGGTGGCGGGGACCCCCACGACGCTCCCGCGATAGATCCGGGCGAGCTCGTGGGCGCCGCGGAACGTGCCGTCGCCGCCGATCGCGACGAGGCCGGAGACCCCGTGCGACTCGAGGACCGCCCGCGCGCGCTCCCGCCCCGCTTCGGTGCGGAACTCCTCCGAGCGCGCCGTCTTCAGCACCGTGCCGCCGTGCTGGAGGATGTTGGCCACCGCCCGGGGTGCGAGCTCGACGAAGTCGCCTTCGATCAGCCCGGTGAAGCCGCGGCGGAAGCCGAGCACCGTCCAGCCGCGGTCGCAGGCGACGCGCACGACGCTGCGGATCGCGGCGTTCATCCCCGGCGCGTCGCCGCCGCTGGTGAGCAACCCTACCTTGCGCGTCTCCGTCGGCACCGTATCCACCTCGACGGCGCTAGGGTACACCTGCCCCCGGGCGGGTCAGAACTTGAGGAAGCTCGGCAGCCAGAGCGAAATCGCCGGGATATAGGTGACGAGCAGCAGCGCGAGGCACATCGCGCCGTAGAACGGCCACAGCTCCTTCGACACCTCCTCCATCGTCACCTTGCCGATCGCGCAGCCGACGAAGAGCGTCGGCCCGACCGGCGGCGTGATGAGACCGATGCCGAGGTTGAGGATCATGATCATCCCGAAGTGGACCGGGTCGACGCCGAACTTGACCATCACCGGCAGCAGGATCGGCGTGCAGATCAGGAGCATCGGCGCGAGGTCCATGAACGTGCCGAGGAGCAGCAGCAGGATGTTGATCAGGAACAGCAGGACGTACTTGTTCTCGGTGATCGTCAGGAAGAACGCCGTCGCCTTCGCCGGGATCTGCATGATCGCCATCATGTAGCCGAACCCGACCGAGAAGCCGATCAGCATCATCACCATCGCCACCGTCTTGACCACCCGGTGGACGAGCTTGGGCAGGTCGCGCCACTTGTAGTCGCGGTAGATGAACACCGTGACCAGGAACGCGTACACGCAGGCGACCGCCGCCGACTCGGTGGCGGTGAAGACGCCCGAGAGGATGCCGCCCATGATGATCACGATCGTGATCAGCCCCCAGAACGCGTCGAGCGCGATGCGCGGCACCTCGCGCAGCGGCACCGCCTGCTCCTTCGGATAGCCGCGTTTGTGCGCCGTCCACAGCACGAGCCCGATCAGGCACAGACCGAAGAGCAACCCGGGGAACACGCCGGCGAGGAAGAGGTGCGCGACCGAGATCGTGCCGCCCGCGGCGAGCGAGTAGATCACCGCGTTGTGCGACGGCGGGATCATCAGCGCCTGGACCGAGCCGCAGATGGTGACGTTGGTGGCGAAGACCTTCGGATACCCGCGCTTCACCATCTGCGGGATCATCACCGAGCCGATCGACGCGGTGTCGGCGACCGACGAGCCCGAGATGCAGCCGAACAGCGTGCTCGCGAGGATGTTCACCAGCGCCAGCCCGCCGCGGATGAACGAGACGAACACCTTGGCGAGATTGATGAGGCGCATCGCCATGCCGCCCTCGGCCATGATCGCGCCGGCGAGCACGAAGAACGGGATCGCGAGCAGCGCGAAGTCGTCGGTGCCGTCGGAGATCTTGAGCATCACCGCCTCGAGCGGGATGTCGACGTAGAGCGCGGCGAGGATCGCGGCGAAGCCGAGGGCATAGGCGACCGGCATTCCGATCGCGCACAGGACGGCGAACGAGCCGAGCAGAACCAGGACGTCCATGGCCTACTCGACCGCCGACGGCTGGTCGCGGAAGACGATCGAGCTCTCGGGCAGCGGGCCCACCCAGAGCCGCTCGAGGATGAAGAGGAGCGTGATCGCGCCGCCGATCGGGATCGGCATGTAGGTGAGGCCGACCGAGAGGCCGGGGAACTCGGCGATCGACTGGTGCCACAGCGCCTGGCAGAGATGGCCGCCGTAACCGACCATGAACAGCGTGATGGCGATCATGCACGCGTCGGCCGCCCACTGGAGCGCGCGCCGCGCGCCCGGGCCGACCGCCTTGACGAGCGCCTCCACCGCGATGTGGACGTTCGCCCGGTAGACGGCGGCGCCGCCGAGGAACGAGAACATCACCATCATCAGCACCGACGCCGGCTCGGGCCAGGAGAGCGGGCTGTTCATGACGTAGCGCATGAACACGCCGAGCGGGATGATCAGCGTGATCACGATCAGCGCGGCGCCGGAGATCACGATGCAAGCGAGGTACAGCGCCTCCATCGCCTGGCGGTAGCGGGTTTTGAGATCCATCCGAGGCATCCCCCAAAAAACAGGCCGCCAGCGGCGGCCTGTTCGATACCGGCTCGCGAGTCTATTTCGTGTTCTTCGATGCGCTTGATCAGCGCGGCGTGCTTGGCGCCGTACTTCTCGCGGATCGGCTTGGTGGCGTCGTAGAAGACCCGCTTGTCGACCTCGACGAACTGCACGCCGCCCGCCTTGAGCTTGGCGACCGAGTCGGCGACCATCGCGTCCCACAGCCCGCGCGCCTCCATCTGCGCTTCGCGCGACAGCTTCGCGATCAGCGCCTGGTCTTCCTTCGAGAGCTTGTCCCAGCTCGCCTTCGAGAAGACGAGGATCTCGGGGATGATCAGGTGGCCGGTCAGGCTGTAGAACTTGGTGACCTGATAGTGGTTCTGGGTGAGCAGCGACGGCGGGTTGTTCTCCGCCCCGTCGACCACGCCGGTCTGCAGCGCGTTGTAGAGCTCGTTGAAGCCCATCGCGACGCCGTTCCCGCCCATCGCGTTCATCGTCTCGACGAAGATCGGGTTGCCCATCATCCGGATCTTCTGGCCCTTGAGGTCGGCCGGTCCCTTGATCGGCTTCTTCGCGTAGACGCTGCGCGTGCCGGCGTCCATCCAGCACAGGCCCACGAGCTTCGCGTTCGGGTTGGCGGTGAGCTTGTCGAGCAGCTCCTTCCCGATCGGGCCGTCGATCACCGCGCGCATGTGCGCCTCGTCGCGGAACATGAACGGCAGGTTGAAGACGTTCAGCTCGTCGACGATCGGGCCCATCGGGCCGACCGAGATGCGCGCGATCTGCAGCGCGCCGACCTGCGCCTGCTCGATCATCTCCTTCTCGCCGCCGAGCTGCATGGCGGGGAACATCTGGATCGACAGCCGGCCGTTCGTCTGCGCCTCGAGCTTCTTGCCCATGCGCACCACCGCCTCGACGGTGGGATAGCCGAGCGCGTGGACGTCGGTCGCCTTCAGCACCATCTTCTGCTGCGCCGTCGCGAGCGGCGGCAGGGCGAGCGCCGCGACGGCGGCGGCGCAAAGCAGATCACGTCGTTTCATGGGTCGTTCTCTCCTCCGGTTGGTGTCGCGGCGAGCGCTCGCCGCCGCGCGGGCCTAACGATACGCCGCTGTCCGGTTTGCGTCCGGCGCGGAGCGCATGTTATCGTACATCGTACAACCATTACAAGCGTTCCGGCCAGCGACGGTGTCAAGCAGCCTTTCTTCCCGCACCAAGGGGCAACGCGCCGCGGCGCCGGAACCACCCGCGCCCCGGCGCAGCCGCAGCCTGACCGGCATGCTGGTCGACAGCATGACCTCGCGCATCGCGCAAGCGCGAGCTGCGGCCCGGCGACAAGCTGCCCACCGAGTCCGAGATCATGACCGCCTACGGCGTGAGCCGGACCGTAGTGAGGGAAGCGATCTCGCGGCTCCAGGCGGGCGGCCTGGTCGACACGCGACAGGGTGTCGGCACGTTCGTCCTGGAGCGCGCTGCGCACGGGCCGTTCCGCGTCGACCCGGCGGAGCTCGCGACGATCGAGGAGCTGATCGCGGTGCTCGAGCTGCGGATCGCGCTCGAGGCCGAGGCGGCCGCGCTCGCCGCCCAGCGCCGCGGGGACACCCACCTCATGGAGATGCGCCGCGCCCTCGACGCCTTTGCGCGCAGCGTCGAGGACGCCGGCGAAGCGGTCAATCCGGACTTCCAGTTCCACCTGCAGATCGCGCTCGCCGCCGGCAACCGCCACTTCGCCGACCTGATGACCCATCTCGGGATGGTTATCATCCCGCGTACGCGGGTGAATACCGCTCGGCTGGCGCACGAGGAGCGGTCGGAGTACCTGCGACGGGTGGGACGCGAGCACGAGGACGTTTACGACGCCATCGCCCGGCGCGATCCCGACGCGGCGCGCGCGGCGATGCGGACGCACCTCGTCAATAGCCGCGAGCGGCTGCGGCGCGCGCACGAACAGGCCGGCTCGCCGCTCGGCTGACGTGCCTGCATCGGCGGCCCGCCGGCCCGCTTTGCGTCTGTCTACTTGTACGATGACATACGAGTAATCAGCCCAGGGAGCCTCACGCCAAGATGAAAACCGTCCTGATCACCGGTGCCGCGGGCGACGTCGGTACGCATCTGCGCCGCGAGCTCGCCGGGCGCTACAAGCTGCGCGTCTCGGACATCAAGCCGGTCAAGGATCTCGCCAAGGGCGAGAAGTTCGTGCGCGCCGACGTTTCGAAGCTGCCGGACATGCTGCGCGCGACCAGGGGCGTCGATGCGCTCGTTCACCTCGGCGCATGGCCGGTCGAGGGCGACTGGCCGCTGATCCTGTCCTCGAACATCATCGGCGCGTACAACGGCTTCGAGGCGGCGCGCCGCAACGGCGTCAAGCGGGTCGTGTTCGCGTCGTCGAACCACGCCGTCGGCTTCTACCGCCGCGACGAGACGATCGACCACCTGGCGGCGCCGAAGCCCGACAGCCGCTACGGCGTGTCCAAGGCGTTCGGCGAGGCGCTCGGCGCGCTCTATGCGCACAAGTACGGCCTCGGGGTCCTCGCGATCCGGATCGGCAACGTCAACCCGGAGCCGCTCGACAAGCGCCGCCTCGCGATCTGGGTCAGCCCGCGCGACATCGCCCAGCTTGTCTCGATCGGCATCGACCACCCGGACGTCAAGTTCGAGATCGTGTACGGCGTTTCCGACAACCACCGCGCGTGGTACGACAACTCGAACGCGTACCGTCTCGGTTACCGTCCCATCGACAAGAGCGAGGCGTACGCGGCGAGCCTCCTCGCCAAGCACCAGGACAACCCCAACCCGCTCGTAGAGGTGTACCAGGGCGGCACCTTCGTGGCGGCCGAGGACGGCGGGGATCCGAGCCGGGCGCACCTGGTCTCGCGCCGCGCGAAGCGCACTGCGAAAAAACGTGCGGCGCCGAAAAAGACCGGCGCAAGAAAGAGGAAATGAGCAACCGGCCGCCCCGGCTGGCGCTGCCGCACGGTTCGTGCGACACGCACATGCACATCTACGACACCGCGGTGCCGAGCGCGCCCGGCGGCCCGCCGCTGCCGGGGCACTTTCCGGTCGAGGCCTACCGCGCGCTGCAGCGCCGGCTCGGGCTCGGGCGGGTGATCATCGTCCAGCCGAACGCCTATCGGGACGACAACCGCGTCACCCTCGCGGCGATCGCGGCGCTCGGGCCGGGCGCGAAGGGGGTCGGCGTCGTCCAGCCCGGCGTGTCCGACGCCGAGCTCGACCGGCTGACCAAGGGGGGCATCGTCGCGCAGCGCATCTTCCAGCTGCCCAACGGCGCGGTCGGCTTCGACCGGATGGACGAAGTGATGGCGCGCGTGCGCCCGTTCGGCTGGCACGCCAACATCCAGCTCGACGGCCGCGAGCTGCCGCAGTACGAAGCGCAGATCAAGCGGCTCGCCGGCAAGTTCGTCATCGACCACGTCGGCAAGTATCTCGAGCCGGTCGCCCCGGACCATGCGGCGTTCAAGTCGCTGCTCAACCTCCTCGACACCGGCCGGTGCTGGGTGAAGCTGTCCGCGCCCTACGAGACCTCGAAAACCGGCGCGCCGAAGTACGAGGACGTGGGGCGGCTCGCGAAAGCGCTGGTGAAGCACGCGCCGGAGCGGATGATGTGGGCGAGCAACTGGCCGCATCCGTCCGCACCCAAGGACGCGATCCCCGACGATGCGGACCTCGTCGACCTGCTCGCCGAATGGGCGCCGGACGACGCGACGCGCCGCCGGATCCTGGTCGACAACCCGCAAGCGCTCTATGGGTTCGGCGCCTGATCGGCGCGTGTTCCACGTCGCGGTCGGCGAAAGCGCCGAAGTCTCGAAGACGCTGACCGAGACCGACCTCGCGCTCTTCAGCGCGATTTCGGGCGACTTCGATCCGATCCACGTCGACGAGACCTACGCGCGCACGACGCCCTTCGGCCGGCCGATCGCGCACGGCATCCTCTCGATGGCGCTCCTCTCCACCGTTTCGGCGCTGATCAGCCGCCGCGCGCGCGAGCGGGGGAGCGGCGGGACGTCGGTGTCCCTCGGCTACGACCGCATCCGGTTCCTGCAACCGGTGTTCGCCGGCGACACGCTCACCGCGCGCTACACGATCCTCGCGCTCGACCCGGCGAATCGAAGGAGCCGCGCGAAGGTCGAGGTGTTCCGGGACGGCGGCGAGCTCGCCGTCGTGGGCGAGCACCTCATGAAGTGGCTGCCGCCGGACGCATGACGCCGCTCCTCGCCGAGCGCCACGTCCAGATCCGCGATGCGGTGCGCCGCTTCGCCGACGAGCGCATCCGCCCGATGGCGAACGAGCTCGACGAGTCGGAGCGCTTCCCGGCCGAGCTGTACGCGGAGATGGCAGGGCTCGGCCTCTTCGGCATCGCGATCCCCGAAGCGCTCGGCGGCGCCGGGGGCGATGCCCTCGCCTACGCGGTCGTGATGGAGGAGCTCGCGCGCGGCTACGCCTCGGTCGCCGACCAGTGCGGGCTGGTGGAGCTCGTCGGGACGCTGCTCGCCGCGTACGGCACGCCGGAGCAGCAGGAACGCTACCTGCGGCCGCTGCTCAGGGCCGAGCGCCGCTGCGCCTACGCCCTCACCGAGGCGGAGGCCGGCTCCGATCTCTCGAACCTGCGCAGCACCGCGACGCGCACCGCCGACGGCTGGACGCTGTCGGGCGGGAAACTCTGGATCCACAACGCGCCGGTGTGCGACTTCGCGTGCGTGCTCGCGCGCACCGATCCGGCGGCAGGCCATCGCGGGATGAGCATCTTCCTCGTCGACCGCGATTCGCCCGGCTTTGCGGTCGGCCGCAAGGAGCACAAGATGGGACAGCGCGCCTCGCCGGTCGGTGCGCTCGACTTCCACGACGTCGCGCTGCCGGCCGGCGCGCTGCTCGGGCCGGAGGGCCGCGGCTTCCACCTGATGATGAGCGTCCTCGACAAGGGCCGTATCGGCATCGGTGCGCTCGCGGTCGGGATCGTGCAGGCCGCGCTCGAGGCGTCGATCGGGTATGCGAAGGTGCGCCGGCAGTTCGACAAGCCGATTGCCGAATTCCAGGCGGTGCAGTGGATGATCGCGGACATGGCGAAGGACGCGCACGCCGCCCGCCTGATGGTGCACGCCGCGGCGGCGAAGCTCGACGCGGGCGAACGCGCCACGATCGAAGCGTCGATGGCGAAGTGCTTCGCCGCCGACGCCGCGGTCGCGCACACCGCGAACGCGGTGCAGATTCACGGCGGCTCCGGCTACATCCGCGGCTTCGAGGTCGAGCGCCTGTACCGCGACGCGAAGATCACCCAGATCTACGAGGGCACCAACCAGATCCAGCGGATGATCATCGCCCGGCAGCTGCTTGGCTGATACTCCCGATTCCCGTTCCGCAAGAGAGGCCCCAGAATGAATCTCGCCGACCGCATGGCAGTCGTCACCGGCGCCGGTTCCGGCATCGGCCGCGCAATCGCCGTCATGCTCGCGGCGCGCGGCGCGCGCGTCGCCGCCGTCGATCTCGACGCGGCCTCCGCGGAGGAGACGGCACGCACGATCGCGGCCGCCGGCGGCCGCGCCGCGGCGTTCCAGGCCGACACCAGCGTGGCGGCCGACATCGACCGGGCCGTGACCGGCGCGGTGAGCCGGCTCGGCCCGCTCGAGATCATGGTCAACAACGCCGGGATCCTCGACGGCTACTTCAACGCCGACGAGATGAGCGAGGCCGTCTGGCGGCGGGTGATCGACATCGACCTCACCGGCGTGTTCCTCGGCTGCAAGCGCGCGCTGCAGGAGATGCTTCCGCGCGGCCGCGGCCGGATCGTGAACATGGCGTCGGTGGCCGGGCTGAACGGCACCGGCGGCGGCGCGGCCTACGTCGCCGCCAAGCACGGCGTCGTGGGCCTCACTCGCCAGATGGCGGTCGTTTACTCCGCGCGCGGCATCACCGTGAACGCGATCTGCCCGGGGCCGATCCTCACCGGCCTGCGCCAGCACTCGCAGGGAGATCCTCGGCCCGGGCGTGCCGGACATGAGCGGCCGCGGAATCGCCGTCAGCGAGGAGCAGGTGCGCGCGGTGGTGCCGGCCGGCCGGCGCGGCACGGCGGACGACGTCGCTTCGGCGGTGTGCTACCTCGCGAGCGACGAGGCGGGCTACATCACCGGCCACACGATGGTCGTGGACGGCGGGTGGCGGGCGCGGTGAGCCGCGGCGAAAGCCCGGTCCCTAGAGCTGCAGCGGATTGGTGCCGGCCTTCGCGATGCGCTCCTGGTGCTCCTTCGGCAGCAGCGCGTGCACCTCGAACGTCGCCGGCACGCACTCGGACCACTGGTTGACGAGCTTGTGCAGCGTCTCGTGCGAATCGACGTCGAAGATGATGACCGCGCCGCGCCCGAGCTTCGTGTAGATGTGCTTCGCGGTGCCCGGCGGCGGCGAGCGCGTTCACCCAGTCCCACCACTGCTTCTGGCTGTCGCGCGCCACCGAGGGTTTGTCGGCGCGCGGCGTGCTGATCACGAGGAAATGCATGCTGTCTCCGTGTCGGACGTTCAGGCGGTGAGCCGCAGCCCGGGGCGCGGCCAGTCCATCTCGACGAGCTGCCCGGCGTAGGACTGCGTGACGTAGACCTTGCGCAGATCGGGCCCGCCGAAGCAGACGTTGGTGATGTGCGTGTCGCCCGGCACCGGGCACGAACTCGCGCCGCGCCGCCCTCCGGCCGGGCAGACCGTGATGCCGCCCTTGTCGAGCGTCCCGACGCAGATGTTGCCGTTCGCCTCGAGGGCGAGCGAGTCGAAGCGCGCGTATTCCGGCGAGCCGTACACCAGGCGGCTGCCGTGCGGCGAGGCCGCCGACGCCGTCGCCGGCTTCGCCAACTCGCCCGGTCCTTTCAGATCCCACGCCCACAGGCGCGCGGACTCCGTCTCGGCGACGTACAGGGTCTTCCCGTCCGGCGACAGCCCGACGCCGTTCGGCTTGTGGATCGGGAAGATCACCTCCTTGATGAGCGAGCCGTCGGCCTTCGCGTAGCACACGCTGCCCCGATCCCAGTCGCGGTGGCGCGTCTTGCCCGGGTCGCTGAACCAGAACCCGCCGTGGGCGTCGAACACGAGGTCGTTCGGGCCGCGGATCTTCGCGCTGCCGATGCGGTCGTAGAGGGTTTCGAACTTGCCGGTCTCGATGTTCACCCGCTCGATCCGGCCGGTGACGTAGTCCTCCGGGCGTCCCGGCCGTCACCCAGCGGCCGTCGGCGCGCTGCGTGAACGCGAAGCCGCCGTTGTTCGCGACGTAGCAGTGGCCGTCCGGCCCCATCGCGGCGCCGTTCGGCCCGCCGCCGAGCTCGGCGACGATCGACTTGCGCCCGTCGGGCCAGATGCGCGTCAAGCGTCTTGCCGCCGGATCTCGACCACGAGCAGGCTGCCGTCACCCACCCAGACCGGGCCCTCGGGGAACCACAGATCGTCGGCCACCACCCGCACGCGCGGGACGTCGTCTCTCGCTGTCATCTAGGGATCTCCATTTTCAATGCGATGAAGCGACCGGCACCACGACGTCGGCCGGCGCGAGCGCCTCGCCGCGCAGGAAACGCAGGATGTTGCCGATCGCGTGGCGCGCGACGTTCTCCACGTTGTCGAACACCGCGCCGCCGATGTGCGGCGTCGCGATCACCTGGTCGAGCTTCAGCAGCGGATTGTCCGGCGACGGCGGCTCCGGATCGAAGGCGTCGAGTCCCGCGCCGCGGAGCTTCCCGCTCGCGAGCGCGTCGTACAGCGCGCGTTCGTCGACCAGCTCGCCGCGCGCGGTGTTGATGAGCACCGCGCCATTCTTCATCGTCGCGATCGCGGCCGCGTCGATCATCCGCGCGGTTTCCTTGGTGAGCGGCGCGTGCAGGCTCACGATGTCGCTCGCGGCGAGGAGCTCCGACAGCGGCACGTAGCTCGCGCCGAGCGCCGTCTCGGTCGCTTCGTCCGCACGGCGGGCGTCGTAGTACGCGACGCGGCAGTCGAAGCCGCGCAGCCGCTGCGCGACCTTGCGGCCGATGTTCCCGAAGCCGACCAGCCCGACCGTCTTGCCGGCGATCTGGTAGCCGATCTCGCGCATCTCCGCCTTCAGCCAGACACCGCGGCGCAGCGCGGCGTCCACCTGCGCGAGACGGCGGTAGACGCCGAGGATCAGCCCGATCGTCAGCTCGGCAACCGGGATGGCGTTGGAGCCGGCGGTGATCGCGAGCGGAATGCCCTTCCGCCGCGCCGCCTCGACGTCGATGCGGTCGACGCCGATGCCCCACTTCTCGATGAAGCGCAGCCGCTTCGCGTGCGCGAGCATCGGCGCGGTCACCGCCGCCCACCCGGCGAGGATGATCTCGGCGCCTTCCACGAGCGCCATCTGCTCGGCCTCGTCGTAGCTCGTGGCGAAGTGCAGGTCGAGCTCGGGCGGCGCGGTACGGCGCACGACCTCGCGCACGGCCGGCGCCCAGACGTCGAGGCAGGCGACGTAGTGGCTCATCGACTAGTCCGGCAGCTCGATCATCAGCATCAGGCTGCTCAGCGACTTGCCGTGCGGATCCTGCGCGAGCGAGCGCGTCACGCCGCCGCCGAGCGCGCCCTCGATCACGAAGTTGAGCGCCTGCAGCTTCGGCAGCTCGTACCGGCGCACCCGCCCTTTCGCGATGTGGGCGAACGCCTGCTTCACGCGCTCCTCGGTCAGCTGCTGGCGCAGCACCTTCCAGCCGGCCTCGTCGTACGCGATCACCGAGATGTTCGAGGTGTCGCCCTTGTCGCCCGCGCGGCAGTGCGCGATGTCCCAGACCTTCGGCATCACGTCACCTCCTTCACCACCACCTGCGGATCCACCAGCCCGCGCGGCAGCAGCACCGATTGCACGGCGAGGATCTCGCGCACGATCGGGTCGGAGCCGCCGCCGCCGCTGCCGGGACCGGTCACGTGCAGCGCGCGCACCTCGAAGCCGACCGCCTCGGCGGCCTTCTTGTCGGTCGTGCGCATCGCGAGCCGCAGGCGCACCTCGTACGGCTCGGGCCGCGCCTCCGGCTTCCCGTGCAGGCTCGACATGCCGATCAGGTCGACGCGCACCTCCGAGTACTTCAGGCCACGGTCGGCGAGCCGCTGCTGGACGACCTCCGCCGCCCACTTCGCCTTCTCGACCGCGTGGATGCCGGCGTACGAGATCTGCCCCTCGCCGATGTAGCCGTCGTCGTAGCCGACCGTGACCTTGTAGGTCGGCGTGCGCGGCCGCGCTTTCGCGCCCCAGACGCGGACGCGGTCGCGGCCGTCCTGCGCCATCTCCAGGTCGGTGACGTCGAGCACGCAGTCGGGGGTGATGTACTCCGCGGGATCGTGCAGCTCGTAGAGGAGCTGCTCCTTGCACGTGGCGAGGTCGACCCGCCCGCCGGTGCCGTCGACCTTGGAGATCCAGAAGGCGCCGTCGGCCGTCACGTCGGCGAACGGGAAGCCGAGCCGCGCGAGATCGGGCACGTCCTTCTTGCCCGGATCGCCGAAGCAGCCGCCGCTCACCTGCGCGGCGCACTCGAGCAGGTGGCCGGCGGCGGTGCCCGCCGCCATCCGCGGCCAGTCGTCGTAGCGCCAGCCGAAGTGGTGCATCGCCGGCGCGACGAAGAGCGAGGGGTCGGCGACGCGGCCGGTGATCACCACCTGCGCGCCGGTTTCGAGCGCGCGGCAGATCACGTCGGCGCCGAGGTACGCGTTGCCGGAGATCATCTTCGGCAGCAGCGATTCGAGCGGCTCGCCGGACTCCATGATCGGCAGCTGCGGCTGCCGGCGGAGGATCTCCGCGACGTCGTCGCCGAGCACCACCGTGCAGCGAGACGTCGCCGAGGCCGGCGTCCCGCGCGTGGCGCCGGACGTCGCGGGCGGCGGCGGGCGGGTTGGCCGCGCCCATGTTGCTGACGATCCGCACGCGGTTCTTCAGGCAGGCCGGCAGCACGGCGCCCATCCGGTCGAGGAGCCGCGGCGTGTAGCCCTTGTCGGGATTCTTCAGCCGGGTGAGGTTCTCGCGCGCCACGGTGCGCTCGGCGAGGCACTCGAACGCGAGATAGTCGAGCTCGCCCCGCTCGGCGAGCTCGACCGCCGGCGCGATCCGGTCGTCGGCGAAGCTCGAGCCCGCCCCGATGCGCAGTACGTCCTTGGGTTTCATCCGCGTCCGGCCTCCGTTCAATCCAGCTTGGCGCCGCTCTCCTTCACCAGCTTCGACCACTTCGCGAGCTCGGCGGCGATGAAGGCGCGGAACTCGGCCGGCCCCATCAGCTCGGTGTCGAGGCCGGCTTTCTGCAGCGCCTCGATGAAATCCTTCGTCTGCGCGATCCTCGTCACGTCCGCATGCACCTTGGCGACGACCTCGTCCGGCGTGCGCGCCGGCGCCACGAGGCCGTTCCAGGCGGTCACGTCGAAGTCCGGAACGCCCGATTCGGTCACGGTCGGCACGTCGGGAAGCTGCGACGAGCGCTTCGCGCTGGTGACCGCGAGCACCTTCAGCTTTCCGGCCCTGAGCTGCGGCAGCGCGCTCGCCGCCGCCGGCGCTCCGAGCGGGATCTGGTTGCCGAGGATGTCGGTCATCATCTGCGCGATGCCCTTGTAAGGCACGTGCGTCATGTCGATCGCGGTCTTCGTCTTCAGCAGCTCGAAGACGAGGTGCGTCACGCTGCCGTTGCCGCCCGAGCCGTAGAGCACCGACTTCGGCTTTGCTTTCGCGAGGGCGACGAGCTCCGTGACCGTGTTGGGCGGGAAGGCGGGATTGGCGATGAACGCCAGTGGCGCGATCGCAACGCGCGCGATCGGCTTGAAGTCCCGGCTCATGTCGTAGCCGACGTCGGCGTAGAGGCTGGGGTTGATGACGTTGTTGATGCCGGCCATCAGGAGCGTGTAGCCGTCCGGCGCCGCCTTCGCGACCGTCGCGGCGCCGATGTTCCCGCCGGCGCCCATCACGTTCTCGACGACGACGCCCTGCCCCCAGGTGTCGGCAAGACGGGTCGCGAGCTGCCGCGCGGCGATGTCGGCGGCGGTCGCGGCCGAGAACGGCACGACGATCCTCACCGGCTTCGCCGGATAACCCTGCGCGAACGCCGCCGGCGCGGCCGCGGCGACGAAGACGGCGAGCGCCGCGCGAAGCGTGCGGTTCATGGCGTCCGTCCCGCTCAGGAGTCGATCTTCGCGCCCGAGACGCGGATGATCTTCGCCGTCTTGTCGATCTCCGCGCGGATGAAGGCGGCGAACTCCTCGGGCGAGGAGCCGAAGATCTCGTAGTCCTTCAGCCGGTCGATCACGCCCGGGTCCTTCAGCGCCTTCACGATCTCCGCGTGCAGGCGGTCGATCGCGGGCTTCGGCGTCCCGGCCGGCGCGAGGATGCCGAACCACGAGCTGAAGTCGTAGCCCGGATAGCCGAGCTCGACGATCGTCGGCACGTCGGGCAGCCCGCGGAAGCGCTTCGGTGTCGTCACCGCGATCGCGCGCAGCTTGCCCTCCTTGATGTGGCCGGTCACCGTCGGCATCGCGGCGAAGAGCGAGTTCACCTGCCCGCCCAGGAGATCGGGCATCACCGAGCCGCTGCCCTTGTACGGGACATGGAGCAGGTCGATGCCGGCGAGCTGCTTGAGGAGCTCGCCGGACAGGTGGTTGACGGTGCCGCTCCCGGCCGAGGCGAAGGTGATGCCGCCCGGTTTCGCTTTCGCGAGCGCGATGTACTCCTGCAGGTTCTTCGCCGGGACCCCGGGGTTCACCACCAGTACGTGCGGATTGCCCGCCACCAGCGACACCGGCGCGGTGTCCTTCAGCGAATCGAAGGTGAGCTTGCCGGCGTACAGCGTCACGTTCGACGCGAAGTTGTTGGTCTGCATCAGCAGCGTGTAGCCGTCCGGTGCCGAACGCACCAGCGCCTCGGTCGCGACGAGCGTGTTCGCGCCGGGCCGGTTCTCCACCAGGATCTGCTGGCCGATCGTCTCGGTCATCTTCCCGGCGACGATCCTCGCCAGGATGTCGGTTCCCCCGCCCGGCGTGAACGGCACCATCATCTTGACGGGGCGGTTCGGGTAACCCTGCGCATGCGCGGCACCGCCGCGACGCGGCGCCGAGAAGCGCCGCGGCGAGCGCCGCATGGACGATCGTGGTGAGCTTCACCGGTACTGCCTCCTGGCGGGTGCCGCCTTCTGTAGTTGTCGTCGTCAGGCCGCCGCCGGCTGCAGCGGCGCGCCCTTGAGCATGATGCGGTAGAGGAAACGGTACTCGGACGGGTCGAAGTCCGGGTTCGCCTGGTGCATCACGCTGCGGTTGTCCCAGATCACCATGTCGCCGGGCAGCCACTTGTGGCGGTACTCGTACTTCGGCTGCGTGGCGTGCTCGTACAGCTCGTCGATGAGCTTGAAGCCCGCGTCGGGCGCCATGCCCTCGATGCCTTCCATCCTGGCGGTGTTCAGGTAAAGCGCCGCGCGCCCGCTGTCCGGGTGGCGGATGACGAGCGGCTGCAGCGTCTGCGGGATCTTCGCCCGCTCCTCCGGGCTGAGCGCCGTCATCTTGCGCGGGCTGTGGCTGCTCTCGTAGACGTGCGGCGAGCGCAGCGGCAGGAGCTTGCGCTTCGTCTCCTCGGGCAGATCGTCGTAGGCCTTCCGCGCGTCGACGAACTGGGTGTCGCCGCCGGTCGACGGCAGCGAGACGGCGTGCAGCGTCGTCGCCTTCGGCGGCGCCGCGAAGTTCGAGTGGTCGGTGTGGAAGTTCTCGCCGCGCACGTGCAGCTTGCCGTCGACGAGCGGCAGGTCGCGGCTCGAGATCGTGCCGACCAGCGGGTTCTCCGGCAGCGCGTACTTCTTGACCTGCTGCTCGAGCAGGTCGCCGAAGATGGCGGCCGCTTCGGCGAACTGGGCGGGGGTCAGCTTTTGCCCCCGGATGACGAGCACCGCGTGCTTCACCCACGCGTCGTGCAGCGCCTTGCGGGTCGCGCCGTCTACCGGCTTGGAGAGGTCGATGCCGGTGACTTCCGCGCCGAGCGGCGCCGGGAGGGGTTTCAGGACGAACTGGGTGTCTTGGGCGGCGAGCATCGGCGAGTTCCGAAAAACGTCATTTTCGCGGCGCCCGCCCCGGTCCCGTTAATCATCATTCTTCGCGCACCCATAAGGTCATGTGATACTAGGGTCGGGTGCGACCGGGGAAGTGCCAGTGACCCTGCGGCAACTGGAAACGCTGTACGCCATCATGCGCGCCGGATCGATCACTGCTGCGGCGCGCAATCTGCACGTTACCCAGCCCGCGGTCAGCGCGGTGCTGAAGCACACCGAGCAGCAGCTGCAGATGAAGCTGTTCGAGCGCATCGGCGGCCGGCTCCACCCGACGCCCGAGGCGCTCTCGCTCCTCCCGGACATGGAGGAGATCTTCGGGCGCATCGACACGATGAGCCGCGCGATCCAGGAGTTGCGCGACGGCCGCAGCGGCAAGCTCGTCATCGCCACCTCCCCGACGCTGGTCAATGCGCTGCTGCCGCCCGCCATCGCGGCGCTGCGCGCGGCGACGCCGAAGCTGAACGTGATCGTGCATTCGCTGCCGACGCCGATGGCGATCGCGCGCGTCTCGCGCCGCGAGGCGGACATGGGCCTCGTCTACGCCCCGGTCGCCGACGCCGCGCTCGACGCCGAAGACCTGATCGCCTCCGAGATGGCGGTCGTCGTGCCGCGCGGCCACGCGCTCGCGCGGAAGAGCGCGGTTCATGCCCGCGATCTCCGCGACGCCTCGGTGATTTCGACCGGCCCGCGCACCCGGCTCGGCGCGCTCGTGGAGGAAGCCTGCCAGCGCGAGGGCGAGACGCCGCCCACGATCGGCATCGAAGCGAGCTCGTCGCTCGCCGCCTGCATGATGGTGAGCTGCGGCGCCGGGGTCGGGCTGATCGACCGCTCGATCGAGCTCTCCGGCCGGTTCGACGACCTCGAGTTCCGGCCGTTCAAGCCGCGCGTCGACGTGCGCATCCAGGTCGTCTTCCCGCGCGACCACCCGCGCTCGCGGGCGAGCGCGCAGCTCGCCGAGTGGCTGCGGCGGAAGTACCGCGGCTAGCGCGCCCCGGCGTCCGATGCGTCGTAGGATAGCGGCACGTTTCCCCAAGGAGGACGACCGATGGGTCAGATGATCGAGCTTCAAGCGCCCGGACGGACAGAGCGTGCAGGGCTACCTCGCCGAGCCGGCGGCGGGCGCCAAGGCGCCCGGCCTGGTGGTGATCCAGGAGTGGTGGGGGCTGAACGCGCAGATCAAGGGCGTCGCGGATCGCATGGCGGCAGCCGGATACCGGGCGCTGGTGCCCGACCTGTACCGCGGCAAGGTCGCGGTCGAGGCGAACGAGGCCGAGCACCTGATGACCAACCTCAACTTCGGCGACGCCGCCGGCCAGGACGTGCGCGGCGCGGTCCAGCATCTGAAGGCCTCGAGCGCCAAAGTCGGCGTCACCGGGTTCTGCATGGGCGGCGCGCTGACGCTGCTCTCGGTGGCGAACGTGCCCGAGGTGGACGCCGGCGTGTGCTGGTACGGGTTCCCGCCGCTGGAGTACATCGACGCGACCAAGATCAAGGCGCCGCTCCTCGCCCATTTCGCGATCGACGACGTGCCGTTCCCGATCGCGACCGTCGACAAGCTCGAGGAGAAGCTGCGCGGGGCCGGCGTCAAGTTCGAGTTCCACCGCTACCAGGCGCAGCACGCGTTCGCCAACGAGACCGCGGTCGGCGCCAACAAGCTCCCGATCACCGAGTACCACCCCGCGGCGGCGGAGCTCGCGTGGAAACGGACGATGGAGTTCTTCGCGCGCCACCTGAAGTGACCGCGGGACGCGTCAGCGCGGCGGCGCTCGCCGCGATGCTCGGGGACGGCGGGGAGCTCGCGCTCCTCGACGTCCGCGAAGAGGGCGTCTTCGCCAAGGGGCATCTCTTCCTCGCCGCGTCGCTGCCGCTTTCGCGCCTCGAGCTCAAGCTCGCGCGGCTCGTGCCGCGCCGGTCGACGCGGATCGTCCTCTGCGACGCCGACGACGGCCTGGCGGAGCGCGCGGCGGCGAAGCTGCGTGAATTCGGCTACGACAACGTCGCGGTCCTGGCCGGCGGCGTGGCCGCCTGGCGCGCGCTCGGCCGCGAGCTCTTCGCCGGCGTGTACGTGCCGAGCAAGGCGTTCGGCGAGCACGTCGAGCATCGCGACGGCACGCCGTCGATCTCGGCGGAGGAGCTGGCGGCGAAGCGCGCCGCGGGCGAGAAGATGGTCGTGCTCGACAGCCGGCCGCTCACGCGAGTTCCAGCGCATGAGCCTGCCGGGCGCGCTCGACTGCCCGGGCGCGGAGCTCGTCCACCGCATCTTCGAGGTCGCGCCCGATCCGGACACGCTCGTCGTCGTCAACTGCGCCGGCCGCACGCGCTCGATCATCGGCGCGCAGTCGCTGCGCAACGCCGGCGTCCCGCACCGCGTGGTCGCGCTCCGCAACGGCACGATGGGCTGGACGCTCGCCGGGCTCGAGCTCGAGCACGGCAAGCGCGAGATGGCGCCGCCGCCCGGCGCGGCGGCGCTCGAGAAGGCGCGTGAGGCCGCGCAGCGAGTCACGACGCGGTTCGGCGTTCGCGCGGTCACCGACCGCGAAGTGCGCGAATGGCAGCGCGACGGCGAGCGGACGCTCTACCTGTTCGACGTGCGCACGCCCGAGGAGTACCTCGCCGGCCATCTCCCGGAGGCGGGAAGCGCGCCCGGCGGCCAGCTCGTGCAGTCGACCGACGCCTACGTCGGGACCCGCAACGCGCGCATCGTGCTGGTCGACTCCGACGGCGTGCGCGCCCCGATGACCGCCTCGTGGCTCGCGCAGATGGGCTGGCGCGACGTCTACTTCTGGCGGGACGCGATGGTCGGCGCGAAGCTCGTCGAGGGTCCCGCTCCGGAGCGGGTGCTCGGCCTTGGCGAGGGGCAATCGATCTCGCCGCGCGATCTCAAGGAGCTCGTCGACGGCAGCCGGGTCGAGGTCGTCGACCTCGCGGCGAGCCTCGCGTACCGGCGCGGCCACGTCCCCGGCGCCGCGTTCGCGATCCGCTCGCGGCTCGCGCAGTCGCTGCCGAAGCTCGACGGCGGCCGCCCGCTCGTGCTCACCTCGCCGGACGGCGTCCTCGCCCGGCTGGCTGCGCCGGAAGCGGCGGCGTCATGCAGCGGGACGGTCTCGGTCCTCGACGGCGGCACCGCGGCATGGTCGGCGGCGGGCCTCGCGCTCGAGCCGGGCGCCACGCGGATGCTCGACGACACGGACGACGTCTACTACCTGCCCTACGACCACGCCGACCGCGTCGAGCAGGCGATGCGCGACTACCTCACCTGGGAGGTCGCGCTCGTCGGGCAGCTCGAGCGCGAGGGTGTGCGGTTCCCGGAGCTTCTGAACGCTAGCCGCGGAACGGCGTCGCCAGCCGCTGGGTGATCGACTTCAGCTTGTCGAGGATCGACTGGCCGAGCCGCGACTCGCGCGCCGCGGCGGAGCGGCGCGCGGCCTGCGCCTTCACCATCTCCGGCGACTGCTTGAACGCGTAGTAGCGCTCGAGCGCCGCGACGATGTGGCTCTGGAGCAGGGTCAGGTTCACCGGCTTGTTGACGAAGCGGAAGATGCGCGCCTCGTTGATCAGGCTGATGATCAGCTCGGAGTCGGAGGCGCCGGTCGTGACGATGACGAGCGTCTGCGGGTGCTCCTGCTTGAGCAGCTTGAAGAGCACCGTGTTGTCGACGCGCTGCGACTCGAGGTCGGCGATCAGCACCGCGATCTCGTTCACCGATAGCGCGTGCAGCGCGTCGTCGAGGTTGTTGGCGTGCACCACGCGGCAGAGGTCGCCCGACATCTCGCGCGCCGCGCGCGCGAGCGGCGCGTCGTCGAGCACGAGCGTGGCGAGGTCGGCCGTCGAACGGGTCGCTGCGCGCGGCGGCGGGCTCGCCTCGAGCGCGATCGCGATCGTCACCGCCTCGCCGACCGTCGCCTGCAGGTCGTCCTGGTTCCACGGCTTCGAGATGAAGCGGAACACCTCGCTTTCGTTCACCGAGCCGACGATCGCGGCGAGGTCGGAGTAGCCGGTGAGCAGCATCCGCACCGAGTTCGGCGCGACCAGCTTCAGCTCGCGCAGGAGCTCCACCCCGAGCATCCCGGGCATCCGCTGGTCGCTGACGATGACGTGGAAGTGCCGGCTCTTCGCGAGCTGCAGCGCCTCCTCGCCGCCGGTCGCCACGGTGACGTCGTAGCTCTGGTGGAACGCGAGCCGGAGCGCGTTCAGGATCCGCTCCTCGTCGTCCACGAACAGGATCGAGGGCTTCTTCCGCACCGGGCCCGACCGCCGGTTTCGAGCGGCTGCGGCTCGCCGCCCGCGTCCGTCGGCGTGCCCGAGCCGGCGGCGATCGCCCGCCGCAGCGCGGTCACCTTCTTCGCGCGGAGGCGATGCGTACCCGAGGGCGTGTCCTCGCCTTCGAGGTGGGGCGAGGTGATCTCGTGCCCGCCGGTGTCGGAAACGCGCGTGGCGAACGGCTTGTCCTCGAACGCGAGGTGCAACGCCTCCAGGAACAGGCGGGCGCCCCGGAACCGGTCCTCGGGACGCTTCGCAAGCGCCTTCAAGATCACCCGGTCCATCTCCCTGGGTAGCCGCGGCTCGAGCGTCGACGGCAGCGGCGGGGGCATCTCCAGGATCTGGCGCATCAGGCCGGCGCCCTGGCCCTCGAAGGGCCGGCGGCCGGTGAGCACCTCGTAGACGATCACCGCCGCCGAGTAGACGTCGCTCCGTTCGTCGGCGGTCTGGCCGTCGAACTGCTCGGGCGCCATGTAGTACGGCGTGCCGAGCACCTCGCCCATCAGCGTGAGATGCGACTGCTCGAGCCGGGCGATGCCGAAGTCGCTGATCTTCGCCGCCCCCATCTCGCTGATCAGGAGGTTGCCCGGCTTGATGTCGCGGTGGATGACGCCGCGCGAATGCGAGTACTCGAGGCCTTCGAGGAGCTGATCGAGGATCTCGGGGAACGTCTTCAGCTCCGGCCGGTAGCCGCCCACGAGGTGGTCGCGGAGGCTCCGGCCCGGGACGCACTCCATCGCGATGAAGGCGGAGTCCGCGTCCTCCCCGTACTCGTAGATCGCGACGATGTTCGGGTGATGGAGGCTGCCGGCAGCCCGCGCCTCGCGCTTGAAGCGCTCGAGCACGCTCTCGGCGTCGTTCGGGTCGAGGTCGCGCCGCCGGATCACCTTGAGCGCGACTTCGCGCTTGATCACCGGGTCCTCGCCGCGGTAGACGACGCCCATGCCGCCGCGGCCGAGCTCGCCGGTGATCTCGTACTTGCCGACCTTCTGCGGGCGCTCGTAGTTCATTGGTCTACCCGCGCGCACGGCGCTCGGGATTCGCGCTTGGGACGGCCCGGCGCGCTCATGCCTCAGGCGGCTTCCGCGACCGCCACCGGCTTCACCGGCAGCGTGACCGTGAACTTCGTGCCGGTGCCGACCTTCGAGGTCACGTCGATCCGGCCGCCGTGGCTCTCCACGATCTTGTAGGTGATCGAGAGCCCGAGGCCCGTCCCCTTCCCCACCTCCTTGGTGGTGAAGAACGGGTCGAAGATCTTCGGCAGCACGTCCTCCGGAATGCCGTGCCCGTTGTCGATGATCTCGACCCCGACCCGCCCCGGATCCGGCTGGAAGGTGCGCACCGTGATCATCCCGCCGTCCTCGGGGGTCGCCTGCGCGGCGTTGGTGAGGAGGTTCAGGAACACCTGGTTCATCTGCGACGGCGCGCACGACACCTTCGGGATCTGGCCGAGCACCTGCCTGACGGTGCGCTTCTTGAGCTGGTTCTTCGCGATGGTCAGCGCCGAGGCGATGCCTTCGTTCAGGTCGAACTCGGCAACCTTGCTGCGGTCGAGGCGCGCGAAGTTCTTCAGGTTGGTGACGAGCTCGGCGATCTGGCCGATCCCGTACAGCCCGTCCTTCACCAGCGCGTCGATGTCGGGGAAGGCGCCGCCGGAGTGCGCGTCGGCGAGCGCCTGCGACGTGGCGCCGAACTGCGCCGAGAGCTCGGCCTCGCTTACCTTGTCCGAATGCAGCATCCCGATCAGCTTCTCGGACGCCGCGAGCGCCTGCGCCACCTTCGGCATGCTGCCTTTCACCGTCTCCAGGCTCGCCTTCACGTAGGCGAGCGGCGTGTTCACCTCGTGCGCGACGCCGGCGACCATCTGCCCGAGCGAAGACATCTTCTCGCTCTGGATCAGCAGCGTCTCCTGCTCCTTCAGCTGCGCCATCGCGCTCTTGAGATCGCGCGTGCGCTCCTCGACCCGGTGCTCGAGGAACTCGTTCGCCTCGCGCAGCTTCCGGTTGAGGCCGCTGATGACGCGGTAGTTCGCGGTGAGCCGCAAGGCGAGCCAGGCCGCGAACAGCAGGAGGAAGCCCGAGTACACCAGGAGATACATGCGGAAGCGCTCGGCGTCGGCGAGCGAGTCGCCGAAGCCGCTCTCGAAGGCGCGCAGCGCGGTGTCGAGCCGCGGGCCGGTCGAGGTGAAGTACGCGTCGCGGAACCGTGCGTCCTCGGCGGCCTTGTCGGCGAGCGCCTTGCGTCCGGCGGCGACGACGCGCTCCACGTCGAGGCGGGCGAGCTCGGGAACCTCCACCGCCGCGAGCTCGGCGATCGCGCCCTCGGCGCCCTTCGCGTTCGCGGCGGACGGCTGGGCCGCGTAGCGGAGCAATGCCTCGTACGTGCGCTCGGCGTCGCGCGCCACCGCCGGCGGGATCCCCGCGGCGCGCTCCCGCGCGTTCGACGCGAACGCCTCGTGCGCCCGCTTGAGCTCGGCGAGCGCCTGGGCGTAGGCAGTGCTTGCGGCCGCGAACGCGTCGACGGCTTTCGTCTTCGCGTCGAAGGCGTCCTTCAGGCCGATGAGCGTCGCTGGCGGGAGCGGGTTGTCGAGGGCGAAGACCTTCAGCGCGAGGAGGGCGTGGATCCGGGCGAGCTTGGTCGGGTCGACCGACGAGCGCTGCGCGGCGTCCCCGCCGGCCGCCCGGGTCCCGATCAGCCAATCGTTCCAGCGGCCGTCGATCTCCCGCAACTCCCGCAGGCTGGCGAGCACGTCGGTCGCGGCGGTCAGGTCGACCGCGCGCGCCTTGACGTAGAGGTAGCCCCAGCCGCCGAAAAGCACGATCGCCAGGGTGGCGATCGCGGCGTAGCGGAGCGGCCTTGCGACCGCAGCCCAGGTTCCGACCTGGACGCTCATCCGCCGCCGCCTTTGCGCCGGGGGCGGGGGGAGGCGGATGGGGGGCCGCTAAGTTTCGGAATTGGCACGTGAATCCGGGGGGCCAGGGACCGCAAAGTATATGCCACCGGCAAGTGCCCCGCGCGGTACAACTTGGTACCGGGGCGTGGACCCTTTCCGGGCCGCCCGGCGTTTGACAATCTTTGACAATCGTACGAGTGGCGGGAAGAAGCGTCGCGCCGTAGCGGCGGTTCTCCCGGCGTCGGGTTCATCGTGAAGCGCACTAGCCCGCGGCCCCTTCCCATCGTTGCAGGCAGGTCCAGGCCACGAGCGCGGCGTCGACGGTGAAGAGATGCGGCACCTCGAGCCGCGCGCGCACGCCGTCGAAGGGCAGCAGCTCGAAGCCGGCGACTTCCCCGTCTTCGTTGCGGGGCGCGAAGCCGGGCGCGAGCACGAGGTCGAACGCCTCGACCTCGTTCGCGTCGAGGCCGTCCGCGACCACGTAGTCGAACACGAGGGCGTCGCGCTGGCGCGCGCGCCGCGCGAGCTCAAACGCGAGGCCCGCCTCCTCGCGGCACTCCTTCATCAGCGTCTGCCAGGCGTCGAGGCCGGCCGCGACGCCGCCGCCGACGAGGTTGTCGAGCTTGCCCGGATCGGTCTCCTTGGTCGCGCTGCGGCGGGCGATCCACATCGCCGGACCGTCGTCGGTCTCGACGATGCCGTTCAGGTGCACCGCGCGCCCGCGGATTCCGAACCGCTTCACCGCCGCGCGCTCGAGTTGCGCGAGCGGCTCCCCGCTCGTCTCGGCGTAGATCTCGTACGGTTCGTCGCGCCAGCCGGTGACGAGGCCCTCGTCGCGGAGCCGCGCCGCGACCCGCGCGAGCGCCGCGGTGCGCGCCGCGGGCGTCGCGAGCGCGTCGACGAGCGACACTCGCCGCGGCTCGCACAAGAACACGTCGGGAAAGCGCGCGAGCACGGCGGCGAACTCGGGCCGCACCCAGCCGAAGCGCCGCTCCGCCGCGCGCAACGGCAGAAAGGAATCGTAGTCGACCGCCAGCGCCTGCGTGAGCCACGCCGGCGGCGGCACGCGGCTCACGCCTCCTTCGCCGGCAGCTCGAGCACGACGCTCGCGACGCGGTCGAGCGCCGCGTCGGCGCTCGGCATCGCCTCGACCCCCGCGAGCGGCGCGGCGCCGCCGACGGCGAGCACCGGTTTCCCGAACTGCAGCCCGAAGGCCATCTCCGAGATCGTGCCGTAGCCGCCGCCGACGGCCACGAGCACGAGCGCGGCGCGCGCGATCAGCGCGTTCCGCGCCACGCCGATGCCGGTCGCGATCGGGATCGTCACCCACCGGTTGGCGGTGCGCCAGTCGCCGTCGGGCAGCACGCCGACGACCGTGCCGCCGGCTTCGGACGCCCCCCTGGACACCGCGGTCATCACCCCGACGAGACCGCCGCAGAGCACGACGAGCCCCATGTCGGCGAGCCCGCGCCCGAGCGCGAGCGCGTCGGCGAGCTGCGCCTCGCTCGCTTCGCGCGCGCCGATCACGCCGATCGGCGGGCGGCACGGCCGCCCGCTCTCGCGCTGGAGCCAGCGCACCGCGTCGCGCAGGCCGATCGGCGCGCCTGCTGCGGCATCCGGGCGCCACACGCGCGCGTCGGCATCGAAGCGGCCGAGGCGCGCGTGACGCAGGGCGCCGCCGGCGCGATCGAGAAGCAGTCGGGAACTCATCGGGGCCGGCGCGACTCTACCCGAAACGCGCGGTGGTCGGCGGGCTTCATGCGCCTGTCATGACGCGCGCGTAAGGTCCGACGCGCCTCTACGACACACTCCCCATGTCAGTCCGCCACGACACGTTGCGCGCCGGGACCTTCCCCGGTCAACGCTCCGAGGACCTCCTTTCGCTCGACGCGCAACTCGCGGTCGGCGTGGGTTACGCCGCGCTCACCCGCGACGGCGTACCGGTGTACGAGGCCGAGTGCTTCGCGCTCGAGGACGTGTGGACGGTGCGCGACGCCGAGCGGCTCGCCGCGCGCGAGCCCGCGCGCGACTGGCGCATCCACCTCGTCGCGCTGCGCGACGAGCGCCACTATCGCCGGACCGCGGACGGGCGCTGGGTGCTGTACGAGCGGGGGTACGGGCTGTCGTAGGCAGTCGCTACGAGAGCACGCCCGTTCGCAGCGAGGGCGTCACTCGAAGGCGCGGTTCGGATGCGCGTCGACGAAGTTCGCCAGCGCGTCGAGGAAGTACGGCGGCACGTCGCAGGTGTCGTCCTCGAACCAGCGGTGCGCCGCGCGCTTGCCGGACTCCACGCACTCCTTGAGCCGCTCGAAGGCTTCCATGCGGCGCTCGTCCGAGAGCAGCCGCCAGCGGTCGGAGATGCCGTAGAGGTCGACGTCGGAATCCTTGCCGAAGATGCCGTCGGAGTCGACCACCGCCAAGTAGTAGGTCGCCACCTCCGCGCCCCACTGGTCGCAGAGCTCGATCTGGCGCTTCGCGAGTCGCGCCATGTTCGCGCGGAAGCCCATCTGCTTCGCGCGGTGCGCCTGGGCGAGCCCGATGGCGAAGCCGAGCGTGAACGCGGCGAACGCCGGGTGGAACAGCGGGTGGCGGGTGAGGTCGTCGCGCCGGTCGCCGGCGACGGCAACCGAGTGGCGCATGACGACGAGCAGGTCCTTCAGGTGCTTGAGGCCGAACGGCACGTCGACCAGCGAGTCGAGCCCCTCCTCCTCCTCCAGCAGCCGGAACAGGGGATTCGCCTCGCCGCCCGCGAGCTCGCCGCTGTTCGACGTCTTGCCCCAGGAGATGTAGTCGTCGTCGGTCACGGTGCCGCCGTCGGCGTTCGGGTCGAGCTTCGCACGGCGGAAACCAAGGGACGAGACCAAGGATGAAGTCGCCATTCTCGAGAGTTCGGTCAGCTCGCTACCCGCGTTGCCCGCGCGCGACGCCCGTAAACGGGTGTCGCGCGGGGGGCGGGCGCCGCACCGGCAATTTCACGGTGCTCGATCTCCCGCCCCTACCGCGGACGTCCCTACGTTAGCAAGAACGATACCGAACCTGCCGGGGCGGCGCGAACCGCATCACGGCAGGAAACGAGGAACCTGTCGCACTCGCGTACAAACCATTGATTAGGGACCCCTTGTAGGGGCACCGGCGAGCCGGTATCGCCGCGCCCGTCGGGCCGCCGGGGAACGGCGGCGCGACGCTTTCCGGCACAAGTTGGCGTCATGGGATCGCCACCCGCCCGGGTAGCGCGTCACGTCCACGCCTCTCGCCAGCCATGCGGCCTAGTTCGCTTGCCGGGGCGCGGAGCGATGCACCGGACCGCTAAGCCCGAGAGCGGCGCGGCAACAGGCCACTCGACTCACCCAACGGAACTAGTGAGACGACCCGATTACCAGGCGCCGCCCGCTTGTCGATACTGGCGGCGCTGGTGAAGCAAGCAGGTGCAAAAAACCCGACCGCCAACTTTTTTGAAAGGACCGACCGATGAAACGCAACCTGATCGTAATCGCCCTCGCCACCCTCGGCCTCGCGGCCAACGCCGTCTTTGCCGAGCCCACGCTCGACCTCTACACCAAGGACCGCGTGATGAACGCGCCGGAAGCGACCTCCTATCAGGCCGACATGCCGGCCGCGGGCGTTCGCCTCACCGAGCAGGACGAGTTCCAGGTGTTCAACCCGTAAGCGAGCATCGCGCTGCCGGCGCGGGCAAAGCTCCGCGCCGGCAGCGCGGCTCCGGCGGCAAGTCATGGGCCACTGCCTGCTCTACGGCTTCCTTCTCCTCTCGGCCACGGCGATCCCGCCGCTCGAGGCCGCCGCCGACCAGGGCGGCCGGCTCGTCGGCGTGCACGAGATCCCGGTCTTCGTGCGCGAGCGCATCGAGCTGACGCCCGGGACGTTCGACGACGGCGAGCCGCCGGCCGATCCGCGGCCGCGCGACCGCTCCAAGGAGGACGCCGCCGCGGGGTGATCGGCTAAACTCGATCACATGAAGCGCGAGCGTCGCGAGTCCGTCCCGGCGCGGCAGCCCCTCGGGCGACTCGGACCCGGCCTCCCGGGAACCTGGTTTCACGATCCCGCGCACTACGCGCGCGAGCTCGAGGCATTCTGGTACGCCGGCTGGATCGCCGTCGCGCGCGACGAGGAGATCCCGGCGGCCGGCGACTATCGCGTCGTTCCGATCGGCACGCAGTCGATCTTCGTCGTCCGCGCGGACGGCGGGGAGCTGCGCGCCTTCCACAACACCTGTCGCCATCGCGGCTCGATCCTCTGCACCGCGGAGCGGGGAACGTTCGCGCGGAGCCGCATCGTCTGTCCGTATCACGCCTTCACCTACGATCTCGACGGCCGGCTGATCGCCACGCCGCGGCGGATGGCGACGCCGGACTTCTCGTTCGAGGACTTTCCGCTGTTTGCGGTCGCGGTCGCGAGCTGGGGCGGGTTCGTCTTCGTGAACCTGGCCGGCCGCAGGGCGCCGCCGTTGGCCGCATCGCTCGGCGGGCTCCCGACCCGCTTCGCGCGCTACGGCTTCGAGGGCCTGCGCATCGGCAAGCGCATCGTGGTCGACGTGCGCGCCAACTGGAAGCTGCTGTGCGAGAACTTCTCGGAGTGCTTCCACTGTCCGCCGGTGCATCCCGAGCTCTGCCGGGTTGTCACGGCCTACCGCGACGCCGGGGCATGGGGCCTGCAGCGCGACGAGCGCGGCCGCCCGGCGCCCGAGACGAAGCCCGAGTACAAGGCCGGTGCGCAGACGCTCACGCTCGACGGCACCGCGAAGATCCCGCCGTTCAGGGGCTTGAGCGCCAACGAGCGCGCCACGCTCTACGTGCCGGCGATGCTGCCGCCGGGATTGTTCCTCAACGTGCACCCGGACTACGTCAACGCCCACATGATGGTCCCGACCGGACCGGAGAGCGTGCGCATCGTGTACGACTGGCTGTTCGAACCGGTGGCCCTGGCGAGCCCCGGCTTCGACCTCGACCACTACGTCGCACTCTGGGACGTCACCAACAAGCAGGACGCGCGCAACTGCGAGTGGCAGCAGCGGGGGATCCGCTCGCGCGAGTTCCGGCACGGCGTCTTCGTGCCGCAGGAGTTCGACTGCCACCGCTTCGCGCAGTGGGTGCGGGCGGGACTGCGGCGGCGTCGGGTACGGTCATCGTTGCGAAGTGCGGCGGGAAAAACGGCGGCGCCTGCGCGCCGCCGGTGATGCGAGCGGCGATCGGCAGCGTTGCGCTGCCGATCGTCATTCCCTACTCAGTCACTCATCCCTTCTTCGCGTCATCGATGCACTTCTTCTGCGCATCGCCCTGCAGGCCCTTGCACTTCTCCGGCACCTGGGCGAAGCCGGCGGTGGAGCCGAGCGCGAAGAAACCGAGCAGCAAGCAAGCGAGCAGTTTTTTCATGGGATCTCCTTCGGGTTTGAGAGGACTCAACTGGCCGGTCGCGAACTCGACTGATGCCCGGGAACTGCGATCCGGCGATTGAGTGAACGCGGCTCGGCGAGCAGAGGTTGACCGCGATCGCGAGGAATCGCAACCCGTCGGCGCACGGCGACATCACTGCGCAGCAACGTTGGTAACTCTTACGCGAGCTCGTGGCGAGGCGCGCTACTCAAGCCATTCCGACCGCCGGCTGCCGCTCGCGTCGGGCGTCGTCGGGCCGCGCGGCGATCATCGCTTCGAGCTCCTTGCGCACCTTCGTGCAGGCGGGGTCGTCGAAACGATTGTCCATCTCGTTCGGGTCGTTCCCGAGGTCGTAGAGCTCGCCCGCGCCGGTGGACTGCTCCACCGTGAGCTTGTGGGTCGGGGTGCGCACGGTGCGCAGCTTCAGCTCGACCCCGCAGCGCGACGCCGAGAGGTCCCATTCGTGGAAGGCGAAGTCGCGCGACTCGCCGTTGCGCTCGATCAGGCCGCGCAGGCTGCGGCTGTGCCAGTCCGCGACCGGCGCGACGCCGGCGTAATCGAGGATCGTCGCCGGGACGTCCAACGTCGAAACCGGGTCGGCGACCACCCTTCCGCCGGGGACGCCGGGGCCGCGCGCGAGCAGCCCGACCCGGAGCAGTCCCTCGTACATCATCGGTCCCTTCAGGATGAGCCCGTGATCGCCGAGCCAGTCGCCGTGATCGGTGGTGTAGAGGACGAGCGTGTCGTCCGCGAGGCCGAGCTCCTGCAGCGCGATCAGCGTCCGGCCAACGTTGTGGTCGATGAGCGAAATCATCCCGTAGTAGTTGGCGATCAGCTCGCGCAGCTGCCGGTCGGTCTGCGGCGGAATGCGCGAGTACTCCTCGCGGATCTTCCGCAGGTCCTCCTGGATGATGGGCTTCCCTTCCATCGCCGCCTTGTGCCACCAGGGCCGGCGCTCGTAGTCGAGCGTGCGGTGCGCGGGCAGCTCGACGTCGTCCGGGTCGTGCATCCGGCTCCACGGGTCCGGCGCGTCGAACGGGTGGTGCGGATCGGGGTACGACGCCCAGACGCAGAACGGCCGGTCCTTGTTGGCGCGCAGGAACTCGATCGTGCGGTCGCCGACCCAGGTCGAGTTGTGCCACGCGGGCGGCAGCGCCGAGTGAAAGGTCTGCGCGGCGGTCGACCGCGGCGGCAGTTGCGTCTGGTAGAGGCGGTTCTGCTCGTCCCCGTTGCCGTCGGCGTAGTACCACCGCGAGTAGTGCTGGCCGAACGGCGGCTTCATCGGCAGCCAGTGGTTGTGCCCCTCGGTGACGAGCTCGACGTAGCGGAACCCCATGTACGGTCCCGTCCAGTCCGCCGCGTACCGATCCATGCTGTAGCGGCACTCCGGCGTGCCGGTGGCCTTGAAGGTGTGCATGGTCGCGAAATGCGCCTTGCCGATGAACCCGGTCGCATAGCCGGAGCGGTGCAGCGCCTCGGGGAAGCTCAGAGCTCCCGTAGGCGGGATCGAGATCGATGCCGTTGTCGCAGACGCCGTGGGTTCGCGGCAGCAGGCCGGTGAGGATCGACGCCCGCGAAGGCTGGCACACGACGTTCGGCGTGATGCACGCCGAAAAGCGCGTACCGTCGCGCGCGAGCTGATCGAGGTGCGGGGTGCGCACCCGGCGGCCCTCGAAGCCGAAGCAGTCGCCGCGCTGCTGGTCGGAGGTGATCAGGAGGACGTTCGGTTGCTGCTTGCGGGGTTCCGGCATTCGTCGCTACTCCGTTCTGCTGGCGTCTTCGCGGATGAGGTCCGCGGCCTTCTCGGCGATCATGATGGTGGCGGCGTTGGTGTTGCCCGACACGAGCGTCGGCATCACCGACGCGTCGACCACGCGCACGCCCTGGACGCCATGAACGCGCAGGCGCGGGTCCACGACCGCGCCCGCGTCGCGACCCATGCGGCAGGTCCCGACCGGGTGAAAGCCGGTCGTCGCGTTGTTGCGCAGGCACTCGAGGATCTCGCCTTCGGTCCGCACGTTCGGGCCTGGCTTGTACTCTTCGAGGACGTACGGGGCGAAGGCGCGCGTCGCCACGAGCCGCCGGGTGATCCTGGTGCCTTCGACCATGACCGCCCGGTCGTATTCCGTGGACAGGTAGTTGAAGAGGAGCGCCGGCGCGGCCGCCGGGTCCGGCGACTTGATGCGGACCGTCCCGCGGCTGGTCGGGCGCAGCGGATAGAAGTTCAGCGTGAAGCCGGAGAACCGATGCGGCTTTGCCCCGCGCTCCTCGGCGCTGACGGTGCTGAGAAAGAACTGGATGTCGGGTGTTTTCGCGTCGGGGAGCGCGCGCGTGATCATGCCGCCGATCATGACCCCGACCGACAAGGGCCCGGTGCGGAAGACGAGCCACTTCAGCCCGACCCGGGCCTTGCCCCAGAGGCTGCGCAGGTCGTCGTTGGTCGTGATCGGCTGCGCGCACTTGTAGACGAGGCGCAGCAGCAGGTGGTCCTGCAGGTTCTCGCCGACGCCCGGCAGGTCTGCGACGATGGGGATGCCGTGGCCCCGCAGCAGCGCGGCGGGCCCGACCCCGGAGAGCTGCAGGAGCTGCGGCGACTGCACGGCGCCGGCGCACAGGAGCACCTCGCGCGCCGCGCGCACCGTGGTCGCCGTGCCGTCGCGGCGATAGCGGACGCCGGCCGCTCGCCGCCCGTCGAACTCGATGCCGTTCGCGCGAGCGCCGGTCTCGACCGTCAGGTTGTTCCGCCCGCGCGCGGGCTTGAGGTACGCGGTCGCCGCCGAGCAGCGCAGGCCGTTCCGCGTCGTGAGCTGCAGGTAACCCGCCCCTTCCTGCTGCGCGCCGTTGAAGTCGTCGGTGCGCGGGATGCCGAGCTCGCCGGACGCGCCGATCAGCGCCTCGACCAGCTCGTGCCGCTCGCCGATGTCGGACACCGCGAGCGGTCCGTCGCCGCCGTGGTGCTCGCTCGCGCCGCGCGAGTTCCGCTCCGACTTGATGAAGTAGCGCAGCGCCTCGCGCGCGTTCCAGCCCTCCGCCCCGAGCGCCTCCCAGCCGTCGAAGTCCTCCGGCTGCCCGCGGATCTGGATCAGGCCGTTGACGGCGCTCGAGCCGCCGAGCGTGCGGCCGCGCGGCGTGTAGATCTTGCGGCCGTTGAGATGCGGTTCCGGCTCGCTGTAGAACCCCCAGTTGAGCACCGGGTGGAACATGGTCTTGCCGTAGCCGATCGGAACGTGGAGCCACGGATTGCGGTCGGGCGGGCCGGCCTCGAGCAGCAGGACCGAGCGCTTCCCGTCTTCCGTCAGCCGGTTGGCGAGGACGCAGCCGGCCGAGCCGCCGCCGACGATCACGTAGTCGAACGTTCGCGCCGCCGCGCCGCCGGCGCCATTGACACCCCTCGAAGTCATCCTATAACGTTATACCAAGACCCGAACGCTTGGCCACTGGCCGCAACGGCCAGCGGGGCGTTCACGCGGAGGAGGAGGCGTTCATGAAGCGTAATCCTGAGCACACCGGGAAAGCGAACCACGGGCGCCGCCGCGCCCTGCAGCAGGGCGTCGCGCTCGGCGCCGCGATCGCGGGCGCGCCGTGGGTGCTCCGCTACGCGCACGCGCAAGGCGCGCCCGACCTCGGCGCCTACCAGAAGGCGAAGATCAACTGGCGCCTCGCTGAGGGGCAGCGGGTCAACGTCGCGGTGATCCCCGCAGCCTACTTCGACAACCTGATCGCGCTCACGCCGGAGTTCGAGGCGCTCACCGGTGTCAAGGTGCAGTTCGACAAGGTGCCGCCGGGGCAGATCCGGCAGAAGGCGGTGCTCGACCTCTCGTCCAAGACCGGCAACATCAGCACGCACGCGGCCGATCCGATGTACCTCCCGCTGTACGCCGCGAACAAGTGGACCGACGCGCTCGATCCTTATCTCAACGACCCGAAGCTCACCGACAAGGCCTGGTTCAAGCACGAGGACATCTTCGAGGCGTGGCGCAAGGCGGACATGGTGGACGGCCGCACGTACGGCGTTCCCTACGACGGCGAGATGACGGTCCAGACCTATCGCAAGGATCTCTTCGACGCGAAGGGCCTGAAGCCGGCGGACACGCTCGACGATGTGCTGAAGAACGCCAAGGCGCTGCACGATCCGGGGAACCGGATGTGGGGCTTCTGCCTGCGCGGCATGCCCGGCGCGGGGCAGAACATGTACATCTATCCGTCGATTCTCGGCGCGTTCGGCGGCAGGTGGTTCGAGCCCGGGGGCAAGATCCGCGTGAACAGCCCCGAGGCGGTCGCGGCGCTCGAGTGGTACGTCTCGACCAACAACGCCTACGCCCCGCAGGCGGCGCAGAACTGGAACTGGCCCGACATCGCCGACGCGTTCGCGCAGGGGACGATCGGCTGCTACATCGACGGCCACACCACGGTCACGGTGGTCGGGAACCCGGAGCGCTCGAAGGTCGTCGGCAAGATCGGCTTCGCGCGCTGGCCGAAGGGCCCGTCGGGACGCCGCGTCACGTCCATCTGGAACTGGGCGATGCCGATCAACAGCGCGCTGCCGGAGCCCGCCCGCCGCGCGACGTGGCTCTTCATCCAGTGGGCGTGCTGCGAAGAGACGCAGATCCGCACCTCGTACGCGTTCAAGGGTCCGGGCAAGCGCTTCGGCGTGAACCGCCTGCCGATGTGGAAGGCCGGCCCGTACGCGAAGTTCCTCGCCGACGCCAGCGACCAGCTGGTGCCGGCCTCGCTCGACAGCCTCGCCATGGACACCGACGTCGACTGGCGACCGCGCGTGCCGCAGTGGCCGGCGATCGGCGAGACGATGGCGAAGATCGTGCAATCGGCGCTCGTCGGGCAGACCAAGCCCAAGCAGGCGCTCGACGACGCGCAGGTGCAGGTCGAGCGCATCATGCGCGGCTGAGCGCGCGCCGGAATGACGCCGGCGCAGCGTCTCGCCGTCGCCGAGCGCCCGGAGAGACGCTTCGCGCTCGCGCTCGCCTCGCCGGCGGTGCTGGTGCTCGTCGTCACGACGACGTTCCCCCTCCTCTACCTCCTCTGGCAGAGCCTGCAGAACATCAACCTGGCGATGCCGGGCATGGACCGGTTCGTCGGCGCCGAGAACTACGTCCGCATGTGGGAGGACCGGCGCTTCTGGGGCGCGCTCGGGTTCACGGTGATCTACACCGGGGCGACGGTCGCGCTGCAGCTCGCGATCGGGCTCGGCATGGCGCTCCTGATCCTGCAGATCCCGCGCGCGCAATGGGCGTTCCGGATCGTCGCCATCGTGCCGATCGTGCTCGCGCCGGTGGTGGCGGGCCTCTTCTGGCGCACGCTGATGCTCACGCCCGACTTCGGCATCGTCGACTTCGCGTCGCGCTCGCTCGGCCTCGGCTCGCACAACTGGCTGGGCGACCCGCAGCTCGCGCGCGTGTCGGTGATCGCGATCCACACCTGGCAGTGGACGCCGTTCGTCTTCCTGTACCTGCTCGCCGCGCTCGCCGCGCTGCCGGCGGACCTCTACGAGGCGGCGCGCATCGACCGGGCGAGCGCCTGGCGGCGCTTCGTGCACATCACGCTGCCGCTGATCCGGCCGGCGATCGTCATCGTGGTGATCCTGCGCATGACGGTGGCGCTCTCGGCGTTCGCGGCGATCTACGCGGCGACCGGCGGCGGCCCGGGCACGGCGACCGAGATCATCAACCTGTACGCGTACCGGGTGTCCTTCGCCGAGCTCTCGCTCGGCTACGGCGCGTCGGCGGCGGTGGTGCTGCTCGTCCTCACCATGGCGGTCGCGGCGCTGCTCTTCCACCTGAGGCGGGCCGGATGAAGCCGGGCACGATCCGCAGCGCCGTGCTGATGGGGACGGCGGCGGTGCTGCTGGCGGTGTGGACGGTGCCGGTGCTGTGGGCCGTCCTCACCTCGTTCAAGGACGAGAAGGAGGTGCTCGCCTACCCGCCGACGATCGTGTTCGACGCCACGATCAAGAACTTCCGCGAGGTGCTGACCGGGCCGACGAACATCGTGCCGAACCTGACGGCGAGCCTCGTCATCGCCGTCGCCACCACCCTCCTCACCATCCTGATCGCCGTGCCGGCCGCGTACGCCTTCGCGCGCCTCAAGCTGCCGGGGCGGAAGCCGCTCGGCTTCTACGTGCTCGCGACGCAGCTCGTGCCGCCGATCGGCCTGATCATTCCGTACTTCCTGATCATGAACCGCATCGGCTGGATGGACAGCTACCGCGGCCTGGTGCTGATCTATCTCACCTTCTCGCTGCCGTTCGCGATCTGGCTGCTGGTGTCGTACTTCGAGGACATCCCGCGCGAGATGGAGGAGGCGGCCCTGCTCGACCGCGCGAGCCGCCTGCAGGCCTTCTGGCACGTCGTGCTGCCGCAGGCGCGCGGCGCCATCGGGGTCACGGTGGTCTTCGTGTTCCTCAACGCCTGGAACGAGTTCCTCTTCGCCGTGATCCTCGGCGGCGCCAACGTCAAGCCGGTGACGGTGTCGATGTACAACTACATCAACACCGAGCAGACGCAGTGGGCGCAGCTCGCCGCGGCGGCGCTGATGGCGATGCTGCCGGTGATCGTGCTCGGCATTGCCGCGCAGAAGCACATCGTCGCCGGGCTCTCGGCCGGTGCGGTGAAGGGCGTGACCAGGCGATGACCCGCCGCGGCGAGGTGAGGCTGACGGGCGTCGGCAAGTCGTTCGGCGAGACCGCCGTGCTGCGCGACGTCGACCTGGAGATCCGGCCGGGGGAGTTCTTCTCGCTGCTCGGGCCGTCCGGCTCGGGCAAGACGACGACGCTCCGCATCATCGCCGGCCTCGAGACCGCGAGCCACGGTCAGGTCTACCTCGACGGCACCGACGCGACGCTCGCCCCGCCGGGCGACCGCGACGTGGCGATGGTGTTCCAGAGCTACGCGCTCTACCCGCACATGACGGTGTTCGACAACATCGCGTTTCCGCTGAAGATGATCCGCACGCCGGCGGCCGGGATCGCCGCCGCGGTACGGGAGGCGGCGGCGCGCGTGCGCATCGGCCACCTGCTCGAGCGGCGGCCGGGCCAGCTCTCCGGCGGCCAGCAGCAGCGCTGCGCGCTCGCGCGGGCGATCGTGCGGAAGCCCGCGCTCTTCCTGCTCGACGAGCCGCTCTCGAACCTGGACGCCAAGCTCCGGATCGAGACGCGCGTCGAGCTGAAGCGGCTGCAGCGCTCGCTCGACGTGACCGCGGTCTACGTGACGCACGACCAGGAAGAGGCGATGTCGCTGTCCGACCGGATGGCGATCTTCATGGACGGGCGCATCGTCCAGATCGGCACGCCGGAGGAGGTCTTCAGCCGGCCCGCCACGGTCGAGGTCGCGGCCTTCCTCGGCAATCCGCCGATGAACGTGCTGCCGGCGCGGCTTGCGGGCGGCAGGGCGGCGATCGGCTCCGCGAGCTTCGAGCTGCCGCGGCTCGCCGCGCTCGGCGAGCGCGAGGTGACGCTCGGCATCCGGCCGTCCGACGTCGCGCTCGACGGTGCGGGCGCGCCGGCGACCGTGACGCTGTGCGAGCTGCTCGGCGAGGACGTGATCATCGATCTCGATCTCGGCGGGCAGCTGCTGCGGGCGAAGAGCGCGGGCAGGACGCGGCTCGCCGAGGGCGAGCAGGTGCGCGTGCGCATCGATCCGGCGCGGCTGCACGTGTTCGACCGGGCGAGCGGCCGGCGGATCGAGCCGTGAAGCCGCGCCACGAGGCAAGGGTGATCCCGCTCGCGCGCGAGAGTCACGTCGCGATGTACCGCCAGCTCGCGCAGCAGCTGCGCGCGGCGATCGCCCGCGGCGACTACCGGCCCGGCGACAAGATCCCGACCGAGCCGCAGCTCATCCGCCGGTTCGGGGTGTCCCGCATCACCGCGCGGCAGGCGGTCGACGCGCTCGCGCGCGAGAAGCTGGTGATCCGGAAGCAGGGCAAGGGCACTTTCGTCGCCGGACCGCTGGTGCACCACGACCTCCTCGAGCTGCGCGGCATCTACGACGAGCTGGTCGCGCAGGGGCTCGAGCCGCAGATGCGGCTGCTCGAGCTCCGCCAGGCGGTGCCGCCGGCGCGGATCGCCGGGCGGCTCGGGACCGGCCTGCGCCGGCTCCTGCACTGGCGGCGGCTGTACGTGCTGCGCGGCAAGCCGTTCGCCGTCGGATCGATGTACCTGGACACCGGGCGCACCCGGCTCACGCGCGAGCAGGTGGACCGCAACCCGACCTACTCGATCATCGAGAAGATCCTGCACGAGCGGATCGCCCGCGCCGAGGTGTCGATCCGCTACGAGCGCGCGAGCGCCGACCTCGCGCGGCCGCTGGGCGTGCCGAAAGGCACGCCGCTGATGGTGTTCGAGCGCGTCTCCTACAACGACGCCGGCGTGCCGCGCGAGCATTCGCTCTACTACGCGCGGGCAGAGGCGTACGAGTTCTCGCTGACGGTGCGCGGCAAGCTGCCGATCACCCGCTCGCTCAAGGCGGCGGGCTGAGGGGCTAGCGCTTCCAGCGCACGAGCAGGACGAGCGGCAGGACCGCGAGCGCGGTGGCGATGAAGAACACGAACGAGTCCAGGTAGCCGATCATCGCCGCCTGGCGCGCGACCTCCCGTCCGAGGGCGGCGAGCCCGGCCGGGTCGTGCACGTTCCACGCGCCGGTCACCCAGGGCATCGCCAGCGCTTCGCTGTACGGCGACACCGCCGGCGCGAGCTCGGCGTAGCTCGCGCGGGACATCCGCACCGCGAGCGTGATGCTGAGCGAGATGTGGATGCTCGAGCCGACGTTGCGCACCATGTGATAGACCGCCGAACCCTCGGCCACCGCGTCGGGCTTGAGCGACGCGAACGTCACCATCGTGATCGGCACCCACAGCACGCCGACGCCGAAGCCCTGCAGCGACATCGGCCAGAACACGGTCTCGGCGCTCGGGTTCATGTCGAGCTGCGTGAGCTGCCAGCCGGCGAAGGCCTGCAGCAGGAAGCCGAACCCGATCATCGCGCGCGGGTCGAGCCGGCTGGCGAAGATCATGAGGAAGAACGCGATCATCGTGCCGAGCCCGCGCGCGCCGAGCACGAAACCGATCACCGAGTCGGGATAGCCGCTCACGCCCTGCAGCAGCGGCGGCACCAGCGTCATCGGCGTGAAGTTGAGCATGCCGAAGACGAAGATGAGGACGAGCCCGATCGTGAAGTTGCGGTCGCGCAGGAGCGCCGGACGGAGGAACGGGTGATCGGTCGTCGCGCTGTGCACGACGAAGGCGTACAGGGCGATCACCGCCAGCGCGGCGTAAGCGACGATCTCCCACGCCTCGAACCAGTCGGCGCGCTCGCCGCGGTCGAGCATGAGCTGCAGGCTCGCGAGCATCCCCGACAGCAGCAGGAAGCCGAGCCAGTCGAGCCGCACGCGCGTGGGCGACTCCCGGTCGCGGATGAAGAGCCAGGTGCCGACGAACGCGATCGCGCTGAACGGCACGATCATGTAGAAGACCCAGCGCCAGTTGTACGTCTCGCTCAGATAGCCGCCGACGACCGGGCCGAGGATCGGGCCGAGCACCGAGCCCATGCCGTAGATCGCGATCACCGCGCCGTGGCTCCGCTGCGGGTAGGTGTCGAGGACGATCGCCTGCGACGCCGGGACCAGCGGCGCGCCGACCGCGCCCTGCAGCACGCGAAACAGCACCAGCTCGCCGAGCGAGTCCGCGAGCCCGCAGCCGAGCGAGGCCGCGCCGAACGCGACCACGCCGACGCTGCACACCCGGCGCCGCCCGAACCGCGACACGAGCCAGCCCGCGAGCGGCGTCGCGACCGCGGTGGCCACGATGTTGGCGGTGACGACCCAGGCGATCTGGTCCTGCGTCGCGGAGAGCGCGCCCTGCATCTGCGGCAGCGACACGTTGGCGATGGTGACCGTCATCGCGTACAGGAAGGTCACCGCGGTGCAGGTGCCGAGCACCAGCGCGCGGCGGAGGCCGGCGCCGGCGCTCGAATCATCGGCGAGCGGGATCGCCGGCGCGCTCATCCCGGGACCGCTAGTGCGCGAACGCGCTCAGGAACGCCGGCAGGCCGCGGCTGCGGCCGGTGTCGACGGTCACGGTGACGGTCATGCCGGCGCGCAGCGGCGGCTGGCCGGGCGCCTGCTCGATCGCGAGATGCACCGGCACGCGCTGCACCACCTTCACCCAGTTGCCGGTAGCGTTCTGCGGCGGCAGCAGCGCGAACTCCGCGCCCGTGGCGGGTGCGATCGCGCTCACCCGCGCCGCCCACTCGACGCCGGGGTAGGCGTCGACGACGATCCGCGCGCCCTGCCCGACCCGCACGCCGGCGAGCTGGGTCTCCTTGAAGTTCGCCTCGACCCAGGTGTCGCGGCTCTCGATCAGGCTGAACACCGGTACGCCGCGGGCGACGAACTCGCCCGCCTGCAGCCGCATGTTGCTCACTATGCCCGCGGCGGAGGCGGTCACGCGGGTGTGCGCGAGATCGAGCTGCGCGGCGTTCCGCGCGGCCTGCGCCTCGAGAAAGCGCGGATGGCGGTCGGCCGGCAGATTCGGATCGCCGCTGAGGCTCGCGAGCACGCGCGCCGCGCGCTCCTGGACCGCCGCGAGCCGCGCGCGCGCGACATCGAGGTTATGGCGCGCTTCGTCGAACGTGTCCTCGCGGCCCATGCCGCGCTCCTTCAGCAGCCGCTGGCGATCGAGCTGCCGGGTCGTGAAATCGATCCGTTCCTCGGCCTCCTTGGCCTCGGCGAGCGCGACCCGGTACTCGCCGCGCAGCGACGCGAGATCGGTGCGGACCACCGCCATCTGCGCGTCGGCCTTGGCGATCGCCACCTCGAACGGCGCGGGATCGATGCGGAAGAGCGGCGCACCCGCCGCGACCGGCTGGTTGTCCCGGACCTCCACCGCGACCACCCGTCCGGCGACCTCGGCGCTGACGGCGATGATGTGTGCCTTGACGTAGGCGTTGTCGGTCTCGACGTGGCGCCCGCCTGCAGCGTAGAAGTAGAGCGCTGCGGCCGCGGCGGCGAGCGGCACGCCGATCAGGAGCACGGCGCGCAGCGCCTTCCTCCCGACGCGGGGTCTCGGTGCGCCCGGCTCAGCCATTGCGGCGTGCGCGGCGCGCCGCGCTCTCGGGGGCCTGCATCCGGACGAGGTTCGCCCTGATCGCGAGCAGCGTGTCGACGAACCGCTCGCGCTCGGCGGCGCCCAGTCCGGCGAGCGCATCGCGCCGCAGCCCGGCCGCGACGGTGCGGAGGGTGCGCATCGCCGGCTCGACCTCGTCCGTGAGGAAGACGCGCCACACCCTGCCGTCGCGCGCGTCGGCTTGCCGGCGCACCCAGCCTTTCGCCTCGAGCCGGTCGAGCAGGCGGCCGAGGGTCGGCTTCTCGACCTCGAGGAGGTCGGCGAGCTCGGTCTGGGTCACGCCGTCACCGCGGAAGAGGTGGTTGAGCACCCACCACTGCGAGCGCGTCAGGCCGAGCGACTTCACGCGCCTGTCGTAGGTCGTGCGCATGAGGCGCGCCACGTCGGTCAGCAGGAAGCCGAAGTTGCGCGACAGGTCCTCGCGGAGCATGCCGCACAGGATAGTTGCCTAGCTTACGATCTGCAAGGTACCCTCTGCTGCACAGCGTCAACCGCGGGCCCTGCGGGTGGGCGCGAGCAGGCAGCTAGCGCCCTTGGCGCACCTTCGTTCGCGCGGCGACGGCGGCTGAACCCCGGGCCCCGGCGGTTTTCGCTCGAGAGCTGGCCGAAAGGTTCGACCTGAGCTCCTGCGCCAGCAGGTCGTGAAGCGCCTGCGCCGCGGGCGAGAGAGACGTGGCGCGCCGCTGAATGAGTCCGATCGATCGCCTGATCACCGGATCGACCAGTGGAATCTGGCGTAACTCGGGGTGCGCTTTGGCGAGCAGGCTGGACGCCGGAAGGATCGCGACGCCCACGCCGGCGGATACCAGGCCGATGGCGGCCGAGAGATGCTCCACCTCGAAGCGGCCGCGGACGTCCAGCCGCTTGCGGGACAGCTGATAATCGATCAGCAGCCGGTTAGAGCTGGCGGTCGTATACGTGATCAGATCCGCGCCGTGCAAATCGCCCCAGGTCGCGCGTCCCGCCCCGGCCATCGGATGACTTGCGAGACAGACCAGCACGAACGGGTCCTGGAACAGCGGCTCCTCGATCAGATCTGCATCGCGAAACAGCAGGATATTGAGCCCGAACTCCGCCTGTCCCTGTCTGACCGCGTCGGTAACAAGCGTGCTGCCGCGGTCGAGGATGCGCACCCGATTGCCGGGATACTGAGCCGCGTAGCGGCGCATCACGGCGGGCAGACGCTGATAGGCCATGGAGGTCACGCAGGCTACGGTGACTTCGCCGGTGGCCCCCTGCGACTTGTCCTTCAGGCGATCAACCGACCGCGTGAGGTCGCTGACCAGCCGCTCGGCCTCCGGGAGGAATTCGCGCCCCACGGCGGTGAGCGACACCGATCGCGTCGTGCGATCGAGCAGCCTCAAGCCCAGGTAAGCCTCGAGACGCTGGATGCGGCGGGTAAGCGCCGTCTGCGTGAGATGCAGACGCTCAGCCGCCTTCTGAAACCCGCCCCGCTCGGCGATCATGACGAACGCCTGGATGCCGTCGATGTCGAGCTTCATGATTTATGATTGACGATCATTAATATCTACCATTATTGCACTTAATTTCGCCGCCGGAATCTTCCACAATCACGGCAACAGTGATGCAACGCTGGCAACGAAAGGAGAGCAGGTGAGTGCCATTTCTCTGTTGCGCCGGCTCGCGGTCATCCTCGCGCTGACCGCTGCTTGCAGTCCCGCCCTCGCGCAGGCGACGTTTCCGTCCAAGCCCATCCAGTTCATAGTGCCGTACCCGCCCGGCGGCTCGAACGACATCTTCGCGCGGGCGATCGGCAAGCGGCTCGCCGAGACGCTCGGCAAGCCGGTAATCGTGGACAATCGTTCCGGCGCCGGCGGATCGGTGGGTGCCGGGCTTGCCGCGAAGGCCGCGCCCGACGGCCATACCCTCGTGATCGTCTCGTCATCCTTCACCACCAATGCCGCGGTGCAGACCGGCCTCGCCTTCGATCCGGTGAAGAGCTTCACGCCGGTGGCGCTGGTCGGCAAGGGACCGATGATCCTCGCCATCGCCCCTGCGTTGCCGGCGAAGACGGCGGCGGAATTCTTCGCCCTCGCGCGATCGAAGCCGGGCAAGCTCAACTACGCCTCGTCCGGTCCGGGGAGCATCAATCAGTTCGCGACCGAGCTGCTGATCGACGCCGCCGGCATCAAGATGACGCACGTCCCGTACAAGGGGATGGGCCCGGCGGTCAACGACCTGATCGCCGGCCACGTCGATGTCCTCGTCGCGAGCGTCCCATCGTTGATGTCGCAGGTCAAAGCCGGGAAGGCGCGAGCCATCGGCGTGACGACGCTGAAGGCTTCGCCCGTCGCGCCCGGACTGCTGCCGCTGGCCGATGCGGGCGCAAAGGGCTACAACGTCGAGCTCTGGTGGGGCGTGCTCGCTCCCGCCGGTGTCCCGAAGGAGATCGTCGCGAAGCTGAACACGGAAATCAACCGGGCGCTCGCCACCGCCGAGATGAAGGAGTTCCTGGTGCGGGAAGGCGCCGAGCCCGCGCCGACGACCCCGGAGCAGTTCGGCACGCTCATCCGCTCGGACATTCAGCGCTGGCAGAAGGTCGCGAAAGACGCCGGCATTCAGCCCGAATGACCGGCCGCGAGGAGGCACGTATGGCATTGAAACAGAGGGACTACGCGCCGGACGCCCGGGGGACGCTCGCCGGCGTGCGCATCCTCGACCTGTCGCGCCTCTTCGCCGGCAACGTGCTGACGCAGATCCTCGGCGACTTCGGCGCGGAGGTGATCAAGGTCGAGCCGCCGGCGGGCGACACCCTGCGCGCGTGGCGCACGAAGGACATCCAGACCCACTGGAAGATCTATGCGCGGAACAAGAAGAGCCTCGGTCTCGAGCTCCGCAAACCCGAAGCGCGCAAGCTCCTCCTCGATCTCGTGCCCTCCGCCGCGATGTTCTTCGAGAGCTTCCGCCCCGGCACGCTCGAGAAGATGGGGCTCGGGCCCGAGACCCTGCTCGAGCGCAACCCGAAGCTCGTGATCGTGCGCATCTCCGGTTTCGGCCAGGACGGGCCCTACAAGCGGCGTCCCGGCTTCGGCACGCTGATCGAGGGCATGTCGGGCTTTGCGGCGATCAACGGTTTCGCCGACCGCGAACCGGTGCTGCCGCCGATGTATCTCGCGGACGGCGTCGCCGGGATTTACGGCGCGTCCGCGGCGATGATCGCGCTCCGCGAGGTCGAGCAGAACGGCGGGCGCGGGCAGGTGATCGACCTGTCGCTGCTCGACCCGCTCTTCGCCATCATGAGTCCGCAGGCCGCCAACTACCGCCTGAGCGGCAAGGTGAAACCGCGCACCGGCAGCCGCTCGACCAACACCGCGCCGCGGAACGCCTACCGCTGCAAGGACGGCAAGTTCGTCGGGCTCTCGGCCTCGACGCAGAAGATGGCCGAGCGGACGTTCCGCGCGATCGGCCGGCCGGATCTCGCCGAGGATCCGCGCTACCGGACCAACGCCGACCGCCTCGCGCGCGCCGACGAGCTGGACGCGATCATCGGCGGGTTCATCGCCCAGCGCACGCAGGCCGAGAACGTCGCGTTCTTCGAGCAGGCCGAGGTCACGATCGGTCCGATCTACGACGTCACGCAGATCCTCGAGGACCCGCACGTGATCGAGCGCGAGCTCGTCGCCGACTATCCCGATCCCGACATGGGTGCGCTACCGATGCATCACGTCGTGCCGCGTCTCTCCGGGACGCCCGGCTCGATCCGGACGCTGCGCGCCGCACCTCGGCGAGCACAACCGCGCCCTGCTCCGCGAAGTCGGCGTGGACGATGCGGCGTACGCGAAGCTCGTCGCGGCAGGCGTCGCGTGCGAGGGCGAGCCGCCGGCCAAGGAAGAGGAGGAATGAGCATGTCGACGCTCGTCATGCGGAGCAAGCTCTTCGTTCCCGGATCGCGCCCGGAGCTCTTCGCCAAGGCGATGGCCGGCGAGGCGGACGCGCTGTCGATCGACCTCGAGGACGCGGTCGAAGAGAGCCGCAAGGCGCGAGGCGCGAGCGGCGGTCGAAGGAATTCCTGCGATCGCTCCCCGCGGACAGGTCGAAGACGATCATCGTGCGGGTGAACGGCATCGCCACCGAGCACTTCGCGGCCGACGTCGAAGCGATCGCCGGACCGGGCCTCGACCTCATCAACGTGCCGATGACCGAGACGGCCGACGACGTCCGGAAGGCGTCCGCGGTCATCGCGCGCGTCGAGAAGGCGAAGGGCCTCGCGCAGCCGATCGGCCTCCTCGCCAACATCGAGACGGCGAAGGCCTTCCGCCTCGCCGCCGAGATCGCCGGCGCAGACGGGCGCGTTGCCGGCCTGCAGCTCGGCTTCGGCGATCTGCTCGAACCGCTGGGGATCGATCGCTACGATCCGGCGGTGGTGCTGCAGTTCCAGCTCGGCGTGCGCCTCGCCGCGGGGGAAGCAGGCGTCTTCGCGTACGACTCCGCGTTCGCCAACGTCAAAGACACCGACGCGCTGCGGCGCGAGGCGGAGACCGCCCGCCGGCTCGGCTACCTCGGCAAGTCGGCGATCCACCCGAGCCAGGTGCCGATCATCAACGCCGTCTTCCGGCCGAGCGACGAGGAGATCGCGCATTCGCTGCGCGTGGTCGAAGCCGCACGCGCGGCGGGCGCGAAGGGTGTCGGCGCCTACATGGTCGACGGCAAGATGGTCGACGCGCCGTTCGTGGTGCGGGCCGAAGCGACGGTGGCGCTCGCCCGCCGACTGGGGCTCGTCAAATGAGCGCGCGGTGGAAGCGCCGCCCGGAGGGTTCGAACTGGGGCGACTTCGGTCCCGACGACCGGCTCGGCCGCCTCAACCTGATCACGCCGGAGCGGCGGCGGGCCGCGCTGGCGGAGGCGCGCGAGGGCATCGCGTTCTGCCTGTCGCTGCCGCTCGACCTCGGGCCCGGGCTGAACCCCCGGCGCAAGCCGCCGCGCCTCGCTGCCGTCGAGCGCGAGGATCGGCCGAACTACAACTACCGCTTCGCCGAGGAGTTCCCCGGCCTCACCGACGTCGTCTGCGACGACTGGGCGGCGCTGCACCTCCAGTATTCGACGCAGTGGGACTCGTTCTGCCACATCGGTTCGCTGTTCGACGCAGATGGCGACGGCGTGGCGGAGATCGTCTACTACAACGGCTTCGCCGCGCCCTCGCGCGTCGGCGATACGCCGCTCGGCATCGAGCACATGGCCGCGACCGGCGTGCAAGGCCGCGGCGTCATGGTCGACCTGCGCCGCCACTTCGGCGATGCGAGGACGCTCGTCGGCTACGACGCGCTGATGCGCGTGCTCGAGCAGGACCGCGTGGAGGTGGCGGCGGGCGATCTCGTCTGCCTGCACACCGGCCTCGGGCAGAAGGTCCTGGAGATGGGTCGCGAGCCGGACGTCGCCGCACTCCGCGAGGCGTGCTGCGAGCTCGACGGCGGGGATCGGCGGCTGCTGCAGTGGATCACCGACAGCGGGCTCGCCGCGCTCATCGCGGACAACTACGCGGTCGAGGAGCGACCGGGAAAACCGGCGCCCGGCCACCACGGGCCGCTCCTCCCCCTGCACGAGCACTGCCTGTTCAAGCTCGGCATCCACCTCGGCGAGCTCTGGCATCTCACGCCGCTCGCGGAGTGGCTGGGCGCACGGGGCCGCTACCGCTTCCTCCTGACCGCACCGCCGCTGCGGCTGCCCGGCGCGGTCGGGTCGCCCGCTACGCCGGTCGCCACCGTCTAGAGAGGAGTACCCGATGCGCTTTGCCCGCCTGCTGGTCGCCACACTGACGCTCGCGTTCGCCGGCGGCGCGCTCGCGCAGCAGTACCCCACCAAGCCGGTCCGGATCATCGTGCCCTTCCCGCCCGGCCAGGCGACCGACATCCTCGCGCGCCTGCTGGCCGATCAGCTCTCGAAGTCGCTCGGCCAGCAGTTCATCGCCGACAACCGGCCGGGCGCGGGCGGCAGCGTCGGCACCGAGGCCGCCGCGAAGGCGGCGCCGGACGGCTACACGCTGGTGATGGCGACGATCGCCACCTTCGGCATCAACCCGTCGCTCTATCCGAAGCTCGGCTACCAGCCGCTCCGGGACTTCGCACCGATCTCGAACCTCGGCCTCACGCCGCAGACGCTGGTCGCGAGCCCGAAGGCGGGCTTCGGATCGTTGAAGGACCTCGTCGAGAAGGCGCGGACGACCGAGCTCAACTACGCGTCCTCGGGCAACGGCTCGGCGAGCCATCTGTCGATGGAGCTGTTCCGGACCGCGTCCGGGGTGAAGCTGAATCACGTGCCGTTCAAGGGCAGCGCCGACGCGCAGACCCAGGTCTTCAGCGGCGAGGTCCCGATCATGTTCGACGCCATTCCGGGCGTGCTCGCGGCGATCAAGGCCGGCAAGCTGAAGGCGCTCGGGATCGCCTCGCCCAAACGCTCGCCGTTCCTGCCGGACCTGCCGACGATCGCCGAGCAGGGCTACCCGGGGTTCGAAGCGGTCGGCTGGATCGGCATCGCGGCGCCCGCACGCACGCCGGAACCGGTCCTGAAGACGCTGCAGGCGGCGATCGCAAAAGCGCTCGAGCAGCCGGACATGCAGAAGCGCATGAGCGAGCTCGCGTTCATCCCGGTCGGCGACACGCCCGGCGAGTTCACGGCCTTCATCAAGTCCGAGAACGCGAAGTGGGCGCGGGCGGTCAAGGACTCGGGCGCGAAGGTGGACTGAGGAAGCCGAAGTTGCACGACAGGTCCGCGCGGAGCATGCCGCACAGGGATAGTTGTCTAGCTTACGATCTGTAGGCCGGCGCTCTCGTCGCCTTCGCGCGCCGGCTGGGACTCGTAAATGAGCGCGCCGGCGCGGGTCAGCGCGATCTGCGGCGCAGGGAGACGAACAGGTTCTCCGGCCGCATCGTGAGGGAGAACACCTCTTCCACCGGCGGCCGCGTCCGCGACCGGCCCGACCTCGAAATTCCGGCACAGCATCGCGATGACCATCTTGATCTCGAGCATCGCGAGGTGGCGGCCGGGGCAGAACCGCGCGCCGGCGCCGAAGGGCAGGAAGGCCCGGGTATCGTGCCCGGGGTGGGTCTGTCCGCCGCCTTCCAGCCAT
>CAWHBL010000010.1:0-24801 GCA_963827555.1 uncultured beta proteobacterium
TGAGGTTATTGCGGCGGGCCTGCCGGCCCGCCGCAATAACTGCCGCCGTTGGAGCGTCGGCAAGCCGACGCTCAACGCCGGCAATCCTTCGAAGGGCAATGCCGATCACGTTGCGGCAGCTTCTGCGACGCGAGAAGGCCGAAACCGGAAAGGCCAAGGGGGAAGCATGCAACCGATGGACATTCTCAAGATCGTTGCAGTCGCGGGCGCATCTGCTGATCGCGCTCTACGGCATCAACCGCATCGACGCGCGGATGAAGGCGCTGAACCAGGGGTTCGGGCCGAACACGCTGCGCGCGCTCGGCCTGGTGATCTTCCTGCCGGCGCTCGTCGTGTTCGCGGTCGTCACCGACCTCCCTGCCGGCGTACTCGCGGCACTGCTCGGCACCGTCGCCGGCTACGTGCTGTCGCAGTCGACGGCGGACGACCAGGGCGAGGGCAAAGGCGGGGCGCCGCGCGACGGCGGACTGACCTGACCGCCGGGACTTCGAAGGTGGTCGAACTGCCGTAAACTCCGCTCGTTCGCGGGCGATCTGACCCGCCCGCCGCCCGAGCGCGGCGCAAGGAGGTTCGTGGTCCAGACTGCACAGGCAGGCACGTACCAGGGTATTCGAGCTCGTCCTCATCAAGCCATCCCACTACGACGATGAGGGTTACGTCATCCAGTGGCTCCGATCGTCGATCCCGGCGAACACGCTGGCGACGCTGAACGGGCTCGCGCTCGACTGCGCCGCGCGGCGGGTGCTGGGCGAGGACGTCGAGATCCGCATCACCGTCCAGGACGAGACCAACACCCGCATCAGGCCCGACGCGATCATCCGGAAGATCCGCGCGTCGGGCGGACGGGGGCTCGTCGGCCTCGTCGGCGTGCAGACCAACCAGTTCCCGCGCGCCGTGGACATCGCCCGGCCGCTCGCCGCCGCCGGGATCCCGGTCTGCATCGGCGGGTTCCACGTCAGCGGCTGCCTCGCGATGCTGCCGGACGTTCCGGCGGAGCTCCGCGACGCGATGGATCTCGGCATCACGCTCTTCGCCGGTGAAGCGGAGGGGCGCTTCGAGGAGCTGCTGCAGGCCGCCGACCGCCGCGAGCTGAAGCCGCTCTACAACTACATGAGCGACCTTCCGGGGCTGGAGGGCGTGCCGACGCCGTACCTGCCGGTGGAGGTCGTGACGCGGACGGCCGGCATGCGGACGAGCTTCGACGCCGGCCGCGGCTGCCCGTTCAGCTGCAGCTTCTGCACGATCATCAACGTCCAGGGCCGCAAGTCGCGCGCGCGCAACGCCGACGACGTCGAGCGGCTCGTGCGCGCCAACCTGGCCCAGGGCGTGCACAACTTCTTCATCACCGACGACAACCTCGCGCGCAACCAGAACTGGGAGGCGATCTTCGACCGGTTGATCCACATGCGCGAGGTCGAGGGCGAGCGGATCTACGTCGTGGCCCAGGTCGACACGGCGGTGCACAAGATCCGCGGCTTCATCGAGAAGGCGGCGCGCGCCGGAGTGAACCGGGTGTTCCTCGGCCTGGAGAGCATCAACCCGGAGACGCTCAAGCACACCCAGAAGGGCCAGAACCGCATCACCGAGTACCGGGCGATGCTGCAGGCGTGGCACCGCGTGGGAGCGCTCACGTTCGCGGGCTACATCCTCGGCTTCCCGGGCGACACGCCGGCCTCGATCGAGCGCGAGATCCGCATCATCCAGCACGAGCTGCCGATCGACCTCCTCGAGTTCTTCATCCTCACGCCGCTGCCCGGCTCCGCCGACCACAAGAAGCTCCATCTCGCGGGGGTGCCGATGGAGGCGGATCTGAACCGTTACGACGTGGTGCACGTCACGACCGCCCACGGGACGATGTCGGACGACGAGCTGCTCGCGATCTACAGGAAGGCCTGGAACCTCTATTACTCGCCCGACCACGTCGAGCGCGTCCTGCGCCGAAGCCAGGCCTGGGGCTACGATCTCGCCAACATGCGGTCGAAGATGTTCAGCTTCCAGGCGGCGCCCATGATCGAGGGGATTCATCCCCTGGAGGGCGGCATCTTCCGCCGCAAGTACCGCCGCGACCGCCGTCCGGGCATGCCCCGCGAGAACCCGATCGTGTTCTACGCCCGCTACGCGGCCGAGATCGTGTCCAAGGTCGCGCGGTACGGCGCGCTGTCCTGGCGGTACCGTCGCATCCTCGAGCGCGTGCGACGCACGCCCGGAACCGAGGTCGACGTCGCGATGCAGCCGGTGCAGGACGGCGAGCTCGACGCGCTCGAGCTGTTCACCGCCACGGCGGGTGCGCGGGCGGCGGCGGAGAAGCAGCGCCGCCGCAAGGCCGCGCTCGCTGCGGCCACCGAGGCCTGAGCGGCGACACCCGGGTACGCGCCGTGGACCGACCGCTGAAGCCGCGTCCGCACGACCGCTTCTCGGCCGAGGTCGCGCTGACGCCGGCGATGGTGGCCGCGTTTGCCAGCGCCGCCGGCGACGACAACCCGGTGCATCACGACCCCGCCTTCGCCGCCGCGACGCGCTTCGGCCGCCTGATCGCGAGCGGCACGCACACCGGGGCGCTGCTCCTCGGCCTCACCGCACGGCATTTCTCGCCGGCGGGCGCGATGGTCGGGCTCGAGTTCTGGCTGCGGTACCGGCGCCCGGTGTACGCCGACGAGACCATCCGCCTCGAATGGCTGGTGGTGAAGGTGACGCCCAATTCCAGCCTGCGCGGCGACGTGGTGGAGCTGCGCGGGCGCGTCCGGCGCGCCGACGGCGAAACCGCGGTCGGCGCGAAGGGCCGGGTCCTCGTCACGGATCGGCTGTAGCGCCCCCTATAATCGGCCATGGCCGAGAGCTACCGCAGCTGGGAGCCGGTGCGCGACCTGCCGCAGGGCGGCTCGCGCCTCGTCGAGCTCCGCGACGACGCGGCCGGGCTCTCGATCGCGCTCGAGTTCGACGCCCGGCCGGGCGAGCTCCTCCACCTCGTCTTCCACTCGCCGCTCGCGCACCGGCGCAGCTCGTTCGAGGTCTTCATCCGCATGTGGCGGATGGAGGTGCCGCACCGGCTCTACCTCGTCGAGAACTCGCGCTGGATCGAGTGGCTGCACGAGGAGAGCGACGGGCGGTACGTGAGCGCGTCGCTCGCGCACTACGTCATCACCACCTCGCGCGACTTCATCGAGCTGCTCGCGGCCGATCCGCCCGAGTCGGAATGGCGGCCCGCATGAGCCCGATGGGCCGCCCCGAGGGCGAATCCCGGGCCGGCGAGGCAGATCCGCAGCGCTCGTGACCGCGGTCCCGCGCGCCGCGGGGCGGCGCTGGCTCGTCCTCGGGCTGGCGATCCTCGCCTACATGCTGGGGCTCTTCCACCGCGTCGCGCCGGCCGCGCTGGCGCAGGACCTCGTGCAGGCGTTCGCGACCAGCGCGGTCGCGCTCGGCATCCTCGCGGCGACCTACTTCTGGGTCTACACCGCGATGCAGATGCCGTGCGGAGTGCTCGCGGACACGCTCGGCCCGCGGCGCCTGCTCTTCGGCGGCGGGCTGATCGCGACCGTCGGCGCGGCGATGTTCGGGCTCGCGCCGTCGCTCGGCTGGGCGGCGCTCGGCCGCACGCTCATCGGTTTCGGCACTGCGGTCGCGTTCGTCGCCGCGCTGAAGCTCGTCGCCTCCTGGTTCGAGGAGCGGCGCTTCGCGACGCTGACCGGCGTCGTCGTGCTCGCGGGCAACCTCACCTCCGCCGCGGCGGGCGGCCCGTTCGCGTGGGTGTTGCAGGCGTTCCCGTGGCGCACGGTGATCCTGATCCTCGCCGGACTGTCCGCGGTGGTGGCGGTCGGCGCGCTCCTCTTCGTTCGCGACTCGCCGCCGGGTCGCCCGGCGGTTCGGCTCGCCTCGGGCGACTGGCGCAGGGGGCTCGCCGCGGTGCTCGCGAACCCGGCGAGCTGGCCCGGGTTCTTCGCCAACCTCGGCATGGGCGGGGCGTTCCTCGGGTTCGTCGGGCTGTGGGGCGTACCCTACCTCGTCGAGGTCCATGGCATGACGCGCCTGCACGCGGCGAACCACGCCAGCCTGATGCTCGCGAGCTTCGCGTGCTGCAGCTTCCTGTGGGGCGCGCTCTCCGACCGGCTACGCCTGCGCCGGCCGGTGTTCGTGTTCGGCGCGGCCCTGCTCGTGCTCGGCTGGATCCCGTTCCTCGCCGGAATGAAGCTGCCCTCGGCGGCGGGTTACCTCCTGTGCGTCGCGATCGGGCTCGCGGCCGCGGGGCTCACGATCAGCTGGGCTTGCGCGAAGGAGGTCAATTTGCCGCAGTACTCGGGCATGGCGACCGCGCTCGTCAACACCGGCTGCTTCCTCGGCCCGGCGCTCCTGCAGCCGATCTTCGGCTGGGTCCTCGATTGGGATCGCGCGACGGGCGCGCCGGGCGCGCACAGCCTCGCGGAATGGCAGCGCGGACTGTGGGTGATCCTCGGCTTCTCCCTGTTCGGGCTCGTCGCGTCGCTGTTCGTGCGCGAGACGCGCGCGCAGAGCATCCGGCCCCGCTAGGCAGGGGCCGGTACCCAAGGTACAGTTCAGCGGCTCCATGCGTCGTCCGTTCAACTTCGACGAAAGAGTCGCGCTGGTGAACGGCGGGACGCGCCGCAGCGGCGCAGCCCTGAGCGGGAAGCTGGGGTCGACCGCGGCGGCGGCGGTGTGCCTGCTGCTGACCGCAGCGCCGGCTGCCCAGACTGCGGCGCCGCTCGTCGAGGCCTACGCCCGCACGGTCGCCATTCTGAACGGCACGACCGCCTACGTCGGCGGGTCGCTGCTCGCCTGTGCGGCCGCAAAGGCGCTGAGCGAAGCGCAGGCGGAGGAGCGCTTTGCGTCGTACCAGCAGCGCAATTCCACGCTCGTCGCGCGCGCGGAAGCCTGGAGCCGGGAGGCCGAGCTGCGGCTCCGCGCGCAGGGCGAGGAGCGCGAGGCGAGGCAGCGCGCGGCGGAGGACGGCCTGTCGGCGGTTGCCGGTTCTTCACTGCAGGCCGAACGCGAGATCGGCGCCGCGCCCGACGCCCGGGCGATCTGCGCGGAAAGGCTGGCCGCGATCGACGCCGGCGCGTTCGACCTCTCGCGCAACCCGGAGCTCCTCGGTCTCCTCGGACGCTGACCGGTCCTTGCCCGCGAGGCGGAACGCACGGCCTTCGACCGGATGGAAGTGCCGGTCGGCGACCCCTGCGGGTGGCACCAGCTCTAGCGCCAAATGAACCCGAGCAGTATCAATCCCATCGCTGCCACCCAACTTCCCACGACACGCACGGCGATTCGTGCGGGCGCGTTTGTCTTCGTGATCGACGCGATCGCGGTGCCGATGGCCGTAATGAGGAGGGCCGCACTGGCGGCGCCAAGCAGGGAAACGGCCACCCGCGCGCTGTCTTCGATCGCGAGCCCATTCGCGAGCCCTTGCACGCCGCCAACTGCGATACCGACGGCCGCGACGAGCCACATCGGAAGCCGCCGTGCGCCCGCGACAAGCGCACCGCCGAGCAGCAGTGTCGCGGGGCTGAATATCCCCTCGACAGACCCGAAGCCGCGGAGCGCCGGGAACGCAAGCGGACCTGCCATGCCGAGCAGCAGCGCGACCGCGAACGCTGCGAGCGCCGTCGTTCGCGGTCGGCCCGCGTGCTGACCGGCGAGCAGGCCGATGGCGACGAAGGCCGCGAGGTGGTCGGCCTCCGTCAGCACGTGAGCCGAGGCACCGAGGAACGTGCCGTACTGCGCGCTCAGGTCGTGCGCTGCAGCGGTCGCTGGCACGGCGATGAGAAGCCCGGCCCTACCGAGCCCGCGCATCCGGTCGATCACCTCGCGCCCCCGAGCAAAGCGACCAACGAATAGCCTGCAGCAAGTGCAATCGCGACGCCTCCGGCGCGCACGACCATTGCGCCGCTCGGCCAGCGCGTGAGCAGACCGGTGAGAATGCCGGAAAGATGGAGCAGTCCCGTTGCCACCACGAAACCGGCGCCGAACGCGACCGGCGCGCCACTCAGGGGCATGGCCGTGCCATGCGCATGTCCGTGAAGAAGGCCGAATGCGCCGACGACGATGGCGGCGATCCACAGCGGCGTGCGCGCAGCCATCGCGACGAGCGCGCCAAGAACGACACCCGAAAGCGCGACGCCCGCATCCACCCCCGGAAACGGCACGCCAATCACACCGAGCACTCCGCCCACCGCCATCACGAGCGGGAACGTGATCGGCAGCAGCCAGATCGCCGGGGCGCCGAGCTGCGCACCCCAGAGCCCGACGGCAACCATCGCGACGACGTGGTCGAGGCCGGTCACCGGATGGAGGAAGCCATCCGTGAAGCCGCCTCCCATGGTTCCGTGACCGACATGGGCCCCCGCGCGCCCGGTCCAGACAGCGACGAGCGCAAACAGGCTGGCGACGCGTGCGCAACGCCAGATGCCGCGCATCAGAACAACACCGAGGCGGTGAAGATCAATCGGTAGCGCTCCTTCCCTTCGGCGCCCTGCTGCAGCGCCTCCTCGTTGAGTCTGGTCCATATCGGCACCTTGACGCCGAACGCCAGGCTGAGCCGGTCCCAGTAGAGGCGCACGCCGGGGAGCGCATAGAGCATGTCACCGCCCGTGGCCTCATCGCCCACCCCGTTCGTCCGATCGCGGCCGAGGTGGAGATACTGCGCTTCGACGCTCAGATCGACGCGAAGCTTGCGCTCGACATCGGTATACGCCCGATAGATCAGCGTGCTGTTGGCACGAAACTCGGAACCGAACTGGACGCGGTTGCCGTCGTCGTAGGTGTAAGGCCGGAACCCGAGGGTCGACAGCTCCTGGTTGAACGTCCAGCGCGGCGCGAACAGTTTGGTCGCGGTCAGACCGACGTTGTAGGAAGGCCTGCCGAAGCCGGTCGACTTCCCCGGGTCGATGTTGCCGTCCGGATCGCGCAGGTTCGGATTGCCGGTCGGCAGCGAGAACCCGCCGAAGAGCGTGAAATGCCAGTCCTCGAGATCGTCGAGGGTCTCGTTCTCGGGGATCAGCTTCAGCCGGCCGTTGTCGTACGTGAATCCGAGCTGGCCATACACCGACATATCCGCGAAGCCGTTGGTGGTGAAGCCGCCCGGCTCGTCGACCTTGCTGTGATAGGGCAGGAACACGTAGCCGGACAACCACGACGTAAAGCCGTAGCCGAACCCCGCGATCCAGAAGTTCGCGTAGTCGCTCTCGGGAATCGTGGGGTCCGGATCGAAAGTCTTGTACTTCGCATGGTCGAGCTTCAGGTAGGCGAGCCGGCTGCCCTTGGGCAGCGTCGCCGATGTGGCCGACTCGATCGGCGCGCCCGGGCCTTCAAGCGCGGCAACCCCCACCCCCGCGACGCCGTGATGTGCGAGGGCCGCAGGGCACGCGAGTGCGAGCGCAAGCATTGCGACTGGCCGCATTGCTCGTCTCACTTGGGAAGCTCGAACTGAAGGATGGCGCCGCGCACGACTTTGTCGGCCTGCGGGTCCTGCACGGCCTCCTCGAAGCTCGCTGACAGCATCTGTACGCCGCCGTGCCGAATCCGGATATTGGCCTGTCCGTCGGCACCGGTGACGCCGCGCGCGTCGCCGTCGTAGGCGAGCACCACGCCGCGCCGCGGCTTCCCGCGCCAGGTCGCAGCCACGCGCAGCTTGTCGCCAGGCTTGAGCGCGAGCGGGTTCTCGAGCGGCACGATCTCGAGTCCTTCCGAGATCGGCTGTGCCACGCGGGGCGTCCAGGCGTCGATACGCTTGACCGCCTCCTCCGAAAGCCAGCCGCGCAAGGCACCGCGCACCTCGGTCTTCGGCTTCTGAATCGTGTCACTGAGCGTCTGTGTCCAGTAACCCGAAGACGCCTCGATCAGCATGGCAGCGCATCGCGCGGACACGCGTACCGGGTACGTCCGACTCGGTTCCGGCGCGGCGATATCGCCCTCGGGCCGCAAGCACACGACGCGCTTCACGATCGCCGGGTCGTAGGGGACGCGCGCTTCGCCTTTGTGGCTCGAGTAGACGTGGCCTTGATAGAGGGTGTACGCGTCCTCGCTCCGCTCGATCCAGTAATCGTGTGCGAGCGCCGCCGCGGATAGCGAGGCAAGCGTTGCGGCGACAGCGAGGCGAGAGAGGCAATGCGCGGCATCAAGGCGTTTGCGGCACGCCCGAGCACGCCCCAATCGCACGCAGGCGAGTCGAAATACCGGCCGCCATCGAAGATCCCGGCGAGGTTGAGCCTCTCCTCGGCGGACGAATCCATCCATGTCGATCCCTCCTGCGGATCATTCACGCCAACTGCGGAATGCGCCGTTCGTGCAGCCGGAAAGAAATGCCGATTGCCGCCGCCTCGCTGCCGTGCCGTTCGCGCGTGCCAATGCACGGCGGACGCTCACCTGGCGGGCAAGCGAGCAGGAAACCTCAGTTCCGACTCGTTTGTGTCCGTCGCGGCGCGGCGCCCCTGCTACAAGGCAGGGTGGCGCGACCGCTCGACGTTCAGGCGGGGTTGATTCGGGGCGGACGCTCTAAACGTCCCAGGAAGCGGGTTGCCAGTGGTCGGTCTCGCTTCGCGGCCATGCCGTTTGGCGTTCGAAGAAGATCCAAGGAAATGCCGGGCGAAATCAGCGCCACGAACGACGCCCCTGATCCGCCTTGCGCCGCGGTTTCCTCCAGCGCAGCGAATTCGAGACCGTCGTCCTCCGCCATCACTACGGTCTCGTCGCCGGTACGGTGATGATGACGGTCCACATGCTGGTGACCGTGGGAATGAAGACGCCCCGCAGCATGCTCCAGGAGCTCATGGTCGATGTGAGAATGCGCCGGGCCGCGGAGATCGAGATAAACGGCGATGAGCCCTTGGAACGGCACGATCGACAGCAGCATCCAGATAACCGCAGGATGTCGGAGCGACGCCATGATCTTCGCGTGTCGGTCGAACTGGGCGATGCGCGCGGAGTATACGTCGGTTCGACCCGGTCCGACGCCTGCTAGCGGGCGACGGCCGCCACCGGTTTCGGTCCGGGCACGCCCACCCCGGCCAATGCGCGCCGCACCGTGGCCGCGACTTCCGAGCGCGGATTGACCTCGAGCGAAGCCTCGAAATGGCGCCGCGCCGCCGCCCGGTCGCCGCCGCGCTGCGCGATCACGCCGGCGCGATGCAGCATCGCTGCATCGCGCACGCCGACGGCGAGCGCGCGATCGATCGCGGCCCGGGCCTCGGCATGCCGGCCGTTGGCCGACAGCGACCAGGCGAGCGCGTCGAGCGTGAACACGTCCTGGCGGCGCGCCGCTTCCAGCTCGGCGATCGCCAGCGCCTTGCGCGGCGCGCGCGCGTGGTCGACGAAATAGAAGGCGAGCTCGCGATTGGCGTTGTCGACGCCGCGGCTCTCCGCGAGCGCCGCCGTCTCGAACTCACTGAACGCCGCACGCGCCTCCTGCGCGCGTCCCGCTTTCGCGGCCGCGACGCCGAGGAGGTAGAGATTCTCCGGATGCGGCGCCGCGGCGTAGTGCCACTTGCGCGCCGTGAGCGCATCGTCGTAGCGGTGCTGCTGCGTGCGCAGCGCCGCGAGCGTTCCGAGCGCGTAGTGGTACCCCGGAAATAGCTCGAGCGCCTGGTCGATCAGCTTTTCGGCCGGCTCGAGGCGGCCTCGCGCGAGCTCGAGGTGGGCGATGTGCACCGCGATCCACGCGCGATCTTCGAGCTCTGCGGGGGCGGTGCGCCGATACGCCTGTTGCATGAGCTCGATCGCGCCTTCGTGATCGCCGAAGAGCTCGCGCAGGTACGCGGCGCGCGTCAGGCCGGGCACGTTGCCGCTGCGCAGGTCGAGCATCCACTGCACGGCCCGCTCGGCTTCGTCGTAGCGTCCGAGCTCGACCGCCGCATCGGCGAGGTAGCCGTAGACCAGCACGTCGTCGGGCGTCTCCTTGTTGAGCACCTTGGCTTCGTCGTAGGCCCGGGCAAAGTCGTGCCGGCCGAGGAGCACCCAGACGCGCGTCTTGCGGCCCTCGTAGTTGGCCGGCGCGGCGGCGAAGGACTTCTCGAGCGCGTTTTCCGCCCGCTCGTAGAACGAGGTGTCGGCCGTTTCGCGCGCCCGGCGGGCGAGCGCGATCGCGAGGGCGTTGTAGCCGTCCGCGCGGTCGGGGTGGCTGGCGATGAAGCGCTCGGCTTCCGCCAGCTTCTGCTCCGCCGGGGAAGGGGAGGCGGGCCCCTGCGCCCAGCCGCACGCGGCAAAGGCGCAGAGGAGGATTGCTGACGACGAGGCGCACGGGCCTAGTCCGGGCACGCTGCGCCGGTGTCGGCCGTGCAGCCCGGTTCGCCCGGGTCGATGTGACGGCGGTCACGGCCGCTCGGCGCGGAGCCGAGGTACGGAAAGTCGTTGCGGTAGGGAACGTCGTTCACGTTGACGCCGTCGCCGAGCCGGCCGCCGATGTTGGGATCGAAGCCCGGGAACGGCGCGGCGAGCACGCCGCCGACGACGAGGCGCAGCGCGATGTCGGTCACGTCGTCGAACACCCGGCGTCCGTTCGGAAAGCCGGCGGGGTCGCCGCCGAGCAGTCCGAGGCGGCTCGTCTTGTCCAGGGGGCGTCGGCGCGACGCCGGTGTTGAGGCGCAGCAGGTCCGCGATCGGCCCCGCCGGCGTGCCGGGCGCGGCGATCGGCGGCGCGTACGTCACCACCGGCAGCAGGTCGGTGCGCGGCGGCGTGGGAATCGCCACGACACCCCCGGTCAGCGCGTTGACGACGCGGGCGAGCGCGGGGTCGAGGAAGAACGACGCGAACTGCTTGTCGTTCTTCGGCTCGTCCATGCTGAAGCGGTCCTTCGAGCCCGTCCCGACCAGGAGCTCGTTGATGAGCGGGTTGCCCATGCGCTGCACCTGCGACCGGCCATCACCCTGGTCGATCGCCGGCAGCGGGGCGCGGCGGACCGTGACCCGGGGACGCGACGTCGTCGCCCACATGCCGATCGTCGCGGCGGGCGAGCCGGCAGCCTCGACCTTGCCGGTGCGGGTGAGCAGCGCGACGGGCACCTCGATCGCGATCGAGTTCACCGCATAGCCCGAAACGGTGTCGGAGGCGAAGTTCTGGTTGGCCGCGTCCTGCGCCGCCGAGAGCGCGCCCGGCGCGACGGTCGACCGGAGGTTCAGCGTGTCGAACGCCGCGCCGAGGTCGATCCAGAAGGCGTCGTCGGTCGTGCCGGCGAAGACCCTGATCCCGTCATCGAGCGAGTAGGTGCCCTGGGCGAACAGCGCTTCGTAGTCCATCGTGCGCGGGCCGACGTTCGCGGGCACGGCGTAGAGCCGCTTCCCGTCGGAAAGCTTCGTCGCCCTGCCGTTCTTGATCATCGTCACGCTGTAGCGCTGCCGCTGGCCGAGGCCCGCGTCGTCGAACGTCTTGATCTGGCCGGGAACGATCGGCGTCCCCGGCGGCGACCGGCGCCGGCGAGTTGGCCGGCGCGTTGGCGCCGCCCGGTACGCCCGCGTACACCTGGAAGAGGTTGGGCAGCCGCTGCTCGGTCTTGAAGCGGAACTGGAACACCACGTCCTCGACCGCGTCGTTGTCGTTGTCGACCTTCAGCTCGTACAGGATGTCGTCGTCGAACGGAAAGTAGTTCGGCCCGTTCCCCGGCTCGAGCAGCGGGTCGACCGACATGATCAGCGTCACTCTCGGCTTCGAGGCGGAGCCGTAGCTGCGGAACGCGTACACGTCCGTGATGTCGGCCTTGTGGTCGAGCGCGGTGATCGGCGCCTCGCGATGGTTGGCGGCGAAGCCTGCCGGCGGCAGGCAGAGCGCGGATGCGATGACGACGGCGAGACAGTTCTTCAGGTACACGGCAGCCTCCTTCGTTGAGCTGAAACGGTGGCGAACGGACGAAGACACAAACGATCAGCGCGGAACGCGCCCGCGCCGGCGCGCGAACAAGAGCGCGCCGAGCGCGAGCGCGAGGAGCGCGCAAGTGCCCGGCTCGGGAACCGCGGCGACGGCGAACCGGAGATCGGCGCTCGCGAGGCTCGCGGCGCCGGCGAACCCGCCGTCGACGAACACCTCGCCGACCACGCCGATCGGCGAGGTGAACGCGAACGCGGAGCCGGTGGAATCGCTGCCCAGGATGACGCTCGAGTCGAGCGTTCCGCCGCAGGCGAGGGTGTCGGGATCGTTGAATGCGCTGCCGAGGCACAGGTCGGTGAACAGTCCCACGACGCCGTCGCCCGACGACGCCCCCATGAGTGACGACAGCGCAGCGGTGAAAGCGAAACCCGGCAATCCGGCCGCGAGGAATCCCACCCGCAAGCCGAAGGACTCTGCCGCGGCGGCGTCCTGGTTGAACCGCAACGAGAAGCCGGCACCGCCCGCGTCCTGCGCCGGGACGACCTGCACCGCGGACGGCGCGATCGGCTCGTCCGCGGTGGCCACGGCGGGCAAGGAGAAGCCGGAGAACTGCGCGCTACCTATAGTGCAGCCGCCGCCGCCGAGACCGATGTAGTCGACGAGGCTGGCCGTCATGCACGGCGCTGCGTGTGCGGCGCCGCACAGGAGCATCGTCAGCGCGACGACGGCGTTGCGAGCGTTCCGTCCCATCTCTGCTTCCTCCTCGGCCGCGTTGGGGGCGCCAACCGATACTCGTGATGCCCACACCACGACTACGCTCGCTGCAGGAGTTCCGGATGCCGCCGGAAAAATAAGTTTCGCCCGCGCATCCGTCGGTACCGGGTCCGGCGTAGTGCATCGATGCGCGGCGCGCGCGAGCGCGCGGCGGCGTTACCGGCTCGTGACATCGACCGCATCGCCGGCTGGCGCGAGCGGTCGAGCCTGGATGGTCGTATTCGGAACGAGGCGACGGTGAACGCGCGCGGGAACGATCGCGGGACGATCGGCGCCCGGACGCGCACCGGGCGCGCGGTCAGCGGGCGGCGACCACGCGCCCGGCGAACAGGACGGGTCCGGTGGGACGGCCGAGCGGCGAGCCGCCCGCGGGTTCGAGCGAGATTGCGAAGAGCTGGCCGGGCTCGAGCGGCGGCACCTCGCCGGCCGGCAGGCGGAAGCTGCGGTCGGCCGGTACGACGCCGAGCGAGATCGGGCCCTTCGGATCGTCCGCCTTCGCCCAGAGCTGGAGTGCGCGATCGGCCGGGACCTCCGCGCGCGACACCGGCACGAACAGCATTCGCCCGGCCGCATCGGCCTGCCCGATCCAGCCGACGCTGCGATCCGCGGTGGCCTGCAGTACCACGGCGTAGCCGGGGCCGGGGCGGGCTGGGCCGAGCGCGACGAACACCGCGATCGCCGCCGCCGCGAACCCGGCGACGGCGAGGGCGCGCCACACGGCGACGCGCTCGAGGAAGGAGACGCCCCGCGCGTCCCGGGCGCGTGCGGCGGGCGCCGAGCGCGGCGCAATGCTTGCCGCGATGCGCGCCCACAGCGCCGGGCCGGGCTGGATCGGGGCCGTCGCGCCCGCGAGGCCGATCAGCCGCCGCTCCCAGTACCCGACTGCGACGCGCAGCTCGCGCTCCCGTCCGAGCCGCTCTTCGATTTCATGGGCCGCTGCAATGGGAAGCAGCCCGAGCACGTACTCGCCGGCCAGGAGATACAGCTCGTCGCCCGGAGCCGCGGTCATCCGAGGCACTGCCGCAGCGCCTGCAACGCGCGCCGGATCCACGCCTTCACGGTGCCGAGCGGCGCGTTGAGCCGCGCAGCGATCTGGGCGTGCGAATACCCGTCGACGTACGCGAGCGCGATGCAGGTCCGCTTGGGCAGCTCGAGCTCTTCCATGCAGCGCGCGAGCGCCTCGACGTCGACCTGCGCCGTGAGCCCGGCGAGATCCGACGCCGCGTCCGGCATCTCTTCGAGCGCCGCCGGATCAAGCGGATGCTCGTGGCGCAACCCGCGCATCACCGTGATCGCCCGATGGCGCACCACGGTATGGATCCAGCCGCGGGCCGAGCCGCGCTCGGGATCGAACGAGTGCGACTTCTGCCAGATCTGCACGAAGGCGTCGTGGACGGCGTCCTCGGCCAGGTCGCGGCGCCGCAGCACTCGCGTGGCCACCCCGAGGAGCCGCGGCGCCTCCCGCTCGTAGAGCGCCTGCAGCGCCGCGGCGTCGCCGCGCGCGCACCGCGACAGCGCTGCCTCGTAGTCGAACTCCGCGCCGGCTACCGGCTCGACAGCGGACAAGCGGCTCGCTGGGTTCGCGGACACGGGGAAGGGTCGACTCCCGGGCGGACTGTCAACCACAATACGGACGGAGCGGGCCGGAGGATGCACGGTTGCATCCGGTGACCGGCCTCCCGGGGAGACTTCATGGTAGCGGCCGACTTCGCGGCCCTGGCGCCCGATCCTCCGCCACGACCCGGGCAGGGAAAGGGGCGTGGTATGTTTCGCGTCCTCGCATTCGGAAGCGTGGAATCGGCACCTAGCGGCATGGCGGCAAGCCTGATCGAGACCGCGCGCGCCCTCGCGACCGGAATGCTGCCGGCGCACGCGTGCACCCAGCATCTGCTCGCCCGCATCCGCGAACGCGACGCCGGCGTCCAGGCCTGGGCGGCGCTCGACGAGGCGCGAGCGCTCGCCCTCGCCGCCGAATGCGACCGCAGCCGCGCCGCGAACGCCGAGCACGGCGCGCTCCACGGGGTTCCGGTCGGCGTGAAGGACATCATCGACACCGCCGACCTGCCGACCGAGATGGGGTCGCCGGCGTTCGCCGGTCGCCGCCCGGCGCGCGACGCCGCCGTGGTGGAGCGCCTGAAGCGGGCCGGCGCGTTCGTGCTCGGCAAGACGGTGACCACCGAGTTCGCGTTCATGCATCCCGGCAAGACCCGCAACCCCTGGAACGCCGAGCACACGCCCGGCGGCTCGTCCTCCGGTTCGGCGGCGGCGGTCGCGGCCGGCTTCGTGCCGGCGTCGATCGGCACGCAGACCAACGGCTCGGTGATCCGGCCGGCGGCGTTCTGCGGCATCGTCGGCTTCAAGCCGACGCTCGGCACGCTGCCCTTCGCCGGGGTCTGCCAGTTCAGCGAAACGCTCGACCAGCTCGGAACCTTCGCGCGCAGCGTCGCCGACGTCGCGCTCTTCACGGCGCAGCTCGCCCCGGGGGAGGCGATTCCGGCCGACGTGCCCCGCCTCGAGCGGCCGCCGTGGATCGGCGTGCTCCCGCGGTTCCCCTGGAACGACGCCGAGGCCGAGGCGCAGACCCATCTCGAGCTCGCGCTCGACGCATTGCGCGCGGCCGGCGCGCGCGTCGAGCGCCTCGCGCTGCCGGAGGGGTTCGCGGACGCCAACCTCGTCCATCGCACGATCATGCTCGCGGAAGGTGCGCGCAACCTCGCGAAGGTGCAGGCGCGGGCGCGGCCGCTTCTGAGCGCGGTGCTCAACAAGGCGCTCGACGAGGGCGCGACGATCGCGCCCGCTTCCTATCGCGCGTCGGTGGCCCTGCGCGCCGCGCTGGCCGAGCGCGCGCACGACCTCTTCGCGCGCTGCGAGGTGGTCCTCTCGCCGGCCGCGCCCGGCCCGGCGCCGCGCCGGCGCGACGTCACCGGCGACCCGAGTTTCTGCACGCTGTGGTCGCTCATCGGCGTGCCCGCGATCACCGTGCCGAGCGGATTGGCGCGCAACGGTCTGCCGTTCGGTTTGCAACTCGCGCGCGACGCCGGCGGCGACGCCCATCTGCTGCGCGTCGCGCGGTGGTGCGAGAGCGTGCTGCGGTTCCAGGGGCTGGAGTGACCGACGCGATCCTCCTGTTCGCGCACGGGAGCCGCGATCCCGGCTGGGCGGCGCCGTTCGAGCGGCTCGCCGCCCGCCTGCGCGCCGAGCGGCCGGACGCACGCGTCGCGCTCGCGTATCTGGAGATCACGCCGCCGACGCTGGAGGACGCCGTGGCGACGCTCGTCGCCGAGGGCGCGCGCGAGATCGCGGTCGTGCCGGTGTTCCTCGCGCCCGGGGGCCACGTGCGGCGCGACCTGCCGCTCGCCGTCGAGGCGTTGCGAGCGCGCCATCCGGCGGCGCGTTTCCGGGTGTTGCCGGCGATCGGCGAGGCGGATGCGGTGACCGGCGCGATCGCGGCGTGGATCGCCGCCGAAACGCGGTAGCGCGGACCGTCGGCGCCGGAATGATTTCCGCTACCATCCGCCGCCGATGAAGCGCTCGACGTTCCCGACGCCCCAGGACGCGGAGACCGCGTTCTACGAGGCGCTCGAGCGCGCCGACCTCGAGGCGATGATGGAGGTCTGGGCGGAGGACGAGGAGATCGTCTGCATCCACCCCGCCGGGCCGCGGCTCACCGGCTACGAGCAGGTGCGCGAGAGCTGGGCGCAGATGTTCAAGTCGCGCCAGCGGCTGCAGGTGCACCTCTCGAACCAGGTGTACGTGCAGGGCATGATGCTGTCGATCCACAGCGTGCACGAGAACATCGCGGTCGCCGGCGAGCCGAAGGCGCGGCCGCCGATGGTCGCGACGAACGTGTACCTGCGCACGGGGAACGGCTGGCGGCTGCTCGTTCATCACGCGTCCCCCGCGCCTGCGGCGCCGGCACCGGCGGCGGCGGAGGGACCGAAGGTGCTGCATTGAGCGCCGCGCAGCGCTGGCCCGCGCCAGGTGCAGGCGAGGCGCGCGCGCCGGGCGCAGCGACGCCGCGGCCCGGCGGCTATCGCGCGCCGTGGTGGCTGCCGGGCGGCCACGCGCAGACGATCTACGCGGCGCTCCTCGCGCCGGTCGCGCGCCCGCCGGTGCGGCGCGAGCGCTGGGACACGCCCGACGGCGACTTCGTGGAGGTCGATCGCGTCGACGGTCCGGACGGGGCGCCGCTCCTCGCGCTCTTCCACGGGCTCGAAGGCGGCGCGTCGAGCCACTATGCGCGCGCGCTCCTCGCCGCCGCCCGCGAGCGCGGCTGGCGTGCGGCGCTGCCGCACTTTCGCGGCTGCGGCGGCGAGCTGAACCGCCTGCCGCGCGCGTACCATTCCGGCGACTCGGACGAGATCGACTGGATGCTGCGGCGGCTCGCGCGCGAGGCGGGCGGCGCGGTGTACGCGGCGGGCGTCTCGCTCGGCGGCAACGCGCTACTCAAGTGGCTCGGCGAGCGCGGCGGCGGGGCGGGCGCGGTGGTTCGCGCCGCGGCGGCGGTGTCGGCGCCGGTCGACCTCACCGCCGCCGGCGACGCGCTCGGGCGCGGGTTCAACATGGTGTACACGCGGAACTTCCTGGCGACGCTGCGGCGCAAGGCCGCGGCGAAGCTCGTGCGCTTCCCCGGCCTGTTCGACGGCCCGCGCGTGGCGCGCTCGCGCACCTTGCGCGAGTTCGACGATCTCGTCACCGCGCCGCTGCACGGGTTTCGGGACGCCGCCGACTACTGGTCGCGCGCGAGCGCGAAGCCGTGGCTCGCGCACATCCGCGTGCCGACGCTCGTCGTGAACGCCCGCAACGATCCGTTTCTCCCGGCGGCGGAGCTGCCGCGTGCGGACGAGGTGTCGCCGCAGGTGACGCTCGAGTTTCCGCCGACCGGCGGTCACGTCGGGTTCGTGCACGGGCCGTTCCCCGGCCGCTACGACTGGCTGCCGCGGCGGATCGCCAGCTTCTTCGACGAGACCACAGGATGACTGAGCAATGAGCCGCGTTCCGCCCGAGATCTTCAAGGCGTACGACATCCGCGGCGTCGTCGGCCGGCAGCTTTCCGCGCCGACGGTCGAGCTGATCGGCCGGGCGCTCGGCACGGAAGTCCGGGCGGCGGGCGGCACCGCTATGGCCATCGGCCGGGACGGCCGCCTCTCCGGCCCGGAGCTTTCGCAGGCGCTGGCGCGCGGCGTGCGCTCGAGCGGCGTCGACGTGCACGACATCGGCATGGTGACGACGCCGATCGCCTACTTCGCGGCGCATCATCTCGGGTGCGGGAGCGCGGTCGCCGTCACCGGCAGCCACAACCCGCCGGACTACAACGGCCTGAAGATGGTGGTCGCCGGAACGACGCTGTCCGGCGACGCGGTGCAGGCGCTGCGCGCACGGATCGAGCGGGACGACTTCACGACGGGGAACGGTGCCTACCGGACGGTCGACGTCCGCGAGGCGTATCTCGCGCGGGTGGCGGGCGACGTGAAGCTCGCGCGGCCGATGAAGATCGTCGTCGACTGCGGCAACGGCGTCGCCGGAGCGACCGCCCCGGAGCTCTACCGGCGGCTCGGGTGCGCGGTGATCGAGCTCTTCTGCGACGTCGACGGCACGTTCCCGAACCACCATCCCGATCCCACGCAGCCCGAGAACCTGCAGGACGTGATCCGGACGCTCGCCTCGTCGGACGCCGAGCTCGGGCTGGCGTTCGACGGCGACGGCGACCGGCTCGGCGTGGTGACCAAGGACGGCGGGATCATCTACGCCGACCGGCAGCTGATGCTCTTCGCCGCCGACGTGCTCGAGCGGATGCCGGGCGCCGAGATCATCTACGACGTGAAGTCCACGCGCAATCTCGCGCCGTGGATCCGGAGCCACGGCGGGAAACCGGTGCTGTGGAAGACCGGCCACTCGCTGATCAAGGCGAAGCTGAAGGAGCTCGGCGCGCCGCTCGCCGGGGAGATGAGCGGGCACACGTTCTTCGTCGAGCGCTGGTACGGGTTCGACGACGGCCTGTACGCCGGCGCGCGGCTGCTCGAGATCGTGTCGCGGGCGCAGGACCCGAGCGCGGTGCTCAACGCGCTGCCCGACTCGGTGACGACGCCGGAGCTGCACTGGCAGCTCGCCGAAGGCGAGCCGCACCGCCTGATCGCGGAGTTGCAGCGCACCGCGAGCTTTCCCGGCGCGCAGGAAGTCATCAAGCTGGATGGGCTGCGCGTCGAATACGCCGACGGCTTCGGACTGGCGCGCGCCTCGAACACCACGCCGGTGATCGTGCTGCGGTTCGAGGCGCAGGACGAGGCCGGGCTCGCAGCGCATCCAGGACGATTTCCGGCGGGTGCTCGCCGCCGCGAAGCCCGGGGCGGCGCTCCCGTTCTAACAACAAAAAACCGGCCCGCAGGCCGGTCGTCCGGGGTCCGGACGCGGACCTACTTGTTCGCCCGCTCGAACCGCCGCAGCAGATCGTTGCCGCGCGCCACCGCGTCGTCGAGCGCCTGCTTCGGCGGCTTGACCGCCGCCCACGCCTGCTCGAGCTCCTCGTCGACGACGGCGCGGATCATCAGGTGGTTGCCGAGCCGGATGCCGCGCGAGAACGGCTGCGGCACGCGCTTCCCGTCCAGGAGCTCGCGGAGCGCCACATCGGTGCCGGGGTTGCGCTGGTAGTAGCCGGACTTCGCGGTCAGCTCGTACGCCGCGCGGGTGATCGGCAGGTAGCCGGTGTTCTGGTGCCACTCGGCCTGCACCTCGGGCCGCGACAGGTAGGCGAAGAACTTCGCCACGCCCTTGAACTCGGCGGCGGTCTTGCCGCTCATCGCCCACAGGCTCGCGCCGCCCATCAGCGTGTTGTAGGGCGCCTCATTGACGTCGTCGTAGTAGGGCAGCGGCAGCACGCCGAGCTCGAACTTGACGTCGCGCGCGAGGTTGCCGTAGGACGCCGACGACGCGGTCAGCATCGAACACTCGCCGCGCGCGAAGCGCCGCTCGCCTTCGTCGCGGCGGCCGGAATAGCTGAAGATCTTGCCCTTCATCCACGCGGTCATCAGCGAGACGTGCCGCATGGCGAGCCTGGTGTTGAACTTGAGCTGCGCGTCGAGGCCGTCGTAGCCGTTGTTGCGCGAGGCGTACTCCTCGTTGTGCCAGGCGAGCAGGTTCTCGAGCATCACCCACGACGGCCAGGTGGTGGTGAGCCCGCAGCTCTGCGGAAACTTCTCGCGCACTTCGAGCAGCACTTCCTGCAGCTGGTACCAGGTCTTCAGCTCGGCGCCGGGCTTCACGCCCGACTGCTTTAGCGCGGTCCGGTTCACGTACAGCACCGGCGTCGAGGTGTTGAACGGCAGCGACTGCAGGTTGCCCTTCGCGTCGGAGTAGAAGCTCGCGACCGCCGGCACGTACCCCTTCTGGTCGAACTTCTCGCCGGCCTCGCGCATGAGCTGGTGGAGCGGCTTCACCACGCGCTTCGCCGACATCATGTTCGCCGTGCCGACCTCGTACACCTGGAGGACGTTCGGTCCCTTGCCCGCGAGCGACGCGGCCATGCCCGCGGCGAGGGTCTCGTCGTAGCTGCCCTTGAAGACGGGGACGACGACGTATTCCTTCTGGGAGCCGTTGAAGCGATCGACGATGACCTTCAGGTGGTCGCCCAGCGCGCCGTCCATGGCGTGCCAGAACTGGATCTCGGTCGCGGCGCGGGACGCGGGGGAGGCGATCGCGGCGGCGACGAAGACGCCGACGCCCAGGAGGCGCACGAGGTTCATCGGGTTACGGCGGGCCGCGGAACGGGATGCGGCCGCTGCGGGAGTTGTTGGACCGGCATTATAGCCCCGGGGTTTCGGGGTCCCGCAACCGGCGGGCCGGTCCCCGGGGCGGGCCGTGCGGACTAGGTCACGCCGATCCCGCCGTCATACCCCCCGGGTCGTGCTGCGCCGCCGCACCGCCGCGGGGCGCGAACCCGACGCATGGGTCGGCGCGCTCGGTGCGCGGGGTGAAGACCGCGAGGTCGAACTGGGGCGCCTCGCCGGCGGCGGGGACCACGTAGTCCTCCGCCCGGACGCGGTCCTCGACGACCTCGACGATGCCGACCGCGAGGACGCTGCGCTCCGGCGCGCGCGCTGCAAGGTGCAGCGGTACCCCCAGATCGCGCCGCGCGTGGCCGTTGCCCGCGATCAGCACCGCACTCGCCGCTGCGCGCGCGAGCAGCGCGTCGGCCATCACCGCATCGCGCGCACGCTGCGCCTCGGCCATGCGCGGCACGACCTTCTCGGGCAGCTTCCCGCAGTGGCCGTCGCGCACCGCCGCCTCCATCGCTGCCGCTTGCGCGGCGCCGAACGGCTGCGCGAGGCCGAGACGCGCGGCGACGCTCTTGCCGAGCGCATCGTAGCCGCGTTCCACCACCGCGAACCCGTCGCGGCGGGAGAGATTGGCGGCGACGAGCGGAAGGTCGTCGCGGAGCGCAGCCGCGACGATCGGCTCGTAGAACGGCCAGTGCCAGCCGCGGCGGTCGAACTGCGCCGCGTCGGCGAGATGCTCCGCGTCGCCGGGACGCTCGATGCGCGCGCGGTCGAGCGCGGCTTGGTGGTCGCGGTCGAACTGCTCCATCGCGACCGCCGGCCGGCGGCCGGCGCGGACGATCGCCGCGAGCAACTCGAGCTGGAAGCGGTGATGTTCGGGGTTGTCGTGCACCTCGCCGACGAGCACGAAGTCCGCTCGCGCGCAGGCGGATTCGAGCGCGGTGCGCGCGACGAACCGCCGTTCGCGCGCGTCCCAGATCGTGCCCACCAGCGGATGGTCGGCGAGCTTCGTCGCTGCCCGCGGCGCGGCGCGCGCGCCGAGCGCGAGCCACGCGGGAGCGAAGGCGAGTGCGCGCAGGGCGGCGCGGCGGGAGGTCATCGGGAAGGACCGGCGTGTCGTAGGATGGTTAAGATAGGCAGCGAACCGGAAAGTTTCATCCATGCCCATGCGTCCTGCCACTCTGGCGCTCGCCGTGCTCCTCGGGGCCTGCGCGAGCCTCGGGCCGCCGCTGCCGCCGGCGCCCACCGCCGCCGAGATCGTGCAGATGGCGAAGGACGGTGTCGCGTCGGACGCGATCATCAAGCGGATCGAGGCGTCGCACGCGATCTATCCGCTGCCGGCGTCGGAGCTCGCGAAGCTGCGCGAGCAGGGGGTGCCCGACCAGGTGATCGACTACATGCAGCGCACCTACATCGACGCCGTCCGGCTCGACGAGTACCTGCGGGGCCGCGAGGCGTATCCGCTGTACGGCTGGCCTGCGTACGGCCGGCTGTTCCAGTATCCCTATGGCTGGCCCTATCCCTATTGGGACTGGCGGCACTGAACGAGGCGGCGAGACCGCGATGACGCTCGCGACCCGACCCGTTCCGCGCACCGGCGAGCGCATCCCGGCGGTGGGGCTGGGAACCTGGCAGGCCTTCGATGTTCCCCGCGGCGGGCCGGAGCGCGCCGCCGCGCAGGAAACGCTGCGCGCACTGGTCGAGCTCGGCGGGACGGTGGTCGACTCCTCGCCGATGTACGGTGCCGCCGAGCAGGTGGTCGGCGCGCTCGCGGCCGAGCTCGGGCTGGCGGGCAAGCTCTTCGTCGCGACGAAGGTGTGGACCTCCGGCCGCGACGCCGGGGTCCGGCAGATGGAGGCCTCGTTCGCCAAGCTGGGCGTCGCCCGGCTCGACCTGATGCAGGTGCACAACCTGGTCGACACCGACACGCACCTCGCGACGCTCGCCGGCTGGAAGAGGGAGGGGCGGGTGCGCTACCTCGGCATCACGCATTACACCGCGAGCGGCCACGCGGGGCTCGAGGCCGCGATCCGGGCGCATCGGCCGGATTTCGTGCAGCTCAACTACTCGCTCGCCGAGCGCGAAGCGGAGCGCCGGCTGCTGCCGCTCGCCGCGGCCGAGGGTGTCGCGGTCCTCGTGAACCGACCGCTCGGTCAGGGCCGGATGTTCGCGCGGGTGAAGGGCAAGCCGCTGCCGGGGTGGGCGAGCGAGATCGACTGCGCGAGCTGGGCGCAGGCGTTCCTGAAGTTCATCCTCGGGCACCCGGCGGTGACCTGCGTCATCCCGGGCACGCGCAATGCGCGGCACCTCGCGGACAACCTCGGCGCCGCGCGCGGCCGGCTACCCGACCCGGCGCTCCGCGCGCGGATGGCGGCGTACTTCGATTCCGTCTAGCCGGCGCGGCCGGGGCCGGATCGGCGGCCGCCGGCCGGGACCGGATCAGCCGCGGCCGGCCGGAGGCGGTGCTTCCGCCGCGGGCGGCGGCACCCCGCCCACGCCGCGCATCGGCGCGGCCGTTTCCTCGCCGGAGGCTTTCTTGTTCCCCCGGGGACCTCCCCGCGGCGGATCGGCGGTCAGCAGCGACGGTATGACCCGGGTCGTCGGCTTGGCGTCGAAGCGCAATTTCATCTGGCGGACCGGCATCGGGCTCTCGCTCTTGGATGTGTGGAGGCACCAGTTTAGCGCTGGATCGTGACGGGTCAAGCGTTTCTTCCAGTCCCCGCAACCGCGCCCGCGGACTGCCCTCTGGTGCCTCGTTCCCCGCGCAATCGCGCCCCTCAGGCGGGCGAGCATCGGGCGTTTTACGCGTCCGCGAGATCAGTGGACGTTGCGGTGCGGGCACGGCGGCCGCGGCGACCCGCCATTCCTCCCGCATTCCGGCGCATACCTCACGGATCGTCGAATCGGCATGCGGGTGAGCGGCCAGGCAGTCGAGGTGCGCGGCCACGCACGCCGCGATGCGTGGGCACCGGGTCCGCTGGTAGGCGGTCATCAGGTACAGGACGGCCCCGAGAACCGTCTCGAGCCGGCTCACCGTGGGATCCGCCGGCGTCATCGGGAGGCTCCCGGGGGGATGGCGGGCGTCGGCGTGGTCGGGACGAGGGGGACGACGACGGTGAGGGTTGTTCTCTGCATGGCCAGCTCCTGTTGGCGACGGTGCTGGCTTGGCCCCCACAGAGGCCTGGCTGGCGGGTCTAGCGGGGTCGGCGAGTGGACGCCGGGACGGGATTACGCGGTCAGGATCAGCTTCCCGTTCTGGGTGACCCGCAACCGGTATTCGCGGCCGTGGTGCTCGATGAGGATCTCGACGCCTCCCTTGAGCAGCTCCTCGCTCCGGACCCGGCGGGGCCCGCCGGGCGCGGGCTGCGGCCGGCTCGGGAGCCGTCGCCGGGCCTTGGGGCGATGAGGGTCGGTTATCCACAGTCACGAACGATAACGATTCTCATTTTTTGAGTCAAGGCCATAAAACAGTGAAAAAGTGCTTATTCTCAATGGACTATGAATAGTGAGCACTAACAGTGTGCAAATGCCCTTGCGCGCTCGAGAAATATGAGTGAGAATCGATCGCATTCAACAACGCCGACCACCCGAGCCGATATGTACGTCTGCGTCTGCAACGCCGTAACCGACCGCGAGATCCGCCAGTGCGTGGCGCTCGGGGCGCACACGTTCGAGCAGGTGCGCGAGTGCCTCGGGGTTTCGACCTGCTGCGGCACCTGCGAGCCGGTCGCACGCCAGATCGTCGTCGAACGCGACCACCGCGCCGGCGCTTCCGCCACCGCCTGACGCCCCACCCGGGGCGTCTCACCGTCCTCCCCTTTCTTCGCCGCCCGCGGCGGCGCGTGCTATCGTCGCCGCCGTTCCGCGACGTCACGGTACCCGTGAGACGTGTCCCGAGCGTCTCCGCCGCGACGCCCGTTCAAGGCCGGAGGCGCGATGAAAGGCGACAAGAAAGTCCTCGACTACCTGAACAAGGTCCTCAAGAACGAGCTCACCGCGATCAACCAGTACTTCCTCCACGCCAAGATGTTCGAGCACTGGGGCTACAAGAAGCTCCGCGAGCACGAGCACGGGGAGTCGATCGACGAGATGAAGCACGCGGACAAGCTGATCGAGCGGATCCTGTTCCTCGAAGGGCTCCCCAACCTGCAGGACCTCGGCAAGCTCCTCGTCGGCGAGGACGTGCCCGAGGCGCTCGACTGCGACCTCAAGCTCGAGCGCGCGGCGCACCCGCTGCTCAAGGAAGCGATTTCGCACTGCGAGACGGTCGGCGACTACATCTCCCGCGAGCTCTTCGAGGACATCATGGAGAGCGAGGAGGACCACATCGACTGGCTCGAGACCCAGCTCGGACTGATCAAGGAAGTCGGGCTGCAGAACTACCTGCAGTCGCAGATGAGCTGATCCCGAGGGCGCGGGGCGCCGCGGCCGGTTCTCAGGCGACGGCGCCCGCTC
>CAWHBL010000011.1:0-33543 GCA_963827555.1 uncultured beta proteobacterium
TTACCGTGATGACGAAGCTCGCCGCCTTACCGGCGAGCTCCTTCGCCTGGTAGTCGGCCGGGAAGTGCACCGGCACGGTCTTCGACTCGCCGGCGGCGAGTCCGGTCACGCCCGCTTCGAAGTCGCGCAGCATGCGGCCCTCCCCGAGGACGAACGCGTGGTCCGCACCCTTGCCGCCGGCGAACTCGGCGCCGTCGACGGTGCCGACGAAGTCGACGGTCACGCGATCCCCGCTCGCCGCCGGGCGATCGGCCGGCTCGTACCTGATCCGCTGCTTGCGCAGGACTTCGATCGTCTTGTCGACTTCGGCCTCGCCGACAGCGAGCGTCGGCCGCTCGATCGCGACGCCCGCCAGCTCGCCGGGGGCGATCTCGGGGTATACCTCGAAGGTCGCGCTGAACTGCAGCTCGCCGTCGGGCGCGCCGTCGTTGCGCTCGATGCGCGGGTAGCCCGCAACGCGCAGGTTCTGGTCGCGGACCGCGTCGGAGAACGACTTCTGCACCGCGTCGCCGATGACCTCGGAGCGGACCTGCGGCCCGTAGGTCTGCTCCACGAGCTTCAGCGGCACCTTACCGGGGCGGAAGCCGGCCATGCGGATCGTGCGGGCGAGGCGTTTGAGGCGTTCTCCGACCTGGCGCTCGATGTCGGCGGCCGGCATCGCCATCACCAGACGGCGTTCGAGTTGTCCCAGGTTTTCGAGTGTCGTTGGCATGGCCTTGGTCGAGAGCGCTGCAGTCAGACGGCGTTGGTGCGAAGGCCGGGACTCGAACCCGGATGCCTTTCGGCGCTGGAACCTAAATCCAGTGCGTCTACCAATTCCGCCACCTTCGCGGCATCGCGGATGCTGTCCGACCGGAGTTTACCGGACCGGCCCTATACTGTCAGCCGAAAACGCGCGATCCCGTTGAAAAACCACGAGTAAATGTCGGTCGGCCACTACGAGAACTTCCCGGTGGCGTCGTGGCTCCTGCCACGGGCGCTGCGCCCGGCCGTCGCGGCAATCTACTGGTTCGCGCGGACCGCCGACGACTTCGCCGACGAGGGAAATGCGCCTCCGGCCGAGCGCCTCGCGCGCCTGGACGCGTACCGCGGCGACCTTGGGCGAATCGCGGCGGGCCGCGCGCCAGACTCGCCGGTGCTCGTCCGCCTTGCGCCGGTGATCGCCGCGCACGCGTTGCCGCTCCAGCCCTTTCACGACCTGCTCGACGCCTTCAGCCAGGACGTCGTCAAGCAGCGGTACGCGTCGTTCGACGAGGTCCTCGACTACTGCCGCCGCTCCGCGAATCCGGTGGGACGCCTGATGCTCCATCTCTTCGGCGCCGCCGGCGCGGACAACGTCCGCCGTTCGGACGCCATCTGCACCGGGCTGCAGCTCGCGAACTTCTGGCAGGACGTCGCGGTCGACTGGGCGAAGGGCCGGCTGTACCTGCCGCAGGACGAGCTCGTGCGCTTCGGCGTCGGCGAGGCGCAAATCGCCGCCGGGCGCGTCGACGATGCCTGGCGGCGTGCAATGTCGTTCCAGGTCGAGCGCACGCGCGGGCTGCTCCAGGCCGGCGCGCCGCTCGCGCGCGCGCTGCCCGGCCGGATCGGCTGGGAACTCCGGCTGGTCGTCCAGGGCGGGCTGCGCATCCTCGAGCGGATCGACCGTGCGGGCGGCGACGTCTTCCGGCACCGGCCGGTCCTGCGCGCGCCCGACTGGTCGCTCATGTTCTGGCGCGCGGCAATGACCTGATGTCGCCCGACGAGTACTGCCAGCAGAAGGCGGCCGCGAGCGGGTCGAGTTTCTACTACTCGTTCCTCTTCCTGCCCCCCGAACGGCGCCGGGCGATTACCGCCCTTTATGCCTTCTGTCGCGAGGTGGACGACATCGTCGACGACTGCACCGACCCCGGCATCGCCGCGGCGAAGCTCGCGTGGTGGCGAAACGAGGTGGCGGCGCTCTTCGCCGGCACCCCGCAGCACCCGGTTACGAAGGCGCTCGTGCCGGCGGTCGAGCGCTTCGGGGTCACCCAGCCGCGTCTGAACGAGATCCTCGACGGGATGGCGATGGATCTCCACCCTGCCCGGTACCCCGATTTCGCCGGCCTCGAGCGCTACTGCTATCACGTCGCCGGGGTGGTCGGCCTGCTCGCCGCCGGGATCTTCGGCTACGCGAATCCGCAGACGCTCAAGTACGCCGCGACGCTCGGCACCGCGTTCCAGCTCACGAACATCATCCGCGACGTCGGCGAGGACGCGCGCAAGGACCGCATCTACCTGCCGCAGGACGAGCTGGCGCGGTTCGGCGTCCCCGTCGCCGATATCCTTGCCGCGCGGCAGACCGAGGGATTCGGCAACCTGATGGCGTTCCAGATCGACCGCGCACAGGCCTATTACGGCCGCGCGCTCGCGCTGCTGCCGCCCGAAGACCGCAAGCCGCAGCGGCCGGGCCTCGTCATGGCGGCGATCTACCGGACGCTGCTCGACGAGATCCGGCGCGACGGCTCGCGCGTGCTCGCGCACCGGGTCGCGCTCACGCCGATCCGCAAGCTCTGGATCGCCTGGCGAACGTGGGTCACCGCGTAGCGGTCGTCGGCGCCGGGTGGGCGGGGCTGGCGGCGGGTGTGACGCTGGCGGAGCGCGGCCTGCCGGTCACGGTCTTCGAGGCCTCTCGCAGCCTCGGCGGCCGGGCGCGGCGCGTCACGCTCGACGGGACTGACCTCGACAACGGCCAGCACATCCTGATCGGCGCCTACACCGAAACGCTGCGCCTGATGCGGCTCGTCGGCGCCGATCCGGAGCGTCTGCTCGTACGGCTGCCGCTCGAGCTGCGCGACGTTTCCGGTTTCCGGCTGCGCGCGCCGCCGCTTCCCGCGCCATTGCACCTGCTCGCCGGACTCGTGCTCGCCTCCGGGCTGACGGCCGCCGAGCGCCTGCGCGCCGCGCGCTTCGTGGCGCACCTCCGCCGCAGCCGGTTCGCGCTCGAGGCGGACGAGAGCGTCGAACGGCTGCTCGCCCGCCACCGCCAGGCCGGCGCCCCGCGCGATCGGCTGTGGGTGCCGCTCTGCGTTTCGGCGCTGAACACGCCGCCGGAGCGGGCGTCGGCCCGCGTGTTCGCGAACGTGCTCCGCGACACGCTCGGCGGGGCGCGGGCGGCGAGCGACCTCCTGCTGCCCAAGGCGGACCTCGGTGCACTTTTCCCCGCGCCGGCGGCAGCCTTCGTCGCGGGGCACGGCGGCGAGATTCGTCTCGGCGCGGCCATACGCGCGATCGTTCGCGACGGTGCCGGCTTCCGGCTCGACACCGACCCAGCCGCGTTCAGCCACGTCGTCCTCGCCTGCCCGCCCCAGCTTGCCCCGGGGCTGCTCGGCGACTTCCCCGAGCTCGGCGGCCTCGCAGCGACGATCGCCGCGATCGAGCACGAGCCGATCTACACCTGCTACCTCCAGTACCCGGAGGCCGTGTCGCTGCCGTTTCCGATGCTCGGATTCAGCGGCGGCCTCACGCAGTGGGCGTTCGATCGCGGCACGCTCTCCGGCCACCCCGGGCTCATCGCCGTAGTGCTGAGCGCTTCGGGCAAGCACGAGGCGCTGACGCACGCCGCGCTCGCCGCCGCGATCCACGCCGAGCTCGCCGCCGGCCTTCCCGGCCTCCCGGAGCCGCGCTGGCATCGAGTGATCGCGGAGCGGCGGGCGACGTTCAGCTGCCGGCCAGGGCTCGCCCGCCCGGCGAACGCGACCGCGGTGCCGGGACTCGTGCTCGCCGGCGACTACACGGCGAGCGACTATCCGGCGACGCTCGAGGCAGCCGTCCGGAGCGGCATCGCAGCGGCGAACCTGCTTTCAGCCTAGCTCGGCCAGCACGTCCGCGAGGCGCTCGACGGCGACGACCTCGATCCCCTCGATCGCCTGCTTCGGCGCGTTCGCGCGCGGGATCAGCGCACGGCGAAAGCCGAGCTTGGCCGCCTCGCGCAGCCGGTCCTGGCCGCGCGGCGCCGGGCGCACCTCGCCCGCGAGCCCGATCTCGCCGAACACGACGAGCTTCTCCGGGAGCGGCCGGTTGCGGAAGCTCGAGATCACCGCGAGCAGCACCGCGAGGTCCGCCGCCGGCTCGCCGATCTGCACGCCGCCGACCGCGTTCACGAACACGTCCTGGTCGTGCACCGCGACGCCGGCGTGGCGGTGCAGCACCGCGAGCAGCATCGCGAGCCGGCTCTGGTCGAGTCCCTGGGCGAGGCGGCGCGGCGCCATGCCGTGCGCGCCGTCGAGCAGCGCCTGCACCTCGACGAGCAGCGGCCGCGTGCCTTCGCTGGTCACCAGGATGCAGGAGCCCGCCACCGGCTCGCGGTGCTGCGAGAGGAACAGCGCCGACGGGTTCGCCACGCCGCGCAGGCCGCGCTCGGTCATCGCGAACACCCCGAGCTCGTTCACCGGCCCGAAGCGGTTCTTGAACGCGCGGATGAGGCGGAAGCTCGAGTGCGGATCGCCTTCGAAGTAGAGCACCGTGTCGACGATGTGCTCGAGCACCCGCGGGCCGGCGAGCGCGCCCTCCTTGGTGACGTGGCCGACGAAGAAGAGCGCGATGCCGTGGCTCTTGGCGATGCGCGTGAGCTGGGCGGCGCATTCGCGGACCTGCGCCACCGACCCCGGCGCCGACTGGAGCGCCTCCGAGTAGAGCGTCTGGATCGAGTCGATCACGGCGATCTCGGGCCGCTCGGTTTCGAGCGTCGCGCCGATCCGCTCGAGCTGGATCTCGGCGAGCAGCGCGACCGCGGCAGTATCGATCTGCAGCCGTTGCGCGCGCAGCGCCACCTGCTCGGCCGATTCCTCGCCCGACACGTAGACCGCCTTGCGTGCCGCGCTCATCCACGCCAGGGCCTGCAGGAGAAGCGTCGACTTGCCGATCCCGGGATCGCCGCCGATCAGCACCACCTGCCCGGCGATCAGCCCGCCACCGAGCGCGCGATCGAGCTCCGCGACGCCGGTCGGCATGCGGGACGCCTCCTTCGCCGGGATGCGGCCGAGGGGCGTCAGCGCGGACGCCTTCGCCATGCCGGCGTAGCGATGCTGCCCGGCCCGCTCGGCCACCGCCTCTACCAGGGTGTTCCAAGCGCCGCAGTGCGGACACTGGCCCTGCCACTTGGTGGACTGGCCGCCACACTCGTTGCAGGCGTAGATCGCCTTCGCGCGCGTCGCCATGGTCAGCCGCGCTCGACCTGCGGCACGCGCGCGGTGATCTTGCACAGCAGTTCGTAGCTCAGCGTCCCCGCGGCGGCCGCGACCTCGTCGCACGGCAGACCCTCCCCCCAGAGCGTGACCGCGGTCCCGACCGCCGCTCCGGGCACCGGATCGAGGTCGACGGTGAGCATGTCCATCGAGACGCGCCCGACGGTGCGCGTCCGGGTGCCGTTCACGAGCACCGGCGTTCCGCTCGGCGCGTGGCGCGGGTAGCCGTCAGCGTAGCCGCAGGCGACCACGCCGAGCCGCATCGGCCGCTCGGCGACGAACGCGCCGCCATAGCCCACGCGGTCGCCTGGCCGCAGCTCGCGCACGGCGATGAGCTCGGCGGAGAGCGTCATGACCGGCTTGAGGCCGAGCGCGGCGGCCGGCGTCTCCGCGAACGGCGAGCAGCCGTAGAGCATGATCCCGGGCCGCACCCAGTCGTAGTGCGTCTCCGGAAAGCGCAGGATCGCCGCCGAGTTCGCGAGGCTGCGCGGCGCCTCGATCCGCGCCGCGGCCGCCTCGAAGCGATGCAGCTGCTCGGCGATGCCGGACGGGCCGTCGGCGTCGGCGAAATGGGTCATCAGCGTGATCCCGGCGACGACCGGCGAACGCGCGAGCCGTTCGAACACCTGCCGGTACCGCTCCGGCGCGAACCCGAGCCGGTTCATGCCGGAGTTCAGCTTGAGACAGACCGGGACACGCGCCGGCAGCCGGACCGTTTCGAGCAACGCGATCTGCGCATCGTCGTGCACGACGATCGACAGGCCGTGCTCGCCGACCACCTGGAGGTCGTCGGCTTCGAACACGCCCTCGAGGAGCAGGATCGGCTTCGTGACCCCTGCTTCGCGCAGGCTCACCGCGTCGTTCAGGTCGAGCAGCGCGTACCCGTCGGCCGCCTCGAACGCGCGCACCGCGCGCGCGAGGCCGTGCCCGTACGCGTTGGCCTTGACGACCGCCCAGGTGCGCGCGTGAGGAGCCCGCGCGCGAGCGAGCGCCAGGTTTTCGCGGAGGGCCGCGAGGTCGAAAGTGGCGCGGATCGGACGCGGCAAACCCGGTCAGTTCCCCTTGCGAAGCCGAGAGAGCCAGTGCTCCATCTGCTTGCCGGCCGCCTCGCGTCCACCTAGCCCGAACGAGAGCGCGAGCGCGACGGCGATGGCGCCGAGCGTGAGCCCGAAGGCGAGGTTCACGATGTCGTCGGCGATCCCCATCGCCCGCAGGCCCATCGCGATGACGAGGCCGAGGATCGCCAGCCGCGCGACGCGCGCGAGCCCGGTGGTGTGCTCGCCGCTCGCCTTGTCGATCGCCTCATAGATGAGGTTCGCAAGCCAGAAGCCGATCACCAGGATGGCGCCGCCGAGCAGCACGTCGCCGCCGAAGTTGATGAACATCGTCACCACGTCGCGCACCTGGTGGAAGTCGAGGCGGTTCGCGGCCTCGACGATGGCGAACAGCATCGCGAAGAACAGCACGATGCCGCCGGCGAGCGTGGACGGCTTCAGCCGGCCGCTGAACGCCGCCTTCAACCCGAGCTTTTCGGGCAGCGTGTCGGCGCCGAGGCTCGCGAGCAGCCGTGTGAGCAGCCCGGAGGCGAACTTCGCGACGTACCAGGTAATGACCAGGATCAGCGCCGCGGCGACGATGTTCGGCACCGCCGCGAGGAACTTCTGCAGCATGTCGCTCGCCGGCCGCGAGATCGCGTCGATCTGGAGCGCGTCGAGCGCGGCGATCAGCGACGGGATGAACACGAAGATGAAGACGATCGTGCCGGCGACGCGCGACACCTTCACGGTGTCGGCGAGCCCGATGTGCCCGCCGAGCTTGTCGGCGCCGGCCGCGGCGAGGAGGTTCGTGACCAGGCCGCGCAGGACGGTCGCGATCAGCCAGCCGACGAAGCCGATGATGGCCGCGCCGACGATGTTCGGCACCATCCCGAGCAGCTTGGCGAGCATGACCTGCACCGGCTCGAGCAGGCCGTGCAGCTCGTACGCCGAGAGGACGGTCGGCAGGAAGAGCAGGATCACCAGCCAGAAGAGGACGTTGGCGACCGTCTTGCTCATCGGCTCCATCCCGGCTTCCTTGGAGAGCTTCTCGTCGAGCGTCGTCTTGCCGAGGATCTTGTTCACCACCGCGCGGATCAGCGTCGCGATCAGCCACGCCACGAGCGCGAGGATCGTCCCCGCGACCAGGTGCGGCAGGTAACCGATGATCTTCGCGACCAGCTGGGCGAACGGATTCGAGATCAGGTCGAGGTGCAGCGAGTCGAACACCGCCACCAGGGTGATGAGGATGATCACCCAGAACACGCCGACCGCGATTCCCCACTCGACGCCCACCTTCTGGCCGGTGCTCTCCTCGATCCGCGCGTTGACCTTGAGGAGCGCGAGCAGCCGGCGCATCCCCGCGCGGGCGGCCACCGCGACCAGCCAGCCGATGATCAGGATGCCGAGCGCCCCGAGAATGCCGGGCAGCTGTGCCCCCAACGTGGCTTGCAGCGAGTTGGCGAGCGTTTGCAGGTCCATCTTGCCTCCCCATGACAGTTGGACGGGTCATGCGGGCGGCAGCGGCCGCTCGCAAGGCTCGGCCACTATGGTACGCGCGTCACGCCGCTCACGCCGCCGCGTCCTTCAGGCGGGCCTTCGCGAACTCGACGAACGTGTTCACCAGGCGCGACCGGAACTTCTCCTTGGGATAGACGAGCGACAGCGCGCGCATCAGCCGCGGCACGAGCGGCATCACCACGAGCTCGCCGAGCTTCTGCTCCTTCGCCACCGTCGCCTTCGAGAGAATGGCGAAACCGAGCCCGGTGCCCACGACGCCCTTCAGCGCCTCCGGGCTGCCGAGCTCCATCACCACGTTCAGGTCGCCCGGCACGATGCCCGCCTTGCGAAAGTAGAGGTCGGTGAACTCGCGCGTCCCCGAGCCGGCTTCGCGGCTGACGTACGGATAGGGCACGAGCTGCTTCGGCACCACCGTCTTCAGCTTCGCGAGCGGGTGAGCCGGGGCGACGATGACCTGGAGCTCGTCCTCGCAGCACACCTCGGTGAGCAGCGCCGGCAGGTGCGACGGCGCCTCGATCAGCCCGAGGTCGAGGGTGTGCTCCGCGACCCGGTTCTCGATCGTCTCGGAGTTCGCGACGACGAGCTTCGGCTGGACGTCGGGATGACGCGACTTGAACTCGCCGAGCACCTGCGGCAGCAGGAACTCGGCGATCGTCGTGCTGGCGCCGATCAAGAGCGGCCCCGAGAGCCGGCCGGTCATTTCGCGCAGGCGGGTCTCGAGCTCCGCCGACAGCGCGAGGATCCGCTCGGCGTACTCGAGCACGACCTCGCCGGCCGGCGTCAGCGCGATCTTGCCGTGGCCGCGCTCGAACAGCCGCGCGTTGAGATGCTCCTCCAGCTGCTTGATCTGGAACGTGACCGCCGGCTGGGTCATAAACAGCGTTTCGGCCGCCTTCGTGAAGCTCATCTGCTTCGCGACGGCGTGGAAGACCTGGAGCCTGCGATCCGCCATGGCGGGCAACTCGCGTGTGCTATTCTGCGCGCCGCCATTCAACCATAAAATCGGCCATGGACCAAACTTATGGCCCCGCGGCCGACGCCGCCCTCCCGCGCGCGGCGGGAACGACAACCGCCAACCCCCGCGATCCCCTGCCTGCCGGGCGGCAACGCCCGGCGCCGCGCACCGCATCCGGCCAGCCCCGATGAAGCGCGGCTTCTACACCATCATGGCGGCGCAGTTCTTCTCGTCGCTCGCCGACAACGCGCTACTGATCGCCGCGATCCAGCTCCTGGACCAGCTCCACGGGCCGGCGTGGATGGTGCCGCTGCTGAAGTTCTTCTTCACCATCTCCTACGTGGTCCTGGCGGCCTTCGTCGGCGCCTTCGCCGACTCGATGCCCAAGGGCCGGGTGATGCTCTTCACCAACGCGATCAAGGTCGTGGGCTGCGTGATGATGCTGTTCTACGCCTTCCTCACCCCGCCGAACGCCCCGGAGTACCTCACCATCCTGATCGCGTACGCGGTCGTCGGGCTGGGCGCGGCGGCCTACTCGCCGGCGAAGTACGGCATCCTCACCGAGCTGCTGCCGGCGCAGCAGCTGGTCGCGGCCAACGGCTGGATCGAAGGGCTCACCGTCGGCTCGATCATCCTCGGCACCTTCGTCGGCGGCGCGCTCGTCAGCGAGACCGTCTCCCGTGCGCTGCTCGGAATCGACGTGCCGCGTATCGACACCGGCATCGACACGCCGGGCGAGGCGGCGATCGCGATCATCCTGTTCGGCTACGTGATCGCCGCGGGCTTCAACCTGTACATCCCCGACACCGGCGTCGACCATCACCTCCCGAAGAAGAACCCGGTCTACCTGATCCACGACTTCTATCACTGCTGCCGCCTGCTTTGGCGCGACAAGCTGGGACAGATCTCGCTCGCGACGACGACCCTCTTCTGGGGTGCCGGGGCGACGCTGCAGTTCATCGTGCTCGAGTGGGCGCGCGCGGCGCTCGACTATCCGCTCTCGAAGGCGACCGCGCTCCAGGGCATCACCGCGATCGGCATCGCCGGCGGCGCCGTGGCCGCCGCCAAATTCGTCTCGCTCCGGCGCGCGGTGGACGTGCTGCCGGTCGGCATCGCCATGGGGCTGCTCGTGATCCTGATGAACTTCGTGCGCGACCTGTGGGTCGCAATCCCGCTGATGGTCGCGATCGGCGGGCTCGCCGGGTTCTTCGTCGTGCCGATGAACGCCCTGCTCCAGCACCGCGGCCACATCCTGATGGGCGCCGGGCACTCGATCGCGGTGCAGAACTTCAACGAGAACCTCTCGATCCTGATCATGCTGGGGCTGTACGCCAGCATGATCAAGGCCGACCTCTCGATCTATACGATCATCGTGTTCTTCGGTCTCTTCGTGAGCGGCTCGATGGTGCTCGTGCGCCGCCGGCACCGCCACAACCAGCGCCAGGCGGATTCGCTGCACCTGATCGGCATGGAAAAGCCGGGCTCGCCGCAGGGCTGATCGCCGGTTGACTTCGCGCGGGGCGCCCCCACCTCGCCAGGAACGACCCTCCTGGAACCGACATGGGCGCAATCCCCCGCTACCTGCTGGACGAAGGCGACCGGTCCGCTCCCGCCGGCCCGTCCGGCGACGGCGACGCCGGGCTCCTCGACGCCTACTCCCGGGCGGTGATCGCCGCGGCCGAGCGGGTCGGGCCCGCCGTCGCGCACCTGGAGGTCGAACAAGCGCAGCGCGGGCGCCGGCGCCACGGCTCGGGCTCGGGATTCGTCTTCACTCCCGATGGCCTGATCCTCACCAACAGCCACGTGGTCCACGGCGTCCGGGCCGTGCGCGCGAGCTTTGCCGACGGCACGAGCTACGACGCCGACGTGATCGGCGACGATCCGGACACCGACGTCGCCGTGATCCGCATCGGGGCGAGCGGGTTGACGGCCGCGACGCTGGGCTCCTCGCGCGGCTTGCGGGTCGGCCAGCTCGCGATCGCGATCGGCAACCCGTACGGCTTCCAACACACCGTCACCACCGGCGTGGTGAGCGCGCTCGGGCGGAGCCTGCGCGCGTACAACGGCCGCCTGATCGACGACGTCGTTCAGACCGACGCCGCGCTCAACCCCGGCAACTCGGGCGGCCCGCTCGTCGATTCGCGCGGCGAGGTGATCGGCGTGAACACCGCCATCATTCCGATGGCGCAAGGGATCTGCTTCGCCACCGCGATCGACACCGTGCGGTGGGTGGTGACCCAGCTCCTGCGCGACGGCAAGGTCCGGCGCGGCTACCTCGGCTTCGCCGGCGCGAACGTGCCGGTGGCGCGCCGGATCGTCCGGCATCACGAGCTTCGGACAGACCGCGCGGTGCGCATCGAGTCGCTCGAGCGCGGCGGTCCGGCCGAGCGCGCGGGGCTCGAGGGAGGCGACCTGATCGTCGCCTACGACGGCCAGCCGGTCGGCGGGATCGACGATCTCCACCGGCTGCTCATCGCCGAGCGGATCGGCCGGCCGGTGACGGTCACCGTGCTCCGGCGCACGCGCCGGCTCGAGCTCGAGGTCACCGCGGCCGAACGGCCGGTCGGCGGGTAGCAGCGCAGCTCACGGCAGGACGATCGGCCGGTTGGAGAGCTCGTCCGGGTTCTGGTCGCGCGGCGGGAAGTGCAGCGCGAGCAGGTCGCTGATCGCCTGGACGCCGATGACGACGCCCGACTCGAACCGCCCGGCGGCGAACTCGCGCTGCATCGCGCCACAGATCGCCTCCCACGCCGCCTCACCCACCTTGGCGTGGATGCCGCGGTCGGCGACGATCTCGACGCGCTTGTCCGCCAGCAGCAGGTAGACGAGCACGCCGGCGTTCTGCTCGGTGTCCCAGATGCGCAGCCGGCTGAAGAGCTCGATCGCCCGGTCGCGCGCCGAAATGCCGCGCACGAGATCGGAGAACGGGAGCGCGGATTCCACCGCGAAGCGCAGCTCCCCATCGTGGCGCTGTTCCTGCGTCGCGATTGCGCTCTCGATCGCCTTCATCGTGCCCAACGGGAAAGCGTAGCGCACCGACCAGTGGTCGGAGAGGACGTGGCGGACGAAGCGACCGACGCCCATTCAGTCCCCCCAGCTTCCCGACGCGCCGCCGCCCCCGAACCCGCCGCCGCCGCCCGACCAGCCGCCGCCGCCGCCACCCCAGGTTCCGCCACCCCAGCCCCCGCCGGTACCGCCGCCAATCCAGGGACCGCCGCCCCAGCCGCCGCGCCGGCCGCCGGCGAGGGCGCCGCCGACGCCGCCGAGGAGGAGCGTCAGGAAGAACGCGAGGATGCCCGCGGCGACTGCAGCGAACATCGTGCCGGCGATCGCGAGCGCGATGAACCCGGCGACACCGCCGGTCGCCGCCGAGCCGAAGAAGCGGCCGAAGATCCTGGTGAGGATCCCGCCCGCCACGACGATCACGACGAGCAGGATTACCAACAGCGACAGGAGATCGGGGCCCTGCCCCGGCTGCTGCGTGCCCCGCTGCGGCGGCGGCGGCAGCTTCTCGCCGTCGACGAGCTTGATGAGCTGGTCCGTTCCGGCTTTCAGTCCGCCGTAGAAGTCGCCGTCGACGAAGTGCGGCGCCATGGTCTCGCGGATGACGCGCCGCGCGACGATGTCGGGGATCGCGCCCTCCAGGCCGTAGCCCACCTCGATGCGCAGCTTGTGGTCGTTCTTGGCGACGACGACGATGAGGCCGTCGTCCACCTTCTTGCGCCCGACCTTCCACTGGTCGGCAACGCGGATCGCGTACTGCGCGATGTCCTCCGGCTTCGTGGTCGGCACCAGGAGGACGGCGATCTGACTGCCCTTGCGCGCTTCGAACGCGGCGAGCGAACGCTCGAGGTCCGCGACCTGGGTCGCGTTGAGCGTTCCGGTGAGATCGGTCACCCGGCCCTTGAGCGGCGGCACCGGCACGAGATCCTGCGCCGAGGCGCCGGCGAGCAGCGCGATCGACAGGAGGAGGCTGCCGATCAGCCTGACGAGACCCTGCGTGCCGCGGTTCATCGCGAGCGTCTGCCCGGAACGGCGAACGCCGACGCGCGGCTCGAACCGCGCTCGCCGGCGTCCACCGACGCGAGTGCTACTTCTTCTCCCCGGGCTTCCCGAAGTCGACCTTCGGCGCGGACGAGATCTCGCGCTCGTTCTCGACGGCGAAGTTGGGCTTCGTCTTGTAGCCGAACACCATCGCGGTGAGGTTCACCGGGAACTCCCGCACGAGCACGTTGTAGTCCTGCACCGTCTTGATGTAGCGGTTGCGCGCCACGGCGATGCGGTTCTCGGTGCCTTCGAGCTGCGCCTGCAGGTCGCGGAAGTTCTGGTCCGACTTCAGGTCCGGATACTTCTCGACCACCACCAGCAGCCGCGACAGCGCGCTCGAGAGGTCGCCCTGCGCCTGCTGGAAGCGCTGCAGCGCGGCCGGATCGTTGAGCGTCTCGGGCGTGACCTGCACCTGGCCCACCCGGGCCCGCGCCTCGGTCACCCGCGTGAGCACCTCCTGCTCCTGCTGCGCGTACCCTTTCACGGTGGCCACCAGGTTCGGGATCAGGTCCGCGCGCCGCTGATACTGGTTGGTCACCTCCGACCAAGCCGCCTTGACCCCTTCATCCGTCTGCTGGATCTGGTTGTAGCCGCAGCCGGAGAGCGCAAGCGCGGCGAAGAGCACCCAAAGTTTTCTCATTTGCTGTCCTCCTGCGGGTTGAGGCGTCGTCAAGATGGCGGCGCTGTCGCCGCCTTCAAGTCTTTCATCGTCGCGCGCGCGAAGCAGAGATCCTCCCAGGCCTTCGACTTGTCCGGGAGGTTCCGGAGCAGGTAGGCCGGGTGATAGGTGACGATCGTCGTCACGCCCTGGTAGCGGAACAGCTTCCCGCGCAGGCTCGCGATGCTCGCTTCGGTGTTGAGCAGGAGCTGCGCCGCGGCGCGGCCCATCGCGAGGATCACCTTCGGCCGGATCAGCTCGATCTGCCGCACAAGATGCGGGCTGCATTGCGCGACCTCGAACGGCTCGGGGTTGCGGTTGCCCGGCGGTCGGCACTTGAGCACGTTCGCGATGTAGACGTTCTCGCCCCGGCGCAGCGCGACCGCGGCGAGCATGCTGTCGAGCAGTCGGCCCGCCTGCCCCACGAACGGCTCGCCGCGCGCGTCCTCCTCGGCGCCCGGCGCTTCGCCGACGATCATCCATTCGGCCCGCTCGTCGCCGACGCCGAAGACGGTGTTGGTGCGAGTCCGGCAGAGCCCGCACGCCTCGCACGTCGCGACCACCGACTTGAGCGCCGGCCAGTCCAGCCGCGCGATGCGCGCGGCGCGGTCGTCGAGCTCGAGCTCGAGGCCGTCGCGGGCGCGGGCGAAAGATCAGCCGGCACGGAATCGGCGGCCGGCGGGACCTCGGGCGCGGCGCGCTCGCGCAGCCGCCAGCGCGGCCGGACGCCGATCTCGGCGAGGATGCGGTCGCGGCGCACGCTCATCGGACTACGCTCGCACCCGCCGCGCTCTGGCTCACAGCACGAGGCTGAGCAGCAGCGCGTCCTCGCGGCCGTCCCGCGCCGGGTAGTAGCCTTTGCGCACGCCCACCTGCGCGAACCCGTAGCGGAGGTAGAGACGGCGCGCGGCCGGATTGGACGGCCGCACCTCGAGAAAGATGACGTGCGCCTGGTAGCCGCGCGCGACGCCGAGGAGATGCTCGAGCAGCCAGCCCCCGTAGCCGCGCCGCTGCACCGGCGCGGCGATGCTCAGGTTCAGGAGGTGCGCCTCGTTCGCGCCGAGCATCATCACCGCGTAGCCGACGAGGCCCTCGGCCGCATGGCAGCCCCAGCAGCTGTAGCCGGCCGAGAGCGAGTCGCGGAAGTTGCCGGACGTCCACGGAAACTCGTAGATCGTTTCCTCGATCGCGACCACGGCGTCGAGGTCGCGCGCCGCCAGCGGCTCGATCCACGGCTCGGGGCGGAGGACTGCGCTCATCGCTCGCTCGTCTTCAAGGCGACGCGATCGCGGAGGTAGATCGGCAGCGCCGCTGCGGCAGCAAGGCCCTCGCCGGCCTCGAGCCGGGGCGCGGCGAGGCGCGCGACCGCGCCGGCCGACGGGAAAATCGCGGCGTCGACCGCGGCCAGCCGGGAACCATGACGCAGGGCGAGCGCCTCGCGGTGGGCGGCAAACCCGGCGCCGCAGCCGGTCCAGCCCTCGCCCTCGGGAAGCGGCACCGCGTCGGGGCGGTGCAAGCCGGGAGGAATCACTTCGTGCAGACGGCCTTGCTGTTTTTCGTAGGCGGCATGATACACCTCGCCCATGCGCGCATCGAGGCACGCGACGACGCGCGGCGCCGGCGCGGCGTCGGCGAGCGCAGCGAGCGTGCCGACGGCGATCACGGGCAGCGCGCGCGCGGCGGCGAGTCCCTGCGCGACGCCGCAAGCGATCCGCAATCCGGTGAACGAGCCCGGCCCCGCGCCGTAGGCGATGCCGTCGAGCTCGCCGAGGCGCACGCCCGCCCCGGCGAGCAGCGCGTCGATCTCGCCGAGGATGAGCTCGGCGTGGCGCTGGCCGGCGTCGAGGGTGCGCTCGTGGACGACGCCGGCGACGCTGACGGCGAGCGACAGCCGCTCGGTCGCGGCCTCGATCGCGAGGATCTTCATGCGGTCGATTCTATCCGGCACGGACGCGCTACACTTCGCCGCCGGTAGCGGGAGGAGGCGGAAATGGACACTTCAGCGCAGGGCCTGCGCGTCCTCGTCACTGCGGGCGCGGCCGGCATCGGCCGCGCGATCGCGCAGACCTTCGTCGCGCACGGCGCGCGCGTGCACATCTGCGACGTCGACACCGCCGCGCTGGCGGCGGCGCGGGACGCGCTCCCGTCCGTGACGCAGACGGTCGCCGACGTCGCGAACGTCGCCGACGTCGACCGCCTCTTCGCCGACGTCGCGCGCACGCTCGGCGGGCTGGACGTCCTCGTGAACAACGCCGGGATCGCCGGTCCGACCGGCAAGGTGGAAGATCTCGCGCCCGCCGACTGGGACCGCTGCATCGCGGTCGATCTGAACGGCATGTTCTACTGCACGCGGCGCGCGATGCCGCTGATCAAGCAGGCCGGCGGCGGGAGCATCATCAACCTGTCCTCGGTCGCCGGGCGGCTCGGCTTTCCGCTGCGCACGCCGTACGCGGCGGCGAAGTGGGCGGTGGTCGGCTTCACCAAGAGCCTCGCGATCGAGGCCGGCCCCGACAAGGTGCGCGTGAACTGCATCCAGCCCGGGAACGTCGAAGGCGAACGCATCGACCGGGTCATCGACGCCAAGGCGGGCGCGCTCGGGATCACCGCCGCCGAGATGCGCAACCGCCTGCTCGACACGGTCAGCCTGCGGACGTTCGTGAGCCCGCAGGACATCGCGAACATGGCGCTGTTCCTCGCCACCGACGCCGGCCGGCACGTCACCGGCCAGGCGCTCTCGGTCTGCGGCGACGTCCAGCGCACGGTCTGAGCCCGACGGTTAAAGAGACGGAGGCAAGCCATGGCAGCGGCACAGAAGAAGGTCATCATCACCTGCGCGGTGACCGGCTCGATCCATACGCCGACGATGTCCGCGCACCTGCCGATCACCCCGCGGGAGATCGCCGACGAGTCGATCGCGGCGGCCGCTGCCGGGGCGGCGATCATCCATCTCCACGCGCGGGATCCGAAGGACGGTCGGCCGACGCCCGATCCGAAGGTCTTCCTCGAGTTCCTGCCGGCGATCAAGGAAGCGACCGACGCCGTCATCAACGTCACCACCGGCGGCGGCCACAACATGACGGTGCAGGAGCGTCTCGCGGCGCCGCTCGCCACCAAGCCCGAGATGTGCTCGTGCAACATGGGCTCGATGAACTTCGGCCTCTTCCCGATGCTCGGCCGCTACAAGGAGTTCAAGTACGAGTGGGAGCCGAAGTACCTCGAGGCGAGCCGCGACTTCATCTTCCGCAACACGTTCAAGGACATCGAGTACATCTTCAAGCACCTCGGCGAAGGGTGCGGCACGAAGTTCGAGTTCGAGTGCTACGACGTCGGGCACCTGTACAACCTCGCCCACTTCCTCGAGCGCGGGCTGGTCAAGCCGCCGCTCTTCGTGCAGACGATCTTCGGCATCCTGGGGGGCATCGGCGCCGACACCGAGAACCTCGTCCACATGAAGCGGATCGCCGACAAGCTGTTCGGCGACGCAGTATTGCTGGTCGATCCTCGGCGCCGGCCGCCACCAGATGGGGCTGCTCACGGTCGGCGCGCAGATGGGCGGCAACGTCCGCGTCGGCCTCGAGGACAGCCTCTACCTCGGCAAGGGCAAGCTCGCGGAGTCGAACGCCGACCAGGTGCGCAAGATCCGCCGCATCCTGGAAGAGCTCTCGCTCGAGGTGGCGAGCCCGGACGAGGCGCGGACGATGCTCGCCCTGAAGGGAAGGACGAACGTCGGCTTCTGACGCCGGCCTGCCACGGCGTTGTCGCCCGAGCTCGTTTCCAATCCGTGGTTCTACGCCGCCGCCGGCGTGGCGGTGGTGCTTTCGGGGATCTCGAAGGGCGGGCTCGGCGCGGCCGGCGGCCTGATGGTGCCGATCATGTCGCTCACGATCTCGCCGGTGCAAGCGGCGGCGATCGCGCTCCCGATCCTGCTCACCATGGATGTCCTCGGCGCCTACGCGTACCGCGACGACTGGGACCGGCGGCAGACGGCGATCCTCCTGCCGCCGGGAATCCTGGGGCTCGCGATCGGTTGGGCGACTTTCCGCTATCTCAACGACAACTGGATCCGGGTGTTGGTCGGGTGCATTTCGTGCGGCTTCGTCGCCTATAGCGTGCTCCGCCGCCCGCCGGCACCCGCGGCCCCGAACCTGGTGAAGGGCTACGTGTGCGCCGCAAGCGCCGGGTTCACCACCTTCGTGGCCCACGCCGGCGGGCCGCCCTTCGCGATGTACCTGCTGCCGTTGCGGCTCGCCACCGCGGTGTACGTGGGCACCACCGTCGTCTACTTCACCGTGATGAACGCGCTGAAGGTCGTGCCGTATGCCGAGCTCGGGCTGTTCGACGCGCGCACGCTATGGACCGCCGCGGTAATGCTGCCGGTCGCGGTCGCGGGGATGCTGCTCGGGCTGTGGCTGCGGCCGCGTATGAGCCCGAAGTGGTTCTACCGGGTCGCCTACACGCTGCTGTTCGCGACCGGAGCCAAGCTGCTGTTCGACGGAGCGCGCGGCTTGAGCGGTGCCTAGGCGCGCACGAGATCGAGCGGCGAGAACCGGCCGCCGAGCGGCCCGCTCGAAGGCACACCCCACCAGCGCTCGAGCGCGGTCGCGTACAGGCTGCGGAAGTCCACCGCGTGGGTGAGGTTGCCGCCCTCGAGGCGATCGAGCCGCGGCGCGTCGCCGTACAGCCCGCCTTTCACCCGGCCGCCGAGCGCGAAATGTGCGGCCGCCGTGCCGTGGTCGGTGCCGTTCGAGCCGTTCTCCTGCGGCCTGCGGCCGAACTCGGCGTAGGTCAGGACGAGCGTCGAGTCCCACCGTCCGAGCTCCTGGAGCGCCGCGCGCAGCGCGACGAGGCCTTCGGCGAGCTGGCGCAGCAGGTTCGCGTGCGTCCCCGGCTGGTTCTGATGCGTGTCGAAGCCGTTCAAGGTGATTCGCACCGCGGCGACGCCGGCCTCCGAGGCGACGACCTGCGCGGCTGTCCTCACCGCGTTGCCGAACGGTCCCTGCGGGAACTGGGTGCGGAACTCGCGGTTGCCGTTGAGACCGGCGGCCGCCTGGTGGACGTCCGCCTCGACCTTGAGCAGGTGCGCGAGCGCGCGGTTGCCCTGGGCCTGGGCAGGCTGAGCGAGCTTCGCCTGGCGGAGGAACTGCTCGGTGTTGGCGAGCGCAACCGCACGTGCGCCGCCGCCGGCGAGCGGCCCGAGCTCGCTCGCCCCGACGACCACGCCGTCGGCGGCGAAGCGCTTCGGCACCGGTGCGGCGGCGAACGTGCGGGCGAGCCAGCCGTCGGTCAGGTACTCCTCCGCGCGCGAGGCGGTGTCCCAGATCTCGATCGAGCGGAAGTGCGACAGGTTGGGGTTGGGATAGCCCACGCCCTGCACGATCGCGAGCTCGCGCGACTGCCAGAGCGGCATGAGCGGCGCGAGGGAGGGATGGAGCCCGGTGCGGCCGTCGAGCTGCAGCACGTCGTCGCGCCGGATCGCGATCCGCGGCCGCAGACCGTAGTACGCCGTGTCCGCGTAGGGCACGACCGTGTTCAGCCCGTCGTTGCCGCCCTTCAGCTCGACGAGCACGAGGAGCTGCGAGTACCCGGCGGCCGCGGCGCCTTGCGCGACCGCGAACCGCGGCGCGAGGATCGCGACCCCGGCGGTGGCCGAGGCGAGGAGGAAATCGCGACGCTTCATGCGGGCACCTATTTCAGCTGATACGCCGGGTCGAGGGCGATGCGCTTGATGACCTCGCGCGCCGGCAGGTCGGTCGCAATCGAAGTCACCGGCTCGCGCGCGAGCAGCGCCCGCTCGATGTCGCCGTGCGAGACCGCGCCGGGGAACTGCCCGAGCCAGCGCTGCGGGTCGAACTGGATCTCGTACAGCGCGCGGACGAAGCGCTCCCGCCCTTCCTCGCCCATGCGTCCGAATCCCTTCGGCATGTCGCCGGTATTTGCACGCCGCCGCAGCTCGCCCATCGCCACGCTCGGCATCTCGTCCGCGCGGAAGATCCGCTCGGCGAAGCCCTTCCGCGCGAGCAGCGTCGAGGAGTTGATCCACGCCTCGCCGCCCGGCCAGCCCTTGACGTTCGGCGGGGAGAACAGGTTCTGGCCGAGCTGCGCGACGACGAGCGCTAGCGGCAGCGGGTCGCCGACCTGGAAGTCGAGCGCGCGCATGGTGCCGACGACGAGATCGACCGGCGACTTGATCAATGCGCCGCGGTTTCCGGGCGCCCAGAACGCCGGGGAGAGCAGCAGCTCGCGGACCGCCACCTTGATCTCGTAGTCGGAGAGGTGGAACTTCTGCGCGATGCGCCGCACCTCGGCGGAATCGGGCTCGGGCGAGACGAACTCGCGCCAGAGCTTCGTCACCACGAACTCCGCCGTCTGCGGGCGTGCGAGCAGGATGTCGAGCACGGCGTCGCCGTCGAAGTTGCCGGACCGCCCGAGCACGGTCTTCGTGCCTTCGTCGTGCAGCGCCGGCCGCCACCTGAAATCACCCGAGTCCGGGTCGATCGACCAGCCGGTGAAGGCGCGCGCCGCCTCGCGGACGTCGGCCTCGGTGTAGCGCCCTTCGCCGAGGGTGAAGAGCTCCATCACCTCGCGCGCGAAGTTCTCGTTCGGCTTGCCCTTGCGGTTCGACGCCGAGTCGAGATAGATCACCATCGCCGGGTCCTTCGCGACCGCGTGCAGGAGCTGGCCGAAATTTCCGCCGGCGTGCCGCCGGAGCAGGACGTTCTGCTCGTACATCAGCTTCGAGTAGCGCACCTTCTGCTGACTCGACACGAAGTGGTTGTGCCAGAAGAGCGTCATGCGCTCGGTGAGCGGCGAGCGGGTGTGGAGCATCTCCTCCAGCCACCACGTCCGCAGATCGAACCCGCGCCGGATCTCCTCCGCCAGGAACGCTTTCCGCTCTTCGGGGGAAGCCTGCCGCAGCTGGCGCGGCGGAACGATCGTCGCGCGGACCCACTCCGGGGGCGACGTGCGCGCCGACCGGGTCATGCCGGCGAGCAACCGCTCGACCGCTTCGGTGCGCGACAACGCGGCGTATTCCGCGATCTCGCGCGGCTGTGCGCCGAAGCCGGTGCGGTTGAGCAGATGGCGCGCGTCGTCGGGCCCCATCGCCGCCTGCGCCGCGAGCGGCAATGCCAGGCCGAGTGCGCCGATCCAGTTCATGTGCGGGTCAGCGCTGCGGCGGCTGCCGGTCGCGATACACGTCGCGGCCGTGGTCGCCGATGTCGCGGCGGAGCTGGCGGCGCTCATCGGGCGACAGCTGGCCGCGGCGCGGATCCTGCGCGTCGCGGTCGCCGCGGAAGTCCCGCGTCGGCTCGCGCTGCGGCGGCGGCATCGGCCGCGTCGGCGGATCCATGCGGCGGCCGCCGCCGGGCGGCGGCTGCTGGGCGTGGCCGGGCCACGCCGTCGCCAGCAGCGTCGCGATGCTCGCCATGATCAGCAGCCGCTTCATCGTCGATCAGTTTCGCGTTTCCGCGTCGTGCTTCTCGCCGTAGATGCTCCGGCTCGCCGCGTTCAGATCCCGATGGAGATCCTTGCGCTCGTCCCGCGTAAGCATACCGTCGGACTTGTACTGCCGCTCCTCCTGCCGGATCGAGCGCTCGCGCGTGCGCAGGGCGTTTGCCTCATCCCGGGTCAGCTCGCCCGAGCGGACGCCCTGGGCGATCCGGTCGTGCTGGTTGTGCTGGCGGGCATTCACGCCGGGATCGCGGGTGCCGGCCGCCGCCGCGAGCGGCAGCGCGATCATGACCGCGGCAACGATGGTCTTCGTCGAGAACATGGATCTCTCCCTCCAGAAAGTTGACGCCGCCTTTCACCGGCACCGCGCCGCCTCTTGGTGGGCCGGGCGTTGCCGTGAGCGCACTATGGAAGAAGTGTGTAAGCAGACTGTGAGGCCCGCCGGAGAGTTTGTAACAGCCTGTTTCCGCACCCGTTCGGCGGAAACCGCGCGTTACCAATTCCTCACCCCGGCGCCGCGCGGCCGTTACCATAGCGGCCATGGCTGAAGCGAAAACCAAGATCCTCGTCGTCGACGACGACCTGCGGCTGCGGGATCTCCTGAACCGGTACCTCACCGAGCAGGGGTTCGTCGTCCGCACGGTCTCGGACGCGCATGCGATGGACAAGCTGCTCGCGCACGAGCGGTTCGACCTCATGGTGCTCGACCTGATGCTGCCCGGGGAAGACGGGCTCTCGGTCTGCCGGCGGCTGCGCGGCACCCGGAACGAGATCCCGATCGTGATGCTGACCGCGAAGGGCGAGGACGTCGACCGGATCGTCGGGCTGGAGATGGGCGCGGACGACTACCTCCCCAAGCCGTTCAACCCGCGCGAGCTGGTCGCCCGGATCAATGCCGTGCTCCGCCGGCGCGCGGCGCCGCTGCCCCCCGGCGCGCCCTCCCTCGACGCGGAGTCGGTGAGCTTCGGCGGCATGACGGTCAACCTCGCCACCCGCACGCTCACGCGGAACGGCGACACGGTGGCGCTCACGACCGGCGAGTTCGCGCTGCTCAAGGTGCTGGTCACGCATCCGCGCGTCCCGCTCTCGCGCGACAAGCTGATGGAGCTCGCGCGCGGCCGCGAATACGAAGTGTTCGACCGCGCGATCGACGTGCAGGTCTCGCGGCTGCGGAAGCTCGTCGAGGCCGACCCCTCCAATCCGACCTTCATCCAGACCGTCTGGGGCTTCGGCTACGTCTTCGTGCCGGACGGCACCAAGACGTGACGGCAGTCTGACCTCGGGGAGATCGGCAAGGGAGCGTGTCCCCTTGCCCTTGCCGGACATGATGCTCTTCCCGCGTACTCTCCTCTGGCGCACGTTCCTGCTGATCGCGGGGCTGATCCTCGCCTCGGTCGCGGCGTACTTCGAGATCTTCCGCACCTACGAGCGCGAGCCGCGGGCGCAGCAGGTGGCGCAGATGGTGGTCAGCGTCGTCAACCTCACGCGGGCGGCGCTCGTTTCCGCCCGGCCCGATCTGCGCCGCGAGCTGCTGATCGATCTCTCCGAGCGCGAGGGCATCCGCGTCTACCCGGCCGAGAGCGGCGAGCACCTCACCCGGCCGCCCGACGACCGGCCGGTGCTGCAGCTCGCGATCACCGAGATCCGCCGGCAGCTCGGCGACGAGACCCGCGTCGCCTTCGCGCGCGAGGGCATCGAGGCGTTCTGGGTCAGCTTCCGCATCGAGGAAGACGAGTACTGGGTGATGCTGCCGCGCGAGCGGGTGGAGCGGCGGCTCGCGCTGCAGTGGCTCGGCTGGGCGGTCCTGACCGCGGCGCTCGCGCTCGCCGGCGCGTTTCTCGTGGTGTTCCGGGTGCGACGGCCGCTCGCCGCGCTGACGCGCGCCGCGGCCGACATCGGGCGCGGCCGGATCCCGGCACCGCTCGAAGAATCGGGTCCGGCCGAGATCCAGACCGTCTCGCGCGCCTTCAACCAGATGGCGCGGGATCTCGCGCGCCTCGAGGACGATCGTGCGCTCGTGCTCGCCGGCGTGTCGCACGACCTCCGCACGCCGCTCGCCCGCCTGCGCCTCGGGCTCGAGATGGCCGGCGCCGACCCGCAGCTCAAGACCGGGATGACGTCCGACATCGACGACATCGACCGCATCATCGGCCAGTTCCTCGACTTCGCGCGCGCCGCCCGCGGCGAGCCGCTCGCCGCGGTCGACCTCGCGGCGCTCGCGCGCGAGATCGCCGGGCGCTACCGCGAGACCGGCCACGCGCTCGACGTCGACGTCACCGCGGTGCCCGAGCTCGCGCTGCGGCCGCTCGCCGTCCGCCGGATGATCTCCAACCTCCTCGACAACGCCTTCCGCTACGGCGAGCGGGACGTCCTGCTGCGCGTGGCGCCGGACGCCGGCGGCGCGGTGATCGAAGTCCTCGACCGCGGGCCGGGCATCCCGGCCGACGAGGTCGAGCGGCTCAAGCAGCCCTTCACCCGGATCGAGACCGAGACGGCGCGCAGCGGCAAGGGCGGTTCCGGCCTCGGGCTCGCGATCGTCGATCGCATCGCGCGGATGCACGGCGGCACGTTCGACCTCGCGCCGCGGGACGGCGGCGGTCTGATCGCGCGCGTGGCGTTTCCGCGCAGTCAACCCCAGCGCGACTCGACCAGGTAGTCGCTTCCCGCCGGCCGCATCACCGACCGCACCAGGACGAAGCCGGTCACCTGCCAGCGGATCGGTTGGACGGCCGGCATCGCGAAGCCCGGCCTGCGCCTTCCGGACGAGGGTGACGTGCGGCACAAAGGGCTTCGGGTCGAAGGCGAACTGCGCGGCGGCGAGCGCCGCGCGCAGGTCGCTCACCATCGTCGCGAGCGCCCCGGGCGTTTCCGTCGCTCCGGCCCACGCGAGCCGGTTGTGCTTCCAGAATCCCGGCTCGTCGAGCACCAGCTCGAACGGCTCCACCCTGACGCCCCCCGCCGCCGCCTTGAGCTCGCCGAGACGGTCGGGGTCGCTGTCCCCGAGGAACGCGAGCGTCATGTGAATCGAGTCGCCGCGCGTCGCGCGTCCGCCGGCGGCACCATGGATTGCGACCGCCCATCGCTCGAGCGCCGCGCGCGCGGCCGCATCCGGCCACAGCGCGAAGAAGAGCCGGAGCGGCCTCGCTGCCGTCACGCGCGGTCGAGCAGCGCCACCGCCTCGGCGGCGATGCCCTCGCCGCGGCCGGTGAACCCGAGGCGCTCGGTCGTCTTCGCCTTGACGTTCACGCGACCTACTTCCACCCCGAGGTCGGCCGCGATGTTGGCAGTCATCGCGGGAACGTGCGGCGCCATCCGCGGCGCCTGGGCGATGATCGTGGCGTCGACGTTCACCACCGAGTAGCCGGCCGCCCGCACGCGCGCGACGGCCTCGCGCAGGAGGCGGCGGCTGTCGGCGTCCTTGTAGGCCGGGTCGGTGTCCGGGAAGTGCCGCCCGATATCGCCAAGTCCGGCGGCACCGAGCAAAGCGTCGGTGATCGCGTGCAGCAGCACGTCGGCGTCCGAATGACCGGCGAGGCCCTTCTCGAACGGGATCTCGACGCCGCCGACGACGAGCTTCCGCCCGGGGACGAGCGCGTGGACGTCGAAGCCCTGCCCGATCCTCATGCTTCGCCTCGCAGCAGACGTTTCCGCGATCAGCGCGTCGCCCGCAAATGTGACCTTCAGATTCCGCCCGCTCCCGGGCACGAGCCGCGGCCGCAGGCCGAGCGCCTCGACCGCCGATGCCTCGTCCGTGACGTGCCCGGCGCCGCCGATCGCGCGGAGCAGCGTCCCGTGGCGGAACATCTGCGGCGTCTGGGCGAGCCAGAGCCCGTCGCGCGGCGCGGTCGCCGCGATGCGACCGGCCTCGTCCGAGCGCTTGAGCGTGTCGGCGAGCGGTACTGCCAGGATTCCGCCGACGTCGTCGTCGCCCACGTTCTCGATCAGCCGTGCCAGGTCCTCGCGAGCGAGGCACGGCCGCGCGGCGTCGTGCACCAGGACCCAGTCTTCCGGATCCACCACGTTCGCCATCGCGATCAACCCGTTCAGCACGCTATCGCGCCGCGTCGCGCCGCCACACCAGAGCGGCGCGAGGCGGTCCTGGAAGGCACTCCAGTCGTGCGTCGCCCAGCGCTCGTCGTCGGGCGCGAGCACGACGAACGCGAGCTCTACCGCCGGGTGCGCGAGCAGCGCCGCGGCGGCGTGCGCCACCATCGGCCGGCCCGCGAGCTCGAGGTACTGCTTGGGCGTTTCGCCGCCAAGACGCGCGCCCTCCCCTGCGGCGGGAATCAGTCCGATGCAGCGTGCCACCATGAAATCACCGGAATCGCCCTCATCTCAGCCCGTATAATAGCGACCGGCCGCGTTGGGGCGGACGCCGCAAAGCGTTCGTTCCAACGCGGCCGGTTACTTGATGCAGGGTGTTTCTGCAGGGGTTGTTGCGCCCGTGGTTCTCACCGCCGCTCCGTCCGCCACCCGGACCCGCTTCGGCAAGCTCGCCGGCTCGTCCGACGCGCTCGCGCTCGCACGCCTGGCGGCGCTGCGCCGACCGCTTGCGGTCGTCTGCGCGTCCGCGCTCGAGGCGCAGCGCCTGCGCGACGAGATCGCGTGGTTCGCGCCCGACCAGCGCGTCGCGCTCCTGCCCGACTGGGAGACGCTGCCCTACGACAGCTTCTCGCCGCACCACGATCTCGTCTCGGAGCGGCTGGCGACGCTCTACCGCATCACCACCGGTGACTGCGACGTCGCGATCGTGCCGGCGACGACCGCCCTGCAGCGCATCGCGCCGCCGTCGTACCTCGCCGGCTACACGTTCTTCATCAAGCAGGGCGCCCGCCTCGACGGGGTGCGCCTGCGCGCCCAGCTCGCGACCGCCGGCTACAGCCACGTGACCCAGGTCGTCGCGCCCGGCGAGTACTGCATCCGCGGCGGCCTGATCGATCTCTTTCCGATGGGCAGCGCGCTCCCCTACCGCATCGACCTCGTCGACGACGAGATCGAGTCGCTCCGCACGTTCGACGTCGACACCCAGCGCACGGTCTACAAGGTGAACGAGGTGCGCCTGCTGCCGGCGCGCGAGTTCCCGCTCGACGACGCGGCGCGGAGCCGCTTCCGCGCCCGGTTCCGCGAGGCGTTCGAGGGCGATCCGTCGAAGTCGCCGGTCTACAAGGACGTCTCGAACGGCGTCGCCCCGGCGGGAATCGAGTACTACCTGCCGCTCTTCTTCGACGGCACCGGCACGCTCTTCGACTACCTGCCGCCGGCGACGACGCTCGTCACCCATCACGACGTGCACGCCGCGATCGAGGAGTTCTGGCGCGACGCGCAGTCGCGCTACCGCCTACTGCAGGGGGACCGGACGCGACCGCTGCTGCCGCCCGGGCGATCTCTTCCTCTCCGCCGAGCAGTTCTTCCTCGCCGCCAAGGCTTTCGAGCGCCTCGACCTGCACGCGCCGCAGCTTGCCCGCGACGACGCCGACCGGCTGGCCGCGGCGCCGCTGCCGCCGGTCGCGGTGGAACGCCGCGCGGCCGATCCGCTCCAGGCGCTCAAGGGCTTCCTCGCCGCGACGCCGGCGCGCGTGCTGCTGGTTGCCGAATCGCCCGGTCGCCGGGAAACGATGGCCGACTACCTCGCGCAGTACGGCCTGCAGCCGAAGCCGAGCGCTTCGTTCGCCGAGTTCGCGGCTGCCGACGACCGGCTGATGCTCGGCGTCGCGCCGCTCGCCGAGGGTTTCTCGCTCGCGGCGGCGGAGGCCTGGGACTCGCTCGGCCTGACGGCCGGGTTCGCAATCGTCACCGAGAACGAGCTCTACGCCGGCACCGCCCGCGCGCGCGGGCGGCGGGACCAGGCGAAGCGCTCGTCGATCGAGGGCATGCTCCGCGACCTGTCGGAGCTCGCGATCGGCGATCCGGTAGTGCACGAGACGCACGGCATCGGCCGCTATCGGGGACTGCTCAGCCTCGACCTCGGCGAGGGCGCCACCGAGTTCCTGCAGCTCGAGTACGCCGACGCCGACAAGCTCTACGTACCGGTCGCGCAGCTCCACACGATCGGGCGCTACTCCGGCGGCCCGCCCGAGCAGGCCCCGCTCCACAAGCTCGGCGGCGCCGAGTGGGACAAGGCGAAGCGCAAAGCCGCGCGCCAGGTGCGCGACACCGCGGCCGAGCTGCTCGCACTCTATGCCCAGCGCGCAGCGCGGCAGGGCCGCAAGTTCGAGGTCACGGGCCCACGATCTCGACGCGTTCGCGGAAGGGTTCGGGTTCGAGGAAACGCCGGACCAGGCGGCGGCGATCGAAGCGGTGGTGTTCGACATGGCGAACGGCCGGCCGATGGATCGCCTGGTCTGCGGCGACGTCGGCTTCGGCAAGACCGAGGTCGCGCTGCGCGCGGCCTTCGTCGCGGTCGCCGACGGCCAGCAGGTCGCGGTGCTCACGCCGACGACGCTGCTCGCCGAGCAGCACCTCGGCACGTTCACCGACCGCTTCGCCGGGTGGCCGATCCGGATCGCCGAGCTGTCGCGCTTCCGCACCGGGGGCGAGCAGTCCGAGGCGCTGAAGGGGCTCGCCGAGGGCCGCGTCGACATCGTGATCGGCACCCACAAGCTGCTCTCGCGCGACGTGAAGTTCAAGCGGCTCGGGCTCGTCATCGTCGACGAGGAGCACCGCTTCGGCGTGCGCCAGAAGGAACGCCTGAAGCAGCTTCGCGCGGAGGTCGACGTGCTCACGCTCACCGCGACCCCGATCCCGCGCACCCTCGCGATGTCGCTCGAGGGTCTGCGCGACCTGTCGGTGATCGCGACCGCGCCGGAGCGGCGGCTGGCGATCAAGACCTTCGTCACACAGCGCTCGGAAGGGATCATCCGCGAAGCGGCCCTGCGCGAGCTGAAGCGCGGCGGGCAGATCTACTTCCTGCACAACGACGTGGAGTCGATCGAGGCGGAGGCGGCGCGGCTCGAGAAGCTGGTGCCCGAAGCGCGGATCGTGATCGCGCACGGCCAGATGCGCGAGCGCCAGCTCGAGCGTGTGATGCGCGACTTCGTGCAGCAACGCACGAACCTGCTCGTCTGCTCGACGATCATCGAGACCGGCATCGACATCCCGAGCGCCAACACGATCGTCATCGACCGCGCCGACCGGTTCGGGCTCGCGCAGCTGCACCAGCTGCGCGGCCGCGTCGGGCGGTCGCACCACCAGGCCTACGCCTACCTGCTTGCGCCGCCCGAGGACGCGCTCTCGGCGAACGCGAAGAAGCGCCTCGAGGCGATCCAGATGATGGAGGAGCTCGGGTCGGGGTTCTATCTCGCCATGCAGGATCTCGAGATCCGCGGCGCGGGCGAGGTGCTCGGCGAGTCGCAGAGCGGCCAGATGCAGGAGATCGGCTTCAACCTCTACAACGACATGCTCGCCCACTCGGTGCGCAGCCTGCAGGCCGGCCGCGAGCCCGATCTCACCCAGCCGCTCGGCGTCACGACCGAGATCAACCTGCACGTCCCCGCCCTGCTGCCGTCCGGCTACTGCTCGGACGTGCACGAGCGGCTCGTGCTCTACAAGCGGCTCGCGAACTGCGACACCGAGGACGCGCTCACGGCCATGCACGAGGAGCTCGTGGACCGCTTCGGCGCGCTGCCCGAGGCGGCGCAGGCACTGGTCGAGAGCCACCGCCTGCGCATCCTCGCGCACCCGCTCGGCGTCGTCCGCATCGACGCGCCGGCGGACCACGTCCAGATCCAGTTCGGGCCGAATCCCGCCATCGACGTGGGGCGCGTCATCGCGCTCGTGCAGCAGAGCCGCGGCTGGAAGCTCGCCGGCCCGACGAGGTTGCGGGCGCCGATCGCCGGCGCGACGCTCAAGGAGCGCGTGCTGGCGATAAGAGGAGTGCTCGAGTCCCTCGGCGGCTCGCGCCGCTAGAAGCGCGGTTACGGGTTGCCGTGCCCGGCGGAGGAAGCTGCGCGGCGCGGTGGTGAGGTTGGTCGCCCCGCGAACCGCCGAACCGGGCGCCGCGCGCACTACTTGTCCGCGACCTTCCGCAGCCGCGTCGGGTCGAAGCGCTCGACGACCGCCCGCTCCGCCTCTACGTCCGCCGATTGCAGCTGCTCGAGCCTCGCCGTGAGATCGGCGAGCCGCCGCTCGAGCTCCGCGGTATGGTCCGTCAGGCCGCGAATCGCCTGCGCGACCGGGTCGTCGTCGCCGCTCGTCAGGCCGTAGGCGGAGAAGCCCAGGCGCTCCGCGTGCGCCTCGCGCACCTGCTCGCGGCGGTCCTCGATGATCTTGGCCGGAATGCCGACGGCGGTCGCGCCGGGCGGCACGTCCTTCACCACCACCGCGTTCGATCCGACCTTCGCGCCGTCGCCGACGACGACCGGCCCGAGGATCTTCGCGCCGGCGCCGACAACGACGCTGCGCCCGAGCGTCGGATGGCGCTTGCCCTTGTTCCAGCTCGTGCCCCCGAGGGTCACGCCGTGATAGAGCGTGGTGTCGTCGCCGATCTCGGCGGTCTCGCCGATCACCACCCCCATCCCGTGGTCGATGAACACGCGGCGGCCGATGGTCGCGCCCGGGTGGATCTCGATGCCGGTGATCCAGCGCGAGAAGTGCGACACGAGCCGCGCCAGCCAGCGCAGGCCGGCGCGCCACAGCGTGTGCGCGAAGCGGTGGATCAGGAGCGCATGGAACCCGGGGTAACAGGTGACGACTTCCCAGGCGGACCGGGCCGCCGGGTCGCGGTCGAACACGCTGCGGATGTCTTCACGGATGCGGGAAAACATGGGCTAACCCCCAGAGTCGGCGCACATTATCCGAAACCTGAGCGTTTCGATCAACTATTCCGGCGGTAGGGGAACCCCTCACCGGCCGCCCTCGTTGTCCCAGGAGGAGAGGATGCCGCGCAGGATGTTCACCTCCTCCTTCTCGAGCCGCCCCCGGCCGAACAGCCGCCGCAGCCGTTCCATCAGCCGCCGCGGGCTCGCCGGGTCGAGGAAGCCGCTCCCGACGAGGTTGCGCTCCAGGTGCGCGTAGAAGCCCTCGATCTCCTCGAAGCTCGCGGCGTCGAAACGGTCGTTCGCGACCACCGCCGGCCCCAGTGCCGCGGCTCTTGCCTCGTACGCCATGACCTGCACCGCCGCGGCGAGATTGAGCGAGGAGTACGCCGGGCTGGTCGCGATGTGCGCGACTCGCTGGCATTTGAGCACCTCGTCGTTCGCGAGGCCGGACATCTCGGTGCCGAACACGAACGCGACCTCGCCGCCCCCGGCGGCCGCCGCAATCGCCAGCTCCCCCGCCGCGCGCGCATCGACCGCCTGCGGCGACAGCTCGCGGCGGCGTGCGGTCAGCGCGATCGCAAGCTCCGTCCCGGCAAGCGCCTCGTCCAGGGTCGCGCACACGTGCGCCCGTGCCAGCAGGTCGTCCGCGCCGGTCGCCATCGCATCGGCCTGCGGATCGGGAAAGTGGCGCGGCGCGACCAGCACGAGCCGGGTGAGGCCCATCGTCTTCATCGCGCGCGCCGCGCCGCCGATGTTGCCCGGGTGGGTCGTGCGCACGAGCACCACGCGCAGGCGCGAGAGAGCGGCAGGTTCGCCGTCCCGATTCGCTAGAATCGCGCCTTCGCCCGTCACGCCGGTCCACTCCTTTCGCCGATGCCCGTTCTCCACCCGATGCTGCACACCGCGGTCAAGGCGGCGCGGCGCGCCGGCGCGATCATCAACCGCGCCGCGCGCGACCTGGGCGGGCTCACCGTCACCGCCAAGCGCAAGAACGACTTCGTCACCGAGGTCGACCGCGCCGCCGAGGACGCGGTGATCGAGACGATCAGGAAAGCTTACCCGGACCACGCGTTCCTCGCGGAGGAATCGGGCGCTTCCGGCCGCTCCGAGCACACCTGGATCATCGATCCGCTCGACGGCACCACCAACTTCATCCACGGCTTTCCGCAGTACGCGGTCTCGATCGCGCTCCGCCAGCGCGGGACGATCACGCAGGCCGTGATCTACGACCCGACGAAGAACGAGCTCTTCACGGCGAGCCGCGGGCGCGGCGCGTTCCTGGACGACCGGCGGCTCCGCGTCGCGCGGCGCACGGGCCTCGCCGAGGCGCTGATCGGCACCGGCTTCCCGTTCAAGGAGCTCGCGCACCTCGACGAGTTCCTCCGCATCTTCAAGGCGGTCACCGAAAACGCGGCGGGCGTGCGGCGCGCCGGCGCCGCCGCGCTCGACCTCGCGTACGTGGCGGCCGGCAGGCTCGACGGGTTCTGGGAGACCGGGCTCGCGCCGTGGGACACGGCCGCCGGGAGCCTCCTGATCCTGGAGGCCGGCGGGCTGATCAGCGACTACCTGGGCGAAGCCAACTACCTCGACTCCGGCCAGGTCGTGTGCGGCTCGCCGAAGGTGTTCGTTCCGCTGCTGCAGCTCGTCCAGGCGGCGCGCGGCGGCGTCAGTCGAGCTTAGCGCCCGACGACTTCACGACCTTCGCCCACTTCTCGATCTCGGCGCGGATGAAGGCGTCGAACTGCTCGGGCGTGTTGCCCGACGGCTCCATACCGAGCTGCGCCATGCGATCGACGAGGTCGGGCGCCGCCAGCGCGCGGTTGATGTCGGTGCTTGCCTTGCGCACCACCTCGCGCGGTGTCGCGCTCGGGACGACGACCCCCGAGATGCTCATCACGCTGAAGCCGGGCAGCGTCTCGGCCACGGTCGGCACGTCCGGGGCGGTGGGCGCGCGCTGCGGGCTGGTGATCGCTAGCAGCTTGACCTTGCCGGCCTTGATGTTCGGCATCGACGCGGACATCGGATCGATCTGGAGCGCAACGCGCCCCGAGATCACGTCCGGGTAGGCTGGTGCACCGCCCTTGTAGGGAACGTGGACGATGTCGATGCCGGCCTGCGACTTGAGGAGCTCACCGGCCATGTGCATCGCTGTTCCGGTACCGGGCGTGGCGTAGGTGAGCTTGCCCGGGTTCCTCTTCGCCAGCGCGATCAGCTCGGGCACGGTGTTCGCCTCGAGTCCGGGCGTAGCAACCAGGGCAATGTGCTGCACGTTCACCATGGAGACGCCGGAGAGATCCTTCATCGTGTCGTACGGCAGATCGGTGCGGAAACCCGGGTTGATCACGTGCGCGGTGATCACGACGCCCATGGTGTAGCCGTCGGGCGGCGACTTCGCCACGAAATCGGTACCGACCACGGTCCCGGCACCCGGCTTGTACTCGATGAGTACCGTCTGGCCCCAGATGTCCTGCAGCTTCTGGCCGAGCAGGCGCGCGATGATGTCGGTCGCGCCGCCCGGCGGGAACGGCACCACGAGCCGGACCGGCTTCGCCGGAAACGCCTGCGACAGCGCCGCGCCGGGCAGCGCGGCCGCCAGCGCGAGCGCAAGCGCACGAAATAGACCTCTCATGCTCCTCCTCCTGGGTGTGGTCGTCAGCGGCCGCGCTCGAGCTCGGTCTCGCCGAGCTGCGCGTCGGGCATGCCCCCGGTCGCGCGGGGGTCTTCGCCGTACAGCTTCTTGAAATCGAACGTGCAGCTCCGCCCCGGCTGCGGCGGCACGCCGTTCACGCCGAAGAGATGCACTTCGCGCGGGACGTCGCGAAAGTCCGCCGCGTCGAGCCAAAGGCGGACGAGGTGCCGCCGCCGCTCCGGCTCGGCGTGCTCGACGAACTTCGTCCGCGCGTGCATGACGGCGTAGTTGTTGATGACCAGCATGTCGCCGCGCTCGAGGAAGAACGCGAGGCGATGCTCGGGCGCCTTGGCCACCTCGTCGAAGAGGTCCATCGCGGCGAGCTCCTGCTCGGTGAGCGCGATGCCGAGGGCGCGGTGCGCCGCCGCGATTCCCGAACGCTGGTAGCGGACGCTGATCTGCCCGCCGTGGCGCGCGAACACCGGGATCCGGTAAGGCGTGACCGGCTCCTCGCCGGGCCCCTCCTCGCCGAGGCGGTGGTGGTGGAAGCCGCGATAGAGCGGCTCCAGCAGCTCCGGCGCACGCCGCTCGATCTCGTCGTGGACCGTCAGCGCGCTGGTCAGGAAGCTCGCCCCCCCGCTCGCCGCCTGCTGCCAGCACGCGAGCGTGATCATCGCCGTCCAGTCGGTGTGGAGCCGCAGCTCGAGGTTGCTCCGGTACATGCGCGGCGTCGCGTCCTCGGCGGTCGCGTCGAGGACGTGTCCGATCAGCTCGCCTTGAGCGTTCTGCGACAGCGGCGATCCGAACCAGCTGCCGACGCCCCAGACCGCCGCGATGAACGCGTCGACCGTCAAACCTTCGACCGGCAGTCCCCGGAGCAGCACGAACCCGCGCCCCGAGCGCACGTCCGCGTACGCGCCGCGCAGCCGCTCGCCGAGCGCGCCGAACGGGAAATCGGCGCGCGCGAGCGCGTGCGCCGGCGCGAGGCGGCCGTCGCCCTGCAGCGCCGCCAGCGCGGCGAGGATCTCCCCCCGATCGCGCCCGGTCAGGTCGACCGCGTAGTCGGCGACGCCCGCGAAGGAATCGCGCTTCCAGGCTCCCGGGTTGACTCGCTCGCTTGCGCCCATGGTTCCGATCCTCTCGGTTCGACGCGTATGGTGCCGCCGGCGCGCGCGGCTGTCCACCCGCGGCGTGCCACCGAATACAATGGCGGCGCGAGCGCGACGAGCGTCCCATCCGCGCGTCGGACGCCAGTGAACAAGCCGCTCGACGCCCACACCCCGATGATGC
>CAWHBL010000012.1:0-35125 GCA_963827555.1 uncultured beta proteobacterium
TCGCGAAGATCGTGCAGTCGCCGGAGGTCGGGGAGAAGTACGCGGCGCTCGGTGCGATCCAGCGTTATGCGGGGCCCGCGGATTTCCGCGCGTTCCTGAAGGACGAGTACCAGCGCTGGGGCGCGATCGTGAAGGCGTCCGGCGCGAAGGTAGACTGACTATGGCGTAGCAGCGCAAGGAGGCGGAAGATGGGGATCGCGAATCGACTGGCGGCCTCGAAAGGACTTTCCTCGCACTCGGCCTCTGCACGTTGAACGGCATCGCCGTCGCGCAGCAGCCCACGGCGGCGCAGTCGAACGCGATCTGGCAGATGTGCCGGGGCGACTACATGTCGTACTGCTCCGGCGTGCCGACCGGGGCGCCTGCTCTACAGTGCCTGGGGCGGAACGCCGCGAGCGTGTCGGCCGGCTGCCGGCAGGCGCTCCAGGCGGCGAGCGGCGGCGGACGGGCCGGCGACGCGGCGGCGGCCCGCCGCCCGACGTCCGGCGGCACGGCCGCATCGACGCCGGTCGCCGCGACCTGGCCGCACACGTTCACCGGCGACAACGGCAGCGCGCTCGTCTACCAGCCGCAGGTCATCTCGTGGCCGGACCGCGGCACGCTCAACGCCCGCATGGCGATCGCCGTCACGCCCACGGGCGCGAAGACCCCGACCCTCGGCACGATCCAGGTCGCGTTCGACACGCGGACCGACCTCGACACGCGCTACGTCACGCTGACGAACCCGAAGCTGGTCTCGACCCAGTTCCCGACCCTCGACACGAACCGCGCGGTGCAGTTCGGGAACGCGATCACCGCCGGCCTCGGCAACCTCGGCAACAAGCAGGTGCCGCTCGATTCCGTCCTGCTCGGCCTGCGCCAGCAGGGGGGCGCGCCGCCCGCCCCGCCGGCGATGAAGAACGACCCGCCGGTCATCTTCCGCAGCGAGCGGCCGGCCAGCCTCGTCGTGTTCGACGGCGAGCCGGTGCTCTCGCCGGTCGGCGACACGACGATCCAGGTCGCGGTCAACACCAACTGGGACGTGTTCTTCTACGGCAGCACGTGGTACCTGCTGAACAACGGCGCGTGGCTCGCGGCGCCCGCGTACCGTGGGCCGTGGGCGCCGGCGGCGCGGCTGCCGGGCGTCTTCTACACGATCCCGAGCGACGCCAACTTCGCGAAGGTGCGCGCGCAGATCCCCGGTCGCACGATCGCGCAGCCGACGCGCCGACGATCTTCGTGTCGACCGTGCCGGCGGAGACCATCGTCACGATCGGCCGGCCGAGCCTGCAGGGCATCCGGCACCGGCTTGAGTTACGTCTCCAACACGGCGGCGGACCTCTTCCAGGATTCGTCCAGCGGCACCTGGTACTACCTCGTGTCCGGCCGCTGGTTCTCCGCGCCCTCGCTCGACGGACCGTGGACGTTCGCGACGGCGAGCCTGCCGCCGGGCTTCGCGCAGATCCCGCCGAGCGGGCCGCGCGGCTCGGTGCTGGTGTCGGTCCCCGGCACGCCGCAGGCGCAGGAAGCGCTGATCCAGGCGCAGATTCCGCAGCAGGGAACGCTCAGCCGGACCGCCGCGAAGCTCGAGGTGGTCTACAGCGGCCCGCCGCAGTTCCAGCCGATCGTGGGTACCACGATGTTCTACGCCGTGAACACGCCCCACGACGTCATCCGCGTCGGCAACGTCTACTACTCGTGCTGGCAGGGTGCGTGGTTCACCGCGACCTCCCCCACCGGCGTATGGATCCTCGCCGACAGCGTGCCGGAGGTGATCTACACGATCCCGGCGAGCAACCCGCTCTACTACGTCACCTACGTCCGCGTGTACGGCTCGACGACGACGACCGTGACGTACGGCTACACCGCCGGCTACACGATGGGATACGTGAGCGCCGGAGTGGTCGTGTACGGCACCGGCTGGTACTACCCGCCGTACGTCTTCCTGGCCCCGATCCCGGTGTTCTATCCCTACCCGTACTCCTTCTCGGGCGCCGTCTACTACAACTCCGCCACGGGCGTGTGGGCACGCGGCGGCACGGTCTACGGGCCGTACGGCGGCGCGGTCACTGCCGGCACCGCGTACAACCCGGCGACCGGCGCGTGGGCGCACGGCGCAGCGGTGTACGGCCCGAACGGCGGCGCCGGCGCGTGGTCGGCGTACAACCCGTCGACCGGCAGCTACGCGCACGGCAGCGCGTCGTGGGGCGGCGGCACCGGCGCGACGAACGCGAGCTGGTACAACGCGCGCACCGGCGTGTCGGGCTCGACCAACCAGAACTACAACCAGTACGGCCGCTGGGGCTCGAGCCAGGTCAGCGGGCCGAACCAGACGGTCGACACGCGGAGCCAATCGGGTGCGCAAGGGTCCGCCGGCGGGTTCCGCTCGACGAGCGGCGCGGAAGGCGCCGGCGTCAAGGGCGCCGGCGGCAACAGCGCCGGCGTCGTGAAGGGGGCGGGGGGCAACGTCTACGCCGGTGCGGACGGCAACGTCTATCGCCACACCTCGGACGGCTGGCAGAAGTACGACGACGGGTCGTGGAATTCGGTGACACGGCCGTCGCAGAACGCGCCCGCGAGCGGCAACGCGCCCGGCTCGCAGTCGGCGAACCGGGCGGCGAGCCAGTCACCGGGTGGCGCACAGGGCGGCAGCTCGCAGCAGCGGTTCGCGAACAGCGAGGGGCAACAGCTCGACCAGGACCGCATCGCGCGGACCCAGGGCGACCAGCGGCAGAGCCAATTCAACCAGTGGCGCGAGGGCGGCGGGGACGGATCCGGCGAGCGATTCGGCGAGGGCCACTTCGCCGACGGCGGCAACCGGTTCAGCGGCGGCGGCCGCTTCGCCGGACGGTTCGGCGGCGGCGGGTTCTTCCGGCGGTAGCGCGGCGGGGGCGTGCTCACGGGCGGCGCCCACGGCGCCGCCCTTCTACCGTCGCTCGAGCTGCGCCTTCGCCGCGGCCACGACCTTCTCCGCGGTGAACCCGAACTCCTGCTGCAGCGCCTTGAGCGGCGCCGACGCGCCGAAGGTGTGCATGCCGATCACGCTTCCGGTCGGCCCGACGTAGCGCTCCCAGCCGAACGTCGAGGCCTGCTCGATCGCGACGCGCGCGGTCACCTTCGGCGGCAGCACGCTCTCGCGATAGGCCTGCGGCTCGCGCTCGAAGATGTCCCACGACGGCATCGACACGACGCGCGAGCGGATGCCCGCCGCGACGAGCTGCTCGTGTGCCTGCGCGGCGAGGCTCACCTCGCTGCCGGTGGCGATCAGGATCACCTCGGGATTACCGCCGGGCGGATCGGCCAGCACGTAGGCGCCGCGCGCCACGCCGGCCGCCGGCGCGTACTTCTTCCGATCGAGCGTGGGCAGCGGCTGGCGCGACAGCACCAGCACCGCCGGACGGTGGCGCAGCTGCATGATGTAGCGGTACGCCTCGACCACCTCGTTCGCGTCGCCCGGCCGCAGCAGCGTGAGCCCGGGAACGGCGCGGAGCGACGCGAGCTGCTCGATCGGCTGGTGCGTCGGGCCGTCCTCGCCGTCGCCCATCGCGTCGTGCGTGAAGACGAACACCGTCGGCAGCTCCATCAGCGCCGACAGCCGGATCGCCGGCCGCGCGTAGTCGCTGAAGATGAAGAACGTCGCGCCGAACGGCCGCAGCTTCGACAGCGACATGCCCGTTCACGATGGCGCCCATCGCGTGCTCGCGGATGCCGAAGTGCAGGTTCTTGCCGCCGGGCGTGGCGGCCTGGACGTCGCCGGCGCCCTCGTACTTGAGCGTCGTCTTGTTGGACGGCCCGAGGTCGGCCGAGCCGCCGAGCAGCCACGGCACGTTCTGCGCGAGCACGTTCAGGACCTGGCCCGAGGCGTCGCGCCCCGCGATGCCCTTCGGGTCGGCCGGAAACACCGGGAGATTCCGGTCCCAGCCGGCCGGCAGCTCGCGCTTCTGCATCTGGTCGATCTCGGCGGCGAGCCCGGGATGCTGCGCGCGATACCCGGCGAAGAGATCGGTCCACGCGCGCCGCGCGGCGGCCCCGCGCGCGCCGATCCCGGCCGCGAAATGTTCGCGCACGCCGTCGGGCACCAGGAACTTCGCGTCCTCCGGCCAGCCGTAGGCGCGCTTCGTGAGCCTCACCTCCTCCTCGCCGAGCGGCTCGCCGTGCGCGGCGGCGGTGTCGTGGCGGTGCGGCGACCCGTAGCCGATGTGACTGTCGAGGATGACGAGCGTCGGCCGGCCCTTCGTCTGCCGGAAGACGCCGAGCGCGTGCCCGATGAGGTCGAGGTCGTTCGCGTCGCCGACCCGCAGCACGTTCCAGCCGTAGCCCATGAAGCGCGCCGCGACGTCCTCGGTGAACGCGAGCTGCGTGCTGCCCTCGATCGTGATGTGGTTGTTGTCGTAGACCCAGCACAGGTTGTCGAGACCGAGGTGACCGGCGAGGGACGCGGCCTCCGACCCGACGCCCTCCATCAGGCAGCCGTCGCCGCAGATGGCGTACACGTCGTAGTCGAACACGCCGAAGCCGGGCCGGTTGTAGCGGGCGGCGAGCCATCTCTCGCCGATCGCCATGCCGACGCTGGTCGCGATGCCCTGTCCGAGCGGACCGGTGGTCGTCTCGACGCCCGACACCAGGTGGTACTCGGGATGCCCGGGCGCGTGGCTCCCGAGCTGGCGGAAGCGGCGGATGTCGTCGAGCGTGACCGCGGGCTTGCCGACCGTCTCGTAATCGGCGTTCACCGCCTGGACGCCGGTCAGATACAGGATCGACCACAGCAGCATCGACGCATGGCCGTTCGAGAGCACGAACCGGTCGCGGTTCGGCCAGATCGGGTCCTGCGGGTCGAACCGCATGACCCGGTTCCAGATCGTGTAGACGAGCGGCGCGAGCGCCATCGGCGTGCCGGGATGGCCGGAGTTGGCCGCCTGCACCGCGTCGATCGACAGCGTGCGGATGGTGTTGATCGCGAGCTGGGCGGTTTGCGCTTCGGTCATGGACGTTCCTTTCAGGACAGCCGCGCGAGCAGCAGCACGATCGAGCGCGGCTCGACCGCGTACGTCGCCGCCCGCACCACGCTCGCGTCGGCCCACTCGCAGATGTCCTCGGGCGAATCCAGCGCGGTGTCGATGATGCGCCGCCACGGCCCGCCGCGCGGGTCCGGGAGCGGGATGTCGAACTCGAGCGGCTCCCAGTACGCGTTGATCATCACGTGCAGCACGAAGCGGTGCGAGAGCAGGCGGCTCGTGGCGGCGAGCGAGTGGGAGTGGTCGCTCCAGTCCGGCGCGTTCAGCCGGACGCCGTGCCACTCGACCGGCTGCCGGCTGAGGAGCTCGGCGAGCGACATGTCGAACCGCTCGGCCGGCAGCTTGCGGGTCGTGCGCAGCTCGATCAGCTCGCGCGCGAAGCGGTGGACGTCGGCGTGGCGCGCGACGAGCGACCAGTCGAACCACGACGTCTCGTCGTCCTGGCAGTAGGCGTTGTTGTTGCCGCCCTGGGTGCGGCGCGACCTCGTCGCCCGCGAGCAGCATCGGCGTGCCCACCGAAAGCAGGGTGAGCGTGAGGAAGTTCTTCACCTGGCGGTTGCGCAGCCGCTCGACCGCCGGATCGTCGGTCGGGCCCTCGACGCCGCAGTTCCAGCTGCGGTTGTCGTCGGTGCCGTCGCGATTCCCCTCCCCGTTCGCCTCGTTGTGCTTGACGTTGTAGGAGACGAGGTCGTTCAGCGTGAAGCCGTCGTGGCAGGTGACGAAGTTGACGCTCTGCTCGGGCTCGCGGCGCTCGTGCTCGTACACGTCCGGGCTGCCGATCAGCCGGCAGGCGAGCGCGCCGACCGTCCGGTCGTCGCCCTTGAGGAAGCTGCGCACGTCGTCGCGGAACCTGCCGTTCCATTCCTTCCAGCTCTCGCCGGCGAAGCTCCCGACCTGGTAGAGGCCGGCCGCGTCCCAGGCTTCCGCGATCAGCTTGACGTTCGCGAGCACCGGGTCCGACTCGATGTCCCACAGCACCGGCGGCGCGGCCATCGGGCGGCCCTCGCCGTCGCGCGCGAGGATCGAGGCGAGGTCGAAGCGGAAGCCGTCGACGTGCATCTCGCGCACCCAGTAGCGGAGGCTGTCGAGGATCAGGCGCCGGACGATCGACTCGTTCGCGTCGAGCGTGTTGCCGCAGCCGGTGTAGTCGGCGTACTCGGCGCGGTTGTCGCCGAGGATGTAGTAGGTGTCGTTGGCGAGCCCGCGGAACGAGAGCGTCGGCCCGTCGGCGCCGCCTTCGGCGGTGTGGTTGTAGACGACGTCGAGGATCACCTCGATCCCGGCGCGGTGCAGCGCCTTCACCATGTCGCGGAACTCGTCGAGCACGCCCGGTCGGATCGGCGCGCGGCGCTGTAAGCGGGATGCGGCGCGAAGAACGAGACCGGCTGGTAGCCCCAGTAGTTCACGCGGCCCGGCGGCGCGGCCTGCTCGTCGAACGCGAACACCGGCAGCAGCTCGACCGCGGTGACGCCCAGGTCCGCGAGATACGGGATCTTCTCGATGAGCCCGGCGTACGTCCCGCGCCGCGCCGGCGCGACCCCCGAGCCGGGATGGCGCGTGAACCCGGCGACGTGCAGCTCGTAGACGACCGTCTTCGCGAACGGCCGGCGCGGCGCCTCGTCGCCCTCCCAGTCGTACGCGCCGGGGTCGACGACGACGCTCTTCAGCGCGGTGGCCGCGTTGTCGCCGGGCCGGCACGCCGCCGCGCGGCTCCAGCCGGCCGGCCGCGCGATCGCCTTCCCGTACGGGTCGAGCAGCACCTTGGCGCCGTCGAAGCGCAGCCCCTTGCTCCGGCGCGAACGGACCGTGCGCGCGGTACGCGTAGAGCTGGCCCGGCCCGACGTCCGGGACGAACGCGTGCCAGTAGTGGTACGTACGCTGCGCGCGCGGGTCGAGCTCGATCACGCGCGCCGGCCGCGCATCGTCCGCGCGGTCGAAGAGGAGGAGCTCGAGCGCCGTGGCGTGCTTGGCGAACACGCTGAAGTTCGACGCCGCCCCGGCCGCGGCGTCGCCCCGAGCGGAAAGCTCCGGCCGTGCGCGAGCGCGGCGGCGGTGATCCGGTCCACCTACGTCCCCGCCGCGGCGCGATCCGCGAGCACGAGCGCGTTCTCCTGGCGCACGCGTCCGGCCGGGATGCCGGGATCGCGCCCTCGCAGACGCGCGAGCATCGTCCGCCTTCTCGGCGCCGGTCACCAGCCACAGGATGCGCCGGGCGCGATCGATCGCCGGATAGGTCAGGGTCATGCGGCGCCGGCCCTGGTACACGCCGGTCACCGCGACGTCCGCGTCGGTGACCGCGAGCACCGCGATCGCCCGGCACGAGCGATGCGGTGTGCCCGTCGGTACCCAACCCGAGGTGGACGAGGTCGAGCACGGGCGGCGCACCGGCGATGTCGCGGAGCGTCGCGGCGTAGCGCGCGGCCGCCGAGCGCGGGGTCCGGAAACCTCGACCGGCATCGCGTGCATCCTGCTCCGGCGGCGAGCGGCGCGCGATCGAGCAGGCTCTCGGCGAGGTGCGTCAGGTTGCGGTCGGCGTCGCCGGCCGGCGCGATGCGCTCGTCGACCTGGAAGAGGTGCACGTCTTTCCACGGCACGTCGGTCATCCCGCCAGCGCTCGCAGCATGACCCATGGGGTGCGGCCGCCGCTGAACGCGACCGTGAAGCGGCCGCGGGCGGCGACCGCCGCCCGCGCCTCGCCGGCGACGAAGGCGGCGCCGGCCCGCGCGACCGCATCGGCGTCGGCGAGGACTTCGATCTTCACGCTGCCGCCCGCTACGCTGCGACGGTCGGGTTCACCCAGCCGCCCGGCGGCGTGACGGTCTCGCCTACCTCCTGCGGCCCCCAGGTGCCCGGCTCGTACTCGTTCACCGGCGTGCCGCTCTTCAGCACCGGGTCGACGATGCGCCAGGCTTCCTCCACGTAATCCTCGCGCGCAAAGAGCGAGCGGTCGCCGATCATCGCGTCGCCGAGCACGCGCTCGTAGGCGTCCGCCTCGCCCGGGCCGGGCCGCTGGCTCGCGAGCAGCTCGATCTGCTCGCCGATCATGCGGTCCTGCTCGTCCATCACCGTGGCCCCGAGCGCGATGGTCGTGTCCGGGCTGATGCGGAAGCGGACGTGGTTCGGCACGCCGGACCGGGTCGGGAAGACCTTCGGCGCCCGGCGCAGGCGCACCACGAGCTCGGTGCAGGTCACCGGCAGCGACTTCCCGGCGCGGATGTAGAACGGCACGCCCTGCCAGCGCCACGAGTCGATGTCGAGGCGGAGCGCCGCGAAGGTCTCCGTCTTCGACTCCGGCGCGACACCAGGCTCCTTCTCGTAGCCGCGAAACTGGCCGCGCACCAGGTTCTCCGGCTCGACCGGCGGGATCGACTTCAGCACCTTGACCTTCTCGTCGCGCAGCGACTCGCTGTCGGTCCGCGCCGGCGGCTCCATGCAGAGGTTCGCGAGCACCTGGAACAGATGGTTCTGGATCACGTCGCGCACGGTTCCGGTCTGGTCGTAGAAGGCGCCGCGGCCCTGGATGCCGAAGCTCTCGGCCATGGTGATCTGCACGCTCCTGACGAACTTGCGGTTCCAGAACGACTCGAAGAAGGCGTTCGCGAAGCGGAAGAACACCATGTTGTGCACCGGCCGCTTTCCCAGGTAATGGTCGATGCGGAAGATGTGGTCCTCGTCGAAGGTGCGGAGCAGGATCGCGTTCAGCTTTCGCGCCGACTCGAGGTCGTGGCCGAACGGCTTTTCGACGACCACCCGGGCGCCCGCGGTGCAGCCCGAGGCGGCGAGCTGCTCGACGACCTTGCCGAACAGGACCGGCGGGATCGCGAGGTAGTGCGCCGGCCGCTGCGCGGCGCCGAGTGTCTTCCGCAGGGCCTGGAACGTCGCCAGGTCGCCGTAGTCGCCGTCGACGTACCGCAGCAGGCCGGCGAGCTTCTCGAACGCCCCGGCGTCGAACACGCCGTGCTTCTCGAGGCTGTCGCGCGCACGGGCCTTCAGCTGGTCGAGGTTCCAGCCGGCCTTCGCGACGCCGATCACCGGCACGTCGAGGTGGCCGCGCTTCAGCATCGCCGCGAGCGACGGGAAGATCTTCTTGTAGGCGAGGTCGCCGGTGGCGCCGAAGAAGACGAGCGCGTCGGAACGGGGTTCGCTCATGGTGTCGCCCGCCCGGTCACTTGCCGGCGGGCTTCTCCACGTGCCCGCCGAACTCGAAGCGCATCGCCGACAGGATCTTCGCCTGGAAGTCGGCCTCGCCGCGCGAGCTGAAGCGCTCGTACAGCGCGGTGGTGAGCACCGGCGCCGGCTGGCCTTCGTCGATCGCCGCCTTGATCGTCCAGCGCCCTTCGCCGGAGTCGGAGACGCGGCCGGCGAAGCTCGCGAGCGCGGGATCCTTCGCGAGCGCGGTGGCGGTCAGGTCGAGCAGCCACGACGCGATCACGCTGCCGCGCCGCCACACCTCGGCGATGTCCGGCAGGTCGAGTTCGTACTGGTAGTGCTCGGGGTCGCGCAGCGGCGTCGTCTCCGCGTCGACGTCGTGTGTTTTCCTGCCGACGTCGGCGGCGCGCAGGATGCCGAGGCCTTCGGCGTACGCCGCCATGATCCCGTACTCGATCCCGTTGTGGACCATCTTCACGAAGTGGCCGGCGCCGTTCGGGCCGCAGTGCAGGTAGCCCTGCTCTGCCGTGCCCTTCATCTTCTCGCGCCCGGGCGTGCGCTCGACGCTGCCGATGCCCGGGGCGAGCCGCGCGAAGATCGGGTCGAGATGCTTCACCACCGCCTCCTCGCCGCCGATCATCATGCAAAAGCCGCGCTCGAGGCCCCACACGCCGCCGCTCGTCCCGACATCGACGTAGTGAATGCCCTTGGGGGCGAGCGTTTTCGCACGTCGGAGGTCGTCGACGTAATACGAGTTGCCGCCGTCGATCAGGATGTCGCCTGCTTCCAGGAGCGGCAGCAGGTCGGCGATCGTCTTGTCCACGACCGCCGCCGGCACCATCAGCCACACCGCGCGCGGCTTGGCGAGCTTCTTCACGAAGTCCTGGAACGAGGACGAGGCGGTCGCCTTCTCCTTCGCGAGCGCCTCCACCGCCTTAGGCGACACGTCGAACACCACGCAGTCGTGGCCGCCCTGGATGAGCCGCCGCACCATGTTCGAGCCCATGCGGCCGAGGCCGATCATTCCGAGTTGCATCATCGACTCCTGTTTGAACCGTCGGTTGAGCTACGCGGCCGCGCGCAGCCGCTGCATTGCGGCCGCGATGCCGTCGGCCGCGCCGAAGACGGCGGATCCCGCGACGAGCACGTTCGCGCCCGCCTCGACCACGCGCGGCGCGGTGGTCGGATCGATTCCGCCGTCGACCTCGAGATCGCAACCGGGCTTGAGGCGGTCGATCATCTCGCGCACGCGCCGGATCTTCGGCAGCGTCGTCGCGATGAAGTGCTGGTGCCCGAAGCCCGGGTCGACCGTCATGACCAGCACCTGGTCGACATCCGGCAGGATCTCCTCCAGCACTTCCGCCGGCGTGGCAGGATTGATCACCACGCCGACGCGCTTGCCGAGCGCCTTCCCGCGCTGCACGGTGCGGTGCAGATCGTTGTTGCCCTCCCAGTGGACGAGGAAGGCGTCCGACCCGGCCGCGGCGAAGGCCTCGAGGTACTTGTCCGGGTCGGAGATCATGAGATGCGTCTCGATCGGGAGCCGCGTCACCGGCCGCAGGCTGCGGACGACGACCGGACCGATGGTGATGTTGGGCACGAAGTGGCCGTCCATCACGTCGACATGGATCCGATCGGCGCCCGCGCTCTCGGCCTCCGCGACCTGCTCGCCGAGCCGCGCGAAGTCCGCGGCGAGGATCGACGGGGCGAGCTTGACTGCGCTCACGCCTCAAGCCCTCTTCAGCTTCCGGTAGCGGCGGATGAGCGCGTTCGTCGAGCCGTCGTGCTTCAGCGCGGGCTCGGTTTCGCCGGTGAGCTCGGGGATGATGCGCTGCGCGAGCACCTTGCCGAGCTCGACCCCCCACTGGTCGAACGAGTCGATGTGCCAGATCGCGCCCTGCGTGAACACGCTGTGCTCGTAGAGCGCCACCAGCTTGCCGAGCGCCGCCGGGGTCAGCCGCTCGAGGAGCAGCGTGTTGGACGGCCGGTTCCCCTCGAACGTGCGGTGCGGCACGAGCCAGTCGGGCGAGCCCTCCGCGCGGACCTCCTCCGGCGTCTTGCCGAACGCGAGCGCCTCGCCCTGCGCGAACACGTTCGCAAGGAGCATGTCGTGGTGCTCGCCGAGCGGATTGAGCGGCTGGCCGAAGCCGATGAAGTCGCACGGGACGAGCCGCGTGCCCTGGTGAATGAGCTGGTAGAACGAGTGCTGGCCGTTCGTTCCCGGCTCGCCCCAGTAGACCGGGCCGGTGGCGCAGGCGACCGGCTTCCCGTCGAGGGTCACGTGCTTGCCGTTGCTCTCCATCGTCAGCTGCTGCAGGTAGGCGGGGAAGCGCTTCAGGTACTGCTCGTACGGCAGGACCGCGACCGTCTGCGCGCCGAAGAAATCGTTGTACCAGACGGCGAGCAGGCCCATCAGCACCGGCAGGTTGCGCGCGAACGGCGCGGTGCGGAAGTGCTCGTCCACCTCGTGGAACCCGCCGAGCATCGCGCGGAAGCTCTCCGGGCCGATCGCGAGCATCGTCGACAGGCCGATCGCCGAATCCATGGAATAGCGGCCGCCGACCCAGTCCCAGAAGCCGAACATGTTGGCGGTGTCGATGCCGAACTTCGCCACGCCCTCGGCGTTCGTCGAGACCGCGACGAAGTGCCTCGCGACCGCCTTCTCCTTGCCGCCGAGGCCGGCGAGCGACCACGCCCGCGCGGTGTGCGCGTTGGTCATGGTCTCGAGCGTGGTGAACGTCTTCGAGGAGACGATGAAGAGCGTGGTGGCCGGCTCGAGGTCCCGCGTCGCCTCGGCGAAGTCGGTGGCGTCGACGTTGGAGACGAAGCGGAACGTCATGTCGCGGGTGCTGTACGCCTTCAGCGCCTCGTACGCCATCACCGGCCCGAGGTCGGAGCCGCCGATGCCGATGTTGACCACGCTGCGGATGCGCTTGCCCGTATGACCCTTCCAGGCGCCGCTGCGCACGCGGTCCGAGAAGTCGGCCATGCGGTCGAGGACGGCGTGCACGCCGGGGACGACGTTCTCGCCGTCGACGACGATCGAGGCGCCCTTCGGGGCGCGCAGGGCGACGTGCAGGACGGCGCGGTTCTCCGAGACGTTGATCTTCTCGCCGCGGAACATCGCGTCGATTCGGGCCCGCAGCCCGGATTCCTCGGCGAGCTGTACGAGGAGCTTCAGGGTCTCGTCGGTGACCCGGTTCTTGGAGTAGTCGAGGTAGATCCCGGCCGCCTCGGCGGTCAGGCGTTCGCCGCGCCCGGGATCGTCGGCGAAGAGGCGCCGCAGGTGCACGCCGTGCATCGTCGCGTAGTGCGCCTGCAGCGCCTTCCACGCCGGGCGGGCGGTCACTGGCTGGATTACTGCGCTCATCCTCGCTTTCCCTTCGCTTTGCGCGCACTGCCCCACAGGCGGAAGCCGCCCTCGAACGCGTTGGCGTTGTCGCCTTCGCGGCAACCGGGCGGCAGCGTCTTGAGCTTCTTCACGTTGCCGCCGCCGAGCACCACCTCGTCCGGCTCGAGCGCGGCGGTGAGGCGCTCGACGACGTCGAACACCGCGCGCCGCCACTTCTTCTTCCCCAGCCGCGCCAGGCCGCGGATCCCCACGTAGTCCTCGAAGGTCCGCTTGCGGTAGGGAAGATGGCCGAGCTCCATCGGCTCGACGATGCCGTCGACGATCAGCGTCGACCCGAGCCCGGTGCCGAGTCCGAGGAAGAGCATCTTCCCGCGCCGGTACCCGCCGAGCGCCTGCATCGCCGCGTCGTTCACCACCTTGGTCGGGCGCCCGAACGCCCTGGCGAAGTCGAAGCCCATCCAGCCGCGTCCGAGGTTGTGCGGCTCGGCGATCGGCCGGTTGCGCAGGACCGGTCCCGGATAGCCGATCGACACGGCGTCGTACTTCCAGCCGCGGGCGAGGCGCTTGACCCGCGACACCATCTGACGCGCCGTCAACGTCGGGCCGGACGCGAACTCGCGGTGCACCTTCTCGCCGGTGACGAGGATCTTCACGTGGGTCCCGCCCACGTCGATCACCAATACCCTCATTCGCGGCAGGTCAGTCGCCTTCTCGAGCGCCGCGCTCTTCGAGGCGATCACCGCCATCAGCTCCTGCCACGACTTGACGAACGCCTTCGCGCCCTCCTCCTGCAGCTGCGCGGCGAGCGCGTCGACGTCGATCCCCGCCTTGGCGTGCGCGGCGATGACCGCTTCGCAGTCGCCGCCGTCGGCCGGCATGATCTCGCCGACCTCGCCGTGATCGGCGAACGCCTTCAGCGTGCCCTCCGGCATCGTGTTCACCGTGAGCGGGGCGGCGAGCGCCTTGACGTAGAGGACGTCGGACGCCTTCGGGTCCTTGGTGCCGGTGCTCGCGAGCAGCAGCCGCTGCGGCCGCGCGCCCTCGTTGAGCACCCGCCGGTGCCGCGGCGAAGCGATGAACTCGCAGTACGCCTTGTAGCAGCGCTTGGCGATGGCGATGCCGAGCGTGTTCACGAGCGCGGGCGGCACCTTGCCCGCCACCGCGACGTCCCACCGGCTGATGAAGACCGAGGCCACCGACATGACGTCCGGCGCGAGCCCCGCGGCGATGCGCCGCTCGATGCCCCGCAGCCGCGCCTCGGCCGCGGCGAGGTAGTGCTCGCGCGAGAAGAGCAGCGTGACGTTCACCGGCACGCCGGCGAAGGTCGCCTCCTCGATCGCGGGCAGCCCCTCCTTGGTGCCGGGGATCTTGATGAAGAGGTTGCGGCGCCCGGCGCGCGCGTGCAGGTCCTTGGCGACGGCGATCGTGGTCTGCGTGTCGTAGGCGAGCAGCGGCGACACCTCGAGCGACACGAAGCCGTCGACGCCGCAGGTCCGCTCGTGCACCGGGCGGAAGAGATCGGCCGCCTGGGTGATGTCCTCGAGCGCGAGGTCGAAGAACAGCTGCTCGCCCGACCGGCCCGCCTTCAGCTTCTGGCGGATCGCGCCGTCGTAGGCCGCGCTCGCCTTGATCGCGTGGTCGAAGATCGTCGGGTTCGACGTGAGACCGGTCACGGCAAGCTCGTCGATGTAGCGCTTGAGCGTGCCGGAGGTCAGCAGGTCGCGGGTGATGTTGTCGAGCCAGAGGCTCTGGCCGAGCTCGTGCAGCTTCTGCGTGGCTTTCATGATGTCACCTTCGGTTGGTCGCCCGCGGCGAGCGCGGGCAGGTCGTAAGCTCCCAGGTCGCCGATCCGCTCGATCGCCAGGTCCGGCGCCGGATTGGCGGCGAGCGCGGCGGCGTCGTGCGCATACTGCCCCTGTCGCGGCAGGACCGTCGTCACCCGCGCGCCCCAGGCCTTCTTCACCGCGGCGAGGATGCGCGGCTTGTCGTCCACCAGGACGTAGCGCCGGGCCGGGAAGCGCCGCTCGACGTCGTCGAGCGCGCGCTCCTTGTGGATGTAGATGAGCACGCGTCCGCCGACCGCCGCGGCGATGCCGGAGCGCTCGACCTTCCGCGGCTGGAAGACCACGTCGCCGTCGGAGAGGATCACCGTCCGCCCCCAACGCCCGAGCCGCTCGAGCACGGCGAGCGCCCCGGGATACAGGCGGTCGGCGAAAGGATAGTCCACCAGGAACGACGACATCGCGAGAAGGTCGATGTCGAGCGGATGCTCGACCCGGTAGCGCTGCAGCGCGCCGAGGTAGTCGCGGTAGCCGAGCTCGTCCATCAGCTGCTCGAGGATCGACCAGTAGCGGTCGCGGCACGCCGGGCCGTACTCGCGCTCGAGGTGGCGCCGGATGTCGTCCTGGATGTGGTCGTTGTCGAGCAGCGTGTTGTCGACGTCGACGAGGAACACGGTTGCGTCGGCTGTCATCGGTGGTGCGCCTTCACGCCGCGACGTGACGCGTATCGTCCCACAACCGGATGACCGGCTCCGACGCGTCGTGCTCGTAGCCGAGTGCGCTCAGGCTGGCGGTGCCCAGCAGGAAGTAGCGCCCGGCCGCCGGCTCGAGCCCGAGCCAGCGCGCGGCGAGGACGCGCAGGAAATGGCCGCTGGAGAAAACGAGCACGTCGCCGCGGACCGCGCGGAGGCGCGCGACGACGCGATCGGCCCGGGCACCGACCTCGAGCGGCGACTCGCCGCCCGGGCAGCCGTCGCGAAACAGCTCCCAGCCCGGGCGCGCGGCGCGGATGTCCCGGGTGCGCCGGCCTTCGTACTCGCCGTAGTTCCACTCCACCAGGTCGCGATCGACCGCGGCGACGGCGCCGAAGCCCGCGAGCTCGCACGTCCGCGCCGCGCGCTGCAACGGGCTGGTGAGCACGCTCGCGAACCGCATTCCCGCGAGCCGCTCGCCGAGCCGGCGCGCGTTCCGCTCGCCCTGCTCGGTCAACGGCAGGTCGGTCAGGCCGGTGTGCTGGCCGGAAGCGCTCCACGCGGTCTCGCCGTGCCGGGCGAGATAGACGGCGGGCAGCGCTTCGCTCATCTCGGGCGTCATTCTCTACCTCCGGAGCGACTTCGGCTTGAGCCCGGTCGCCGAAGGGCTCGGTGCGCGCCGGCAGGGCGCGCAAGGGCTCACCGCCGCCTGAAGCGCGCGCCGCTCAGGCGTGGCGGGTGATCCTCAGCGCCACCGACAGCTCGTGCCGCCCCGCGGCAAGCGGCCAGGTCGAGCGTCACGGTCGCGCACTGCATGATCTTCTCGAAGCCGTCCTCCGACTGCGACACCGTGAGGTGCGGCCGCGCGCGCACGCCCGCCGGCGAGCTGCACAGCAGCGCGACCGCGCCGCCCATGAACTGGTCGTCGAGGACCAGCTCGGTCACCGCTGCGGCGTCGACGGGCTGACCGAAGCCGCCCTGGATCGTCCCCCCCACGACGTAGCGGCCGGCGGGGCCGTCGCAGCTCGGCAGCGCGAGGTTCAGCTCGGTGCGGAACGTTCCGGCCGATCCGGCCTCGATGAACCAGGTGACCGTCACCCGGCTGCCCTGGACGAGGACGAGCTTCTCGACGCGCCCGCCGTCGCACGTGCCAATGAAGCTCGCCGCGTGTTCGAGCGAACCGTAGGGTGCGAGCGCGTAGCCTTCGAGCGGCTGCGCGTTTCCCGCGGCGTCCATCCACGAGTCGCGGAAGATCGTTCGGCCGTGGGCCTCGGGCACGAGGTCCTCGGCCGCGACGGGATGCTTGAACCGCACCCGGTCGTGCGCCGAGGCGATCCCGGGCCCGTCGTGCTGCCGAGCGCTGCGCGTCCAGGGCGGTGCGGTGATAGTGCTCCGCGTGGCGGCGCAGCGTGTCGCCGAAGTTCTGCGCGAGCGCGTAGGCGTCGAGCTCGATCAGCGACGCCGAGCCGTCGAGCTTCACGACCGCCTGCAGCTCGCCGTTCTGGATGAAGAGCTCGTCCACGCCGTCCCCGTCGAGGTCGGCGCGTACCCGCGCCGGCCGCGGCGCGATCGCATCGAGGCGCGCCTCGAGCTCGACGAGCGCGCCGTACACCGCGCGCCGCAGGTGCGGCAGGTAGAGGCCGCCGAAGAGTCCGTGCCAGTAGGCGTCGTTCGCCTGGCCGAGATGAAGCAGGCGTCGCAGCGCGTCCGTCGGCGTGCCGCGCGGCAGCCCGGCGAGCCGCTCGGAGAGCTGGAGCATCCGCTTGTGCATCCAGTTCGTCTCCGGGTAGCGCGACATGAAGTTGCGCCAGATCCCGCCGCGGAGGAACGGCTTCTCCGCCTCGTACCTGTCCGCCTCCTTCTCGCGCGCGACGAGCGCCGAGTAGGCGTGCGCCGCGGCCGCCGGCAGGGTCCACTCGTTCATCTCGATGTACGACGTGGTGGGCAGATAGACGATGCCGCGGCTCGCCGCGCGCGCGCGGTGCTCGCGAAAGGTGAGCGTCTCGATCCGGTCCGACGCCAGCACGCCGCGCACGAACTGCTCCAGCCATCCCTTGCCGTATACCCACTCGTGGGTCTCGGGCCAGATGCCGAACTTCTCGATGTCGTCGAAGTAGACCGTGGCGCCACGCTGCTCCGCGATGAACGCGACCGCGTCGGCCGCGGGGGCGAACGGGATCCGGTACCGCAGCGCCTCGGAGATCGGGTAGAGGTCGATCCGCGCCCCGCCTTCCTCGGTGGTGAAGTAGCCGTCGAGCTCCGCCAGGTGCTTCCCGGCGCAGAGAAAGTGGTAGTCGTCGACCGTGACGTAGCGGATGCCGCTCTCGACGAGCGCCGGCACGACGACCGACTCCCACACCCGTTCGGTGAGCCACGCGCCGGTCGGACCCGCGCCGAGGACCCGCTCCACCTTCTCGGCGAGCGCGGCGAGCTGCGCAACGCGGTCCCGGTGCGGGATCGCGGCGAGCACCGGCTCGGTGTCGCCGCCGCCGAAGAGCTCCACCTGGCCCCGCGCCACCATCTCGCGCAGGAGCAGCATGTCGCGCGGGTAGCGCTCGAGGAGGTAGTCGAGCAGCGGGCCGCTGAAGTGCGCCGCGAAGCGGAAGTCCGGGAAGCGGTAGAGCGTTTCGAGAAACGGCCGGTACGAGAGCGCGTGCGCCTGCTCGAGCACCTCCGGGAAATTCCCGGCGGGCTGGTGCGCGTGAACGCCGAACAGGAGCGCCGTCTTCACGCCGGCGAATGCTCCGAGGCGCGGCGCATCGTGCCGCCGAGCTCGGGATGCCCGGTGCCGCGGCTGATCGGGTCGGCGAGCGACGCCGGGACGGGCAGCTTGAGGAGGCGATAGAGGAACGCGAGGTTCGCGCGGTACAGGCGGTCGAAGGTCGCGACCGCGAACGCCGGGTTGTAGTCGCCCATCCACCAGAACCAGTCGGAGCCCTCGCAGTCCGCGAGCTGGCGCTCGGCGGCGGCGCGCTCGGCGTCGGTCAGCCGTCCGCCCGACACCGCGAGATCGACCGCCTTCTTGGCCGCGACGAGCAGGTCCCACGCGCGGTTCTTCTCCGGCGAGCCGATCCAGGTCGTGAAGTCGCCGTACACCCAGCTGCCGGCGACGAGGCGCGGCAGCTCCGGCGCCGATGGCCGGAGCGCGCCGGTGAACGTGCTCGTGCGCAGGAACGGGTGCGCCGCCAGCTGCGCGTAGAGCGAGTCGAGGAAGTAGAAGCCGTTGTACGGGTAGAACTCCCAGCAGTTCTCGCCGTCGAGGATCACGCTGACGACCGGCGCGTCGCCCGGCGTCGCGCGCGCCGCGATCGCCTCGAGCTCGCCGACGAAGTGCGCGGCCGCCTCGTCCCCGTGCCACTTCGCGTACTCGAACCCGATGAGATCGGACAGCCGGTCGTCGCGGAAGAAGCACGCGAGCCCGGTGCCCCCGATCCGCCAGGCGCGATCGTGCTGCCGGCCGGGAACGGGCCCGCCGCCGGCGGCGAGCGAGTGCCCGAGCACGCTTTCGCTCGACGCCGTCCAGCGGCAGCCCCGCTCGGCGAGGAGGCGGGCGAGCGGTTCCGAGATCGCGCCTTCGGCGGGCCAGACGCCCGCCGGCGCCGCGCCGAATCGCCGCGCGTGGCTCGCGAGCGCGGCGTCGATCTGCGCCCGCACGCGATCGATGCCACCCGGGTAGACGCCGCTCGCCGGCAGCTCCGTCGCGGGCCGCGCCTCGCGCGCCGAGCGGAAATCGATGAGCAGCGGGGCGAGCGGATGGCAGTGCGGCGTCGTCGAGAGCTCGATCCGGCCGTCGGCGGCGAGCCGCGCATAGCGCGCGATCGTGCCGGAGACGATCTCGCCGACGAGCGCGAGGAGCGCGCGCCGGTCGGCCGCGGTGAACGCGTGGCCGGCGGCCATCAGGCGGATCACCAGCTCGGATTCGCGCTTGACCGTCTCGCCCATCCACGCGAGGTGGTACCAGGTCAGGAGGTCGTGGCAGTACCGGTCGGAGAGATAGTCGATCGCGTCGCGGCCCTGCCGCTCGAGCGCGAGGTGGAGATCGTACAGGCCCTTGTACGCCGGGAACGGCTGCACCATCTTCTCGTGGTTCGCGCGGAAGCACTGGTTGACGACGAGCTCGCGCTCGTCGCGGGTGAGCGGCGTCGCCTCGTCGCGCGCGAGCAGCCGCAGCAGCGGATCGCGGAGCGCCCCGGTCGCGAACTGGTCGGCGTAGTCCTCGAGCTGGTCGAGCAGCACCGGGACCAGGTTGACCACCGCTTTCACGCCGGCGTGCCGCTCGAGGTGCGCCGCCATGTCGGCATAGTCCTTGAGCGCGTGCAGGTACACCCACGGCTGCGTGAACTCGCCGGTGGCGTGGTCGCGGTAGTCCGGCTGGTGCATGTGCCAGCAGAGGACGAGGTCGGCGCGTTTCTCCATCCGGATCAGGTCGGGGGATCAGGCGTGCGGGACAGGCCGGAGATTAAAAGGGGCGTCGCGTTCTGCGCAAGCGCACCGTCCGCGCACCCGCGTGGTGCGAGCGAGCAAGCGGCGCGCCCGGTCAGCGCGCGTGGTGCACCCGGTCGCCGAGCATCTCCGGCGTCACGAGCACGATGCCCTTCTCGCTCACGTGGAAGCGCTTGCGGTCCTCGATCCGGGTCCACGCCGATCTTCGTGCCCGGCGCGAGCCGGCAGGCCCGATCGATGATCACGCGCTTGAGGACGCAGTGCCGCCCGATCATCGACGCCGGGCAGCACGACCGCGTCCTCGATCGTGCAGTAGCTGTGCACTCGCACGTCGGAGAAGAGCAGCGAGCGCCGAAGCACCGAGCCGCTGATCAGGCAGCCGCCCGAGACCATCGAGTCGACCGCCATGCCGCGGCGGTCTTCGTCGTCGAACACGAACTTCGCCGGCGGGAGCTGGACCTGGAAGGTCCAGATCGGCCAGTCGGCGATCGTACAGGTTGAGATCCGGCGTGACCTTCACCAGCTCCATGTTCGCTTCCCAGTACGCGTCGACCGTGCCGACGTCGCGCCAGTAGGGCCGGCCCTCGCTCATGTTCACGCAGCTGTCGGAGAACCGGTGCGCGACCACGCGGTAGCCGCGCGCGACGAGCCGCGGGATGATGTCCTTGCCGAAGTCGTGGGTCGAGCGCGTGTCGTCGGCGTCGCGCACCAGCGCCTCGTACAGGAACGGCGCGTTGAACACGTAAATGCCCATGCTCGCGAGCACGGCGTCGGTGCGCCCGGGCATCGGCGCCGTGCCGCTCCGGCTTCTCGGCGAACGCGGTGACGCGCATCGACTCGTCGACGCTCATCACCCCGAACGAGCGCGCCTGGTCGAGCGGCACCTCGACGCAGCCGACCGTCATGTCGGCGCCGCGGCGCACGTGATCGGCGAGGAGCTTCGCGTAGTCCATCTTGTAGACGTGGTCGCCGGCAAGCACCAGGACGTAGCGCGGCTCGAGGCGCCGCAGGATGTCGAGGTTCTGGAACACGGCGTCGGCCGTGCCGCGGTACCACTCGGTCCACACGCGCTGCTGCGCCGGCATCAGCTCGACGAACTCGCCGAGGCGGCCGTCGAGGAAGCCCCAGCCGTTCTGCACGTGCCGGATCAGGCTCTGCGCCTTGTACTGCGTGAGGATGCCGATCCGGCGCACGCCCGAGTTCACGCAGTTCGAGAGCGCGAAGTCGATGATGCGGAACTTCCCGCCGAACGGGACCGCGGGCTTCGCGCGCCAGTCGGTGAGCGGCCCGAGCCGCGCGCCGCGCCCGCCGGCGAGGATCATCGCGACCGTGCTGCGGGTGAGTTGCGGGATGTTCGGCAGCGCGTCCCGCTGGACCGCGGCGCGCGCGTCCGCCTCGGGTGCGAAGTCCATGTGGCCGTGGATGGAGCGGCTGTCGTCCTCGCTATAATTGCCCATGTTTCACCCTCAGGAGATCGCGCCCGAGCCAGCGGCGCTCGCGCGCCTGCCCGGCACGCCGGTCTCCACGCTGCGCGACACCAGACCGCCGCCAGCATACCCGCCTCGGGGTGGGTGCGGGGGGCGCGGTGCGCGAGCAACGTTCGTCGTTTTCATGCCGTTTCAACGGAAGAGGAGACCGCAATGAAACGCCTGTCTGTCATCGCCGCGGGGATGCTGGTCATCGGGTTGACCGTTTTCGGCTGTGAACACATGTCCGGCTCGGACGCCGGTTGGGTCACGCTGATCGATGGCACCAAGGGCCTGGACAACTGGGACCGCGTCGGCGACGCCAACTGGAGAGCGGAGGACGGCGCCATCGTGGCCGACGGGGGCAAGGGCGGTTTCCTGGTCTCGAAGAATTCGTACAAGGACTTTCAGATCAGGGTCGAGTTCTGGGCGGATCACAACACCAACAGCGGCATTTTCATGCGCTGTGCCGATCCCAAAGTGATCACCGACAAGAGCTGCTACGAGGCCAACATATTCGACCAGCGCCCCGATCCGACGTACGGCACGGGCGGCATCGTCCACATCGCGCCGGTATCGTCGATGCTCAAGGCTGGCGGCAAGTGGAACACCTATGAGATAACGGCCAAGGGCCCGCAGCTCGTCGTCGTGCTGAACGGCGTCCAGACCGTCAAGGTCGAGCACGGCCAGTTCGCGCAGGGGCCGATCGCCCTCCAGTACGGCAGCCTGCCGCCGAAAGGCGACCCCGGCGGCGCCATCAAGTGCCGCAAGGTGCAGGTCAAGCCGCTCTAGCCTGCTCGACTGCCCACCGGCGCGAAGTCGAGCTCGTCTGGCGCCCGGTGCGTCAGCGGAGGGCGCGCCGCCGGAGCTCGCTCGCCGTCAGAGCCCGCCCGCGAGCTTCGCCGCGCCGAGCAGGCCGAGCCGCCCGTTCGTCACGACCCTGACCGGGACGCGCGCCGCGAGCCGCGCGTGCTCGCCCCTGGCGTTGAATGCGGCGAGGAACGGCCCGTCGCCCAGCCGCGGGAGGATCCGCGGCGCGATCCCGCCGGCGAGCCAGACCCCGCCGCGGGCGAGGATCGCGAGCGCATGGTCGCCGGCCACTGCGCCGTAACACTCCAGAAAGAGATCGACCGCGGCGCGAGCGATCGGATCGGACGCGGCCACAATCTCCTCCGGGGCGAGCGCGGCGCCACGGCCCTCGCGCAGGAAATCGTGGATCCGCGCGAGCCCCGGTCCCGAAACGACGTGCTCGACGCGCACGCGCCCGAGCTCGCCGTGCAACGCCCGCCAGAGGCCGGCCTGCCGCTCGTCCGACGGCGCGAAGCCGGCGTGCCCGCCCTCCCCGCCGATCACGACATAGCGGCCGCCCTCCCACACGCGATAGGCGACTCCGAGCCCGGTGCCCGCGCCGATGACGACCTGCGGCCCGCGCAGCTGCGGCTCACCGGCCTGGAGCGTCGCGAAGTCTTCCGGCCGGAGCACGTCGATACCGTGCGCTGCGGCCACGAAGTCGTTGGCCAGCGCGACCGGCGCGCCGAGGACCGCCTCGAGCGCATCGGCGTCGATCTGCCATGGGAAGTTCGTGACCGCGACCCGCCGGCCGTCGATCGGACCCGCGACACCGAGACACGCGCGTTCGACGCTCGCATCCGCTTCGTCGCGGAAAGCTCGCACCAGATCGGCGAATTCGGCGAACTCGCGGTCGGCGTAGCGCCGCTCGAAAACGACGTCGGGCCGGCCGCCGTCGAGCGCGGCGATCGCGAGCAGCGTCTTGGTGCCGCCGATGTCGCCGCATAGGACGAGGCGCCGGGACATGGCTGCTATGCTACCGCGCCCCATGAGCTCCGAAAGCCTGCGCGTTCTCTTCGCCACGCCCGAGTGCGCGCCGTGGGTCAAGACCGGCGGGCTCGGCGACGTGAGCGCGGCGCTGCCCGCGGCGCTGGAGGCCGGCGGACTCGACGTGCGCGTGCTGCTGCCCGCCTATCGCCCGGTGCTCGCGGCGCTCGGGCCGCGGCGGCGCGAGCTCGCGGCGTTTGCCGCGACCGCGCGCTTCCCGGCCGCACGGCTGCTCGAGGCGCCGCTGCCGAGCGGCGTTCCGGCCTGGCTTCTCGACTGTCCCGAGCTGTACGACCGTGACGGCGGCCCGTACCAGGACCCGGCCGCAGGCCACGACTGGCCGGACAACGCGCTGCGGTTCGCGGCGCTCGCGCGGGTCGCGGCCCGGCTCGCGGGCGAATCGAGCCCACTCGCGTGGCGCCCGCAGGTGCTCCACTGCAACGACTGGCAGACCGCGCTTGCCCCAGCGTACGCGCGGTTCGCGCGCGGCGACCGCACGGCGAACGTGATGTGCGTCCACAACCTCGCTTTCCAGGGGCTCTTCCCGCCCGCCACGGCCGCCACGCTCGAGCTGCCGGCCGCGGCGAACTCGATCGACGGCGGGGAGTTCTACGGCCGCTTCTCGTTCCTCAAGGCGGGCCTCGCCTACGCCGATGCGATCACGACGGTCAGTCCGACCTATGCACGGGAGATCCAGCGCGAGCCGCTCGGCTTCGGGCTGCAGGGCCTGCTCGCGGCGCGCGCCGGCCGGCTGCACGGGATCCTCAACGGCATCGACGAGGAGGCGTGGGACCCCGCGACCGACGCGCTCATCGCGCAGCGCTACGACGCCGCGCGGCTCGGGGCGAAGCGCGACAACAAGCTCGCGTTGCAGCGGCGGATGGGGCTGCCGGCGGACGCCGGCGTGCCGCTCTTCGGCTTCGTGGGCCGGCTCACCGAGCAGAAGGGCGTCGACCTGATCGTCGCGGCGGCGCCGCGCATCGCGGCGGCGCCGGCGCAGCTCGCCGTGCTCGGCGCCGGCGAGCGCAAGCTCGAAGACGCGCTGCGGACGCTCGCGCGCGCGCGTCCGCGCGAGGTCGCGGTCGAGACCGGCTTCGACGAACCGCTCGCGCACCTGATCGAGGCCGGCGCCGACGCCTTCCTGATGCCGTCGCGCTTCGAGCCGTGCGGCCTCAACCAGATGTACAGCCAGCGCTACGGGACGCCGCCGGTCGCGCACGCGACCGGCGGCCTGTGCGATTCGATCGTCGACTGCACGCCGGCCACGCTCGGCGGCGGGACCGCAACCGGGTTCCTCTTCGGCGAGCCGACCGCCGAGGCGCTTGCCGACGCGGTCGGGCGCGCGCTCGCCGCCTACCGCGACGCGACGACGTGGCAGGCGCTGCAACGGAACGGGATGGCGCGCGACTTCGGGTGGCGGGCAAGCGCGGCCCGCTACATCGAGCTGTACCGGTCGCTCGTCGAGGGGCGCTGATCTGGCAGGCCGGTGCTCGAACCGGGTCCATCACGCCAAGCCGCCGTGGCGGATCGGCCTACACCCACGCCATCAGCCCGAGCTCGAAGGGGTGGGTGAGTGCCTCGATGCAGGGATAGGCGCGGATCCGGTAGTCGAGCCGTCCGCAGAGCTCCGGCGCAAGCTCGAGCACGAAGCGGTGCTCGCCCGCTTCGGTCATCGTGCCGTCGAACGTCAGGTCCTGACGTACGCGGCGGTCCGTCGGCTCGCGCGTATCGCGGTCGAGGAGGCACTCGACGACGACGTCGCCCGGCGCGAGCCCGTTCAGCTTCGCCGCCACCTCGATGCGGAGACTCTCCCCGAACTGGATCCGCCGCTGCGGCTGGTCGAGACGCCGTAAGAGCACGCCCGGCCAAGCGGCGCGCACGCGCGCCTTCCATCCGGCGACCTCGCGCGCGCGGTGAAAGCCGCCTTCGGAGTAGCGCCGCCACTGCTGCGAAGCGGGCAGGTAGAACTTGCCGACGTACTCGTGGACCATCCGCGCCGCGTTGAACCTGGGCAGGATCGAGGCCATCGACCGCTTGGCGAGCCGGATCCACTCGGGCGAGTAGCCGGCCGGCCCGCGCCGGTAGTACATCGGGATCACCTGGTCCTGCAGGAGCTCGTAGAGCGTCTGCGCCTCCTCGTGGTTGCGCCGGTACTGGTCGAGGGCGGCGGAGGCCGGCTTGATCGCCCAGCCGTTGTCGCCCTCGTAGCCCTCGCCCCACCAGCCGTCGAGCACCGACAGGTTGACGACGCCGTTCATCGCCGCCTTCATGCCCGAGGTGCCGGAGGCCTCCAGCGGGTAGATCGGGTTGTTGAGCCACACGTCGACGCCCGACACGAGGCGGCGCGCGAGGCGGAGGTCGTAGCCTTCGACGAGCAGGAGCTTGCCCTCGAACTCCGGCATCTTGGAGATGTTCATGAGGCTGCGGATCATGTCCTGCCCCGGCCCGTCCGCCGGATGCGCCTTGCCGGCGAAGAGGAACAGCACCGGCCGGGCCGGATCGCCGACGATCTTGCGCAGCTCGTCCAGTCTCTCGGCGAGCAGCGTCGCGCGCTTGTACGTCGCGAAGCGCCGGCCGAATCCGATCGTGAGCACCCCGGGGTCGTCGGGGTTCGCGAGCCGGAGCATCCGGTCGAGGTGGGATTCGCTCCCCTGGTTGCGGAAGTGCTGCCGCCGCATGCGGTCGCGCACCCGTTCGAACATGCGCGTCTTCAGGTGCTGCCGCACGCTCCAGAAGATGTGGTCGGGCACGTCGGCGAGGCCGTCCCACAGCTCGGGGTCGGCGATCCGCTGGCGCCAGCCGTAGCCGAGGAAGCGGTCGAAGAGGTCGGTCCACTCGGTGGCGAGGAACGTCGCGACGTGCACGCCGTTCGTCACCGACGCGACCGGGTTCTCCTCGGCCGGAATCTCCGGCCACAGCCCGGCCAGCATGCGCGACGACACCCCGCCGTGGATGCGCGAGACGCCGTTGTGGAACCGCGAGCCGCGCACCGCGAGCGCGGTCATGTTGAACTCGGCGCTGCCGGGCGTGCGGCCGAGCGTGAGCACGTCGTCGATCGCGATGCCGGCGTCGCGCGCGAACCCCTCGAAGTAGGCGCGGATCACGTCCTCGGCGAAGTGGTCGTGGCCGGCGGCCACCGCGGTGTGCGTGGTGAACACCGTGTTCGCGGCGGCCGCCTCGAGCGCGGTGCGAAAGTCGTGCCCCTGCCCGATCAGCCCGCGGATGCGCTCGAGCACGAGGAACGCCGCGTGGCCCTCGTTGATATGCCAGACGGTCGGCTTGAGGCCGAGCGCCGCGAGCGCGCGCGCGCCGCCGACGCCGAGCACGATCTCCTGCTCGAGCCGCGTCGTGCGGTCGCCGCCGTAGAGCCGGTGGGTGATGTCGCGGTCGTGCTCGGGGTTTTCGGCGAGCTCGGTGTCGAGCAGGTAGAGCGTGACGTGCCCGACGCGCGCCTGCCACACCTTCGCGGTCACCTGACGGCCCGGCAGGTCGACCTGGACGCGCAGCTCGCCCCCGCCGGTCGCCTCGACCGGCGCCACCGGCAGGTCGTCGAAGTCGGAGTCGACGTACTCCGCCTGCTGCACGCCTTCGGTGTCGATCGTCTGGAGGAAGTAGCCCTGGCGGTACAGCAGGCCGACGCCGACGAAGGGGAGCCGCATGTCGCTCGCCGCCTTGCAATGGTCGCCGGCGAGGATGCCGAGGCCGCCGGAGTAGATCGGCAGGCTCTCGTGGAAGCCGAACTCGGCGCAGAAGTAGGCGACGAGGTCGCTCTGCCGCAGCCACTCCGAGCCGTCGCGGCGCAGCGGCTCGTTGTGGTACGTGTCGTACGCGGAGAGGATGCGGTTGAAGGTGTTGAGGAAGACCGGATCGTCGGCGGCGTCGACCAGCCGCCGCTCGTCGATCCGCTTCAGGAGCGCCTTCGGGCTGTGCGCGACCGCGTCCCAGAGCGGCGGATGGAGGCGCGCGAAGAGCTCGCGCGTCGGCCGGTCCCAGCTGTACCAGAGGTTGTTCGCCAGCTCCTCGAGCCGGACGAGTCGCCGCGGGAGGCGCGGATTGACCTCGAGGACGTAGGTGGTGCCGGGCTGCGCCATATGGGCGGCTATTGTTCCATGTCCGGCGCGGGACGTGAAACGTCGCCTCGCGCACCGGCGCGGTGCGCGACGCACGAGCGCGGCGCGATTGCTGCCGACGAAAAAGAAGGGCCGCGCCCGAAGGCGCGGCCCGTGGAGCTGGAATCGCGGAAGACTAGTTGAGGTCTTTGTCCTTCCAGTACTTCGTGCCGGCGACCGCTACGCCGGCCTGGAGCCCGTTCTTCGTGAGCGTGTAGTAGGAGGCGTCCGCGATCACCTGAGCGCCGGCGTCTGGCCCGGCCGACTTGCCGCCCGCACCCGCCTGAGCGATGGCGCCGCCGCTCGCTTCCCACCCCTTGTCGATGAAAGTCTGCAGGGCTTGGGCGTTCTTGAAGATGATCAGCGTCTCGCTCTCCGAGGCGCCGATCTGCAGGCCGGCGCTCGCCTGCGCCATGTCCATGTAGGTCACCTGCTTCGTCTTGTTGTCCTGCGCGAGGCCTTTGCCGCCGGCGCCGCCGATGAGGAAGCTCAAGCCGTAGGTCGTGAACACGGCGTAGCCGGGCGCCTTGGCGACCGCCTCCTTGAGCTTCGGGTCGGCCTTGTAGAACTTCTCGAGCGAGGTCGCCGTGGCTTTCCGGATCTCGGCCTGCTTCTTGGCCTTCTCGTCCTGGGCGAGCGCACTGCCGGCGGCGAGCGACAGGATCACCGCGCCGGCCGTGAGGAGGGTATGGAATTTCATGATGACTCCTTTGTATCTGGAACCTGCTATCGGGAACTAGGTCGGGGGGAATTGCGGCTCTATTTTATGCCTAAACCGGCGCCGGGATCGGGTAAGGCTTGACGTCGTCAATGGCCGCGGCGCGCACCCGCGTTGCCAGTTCAGCGCAGCGGCGGCAGGAATTCCGGCATCGATCCCGCGCTACCTTTCCGTCGCCGACCGGCCGCGCACGGCAGGCATGATCATGATGACCAGGACGGCCGCCGTGGCGACCATGAACGCGAGGCTGATCGGGCGGGTGAAGAACACCGTCGGGTCGCCGCGCGAGAGCAGCATCGCGCGCCGCAGGTACTCCTCCATCAGCGGTCCGAGCACGTAGCCGAGCAGGAGCGGCGCGGGCTCGCAGCCGAGCTTGATCAGCACGTAGCCGAGCACGCCGATCGCGGCGCACAGATACACGTCGACCGGGTTGTTGCTCACGCTGTAGTTGCCGATGCAGCAGAACATGACGATCGCCGGGAACAGCCAGCGGTACGGCACGCGGAGGAGGCGCACCCAGATGCCGACGAGCGGCAGGTTGAGGATGACGAGCAGCAGGTTGCCGATCCACATGCTGGCGACGATGCCCCAGAAGAGGTCGGGCCGCGCGGTCATGACCTGCGGCCCGGGGGTGATGCCCTGCATGATCATCGCCCCGACCATCAGGGTCATGACCGCAGTGCCGGGAATGCCGAGCGTGAGCGTGGGGATGAACGCCGTCTGGGCGGCGGCGTTGTTGGCCGCCTCGGGGGCGGCGACGCCTTCGATCGCCCCGCTGCCGAAGCGCGACGGATCGCGCGCGACCTTCTTCTCGACCATGTAGCTCGCGAACGTCGGCAGCGCGGTGCCGGTGCCCGGCAGCAGGCCGAAGAACGCGCCGAGCGCAGTGCCGCGCACCGTCGGCCAGAACGAGTCCGCGAGATCCTGCCGCGTCGGCATCAGGTGGGTGATCCGCCCGGTGAACACCGCGTCCGGCTCGTTTCGTTCCAGGTTGCTCACGATCTCCGCCACCGCGAAGAGCCCCACGGCGATCACCGTGAAGCCGATGCCGTCGGTGAGCTCGAGAACGTCGAACGAGTAGCGCGCCACGCCGGAGTTGACGTCGGTGCCGACGAGGCCGAGCAGGAGACCGAGCACGACCATGGCGAGCCCCTTGACCAGGTCGCCGTGGGTCAGGACGGCGGACGCCACCAGCGCCATCAGCATCAGCGAGAAGTACTCGGCCGGGCCGAATTTCAGCGCCCAGTCCGCGAGCGGCGGGCCGGCGAGCGCGATGATCAGCGTGCAGACGCACCCGGCGAAGAAGGAGGCGAGCGCCGCGACCGCGAGCGCCGGGCCCGCGCGCCCCTGGCGCGCCATCGGGTAGCCGTCGAGGCAGGTCACCGCCGAAGCGGTCTCCCCCGGCGTGTTGAGCAGGATCGAGGTGATCGCGCCGCCGTACTGCGCCCCGTAGTAGATCCCGGCGAGCATGATGAGCGACGCCACCGGCGGCAGGGTGAACGTGAGCGGGAACAGCATCCCGATCGCGACCAGCGGACTGATCCCCGGCAGCACGCCGATCAGCGTGCCGAGCACGACGCCGACGAAGCAGTACGCCAGGTTCTGAGCGGAGAGGGCGACGGCGAAGCCGTGACCGAGGTTCGCCAGGAGGTCCATCTAGAGTCCGGCGACGAGCCGAAACGGCAGCTTGAGCGCGTAGACGAAGACGCCAACCGCGAACGCGCTCATGACCGCGGTGAGGAGGAGTACCTCGCCGGATTCGGTACTCGCGACCGGCGGCCGCGCACACGAGGAACATCGCCACGAGCGCCGGGATCAGGCCGAAGCGGGTGATCACGAAGCCGAACGCGAGGATCGAAAGCGTGACGAAGGCGAGCGGCCTCCAGCCCCACGCCACCGCCGCAGCGCCGCCGCGGGCGATCCCGCGCAGCAGGAGGAACGCGCCGAAGCCGTACAGGATCCAGCCGAGCACGGTCGGGAAGTACGCTGGCCCCATGCGCATCGCCGTGCCCATCTCGTAGTCGCGGGCGCCGGCGACCGCGCCCAGGCCGACGAGGAGGAACAGGACTCCGGCGAGGATGTCCTGGTTGTTGCGCAAGCCCGGCCTCCCCGTCACTCGGGCTCGCGCGCGGCTGCACTCGAGCGCGATGCCGACCTCCAGGACGGCGCGGCGCCAGATCTCGAGCTGATCCTTGACGAAGGCCGACAGCTCCTCCGGCGTCGAGCTCCGCGCCTCGAACGCGATGCGGTCGAGCCCCTCGCGCACGTCGGGGCGGTCTTGAGCACCACCGCCATCTCGCGCGCGAGGCGGTCGACGACCTCGCGCGGCATCTTCGCCGGCCCGAACAGGCCGCCCCATGCCGCTGATGGAGACCCCGGTGCAGGCCCGCCTCCGCCGTCGTCGGCACCTCCGGCAGGAGCGGGCTGCGGTTCGGCAGCATGGTGGCGAGCGCGCGCAGCCGCCCGTCCTTCACCTGCGGCAGCGCCGTGCCCGGCGTCGCGAACGCCATCTGGACGCGCCCGCCGAGGAGATCGATGGTCAGCGGCGCGTCGCCCTTGTACGGCACGTGCACGATGTCGAGCTTCTCGATGATCCTGAGCTGCGCGGTCGTCATGATGGCTGAAGCTGTTCCCGGTGCCGTAGTTGAGCTTGCCCGGATTGGCCCGGATGTAGGCGAGCAGCTCGGCCACGGTCTTCGCCGGCACGCTCGGGTTCGTGAACAGGAAGAAGCCGAACCGGCCGACGTCCGAGATCGGCGTGAAGTCGGCGACCGGGTCGTACGGCGGCGCTCTTCCGCGACCGCGGGCACCCAGGACATGGCGGTGTTGGTGCCGAAGAAGAGCGTATAGCCGTCCGCCGGGCGACTTCAGCACCGCCTCGGCGGCGATCACGCCGTCGCCGCCGGGCCGCGCCTCGACGATTACCGGCTGGCCGAGCGCCTGCCCGAGCGGCTGCGCCCAGGATCCGGGCCGTCAGCTCGGCCGCGCCGCTCGGCGGAAACGGCACGATCAGACGTACGGGCTTCGCGGGGTACTGCGCCGCGGCGGGCAGCACCGCGGCCGCGAAGACGAGCGAAACCGACAACACCGACAGCACACGCGGCAGTGCGTTCATCTCCCCCTCCCGTCGTTCAGCTCTGCGTTCGTTCAGCTCCCTTCGCCCGGCTTCCCGAACGCCGTCTGGAAGAGGTCCATCGGCACCGGGAACACGATCGTCGAGCTCCTGTCGCCCGCGATCTGCGTCAGCGTCTGCAGGTAGCGGAGCTGCATCGCCTGCGGCGCCTGCGCGAGCATCTGCGCGGCCTCGAGCAGCTTCACCGACGCCTGTAGCTCGCCCTCGGCGTGGATCACCTTGGCCCGCCGCTCGCGCTCGGCCTCGGCCTGGCGCGCGATCGCGCGCACCATCGTCTCGTTCAGGTCGACGTGCTTGATCTCGACGTTGGTCACTTTGATGCCCCACGCGTCGGTCTGCGAATCGAGGATGCGCTGGATGTCGAGATTGAGCCGCTCCCGCTCGGACAGGAGCTCGTCGAGCTCGTGCTTGCCGAGCACCGCGCGCAACGTCGTCTGCGCGAGCTGGCTGGTGGCGGCGAGGAAGTTCTCGACCTGGATGATCGCCTTCTGCGCGTCGACGGCGCGGAAGTACACCACCGCGTTGACCTTCACCGAGACGTTGTCGCGGGTGATGACGTCCTGGGGCGGCACGTCGAGCACGATGACGCGAAGATCCACCTTCACCATCTGCTGGATGCCGCGCACGACGACGACGAGCCCGGGACCCTTGACCTTCCAGAAGCGACCGAGCATGAACACCACGCCGCGCTCGTACTCGCGCAGGATCCGCAGGGAGGAAAGGACGAACGCCGCTACGGCGAAGATGAGGACGAGCAGCGCGTAGTTCAGGTCGGGCAGAGCCACATCTCTAGCCTCCGCCGTCTTCGGGCTTCACTTCGAGGATCAGGCCGTCGACGCCGGTGACTCTTACCCGTCTGCCCGGCGCGAGCTGCTCGGGGCTGCGGATGCGCCACGTCTCGCCGCGCACGCGCGCCCAGGCCTCGTCGCCCGCGGCCTCGATCACCTCCCCGCCGGCGCCCACGAGCTCCTCGCGTCCGGTGACCACGGGCCGCGCCCGCGCCTTCGCCGCCATGCCCCCGACGAGGATGATGAACGCGGCGCTCGCCAAGGCGAGCCCGGCGATCAGCGGGATCGGGATGCCGTAGCCGGGCACCTCGGTGTCCATCAGGAAGATCGCCCCGACGACGAACGCGATCAGCCCGCCGATACCGAGCGAGCCGAAGCTGGGGAAGAAGACCTCCGCGATCATGAACCCGAGCCCGAGCACGATCAGTGCGAGGCCGGCGTAGTTCACCGGCAGCATCTGGAAAGCGAACATCGCGAGCAGCAGGCAGATCGCGCCGACCACGCCCGGAAAGACGAACCCCGGGTTCGAGAACTCGAACCAGATGCCGTAGATCCCAATCATCAGCAGGATGAGCGCGAAGCTGGGGTTGGTGATCACCGCGAGGAGCTTGGTCCGCCAGTCGGGGAGGATCGTTTCGACGGTCGCGCCGGTGGTCGCCAGCGCAACCGTCTGGCCGCGCACCGTCGTCTTGCGCCCGTTCGCCTTCGCGAGCAGCTCGTCGAGGTCGCGCGCGACGAAGTCGATCACGCGCTCGCGCTCGGCCTCGGCGGCGGAGAGGCTCACCGCCTCGCGCACCGCGCGCTCCGCCCACACCGCGTTGCGGCCGCGGGTCTGGGCGAGGCCGCGGATGTAGGCGGCCGCATCGTTGATCTGCTTCTTCGTCATCGCGTCCGGCGAAGACGGATCGCGCTTCGACTTCGGGTCGGCCTTGTCCTTCGAGCGCGGCTCCTCGGTTCCGGGGGGCGGCGGCATGCCGATCGCGACCGGCGTCGCCGCGCCGAGGTTCGTCGCCGGCGCCATCGCGGCGACGTGGGCGGCGTACAGGATGTAGGTGCCCGCGCTCGCCGCGCGCGCGCCGTTCGGCGCGACGTACACGGCGACCGGGACCTCCGAGCCGAGGATGTCCTTGATGATCTCGCGCATCGCGGTGTCGAGCCCGCCGGGAGTGTCCATGCGCAGGACCGCGAGCGCGGCCTTGCGGTGCGCCGCCTTCTCGAGCCCGCGGCGGACGTAGTCGGCGGTCGCGGGCCCGATCGGCCCGTTCACTTCGAGCACCACGACCGGCCGGTCCGCTGCGAACGGAGCGATCGCGGCGAACGCGAGCATTGCGAGGCCGGCGAGACCGGCCAGCCATCCCCAACCGTGCGCGCCCATGCTGCCTCGTCGAGCGATGCGAGCGAGCGGCCATGATACGCGCCCTGGCGCGCGCCGGCGCCGCGGCGGGCGTTCTAGGGCGCAGGGAACGCAGACGGCGCGCCGTCGAGCCAGGCGCGGCCGTGCGCGTACAGCTGCGCCACGGCCTCCCCCTTGAGCTGCGGCAAGTCGAGCTTGATCGTGAAGCCGAGCTTGGTCTGGAGATAGGCGAGGTGTCGGTAGCCTTCGGGAAACCGCTCGAGCAGCGCCGGGTCGAGCTCGAGCTTCGCGCCCGGGTCGACCCGATCCATGCGGTCCTTCTCGTAGATCGGCTGGCGGCGCACGATCGCCCAGCGGCCGTCGCGCTTGGCGAAGAAATCGTAGAACCGGCCGGTGCAGACGACGTCGACGACCGTGCCGTCGACGGCGCCGCGCTGGCTGATCGTCATCTTCGTCTGCGCGATGCCGCGGTCGCCCTTGACCTCGACGCTAGTGCCGCCGAGGAAGTGCAGGATGCTCACGCCCTTCTCGAAGCCGGCGCGGCTCACCTCGATGAATTCCTTCGCCGGACCCTGGAACCAGGTGGCGGTCATCCAGCCGTCCGAGTGCCAGACGGTCTTGAAGCGCTCCCAGTCGCCGGCGTCGCGCCAGATCGCCCAGTTGTTGACCACTTCGGCGATCGCGAGCTTGTCGTTGAGTCGCAGGTCCATGTCGGTCCACCCTTCTCTCTTCAGAGCAACCGCCGCTGCCCGCCGCCGTCATACACCAATCCGCCCGGCACCGCACGCGCGGCCGGGTTGAGCCGGCCCGGCTCGCGCCGATCCGGCGCGACGAGATGGACGACATCGACGCCGCGGGCGATCACGTAGTCCGTGATCAGCGAGCGGTGACACTCGGCGGGAAGCTTCTCGGCGCACATGATCGCGGTCGGCGCGGTTTCGCCGAGCAGCTCGATCGATCGCGCGCGCGAATGCCGGCGTCGCCATGTGGTCGGCGAAGCCGCGGAAGGCGCCGTCGAGCGCCACATTGGGCGAGCCCGGCACCGGTTTCCTGAACCCGCCAAGTGCGTCGCCGCGCCAGACGTACTCGATACCCGCCGCGGCGAGCGACCGCTTTAGCGCCTCGCCGTCGTACTGCGGCCAGCGGCGCGACTTCGGGATGGCGCGCACGTCAACCAGGCATTTCACGCCGGCCTCGCGGAGCATGGCGAGCAAGGCCTCGATCGGCCGGCTGCTGTGGCCGATCGTGAACAGCATGCTAGGCCGCCCAGGAGACGGGGGCCCCGACGGTGAGCCCGAGCTCGCGCGCAGCGCCGCCGCGGTTCACCGCGATCTCGATCAGGCCGCTCGAGTTCTCGTACCAGAAGGCCGTACCCGGCTCCGCGTCAGCGAACACGCGCGCGTGCGGGAGCTCGCGGCCGGCGGCGACGAGCCGGTTTGTCTGCGGCACGCCGCGGGCGCGGATGCCGGTAAAGCAGTTTCCATAGTGATCGATGTATATGACCTCGGCCAGATCGTCGCCATCGAAGCGCACCGCGAGGTCGGCGGCGGGCGTGACGCTCTCGTTCGGGAAGTCGTCGGTGGCAACGGCCGCCGCCATGGGCGCGAACACGTCCCGGCCGTGGAACGAAGGCGACACGCCCGGCGGCTGCCCGGTGATGCGCCACACCGACTTCGCGCTGGCACGCGCCGCGACGACCGAGAAGAGTCCGTTGTCCGGCCCCACGTACCAGCGGCCGTCGGCCCTGCAGAACGACGGCGCCTCGATCCGACCCGACGCCTGGATCGACGACGCCGAGGAAGACGTGGCCGCGGGGCAGTCCCTGCGCGAGCGCCGCGAGCAGGTGCGCGCTGGCGCGGACGGCGAACGGCGGCGCCTCGTGCAGGAGGTCGATCACGCGCACGCCCGGTGCATAACGGTCGAGCATCGCCTCGACCTGGCCCACGTAGAGGTCGTCGGCGCCGAAATCGGTGAAGAGGAGGATGGCCACGGGCGATTCTAGTCTTCGACTCGGCCACGAAAAGCAAACGCCGCGCCACGCCTCTCCCCCGACGCTCGAGGAGAGGTCAGGTTGAGAAGGGCAGCGCGGCGATAGGCCCATGCGAGGCGCACGGCCGAACAAAAAGGCCGGGGGTTCGCCCGGCCTTTGCCCATTTACCCTGCGACGTCAGCTCTTCGCCTTGGCCGTCTTCGCCGCTTTTTTCTTCTTTTCCGGCTGGGCCGGCTTTTCCGCCGCGTCCGTCTTCTCCGCCTTCGCCTTCTTGCCCTTCGGCTCCGGCTTGTCGGCGCCTTCCGCCGCCGGCTCGGGCC
>CAWHBL010000013.1:0-86441 GCA_963827555.1 uncultured beta proteobacterium
CAAGGACTACTACGCGATCCTGGGGTCCCCCGCGGCGCCTCGGCGGACGACATCAAGAAGGCGTACCGCAAGCTCGCGAAGAAGTACCACCCCGACGTCTCCAAGGAGAAGAACGCCGAGGAGCGCTTCAAGGAGATCAACGAGGCCTACCAGACGCTCTCCGACGCGGAGAAGCGCACCGCCTACGACCAGCTCGGCCAGTACCGGCCGGGTGAGGAGATCCGGCCGCCGCCGGGCTGGGGCCGCGAGTTCCGGTTCGAGCAGGGCGACCTCGACGGGTTCATGGACCTCTCGGACCTGTTCGAGCACCTCGGCGCTGCCGGCTTCGGCCGCAGCGCCGGCCGCGGCCGCGCCGGACCGGGCGGCCGCAGCTTCGCCATCCGCGGCCAGGACTACGAGGTGACCGCCCACCTCACCCTCGAGGAGGTCTTCCGCGGCGCCGAGCTCGACCTCGACCTCTCGGCGCCCGAGATCGCGCCCGGCGGCGAGATCCGCCGCGTCCCGAAGATGATCCACGTCCGCGTGCCCAAGGGCGCGACGGACGGCCAGCGGCTCCGCGTACCGGGCAAGGGTGGGCCGGGCGCCAACGGCGGACCGTCGGGAGACCTCTATCTCAACATCGTCCTCAGGCCGCATCCGCTCTACAAGGTGGAGGAGCACGACCTCTATCTCGAGCTGCCCGTCACGCCTTGGGAGGCGGTGCTGGGCGCGGCGATCGAGGTGCCGACGCTCGACGGCCGCGTCAAGGTCACGGTGCGCCCGGCCTCGCGCGCCGGTCAGAAGCTGCGGCTCGCGGGCAAGGGCCTGCCGAAGCCGAAGGGCGGAAGCGGCGACCTCTACTGCGTGCTCCAGATCGCGATGCCGACCGTCGTTTCCGACCGCGAGCGGGAGCTCTACGAGGAGCTGGGGCGGCTCGCCAGCTTCAATCCCCGCGGGCATCTCGGCTGAGCCGCGGTCCGGCCGGGAGGGGGACAATCCCGAAATCCGTGACAAGCGTCACATGAGCCGGCGCCGGCGCGGGGGCAGGATTGACGGGTGTCGGGCTCGGTGCCATTCGTACAAAGCGCGTGCAACGGGACTATTACAGGCTTCTCGGCGTGACCCGCTCCGCGACGGCGGACGAGATCAAGCTCGCCTACCGCCGGCTCGCCCAGCGGCTCCATCCCGACGTTTCCGCGAACCCTCAGGACAGCGAACGGTTCAAGGAGATCACCGTCGCCTATCACGTCCTGCGCGACGCCGAGCGGCGGGTGCGCTACGACATCGAGGCGATGGAAGCCGATCTCGACGCGAGCGAGCGCGAGCTCAACGCCGCCAAGGAGATCCTCGCCAACGGCTACGCCGCGGCCGCTGCGGCGACCAGTGTCCCGCCGGCAGCGCCCCACCCGGCCGCGAGCTGGGAGCGGGACTTCCGCGAGCACGACGCGACGGCGCCCGGGGAGCCGGAGGGCATTCTCAGGCGCCTTGCGCGTCGCCGCGCGGACCGCACCGCCCCCGAGGGCTATCGGGTCCCGGGCGACGATTACGAAGTGGTCGGAGAGGTCACGTTCGAGGAAGCGGTGCGCGGCGGAACGGTCACGCTCACGTTCGCGGTGCCCGAGCGGACCGGCAGCGGCGGCACCCGCGAGGTCGAGCGGACGGTCGAGGTCCGCCTCCCGAAGAACGCCTACGTGGGCCAGCGGCTGCGGCTGAAGGGTAAGGGCGGCCCGGGCGAGAACGGCGGCCCGGACGGCGACCTGCACGTCGAGATCGCCTACAGGCGCCACCGCCTGTTCCGCGTCCGCGGCCACGACATCTGGTTCTACCTCCCGATCGCGCCGTGGGAAGCGGTGCTCGGAGCGGTGGTCGAGATCCCTACCCTCGACAAGCCGTTCCGCGTCCGGGTCCCCGCGGGCGCGACGTCGGGTCAGACTTTCCGTCTGCCCGGGCGCGGCCTGCCGAAGTCCGACGGCAGCCGCGGCGACCTCCTCGCGTGCCTGCGCGTGATCACGCCCGAGCATCCGACCGAGGCGGAGAAGCAGCTCTACCTGCAGCTCGCCCGCCAGTCGCGCTTCAACGCCCGGCGCGGCTTCGGCTGAGTTCGCGCCGCAGCGGCACGGGGCGCGATCCGCATCGGGCGGCCTATACTCGCCCGCGATGATCCGCCTCGCGCTCGCCTTCGTCCTCGCGCTCGCCGTCGGCGCCGCACGTGCCGACGCCCTCCCCGCCCCGGTCGCGCAGGCGCTCGCGCGCGCCGGCGTGCCGCAGTCGGCGGTCGGTCTTTACGTGCAGCAGGTCGACGCGCCACGCCCCACCGCGATCTTCAACCCGTCGCAGCCGATGAACCCGGCGTCGGCGATGAAGCTGGTCACGACCTTCGCCGCGCTCGACCTGCTCGGGCCGGCTTACACCTGGAAGACCGAGGCGTACCTCCTCGGCCGGCTGCAGGGCGACGTCCTGGACGGCGACCTGCTGCTCAAGGGTTACGGCGACCCGAAGCTCACGGTGGAGAACTTCTGGCTCTTTCTCCGGGCCATGCGCGCCCGCGGGCTGCGCGAGATCCGCGGCGACCTCGTGCTCGACCGCAGCTTCTTCGACGCCGGCGACCACGACCCGGCGAAGTTCGACGGCGAGGGGCTGCGGCCGTACAACGTCGGCGCCGACGCGCTGCTCGTCAACTTCAAGGCGGTGCGCTTCTTCTTCCTGCCGAACGAGGCGGCGCGGACCGCGAGCGTCGTGCCCGAGCCGAAGCTCGCGCAGCTCGAGGTCGCCGCCAGCGTCGCGCTCCGCGACGGCCCGTGCGGCGACTGGCGCTCCGCCCTCCGGTACGACCTGCAGCAGAGCGGCGCTGCCGCGCGCGCGAGCTTCTCCGGCTCGATGCCGGCGAGCTGCGGCGAGCGCGTGTGGAACCTCGCGCCGCTCCCGCACGACCAGTACGTCTTCGGCCTCTTCAAGTCGCTGTGGCAGGAGCTCGGCGGTGCGCTCGCGGGCGGGGTGCGCGAGGGCCGCGCGCCGGCCGGCGCGCGGCCGTTCGCGCAGTTCGAATCGCCGGCCGCGGCGGAGGTGCTCCGCGACATGAACAAGTTCAGCAACAACGTCATGGCGCGGCAGGTGTTCCTCACGCTGTCGGCCGAGACGCTGCGGCTCCCGGGGCGCTACGACCGCTCGGCGCGGGCGGTGAAGTCCTGGCTCGAAGCGCGCAAGCTCGACGTCCCCGACCTCGTGATCGAGAACGGCTCCGGGCTGTCGCGTGCCGACCGCATCAGCGCCGAGGGCATGGGGCGCCTGCTCCTCGCCGCGTATCACAGCGCGGTGATGCCGGAGTTCATCGCCACGATGCCGCTCGTCGCCTACGACGGCACGATGCGCAAGCGCATGCGGCTCGAGGGCGTCGCCGGCCACGCCCACGTCAAGACCGGCTCGCTCAACGACGTTCGCAGCGTCGCCGGGTACGTCCTCGACCGCAACGGCCGCCGCCACGCGGTGGCGTTCTTCGTCAACCACGCGGCCGCGAACGCCTCGCAGCCGGCGCAGGACGCGCTGCTGAAGTGGGTGCACGACGTCGCGCGGTAGGATCGCCGGCGGGCTCTTTCGCATGCAGTCGCCGCAACGCTTCATCATCCTCCCGCCGCTCGGCGTCCGCCTCGCTTCGTCCGGCGTCCGGCTCGCGCGCCGCGCGCTGCCGCTCGAGCACTTCCTCGCGTCGATCGCGCGGCCGCGGCGCGAGGCGCGGCGCGTTGGAGCGCCGGGCGTCGAGGCGCCGCCGGCGACGATGCGCATCCTCGACTCGGTGCACCCGGACGGCGCCAAGCTGATCGAGATGCGGCCCGACGACCTGATGAAGCTGCGCACCGCGCAGCCGGGGGTGCGGGTGGTGCCGGAAATATTCTTCCGGTCGGCCCGGGCGCCGCGGCCGCGGGTACTCGCGGTGGCCGCCGCCGCGCGCCGGACGGTGACGGTGACGCTGCGCGTGGTGTCGCGCCCCGACGGGAAGCCGGTGGCAGGCGCCGACGTGATCGCGTTCACCGACTACGCGGCGAGCGAGGGCGGGGAGGGGCGCACCGATGCTGCCGGAAAGGTCCGGCTGCGCCTGCCGGCGACGGCGCGCAGGATCGAGCGGCTGTTCGTCTTTCCCGCGCTCGGCTTCTGGGGCGCGCTCGGGAAGAACGTGGCGGTGAAGGGCGAGATGCAGGTCGCGCTGCGGCCGATCGACCTCCGCGAACCGGATGCGCTGCGCCACTTCTACGGCTTTGCGCCGCGCGCGATGGGGCGTGCGGTGACGGTCGGGATCATCGACACCGGCGTGGGCGATCACCCGGACCTCGTCGTCGAGGGCGGGGCGAACACGGTGCAGGGCGAGAAGGAGAGCGACTGGCGCGACAACGGGGCCGGGCACGGCACGCACGTCGCCGGGATCGTGGCGGCGCGCGGGGCGAGCGGGCACGGCGTGCGCGGGCTCGCGCCGGGCGTGCACCTGCGGAGCTACCGGGTGTTCGGCAAGGGCGACGACGGCGCGTCGAACTACGCGATCCTGAAGGCGCTCGACCGCGCGGTCGCCGACGGCTGCGATCTCGTGAACATGAGCCTCGGCGGACCCGACCGGGACGAGGCGACGCGGTCGGCGATCATCGATGCCCGAGCGCAGGGGACGCTGGTGATCTGCGCGGCGGGCAACGACGGGCGCGGCCCGGTGGCGTATCCGGGGGCGGAGCAGCTCGCGCTCGCGGTGAGCGCGATGGGGCGCAAGGGCACCTTCCCCGCCGACTCGACGCACGCGGCGGAGATCATGGCGCCCTACGGCCGGGACCGTGCGAACTTCATCGCCGGATTCTCGAACGTCGGCCCCGAGATCGACCTCACCGCGCCGGGGGTGGCGATCGTGTCGACGGTGCCCGGCGGATACGCCGCGTGGGACGGGACGTCGATGGCCTGTCCCGCGGTCACCGGGGCCGCCGCGGCGCTGCTCGCGCGCGAGCGGCACGCGCTGCGCATGGTGCGGAGCCAGGCGCGCTCGGACGAGATGGCGCGGCTCGTGCTCGCCGCGGCGCGGTCGCTCGGCTTCGGCGTCAGGTTCCAGGGTCGCGGGATGCTATGATCGTCGCGCCGATGTCGAAGAAATTCATCATGCGGTATTGCGGCAAGGGAGCGAAGCCCGCCAACGCCGTCGCGCGCGTGAAAGCGTCCGATGCGGTGAAGGTGCTGGACGACTCGAGCCCGCGCATGCTGCTCGTGGAAGGCCCGAAGCAGGCGGTGGAAGCCCTCGCCGGCACGCTCTCCGACTGGGTGGTGTGCGCCGAGCGCACCGTGAAGCTGCCGAATCTGCGCCCGCAGATCCGATCCAAGCGGGCGGCGTAAGCCGCCTCTGCTAGCGGTACCCCTCCGGATTCAGGCGCTGCCAGTTCCAGGCGTCGCGGCACATCTCGTCGATGCCGCGCGCGGCGGTCCAGCCGAGCTCGCGCGCGGCGAGCGATGCGTCGGCGTAGACCTCCGCCACGTCGCCTGGCCGGCGCGCCGCGACCTGGTACGGAATCGCGCGCCCGCTCGCCTGCTCGAACGCCCGCACGACCTCGAGGACGCTGTAGCCGCGGCCGGTGCCGAGATTCGCCGTGAGCAGGCCCCCCGCCCCCGCGCGCTCGAGCGCGCGCACGTGGCCGATGGCAAGGTCGACGACGTGCAGGTAGTCGCGCACGCCCGTGCCGTCGCGCGTCGGGTAATCGTTGCCGAAGACGGCAGCCTGGGCAGGCGCCCGACCGCGACCTGCGAGACATAGGGCATGAGGTTGTTCGGCGACGCCGCGCGGGTCCTCGCCGATGAGGCCGCTCGGGTGCGCGCCGACCGGGTTGAAGTAGCGGAGCAACGTGACCTTCCACGACGGATCCGAGGCGGCGAGGTCGCGCAGAAGCTGCTCGCCGAGAAGCTTGGTCCAGCCGTACGGGTTCGCGGGCGCGAGCCGCGCCGACTCGGGGATCGGCACGCGCTCCGGAGCGCCGTAGACGGTGGCCGAGGAGCTGAACACGATGTGCTTCGCGCCGAGATCGCCCATCAGCCGCACGAGGCTCGCGAGGCTCCCGAGGTTGTTCTCGTAATAGGCGAGCGGCTTCGCGACCGATTCGCCCACCGCCTTGAACGCGGCGAAGTGGATGGCGGCGTCGATCCCGGAACGGACGGCGCCGCGCACCTGCGCTTCGTCCTGCACGCGCGCGCGCACGAACGAGACCGGCTTGCCGGAAATGCGTTCGATCCGCCCGACGACGGCCGGGCTCGCGTTGGAGAGATCGTCGACGACGACGACGTCGTGGCCGGCGGCGAGGAGCTCGACGCAGGTGTGCGAGCCGATGTAACCGGCGCCGCCGGTGACGAGCACTCTCATTGCCGCCTCGTGGCGCCGGCGGTCAGGTGCCGGGCAGGCGGAGCTGGTCGTAGACGCGGAGCACGCGCGGCACGTAGGCCTGCGTCTCGGCGTAGGGCGGCACCTTGTGGCCGTAGCGGACGACGACGTTCTCGCCGGCGTTGTAGCCCGCGAGCGCGAGCTTCAGGTCGCCGTCGAACATCCGGATGAGGTCGGCGAGGTACTGCGCGCCGGCCTTGATGTTCTTGTCCGGATGCCTGATCTCCTTGTCCTTCAATCCGTAGCGGCGCGCGGTGTCGGGCATGAGCTGCATCAAGCCGGCCGCGCCCTTGTTGCTCACGGCGTTCGGGTTGTAATTCGACTCGGCCGTGATCACCGCGTGGATCAGCGCCGGGTCGAGCTGCGTGTCCTTGGCCGCCACGATGACGTGCGCCTGGAACGGCTTGCCTTCGAGCAGCGGGTTCGCGAGCGGATCGCCCTTCTTCCCCCACGCCGCGCGCAGGCGGTAGTCGCCGGGGTTGCGAAGGTTGCGGAACTCCTTCGCTTCGCGCAGCTTGTACTCCGCGGGGTCGCGGAAGTAGAGCTTGTAGCGCGGATCGTCGGGCTGGTTGGAGAACCGGACGGTGCCGTCCTCCTCGACGAACGAATAGATGTCGGCGCCGGCGGGTGCCGCGAGCGCGAGCAGCGCCGCCAGGGCCGCCGTTCGGCCCAGGGTGCGAAGCGAAGCGTGCTGTCGGTCGATCATCGAACGTTAGATGGTACCCGCCGGACACGGACGGGTCAAGCATCCGTTATGCCCAACCGGAGGCTTTTCCGCCCGGCGCCCGGCCGCCACGCGAAATATTCCCTTCTTGCGGCACACTTCGGCGCCTACCGGAACGGAAAGGGTTACGGATGTCACGGATCGGGCTCGCCGCGGCGATCCTCGGCGCCTTGCTCGCCTGCGGCACTGCGGCCGCGCAGCACCAGTACCTGTACGTGTGGACGGCCGGGGTTGACGGCCAGGGCGACGGTTCCGACAAGCTGGTGACGGTCGACGCGACGCGGAAGTCGGACCGTTACGGGAAGGTCGTGCACACGCTGTCGGTCGGCGGACGGGGCGACCTCTCGGGGTTGGCGCTGAGCGCGGACGGCCGCACCCTGCGTGCCACGCGCGCGGGTGAAGGCAAGGTATTCGAGTTCGACGTCGGCGTCGCCCCGTCGCGGCCGCGCTTGCGGCGCGCCACGGCGGGTGCGAACCGTCGGGGAGGCGATGCGGGAGGCGCGCGACGAGCGGCGACTGTTCGTCGCCGGCGTTCCCGCCCGCGACGAATCCGACGCCGTGCATTTCGTGCGCGCGTTCAATCGCGACGGCGAACCGCCCTCGCTCGTGTTCGAGCTCGACTTCCGCGCGCCGCGGCTCGGGCTGCCGGTGGCGGTCGTGCTCCTCAGCCGCTAGACATACATCGGCCGCTTGTCGCGCAGGCGGAGCCAGCCGCGCGCGATGCGGTAGATGAGCCACAGCGTCACCAGCGCCAGGATCGGGATGCCGATGAGGGCGCCCAGGATCGTCACGATCAGCAGCCAGGCGATCAAGAACCACAGCACCGCGAACCAGAACGTGCGGATCTGCCAGCGGTAGTGCGACTCGGCCCAGGTGCCGCGGGCGTCGCCGCGCTTCACGTAGTTCAGGATCACCGCGACGATCGACGGTACGCTGCCGATGAAGCTGCCGATCACCGTGGCGCTGCCGGCGATGCCGACGACGATGGCGAACGTGTGCAGCGCGTAGACGATGTGTGCGACCGTCAGCACCGACGGCATCGGCTCGGGGCCGGCCGCGCTCTCCGGGGTGCTCATGCCGGCGCCCGCCTTAGATGAACCCGGTGCCGAGCGGCTTCGCGTCGTTCAGCGCGAGCCAGCCCTTCACGACGCGGTAGATGCCCCAGACGGTGACGGCGAGGAGGACGACGAAGCCGATCATGATCCACGCGGTAAGCACGCCCACGATCCAGCCCGCGAGCGCGATCCAGAACGTCTTGATCTGCCAGTCGAAGTGCGACTCCACCCAGGTGCCGCGCACGTCGTCCCGCTTCACGTAGTTGATGATCACCCCCACGATCCAGGTGAGGCCGATGACGAAGCCCACCGCCTGGAGGATGTACACGAGCAGCGCCAGATCCTTCGCTTTCTTGTCGTCGGCTTCGGCCATTCTCGTTTCTCCCGTTTTGAGTTACGACGTGCGCTACAACCCCAGCTCCGCCCACAGCTCGTCGACGCGCTTCCGCACCGACGCGTCCATCGCGATCGGACGACCCCACGTGCGCGCGGTCTCGCCCGGCCACTTGTTCGTCGCGTCGATGCCCATCTTCGACCCGAGTCCCGACACCGGGCTCGCGAAGTCGAGATAGTCGATCGGCGTATTGTCGACGATCGTGACGTCGCGCGCCGCGTCGACCCGCGTCGTCAGCGCCCAGATCACTTCCTTCCAGTCGCGGGCGTCGACGTCGTCGTCCACCACCACGACGATCTTGGTGTACATGAACTGCCGCAGGAAGCTCCAGATCCCGAACATCACCCGCTTGGCGTGGCCCGGGTACTGCTTCTTCATGCTCGCTACCGCGAGGCGGTACGAGCAACCCTCCGGCGGCAGGTAGAAGTCGGTGATCTCGGGGAACTGCTTCCGCAGGATCGGGACGAACACCTCGTTCAGCGCCAGCCCGAGCACCGCCGGCTCGTCGGGCGGCTTGCCGGTGTAGGTGGAGTGGTAGATCGGGTCGCGGCGCATCGTGATGCGTTCGAGCGTGAGCACGGGAAACCGCTCCTGCTCGTTGTAGTACCCGGTGTGGTCGCCAAATGGCCCTTCGAGGGCCATTTCGTAACCTGTCCGCGGACGCGGCGGCGCATTCGCGCCGTCGCGTCCCTCGAGGGCGCTCTCGCCCGGGCGGATCGCGCCCTCGAGCACGATCTCGGCCGAAGCCGGCACCTCCAGGTCGGAGCCCATGCACTTCACGACCTCGGTGCGGCCGCCGCGGAGCAGCCCGGCGAACTGGTACTCGGACAGCGTGTCGGGCACCGGCGTGACCGCGCCGAGGATCGTCGCCGGGTCGGCGCCGAGCGCCACTGCGACCGGGAACGGCGCGCCGGGGTTCGCCTCGCAGTGATCGCGGAAGTCGAGCGCGCCGCCGCGGTGCGCGAGCCAGCGCATGATCACCTTGTCGCGGGCGATCACCTGCTGGCGGTAGATGCCGAGATTCTGCCGTTTCTTCTGCGGCCCGCGCGTGACGACGAGGCCCCAGGTGATGAGCGGCCCCGCGTCCCCGGGCCAGCAGGTCTGGATCGGCAAACGGCCGAGGTCGACGTCGCCGCCCTCCCACACGATCTCCTGGCAGGGGGCGCTCGACAGCGTCTTCGGCGCCATGTGCAGCACTTCGCGGCCGATCGGGATCCAGCGCTCGATCACGTCGCGGAACCCCTGCGGCGGATCGGGCTCCTTCAGGAACGCTAGCAGCTTGCCGACGTCGCGGAGCGCTTCGACCGACTCCGCGCCCATGCCCAGCGCGACACGCTTCGCCGTGCCGAACAGATTGCCGAGCACCGGGATCGCGTGGCCCTTCGGCCGCTCGAACAACACCGCCGGACCGCCCGCCTTGAGGACGCGGTCGCAGATCTCGGTCATCTCGAGCCGGGGATCGACCTCCACCGCGACGCGCTTCAGCTCGCCCATGCGCTCGAGCTGGGCGACGAAGTCGCGGAGGTCGCGGTACTTCACGCCGGCGGTCTTCCCGCCCCCGGGAGCTGGCGCCCGACCTCGGCGATGAAGTCGGCGAGCGCGCGATCGTGGCCGCGCTTCGCGAACTCGACCTCACCCCCGCTCGTCGCGAGGGTCACGACGGTGCGGCCGATGATGCCGAGCGCGATCTTCGCCGCTGCGGCGAGGAGCAGGAGCCAGCCGAGGACGGGGAGCGCGCGGGCGAGCGCGGCTGCCGCGCCGACGAGCCGCTGCATTCCCTGGGCGATCTCGTGCCCCTCGGCGTTGTCGCGCTCGGCCTGTGCCGCCGGCTCGAGCGCCGCGGCCTGGGTGAGGAGGAACGAGCGCACCGGCGACGCCACCCCGAACAGGATCATCGCCACCAGGATCGCGACCGCGGCGAAGATCATGTCGCCGACGATCCGCTCGAACCGCACCCGCACCAGCGAGATGTGCGCGAGCGGCAGGCTCTGCTCGTAGGCGTGTCCTGCGACCACGACCCGCCGGTCGGTCAGGACCGCGGTGTCGGTCCCGAGACGGACATCGGTGATCGCGCGCTCGCCGGCGCCGAGCTGCGGATAGACGGGCGTGGTCCAGCGGGCGAAGAACGGCGCGAGCGCGTTCACACCGTTCGCCCTTTACACCACGATCGGAACCGCGGCCCCGTCCATCGCGATCACCGCGCCGGTGACGTAGCTCGCCCGGTCGGAAGCGAGGAACAGGACGACGTTCGCGATCTCGTCCGGCTCCGCCAGCCGGCCGAGCGCCACGCGCGCGGTGGCGCGCTTGAGGGCTTCGTCGGTCGTGATGCCGGCGGCCTTCGCGTCGGCTTCCATGCCCTGCTTCAGCCGGTCGGTGAGCGTGGCGCCGGGGTTGACCGCGTTCACGCGGATGCCCTGCCCGCCGTACGCGTTCGCGAGGCCCGCGGTCGCGAGCATCAGCGCCGCGTTCGCCGCGCCGCCCGGGAGGTGGGTCGGGCTCGCGACCTTGCCGCCGGAGCCGATGACGTTGACGATGCAGCCGCGCTTCCGCGACGCCATGCCCTTGATCACGGCGTCGATCGCGTGCACGTAGGTGAAGTACTTCGCGTCCATCGCGGCGCGCCAGGCCTCGGGCGTCAGGTCGTCCGGCGGCGTGCGCTTCGCCGCGCCGGCGGAGTTGACGAGGATGTCGATGGCGCCGAGCGCCTGCTCGACCTCCCCCGCCATCCGTCGCGCGTTCGCCGGGTCGATCAGGTCGGCCGCGACCTTGACCACCTCGGCGCCCTGGCCCGCGGCCTTCAGCTGGCGATCGGCCGCCACCAGGTTCACCTTGCTGCGCGAGACGATCGCGACCTTCGCGCCTTCGGCGAGGAACGCCTTGGCGCAGGCGAGCCCGATGCCCTTGCTGCCGCCGGTGACGAGCACCACCTTGCCGTTCAATCCCAGATCCATCCCGCTCTCTATCCGTTCGTGGTGAATTCCCAGCGCGGCCACGCGCCGCCGAGGGCGTACGCGGCCACGATGCCGGCGAAGATCGCCGCCCCGACCCAGCTATTGTGGAGGAACGCCTTGAAGCAGCCCTCGCGCGTGCGGTCGCGGATCAGCTTGTAGTGGTAGCCCATCATGGCGGCGGCCACCGCGAGTCCGGCATAGTAAGCGAGCCCGAGCCGCTCGTACATCCCGACCCAGACGAGGATGGCAAGCGTCGCCGCGTAGCAGAGCATCACCGCGGCCACGTCGTAGCGGCCGAACAGGATGGCCGAGGTCCGGATCCCGAGCTTCACGTCGTCGTCGCGGTCGACCATCGCGTACTCGGTGTCGTAGGCGATCGCCCAGAAGACGTTGGCCGCTAGCAGCGCCCACGCGGTGGCCGGCAGCTCGTTCGTCTGCGCCGCGAACGCCATCGGGATGCCGAACCCGAAAGCGATCCCGAGATAGGCCTGGGGCAGCACGAAGAAGCGCTTGGTGAGCGGATAGGTCACCGCGAGGAGGAGCGCGACGACCGAAAGCACGATGGTGAAGACGTTGAAGAGAAGCACCAGCCCGAAGGCGGTGAGCGCCAGGCAGGCGGCGATCATCAGCGCCTCGCGCCGGCTCACCTCGCCGGTGGCGACCGGGCGGTCGCGCGTGCGCTTCACCTGCGCGTCGAACCGTGCATCCCACACGTCGTTGACGGCGCAGCCCGCCGAGCGCATGAGCAGCGTGCCGAGCGCGAAGATCCAGACGGTGACCCAGTGCGGCCGGCCGAACGCGGCGATCCACACCGCCCACAGCGTCGGCCAGAGCAGGAGCAGCGTGCCGATCGGCTTGTCGAGCCGCAGCAGTCGCTCGTAGAGGACGATGCGGCTGCGAAGGGCTCCCGCGGGCATGGCGCGCATTATGGCGTCCCGGCGCGAAACCGGGTCGTGGCCGCGGGCGCCGCGAGCGGAAGATTTCCCGCTATCCCCCGCGAACGCTGAAGCTTCTCCCGGAGGGGATGGAGGACAGCGCGCCGATTGGGTCCGGCCGTTGCAGGACGCCGCGCGGGTATGGAATGCGGCGTCCGGTCCTTCAGTAGGCGCGCGGTCCGTCAAACCGCCATCAGGTCGGCCCGGCCACCCAGCCAGCGCGCCACGTGGCGCGCCGCCTCGGCCGGGTGACGGTCCAGCATCAGGTCGGCCGCCTCGCGCGCGGCCCGCACCAACTCCTCGTCACGCACGAGATCGGCGAAGCGCAGCAGCGGCATCCCGCTCTGGCGCGCGCCGAGGTACTCGCCCGGGCCGCGCAGCAGCATGTCCTCGTGGGCGATGCGGAAGCCGTCGGCCTGCTCGTAGATCACCTTGAGCCGCGTGCGCGCGCCCTCGGACAGCGGATGCTCGTAGAGCAGGATGCACACGCTCTCGTCGGCGCCGCGGCCGACCCGGCCGCGCAGCTGGTGCAGCTGCGCGAGGCCGAAGCGCTCGGCGTGCTCGATCACCATGAGCGAGGCGTTCGGGACGTCGACGCCGACCTCGATCACCGTCGTCGCGACGAGGAGCTGGACGCGCCCGGCCTTGAACGCCTCCATCACGGCCGCCTTCTCGCCCGGCGGCAACCGGCCGTGCACGAGCCCGACCGCGAGGTCCGGCAGCTCGGCGACGAGCCGCGCATGGGTCTCGAGTGCGGTCTGCAGCTCGAGCGCCTCGGACTCCTCGATCAGCGGGCACACCCAGTACGCCTGGCGGCCTTCGCCGCACGCCTCGCGGATCCGGCGCACCACCTCGTCGCGCCGGTTGCCGGCCACGAGCTTGGTGACGACCGGCTTCCGGCCGGGCGGGAGCTCGTCGATGACCGACACGTCGAGATCGGCGTAGTAGCTCATCGACAGCGTGCGGGGAATCGGCGTCGCGCTCATCATGAGCTGGTGGGGAACGCGTGCGCCGGGATCGCCGCGCTTCGCGCCCGACCGCTGGCCTTTCTCCCGCAGCGCGAGCCGCTGCCGCACGCCGAAGCGGTGCTGCTCGTCGACGATCGCGAGGCCGAGCCGCGCGAACTCGACCTTGTCCTGGAACAGCGCGTGCGTCCCGATCGCGACCTGGGTCTCGCCGGCGGCGACCGCGGCGATCGCGGTGCGCCGCTCGCGCGCCGGCAGCGCGCCGGCGAGCCACGCGACCCGCAGCCCGAGCGGCGCGAGCCATTCGGCGAACTTGCGGTGGTGCTGCTCGGCGAGGATCTCGGTCGGCGCCATCACCGCCGCCTGCAGCCCGTGCTCGACCGCCCGCACGGCGGCGAGCGCGGCGACGATCGTCTTTCCGCTGCCGACGTCGCCCTGCAGCAATCGGTTCATCGGGTGGCCGGCAGCGAGGTCGCGCTCGATCTCGCCCCACGCGCGCGACTGCGCGCGCGTGAGCCGGAACGGCAGCCGCGCGAGGAGCCGGGCCACGAGCTCGCCGCCCGGTGCGAGCGGCGGCGCGGCCTGCGCGCGCCGGGCGCGGTAGTGCATCCGCATCGAGAGCTGCTGCGCGAGCAGCTCGTCGAACTTCATCCGCCGCCACGCCGGGTGACTGCGGGCGTCGAGCGCCGCGGCGTCGACGTCGGGCGGCGGCCGGTGGAGGAAGTGCACCGACGGCGCAAACGGCTCCAGACGATGCCGGGCGCGGATCGCCTCGGGCAGCGTGTCGGCGAGGTCGACGCGGGCGGCCGCCTCGTCGATCAGCTTGCGCAGCAGCGCCTGGCCGAGTCCCGCGGTCGTCGGGTAGACCGGCGTCAGCGACTCGGGCAGCGGCTCGGGCCCGCGCAGCACCCGGTAGCGCGGATGGACCATCTCGTCGCCGAAGAAGCCCGGCCGCACCTCGCCGAAGAGCCGCACGCGCGCGCCGGGGGCGAGCGCTTTCGCCTGGCTCTGGTAGAAGTTGAGGAAGCGCGCGAAGAGCGCGCCGCTCGCGTCGCGCACCTGGACCACGAGCTGCCGGCGCGGCCGGAAGGCGACGTCGCTCGAGATCACCTCGCCCTCGACGAGCGCAGGCGCGCCGTGCCGGGCCGCGTCGATCGGCGTGAGCACTGTCTCGTCCTCGTAGCGCAGCGGCAGGTGGAGGACGAGGTCGAAGTCGGTCCGGATCCCGAGCTTCGCGAGCTTCGACTTCAGCGAGGACTGCGCCGGCGCGCCTGCCTTGCGGGCGGCGCCATCGCGCGCGGCGCGCAATGCGCGCACCCTAGCCGGCCTCAGCCGAGCACGAGGATCGCATCCGCCTCGACGAGCGCCCCGCGCGGCAGCGCGGCGACGCCGACCGCAGCGCGGCTCGGGAACGGCTGCGGGAAGTACTGCGCCATGATCTCGTTCACCTTGGCGAAGTGCGCGAGGTCGACCAGGTAGATCGTCACTTTCACCGCGTCGGCGAGCGAGCCGCCGCCGGCCGCGGCGACCGCCTGCAGGTTCGCGAAGACGCGATGGATCTGGGCGTCGATCCCGTCGGCGAGTTGCATCGTCGCCGGATCGAGGCCGATCTGGCCGGAGCAGTACACGGTGGCGCCGCAGCGCACCGCCTGCGAGTAGGTGCCGATGGCCGACGGCGCGCCGGCGGTCGAGACGATGGTCTTTGGCATGCCAAAATCTTACCGCATGGCCGCCCCCACGCTCGGGAGTCTCCTCAAGCTCGTCGGCACGCCGCGGGACGGCGCGCTGCTGCGCTTCTCGCTCGGGAGCGAGTACCTCAAGGCGGGGGATCCCGCGAGCGCCGCGACCCATCTGCGCGAGGCGGTGACGCGCCAACCGGACTATTCGGCGGCGTGGAAGCTGCTCGGCCGGGCGCTCGCCGAGAGCGGCGCGGCGGAAGGTGCGCTCGAAGCCTACGAGCGGGGGATCGTCGTGGCCGAGGCGCGCGGCGACAAGCAGGCGGCGAAGGAGATGACGGTGTTCGCGCGGCGGCTGCGGAAGCAGCTCGGGCGCGCGCCCTAGCGGGCGCCGCTCAGTAGCGCATCATCCGCGGGGCGTACGCCCACTCCTGCGTGACGCGCCCGGAGAGATCGACCACGCGGACGCGGCTCGGCGCGAGCGCCTGGGCGAACAGCTTGGCGAGCGCGAGCGCGATGCTGCGCCCGACGAAGAAGTGGGCGCGCTTCGACCCTTCCAGGTACACCACCCAGCCGTACGGCTCGGCCGACTCGACCCGGAAGCACTTCCACGTGTGGGGCATCGGACGCACGCTCCTCCTCGTTTGTGGCGGGTAGTTTCCGCGACCGCGGCGCGCGCCGGTGTAAACGATTGTGAACTCGGATGACATCGGCACGGCTGTTCACAGAACTTGACGGCGGCCCGCACGCGCCCCGTCGCGGCCGGCGATGGGCGTAGACTGCCTGCCGCAGTCATGGTCCGTATCGTCGTCCGCTTCGCGCTCGCCGGCCTGGCCGCCGGGTTGCCCGCGTTCGCGCCGGGGCAGGTCGCGATCGGGCTCGGCGCCGGCGTTGCGTACGGGCCCGTCCTCGCGCCGGTACCGGTGTACGGCCCGTACGCGCCGGTTGTCATCGTCCCGTACCCGCTGTACGGCTACGGCGGCGCCGGCTTCGTCTACCCGCCGCCACGCACCGACGGTCTGCCGTCGTGCTATCGCGCCGGGCGCTGCACGCTTGCCGACCTCTACGCGCTGGGCGGCCGCCCCGACCGGCTCGATCGCCTCGCGCCGGCCGCGCCCGACCCGCCGTACGCCGGGCGCGCGTTCGAGCGTCCGGCGAATGTCCCGCCGACCGCGGCGGACGAGATCCGGCCCGAATACCGCGACGCGAGCGTGCCGCGGGACGAGTTCAGGGAGAGCGGGACGCCGCGTTAGCGGCGGGGCGCGTCGAAGAACCAGGACGCCTCGACGAGGCCGTACGGATTCTCGACCTTCAGCGCGCTCGGCCGGTTGACGTCGGCGAGGGAACGGCCGTAGCCGATCGCCTGCTCGCGATCGGCGAAGTGCAGGGCGTCCGGGTCGCCCTCGCGCCGCAGCGCCCAGCCCGCGCGCCGGCCAGGATAGACGACATACACGCTCATTTCCGCGATCGCCCCTGGTGGCGGCAGCGCCCGTCCGGGCGCGCCGCATCGGAATTGGTGTGCGCTGTCCGCTGCCGCTAGAACCGCACGGACATGGCGAAGGAGCGCACGGTTCCAGTGTGCGCGATCGTCGCGCCACCGGGTGTGAACGATTGTGAAATCGCGCCGGCGCGAGCGGCCGGCTAGCGCGCTCGCGCGAGGCGGACGTTCGGCCGCGGCGCGTCGGCGCGCGCCACCGCGAGCTTGTGCAGAGTGATCTTCCGCACCTCGGCGCGCGCGACCTCGATGTGCGTGCGCAGCAGCATCAACCCCTGCTCCAGCTTGCGGCGCATGATCGCGCGCAGGATCTGGGCGTGCTCGGCATAGGTCTTCGCGACGCGGTCGGGCACGGTGAACTCCAGCCGGCGCACGGTCCGGATCCGGTCGGCGATCTCGCCGTGGATGCGCGCGAGCTCGGCGTTGCCGGCCGTGCGAACCAGGGTCTGGTGGAACGCCTCGTCGAGACGGCCGACCTCGCGCCCGTCCGCGAGGCGCTCGGCGTGGGGCACCAGCCAGATGTCCTTCAGCTCGTCGAGCGGCGGCGCCGGCACCATTTCGCACAGCTTGCGCACGGCGGCCAGCTCGAGCACCACGCGCACCTCGTACAGCCGCTCGAAGGTCTCGAACTCGAACGGCCGCACCGTCCAGCCGCTCTTCGACGCGACGTCGATGTAGCCCTCGTCGCGCAGGCGGTAGAGCGCCTCGCGCACCGGCGTGCGCGATACCCCGAGCTGCGCGGCGATCTCGTTTTCCGAGAACCGCTGGCCCGGCGCGAGCCGGAAGTCGTAGAGATCGTTGCGCACCGCGTTGTAGACCGAGCCGGCGAGGCTCGCGGATCTGTCGTGGGCCATCGTCCGCCACTCCCGCTAAGCCCCCCCTGCGCGGTGCCGGCGCCGGGCGGACAAGGCACTAGTATGCCACCTTGCATCCAAGGCGACATACAAGTTGCGGGCAAGCAGGCGCCGGCTTCAGGCCGGCATGTGCGTGGTGGTGACGTCGAGCAGCAGCGCGCCGTCCGCGTCCTTCACTTCGGTCCGGACCACGATCAGGCGCTTGCCGCGCCGGACCGGCCGCGCTTCGGCGATCAGGTCGCCCGAGCGGCGGTTGCCGAGGAGCTGGGCATTGAGGGTCACGGCGAGCGGGAAGCCCTTGCCGTCGGGGCCGACCGCCGTGTCGCCGATCGCGAGCACGGTCGCGACGACGTCGGCGAACCACAGCAGCGCGCCGGCGTGCACCGTGCCGAACGGGTTGAGCATGCCGTCGGCGATCGGCATGCGGCCGCGGGCGAGCTCCGGCGAGCGTTCTTCGATCGCGAACTTGAGCGAGTGCGAGTACTCGCGCGTCTGCAGCCTGCTCGGGACGTCGGCCATGGTCAGGCGGGCACCGGCGCGGCGTGCAAGCGGGCGCTCGCGGATCGGCAGGTGGACGAGCGCCGCGGCGAGCGCGAGTGCGATGTCGGCGTACCACATCCAGTCGTAGGAGCCGGTCGCCTCGAACGCGACGCCGCCGAAGTACGCGCCGAGGAAGCCGCCGACCTGGTGCGAGAGCAGCACGATGCCGAACAGGGTTGCCATGTAGCGCGGGCCGTAGAACTTGGCGACCAGCCCGCCGGTCGGCGGAATGGTCGAGAGCCAGGTGACGCCGATCACCGCGGCGAACACGAGGAACGTGAGCTCGGTCTTCGGCATGACGAGGAACACCGCGATGGCGAGCGCGCGGCCCGCGTACAGTGCCGCGAGCAGCGACTTCGCGCGCCAGCGGCCCATCGCCCAGCCGGCGCCGAGGCTGCCGAAGATGTTGAACAGCCCGATCACCGCGATCGACCACGCACCCACCGCCGGTGGCAGCGCGCAGTACGCGACCACTCCGGGCAGGTGCGTCATGATGAACGCGACGTGGAAGCCGCAGGTGAGGAAGCCGAGGTTGAGCAGGATGTAGCTGCGGTCGCCGAACGCGCGCTTCACCGCGTCGCGCAGCCGCTCGTCCCGCGCGGCGCCGGGCGCGGGACCGGCCTTGCCGCGCAGCACCCAGGCGAGCGGGGCGCTCGCCGCGGCGACTGCCGCGAGCCACCAGAGCGCGGCCATCCAGCCGACCCAGCCGATGAGGCCCTGCGCGAGCGGCACCAGCGTGAACTGGCCGACCGAGCCGGCGGCGCTGACGATGCCGGTGGCCATCGCGCGCTTCTCGACCGGGATCAGGCGAGCGACCGCGGCGAGCACGATCGACGTGCCGCCTGCCCCGGCGCCGAACGCGATGAGGATGCCGATCACGAAGACGAGCGCCGCGGTCGAACCGGCCAGCGGGATCAGCGCCAAGCCGAGGGCGATTATCAGCAGCCCCGCGCCGATCACTTTGGCCGCGCCGTAGCGGTCGGCGATCGCGCCGGCGATCGGCTGCGCCACGCCCCACATGAGCTGCGACACGGCGAACGCCAGGCTGATGGCGACCAGCCCGACGCCGGTCTGCGTGTTGATCGCGCTGATGAAGAGCGAGAGCGCCATCCGCAATCCGAACGGCACCGCCATGATCGCTGCCGCGGCGGCGAGGATGAGGAGCAGGTGGTCGCGCTTCATGCGGTGCGCCTCCCTGCCGTCCGGTCCTTGAGCCGCGCAAGCGACTCCTCGAGCGCTGCGTGCAGCGCGGCGACCTGCTCCGCGCCGAGCGCCTGGTTCACCTCGTCCTGCGCGCGGCGCCAGAGCTCGCGCGCACCCGACCGCGCCTCCCGGCCGCGCGCGGTGGCGCTCACGACGCGGCGGCGCGCGTCCGCGCCCGGGGCGATGTCGACGAACCCGGCGTCGGCGAGCGGCTTCAGATTGCGCGTAAGCGTCGTGCGGTCCATCTCCATCAGGCGGGCAAGCTCGGACATCGGCGTCGGGCCGCCGCGCACGAGATGGGCGAGCAGCGAGTACTGCGTGACGCGCAGGCCGGCCGGCGCGAGGCGGGTGTCGTAGTGCTGGGTGATCCGCCGCGTCAGCTTGCGCAGGCGGTCGCAGGTGCAGCCGGAGATCGGGACGGGCATCGGGCGAGAATAGTGCATATGCACGTATTCTGGCAAGACCCAATCGCCGTGAATCCGGCCGGGCCAGTTCAGGCTGAAAGGCCGATGCTGTCCGCGAGCGCCGCGAGCGCCTGGGTGAAGCAGGCCATCGGGACGCGGACGATGCCGGCCCCGATCTGACCGACGCCCGCCTGCCGGTGGGCGATGCCGGTCGTGACGACCGGGCGGATGCCGGTGTCCACGACCTTCCGCACGTCGATGCCCGCCGGTGCGCCGGCGAACTCGAGGTTGGGCAGCGACATGACCGGGTTGCGCGTCCAGGTGACGTGCACCATTTCGCGCGAATACTGGTTCGCCTCCGCGACGCTGCCGCCGACGAGCTGCACCAGCGCCGGCGACGCGGCGAGCGCCTGGCCGCCGTAGCCCGCGGTCTCGCAGATCGCGCTGTCGCCCAGGTCCGCGTTGGCGTCGCCCTGCTTGAAGCCGGGGAAGTAAAGCCCGACCGGCGTGTCCGACGGCGCCTCGAACCAGCGGTTCCCGAGACCGCTGACGCGGATCGCGGTGGTGACGCCGTTCCGCGCGATCGCGGTGACGATCGAGGAGCCGGCGACGCCGTGGGTCGCGTCCATGATCGCCTTCGACGCGACCATCGAGAGGTTCAGGAAGAACTGCGACGTGGCGGCGATGAAGTCGAGCGCCTCGCGCGCGCGTGCGCGGTCGAGGTCGCTGCCGGCGAGCGCCCCGCCGATCGCCATGTGGAAGAGCGCCGTGGCGGCGGCATTGCGGCTGTGCACCTCGTCGCCCATGAGCAGCGCCTGCGACTGGATCGCCTTCAGGTCGACGCCGTCGGGAAGCGCGGCGAGCGCGGTCTTGATCGCCGGTGCGAGCGTGTCGGCGAGCCACTTCAGGCGCTCGATGACGTCGGGGCCGTACGCGCCGAAGCGGAGCACGCGGCCGATGCCTTCGCTGAAATTCGTGTACGCGGCGTTGCCGTGGACCGGGTTCTTCACCACGAACAGCGGCATCGACGGCGAAATCGTCCCCGACATCGGGCCGACGGCGCGGAGGTCGTGGTTCGGCAGGAACGCCACCTCGCCGCGCGCGAGGCGGGCCGCGGCTTCGTCCGCGCTCCGCGCCCAGCCCTCGTAGAGCATCGCGCCGATCAGCGTGCCCTTCATCGGGTCGCACATCCGCGCCCACGGGATCGGCGCGCCGGCGTGCGTGAGCGTCTTCTTCCCGTTCGCCCACAGCTCCGGCCAGACGCGGTCGGCGCGGAGCGCGACGTCGACGAGCACGGCGCGCGCCGCGAGCATCCGCCCGACGGCGGCGTCGTTGGCCGCGTCCACCCGCGACCCCGGCGCGTCCGGGTCGGCCGGATCGCCGGTGAGCTCGGCGACCGCCCACGCGAGCCGCGGGTCGCCGTCGCCGGCGGGCCGCCAGTCGAGATTCACCACCGGCGCCCCACCCCGCTCGACGCTCGCGACGAACATCTCGAGCCCGACGTTCACCACGCCGAGCCGGTCGTGCAGCAGGTCACTCATCGTCCAGTCTTCCGGTGACGCCGATGACGAGACCGGTCAGCATGTCCCAGCCCGAAGAGTGCCCGAGCGCGGCGAGCACCCGCGCCGAGTCGAGCGCCGCGCCGTCGTCGCCGCGCGCGAGCGCGTCGGCGGTCGCGTGCAGCGGCGCGAAGCTCGCGCCGGCGGCGAGGTCGGCGAGGAGCGCGGCGCTGATCGCGTGGCTCGCGCGCCGGGCCTCGGCCGCGAGCTCGGCGCCGACGGCGCGCCACCGCGCCGGGCTCTCGGCGACGAGCAGGCGGCCGAACAGCGCGCCGCCGACGAGATCGTCGCCCGAGGGCGTGAGCCCGCCACCGAGGCCGAGCAGCGCGCGCGAAGCACGCCGCACGGCTTCGTGATCGTCCGCCCGATAGGCGGCCGCGAGCGCGCGCACCCGCGGCACCGCGAGATCGAGCGGAAACGCCGGCGTCGCACCCGTGAGCACCGTACCGAACCCGCGCGGATCGCCGAGCTCTGCGATCCGCGCCGCGAGGCGCCCGGCCGACGCGACGATCGCGCGCGACGGTTCCGGCAGCCGCGGCGACCACGCTTCGCCCGGCAGCGCGCCGAAGCGCGCGACTTCGCCGCGCGCGACCGGCGCGGCCGTGAGCACCGCGCGCGGATGCATCGCCGGCAGCCGCGAGCCGACCCAGACGATCTCCCCGGCGGCGTCGTAGTAAGGCGCGTCGGGAAACTCCGCGAGCGGCGCGGCCGCGCCGCCGCTGCGCTCGAGCGCCGCCCGGGCCTTCGCACCGATCGACAGCACCGCGTTCATGAAACGATCTCCGTCCCCGCCTGGCCGGCGAGCGCCGGCTCGAGCTTGTCGAGCGCGGTGATGAGCGCGCGCGGGCCGCCGCGCTCGAGGAAGCGCAGCGCCGCCGTGATCTTCGGACCCATGCTGCCCGGGGGGAACTGGCCGTCGGCGGCGTGCTTCGCCGCTTCCGCCGCGGTCAATCGCGCGACCGCGCGTTGCGTCGGCTTGCCGAAGTCGAGCGCCACCCGGTCGACGCCGGTGAGCATCACCAGGGTTCCCGCGCCGACGTCGGCCGCGAGGAGCGAGCTCGTCAGGTCCTTGTCGATCACCGCGGCAACGCCACGGTAGGTGCCGTCCGCCTCGCGCACCACCGGGATGCCGCCGCCGCCGGCCGCGATCGGGATCACGCCGGCCGCCAGCAGTGCGTTGATCGCCGGCGCATCGAGGATCTTCAGCGGCATCGGCGAGGGCACCACGCGCCGCCAGCCGCGCCCCGAGTCCTCCACGAAGTCCCAGCCGGTCTCGGCGCCGATGCGCTTGGCGTCCGCCTCGCTGAAGAACCGTCCGACCGGCTTGGTCGGGTTGGCGAACGCCGGGTCGTCGGCGGCGACCTCGACCTCGGTGACGATCGACGACACGCCGAGCCGCAGTCCTCGCCGCGCCAGCACGTTCGCGAGGCTCTGCTGCAGCATGTACCCGATGCCGCCCTGCGAGTGCGCGACGCACACGTCCATCGGCATCGGCACCAGCTCGCGCGAGGTCAGCGCCATGCGGAACAGGATGTTGCCGACCACCGGGCCGTTGCCGTGGGTGATCACGACGCGGTAGCCGGCGCGGAACATCGGCACCAGGTGCTCGCACGCGTCGGCCATGATGTCGAGCTGCTCCTGCGCCGTGCCCTTGATGGTCGGCGGATACACGGCGTTGCCGCCGAACGCCACTACGATCAGCTTGGGGTCGATCATGTGCGCGTGGCCGCGCGCGCGGCGAGCGCGGCGGCGGCGGTCGACCCGGGCGCGAGGACCATGCCGCTCTCGGCGAGCTGCGCGCGCTGCGACTGGAGCGGCTGCGGGTCCTCCTCCGTGCCGCAGACGAAGCCGAGCACGAGGAGCTCCCGGCCGTCCTTCGCGGCGGCCGCGCGCGCCGCGCGCACCGCCGGCGCGAGCGCGCCGGCCGGATCCGCGTGCGCGCCGTAGCCCAGCACGACGTCGAGCACGATCGCCGCCACCGCGGGATCGCGCGCCTCCTGCGCCAGGCGCTCGAGGCGCGCGGCAAAGTCGATCATCGGATGCGGCCGGCCGACCGTGAACTCGTCGGCGCCGAGGTCGATCGCGGTGTGCTCGCGGCTCGCCACGCCGTGCGGCAGCGCAAGGCGCTTGTCGAGCGGCGCGTTGGACCACGCCCCGATGCCGGCGCCGCGCCAGACGAGCTGCGCCTCGGTGCAGTAGGTGCCGCCGGAGTACAGCCCGCGCAGGAACTTCTGCGACGGGCGCGAGCTTCGCGACGGCGGCATCGAAACCTGCCGGCGCCGGTGCGCTCGCCGCCGCGGGCTTCGCCCCGCCTGCGAGCGCGACCGCGGCCGCCGCCGCCTGCTCGAGCGTCGCGACCGGGTGAACGTTGCCGCCGCCGGGAAGGTCAGCGCCGAGGAAGAGCACCACCGCCGGCTTGCCGGCTTCGCGCACGGCCGCGAGCGCGCGCTCGGCGACGCTCGCCGCCGGCGGCTTGGAAACGATCACGATCACCCGCGTCGCCGGGTCGCGCGCCAGAAGCTCGAGTCCTGCGGCGAGCGTCGTGCCGCCGATCTCGTCGTAGACGTCGCGGCTGCCGGTGCCGATCGCGTGCGAGATGCCCTCGCCGAGCTGGTGGACGCGGCAGGTGACTTCCTGCATGCCGGTCCCCGAGGCGCCGACGACGCCGATCGCGCCGCGCCGCACGGCGTTCGCGAAGCCGAGCGGCACGCCCGCGACGATCGCGGTGCCGCAGTCGGGCCCCATCACGAGGAGCCCCTTCTTTGCCGCCAGGCGCTTCACCGCCCGTTCCTCGGCGAGCGGGACGTTGTCGCTGAAGAGGAAGACGTGGAGGCCGCGCTTCAGCGCCTTCAGCGCCTCGGCGGCGGCGTACGGGCCGGGCACGGAAACCTGCGCGAGCGTCGCCCCCTCGAGCCGCTCCTGCCCCATCGCGATCGAACGCGGCGCGATCTCGACCGTGCCGGCGGACGGCTTTGCGTCGCCGCCGGCGAGCGCCGCCTCGATCGTCTCGAGCGCGGCGGCGAGCGCGTCCGGCTCGCCTTCGACGAGGATCATCAGGTCGGCGGGCGCCGCGCCCGCGAGCTCCGGGACGAGCAGCCCCGCCTGGCCGAGAATGTCCTTGTTCGCCGGCGTGCCCATCAGCAGCGACACGCGCCCGACGCCGGGGCGGTCCGCGACCGTCTGCGAAATGCGCATCAGGGCGACGGAGTCCTTGTAGAAGTTCTTCCTCGTAACGGCTGCGGTCGGCACGGGCGGTGCGGCGGGAGTGGGAAGAGGCGGAGTCTAATGCGTTGATGCGAAAGGGGCCACGGTCCCCCGGTTGCGATCCGGCTGCGCCGCCCCCATTTCCCAGCATCAACCAGGAGTCCGACATGACGAAGAACGCGACGAGGCCGGTGACCAAAGTGGTGCGCGGCCAGCGCTCGAGCGACGGCGCGGGCGTGCGGCTCACGCGGGTGATCGGCGGCCGCGCGCTGCCCGATCTCGACCCGTTCCTGCTGTTCGACGAGTTCGGCTCCGAGGAGGCTGTCCGACTACATCGGCGGCTTCCCGGATCATCCGCATCGCGGCTTCGAGACCGTGACCTACATGCTCGCCGGGCGCATGCGCCACGGCGACAACAAGGGCAACACGGGTCTGCTCGGCCCGGGCAGCGTGCAGTGGATGACCGCCGGCCGCGGGATCGTGCACTCGGAGATGCCCGAGCAGGAGGAAGGCCTCATGCACGGGTTCCAGCTCTGGGTGAACCTGCCGGCGAAGGACAAGATGACCGAGCCGCGCTACCAGGACATCGCGCCGGAGCGGATTCCCGCGGTCGACGCGGGCGGCGGCGTGCGCGTGCGCGTGATCGCCGGGCGGTTCGGCGAGCGTCGAGGGGCCGGTGAGCGGGGTCGCGACCGATCCGATCTATCTCGACGTCGCGGTGCCGGCGGGCGAGTCGTTCGCGGTGCCGCTGCCGGCCGACGCACAACGCGTTCGCGTACGTGTTCGAGGGCGCGGGGAAGATCGGCGGCGAGCAGGTCGGCGCGCGGCGAACTGGCGGTGCTCGGGCGCGGCGAGCGGTTCGAGATCGAGGCGGGACCGGACGGCGCGCGGCTCGTCCTGATAGCCGGCCGGCCGCTCAACGAGCCGGTCGCGAAGTACGGACCGTTCGTGATGAACACCGCCGACGAGATCCGGCAGGCGGTGTTCGACTACCAGTCGGGCAAGTTCTGACGGTACGAGACGTCGACGGCTACACCCCAGCGTCCTCCCGGCGCGGCGGATAGACGCCGGCGAGGCGCGCGATCAGGATCGCCAGGAACAGCGCGCCGGTCAGCTGCTCGAGCACGCACAGCGCCCGCGCGACCCGCTGCACCGGGACGACGTCGCCGAACCCGGTGCTGGTCAGGACGGTGAAGCTGAAGTAGAGCAGTTCGCCGACACTGGTCGATCCGGCGCTCCCGGCGAACGCGAACGAGCCCGGGTGGAGATAGTCGGCGATCGCGTAGAGGTAGCCCCAGAGCACGCCGAGCATCAGGTACGCGGCCGCCGCGCCGTACAGCTTGTCGGCGGTCATCACCTCGCGCTGGAAGACGTACCGCAGCAGGTAGCCGATGGTCACCGCGTACAGCGCGGCCCCGAACGCCCACGAACGCAGGAGATGCGAGGCATCGCCCTCGTCGATCGCGAGCAGCTGGAACGCGAGGGTCGGCACGGCGAGGAGCAGCGCGATCACGAACGACAGCCGGGTGCGTCCCACCGCCGCGACCGCCGCGACGACGACGAGCAGGTTGCTGACGTTGAGCAGGATCCGTCCGCGCGGCGTCGTCTCGATCAGCAGCACCGCCATGACCAGCGCGAGGACCGCGGCGAAGAGGTAGAAGCAGCGCTGGTAGAAGACCTGGCCGAGAGCGGCGCGGGCCCGATCGATCGCCATGTTTGACGCCTCCCCGAAAGCCCGGTGATCTTAGAACGGGCGCCGCGTCGGCGCTCGGGATACACCCGCCTTGGCGTTATAGTCCGCCATCGGCGCCCTCTCACCGACCAGCGGTTCCCGGTAAACGCCACGCCCGAGGCAATGAGCGGTAGGAGTTACACGGATGAGTAAGGCGTACTGGCGGGCGCGCGCACAAGACCCCGGGGCGCGCATCGACGAGGCATGCGCGTTGCAGGATGTCCACCATCCCTTCTAATGGAGGTGGACATGAAAAGACGAATTGCAATCGCTCTCGCCGCGGGTGCGCTCGCGGTCCCCGCCGCAGCGCTCGCGCAGGTCATGGTGGTCCCGGCGGGCCCCCCGGCGCCCGTCATATACGCGGCGCCCACTCCGCAAACCGGTGTCTCGTACTATTGCGCCAACCCGCAAGGTTGGTATCCGTCCGTGCAGAGCTGCTCGGCGCAATGGGTCGCGTATACGCAGCCGCAGCCCGTGATTCAGGTGGCGCCCGGTTCGATGCCGCCCGCGCAAACAGGGGTGACCTGGTGGTGCGACCGGCCGCAGGGCTGGTACCCGACCCTGCAGAGCTGCGCGGGCACGTGGACCGCCTATTCTGGCTATACGCAGCCGACGTACGTCGTCGCCGGCACGCCGTCGTATGTCGTCGTCCCGCCGCGGCCGGCGCCCGACCCCGCGAGCGCGGTGTACTACGTCGGACCGTACCGGAACGCGCCGTACCAGAGCGGCATCATGCCGTAACGCCGCGGCAGTAACGAAGCGGAAAAGGGCCCTCGCATCGAGGGCCCCTTTTCATGTGTAGTGGTGGAGTGGAAGGGGATCGAACCCTCGACCTCGGCATTGCGAACGCCGCGCTCTCCCAGCTGAGCTACCACCCCACGGAAGAGGCGGGATTTTACCCGCGGTGGTGAACGGGAACAACCCGGACTCGCGCGCGCCGTCCCGGCCGCCCGGGGCGCGCATTTCCGCACGGCCGCCGGCGCGCGGGAAGCGCCAAACCCCAACTCCGTCGCGCCTAGGCCGCCGGACCGGTTGCTCCGGCGACGAAGCGCTCGCTATGATCGCCGCTTCCGCCAACCGGACCCCGCCATGCAAATCTCCCCGCCCTTCGGCTACCGCGAGATCGTGCCGCTGCACAAGTCGAGCGGCGTGATGCTGCCCGCGCCGGGGTTCCTGCCCGAGTTCATCGCCACCACCAACGCGATGCCGGTGAGCTACACCGAGTTCGGCGTCGCCTGCCGCGACTTCCCGATCGTGTTCACCTCCAACGACCAGGGCAAGAGCTACGCCGCGGTCGCAGTGCTCGGCCTCGCGCAGAACGAGAACCTGTTCGTCCGCGGCGGCGCGTGGGAAGCGGGCAGCTACGTGCCGGCCTACGTGCGCCGCTACCCGTTCTGCATGGCGCGCGTGACGATGAACAACAGCGAGCAGCAGAACCGCCTGATCTGCATCGAGAAGACCTTCCTCGCCGACGACGGCGAGAAGCTGTTCGACGCCGAGGGCAAGCCGGTCGAGAAGTGGGCGCCGATCGAGCGGCTGCTGCGCGAGTACGAGGCCGATCTCGACCGCACGCGCGAGATGTGCGCCATCGTCGCCGACTACGCGCTGCTCGAGCCGTTCACGATGCAGGCGACGCAGACCGGCGGCCAGCCGCTCAACCTCGCCGGCATGTTCCGCGTCAAGGAAGAGAAGCTCGAGCACCTCAACGCCGCCCAGCACAAGAACCTCTTCAAGAAGGGGATCGTGGGGCGGATCTACGCCCACCTCCTTTCGCTCGAGAACTTCGGGCGCCTCCTCTCGCGCAAGGCGAAACCGGCGAGCCAGCCGGCGGCGATGCCGCGCGGCGAGGTCTAGCCCCTAGGTCGTCTCGCCTTCGGCCGCGTGCCGCGCGGCGCGGGCGAGGCGGTCGTTGACCGCCTGCCACGCCGGCGTCTGCGGCGGGGCCTCCACCAGGATCACGTCGACGTTCTGCGCGTCGAGCGCGCGCAGCGCGCCGTAGAGCTCGTGCGCGTATTGCGCCGCCACCACCGGCACGACGCGCTGCAGCGACTGGTTGAGCCGCGGCACCGACACCTCGAGCGCGAGCACGCCGATGCGCCGGCCCTTGTGCGAGGACAGCGTCTCCAGCATCTCGACCCGGCGCACGAGCTTCACCTGCGCCCGCGGCGCGTAGTGCGACGCGTGCGAGCCGGGCGCGCGCGGCGCGGTACCGTCCGCCGCGGCGAGCGGCTCGCCGAGCGCCGCCTCGATCGCCGCAGCCGGCACGCCGCCGGGCCGCAGCAGCCGCGCGTGCTCGCCGGAGAAGTCGACGATCGTCGACTCGATGCCGACCGCGCAGGCGCCGCCGTCCAGCACCAGCGGCACCGCGTGCACGAAGTCGCTGAACACGTGCATCGCGGTGGTCGGGCTCACCCGCCCGAACTTGTTCGCCGAGGGCGCGGCGATCCCGCCGCCGAACGCGGCGAGGAGCTGCTGCGCGACCGGATGCGAGGGAATGCGCAGGCCGACGGTGTCCTGCCCGCCGGTGACCGCGTCGAGGACGCCTGCGCCGCGCTTGAGGATCAGCGTCAGCGGCCCGGGCCAGAAGGCGTGCGCGAGCTTGCGCGCGCCGGCGGGGATGTCGCGCGCCCATTGCTCGAGCGCGCCGGCGTCGGCGAGGTGGACGATCACGGGGTGCGTCTCGGGCCGGCCTTTCAGCGCGAAGATCCTCGCGACGGCGTCCGCGTTCGACGCATCCGCACCGAGGCCGTACACGGTCTCGGTCGGGAACGCGACGACCTCGCCTGACCGCAGCAGTTCGACCGCGCGCCCGACCGCGGCCTCGTCGGCGTCGACGACGTTGGTCGGTTGCGGCGGCGGGGCTGGCGCGGCCGGCGCGGCCGCCGTAGCGGTCTCGGGCGGAACTGCGCTCACGCCTTGCCCGTCAGCAGGCGCAGCGCTTCGCGGTACTTCTCGGCGGTCTTTTCCAGCACCTCGGCGGGCAGCGCCGGCGCGGGCGGCTGCTTGTTCCACTTCTGCGCCTCAAGCCAGTCGCGCACGAACTGCTTGTCGAACGACGGCGGGCTCATGCCGGTGCGGTACTGATCGGCCGGCCAGAAGCGCGAGGAATCGGGCGTCAGCACCTCATCGATGAGATAGAGCTGGCCGGCGCCGTCGACGCCGAACTCGAACTTGGTATCGGCCACGATGATGCCGCGGGAGCGGGCGTACTCGGCACCGTCGCCGTAGAGCCGGAGCGTCGCGTCGCGCACGGCGTGCGCGCGCTCGGGACCGAGGAGCTTCACCGCCTCCTCGAACGGGATGTTCTCGTCGTGCTTCCCGATCGCCGCCTTGGTCGACGGCGTGAAGATCGGCCGGGGAAGCTGCTCGGCTTCGCGCAGGCCCGCGGGGAGCGGGATGCCGCAGATCGCGCCGGTCTTCTGGTAGTCCTTCCAGCCCGAGCCGATGATGTAGCCGCGCGCGATCGCCTCGATCGGCAGCGGCTTCAGCCGTCGCACCACCATCGCGCGACCCGCGACCTGGTCGCGCTCGCCCGCGCTCACGACCGACTCCGGGTCGATGCCGGTGAGATGGTTCGGGATGACGTGCTTGAGCTGCTCGAACCAGAAGTAGGAGAGCGCGGTCAGCACCTTGCCCTTCCCCGGCACCGGGGTCGGCAGCACGACGTCGAACGCCGAGAGCCGGTCCGACTGGATCACGAGCAGCTTGTCGTCGCCGACGGCGTAGAGATCGCGCACCTTCCCGCGATGCAGGAACGGCAGGCTCTTGAGGCTCGATTCGAACAGCGCGCTGTCGGCCATGTTCAGTCCGGGAGCTTCGTTGCGAGCACCGCGTCGGCCTGCTTCTTCCGGAACGCGGTGAGCCGGTCGGCGAGCGACGCATCGTCGAGCGCGAGCATCGCGACCGCGAACAGCGCGGCGTTGGCGGCGCCCGCCTCGCCGATCGCGAAGGTGGCGACCGGGATGCCTTTCGGCATCTGCACCATCGAGAGCAGCGAGTCGAGGCCCTGCAGGTGCTTCGAGGGGATCGGCACGCCGAGCACCGGGAGCCTGGTCTTCGCCGCGACGACGCCTGCGAGGTGCGCCGCGCCGCCAGCCGCGGCGATGAAGCACGCCGCGCCCTTTCCTTCCATCTCCGCGATCCAGCGCTCGAGCGCGTCCGGCGTGCGGTGCGCCGACAGCGCACGCGCCTCGTAGGGGATGCCGAAGCTCTTCAGTTGCTCGGCGGCGGCCTTCATCACGTCCCAGTCGGACGCGCTCCCCATCACCACGCCGACCAGGCGTTGCGTCACCGCTAGGCCGCCTTCTTCTCGAGATCCGGCCGATACTCGCCGGTGGCCGCGAGCCCGTTCATGCGCGCGCGGTGCGCGAGGAGCGCCTGCGCCTGGGCGACGTTCGCCGGCGCGCCCTTCCACGCCTTGAGCGACGGTTGCTGCAGCGCCCGGCCGTACGAGAACGTCAGCGGCCACGGCAGGCTCGGGAACAGGCGGTTCATCGTCGCCAGGTTCTCGGTCGCCTGCTCGTCGCCCTGCCCGCCGGACAGGAACGCGATTCCGGCCACGGCGGCAGGCACGCAGCGCTTGAGCACGCCGACGGTGCGCTGGGCGATCTCCTCCGCCCCCGCCTGGCGCGGAGCAGCCGCGCCGGCGATCACCATCGACGGCTTGAGCACGCTGTCCTCGAGCACGACGCGGTTCACGTAGAGCGCCTGATAGACGGCGTTCAACGTCCACTCGGTCACTTCCTCGCAGCGCTCGATCGTGTGATCGCCGTCCATCAGCACTTCCGGCTCGACGATCGGCACCAGGCCGTTCGCCTGGCAGATCGCGGCGTAGCGGCCGAGCGCATGCGCATTGCCCGCGATGCACGTCGTGGACGGAATGTCGGGCCCGATCGTGATGACCGCACGCCACTTCGCGAACTTCGCGCCGAGCTTCACGTACTCCTGGCAGCGCTTCGCGAGCTTGTCGAGGCCCTCGGTGATCTTCTCGCCGGGGCAGAACGCGAGGTCGGCGGTGCCGGCATCGACCTTGATACCCGGGAGGACGCCCTGGCGCGAGAGCACCGCGGCGAACGGCGTACCGTCCGCGGCCTTCTGGCGGAGCGTCTCGTCGTAGAGGATCGCGCCGCTCACGTGGTCGCCGAGCGCCCGCGTGGTGAACAGCAGCTCGCGGTAGGCGCGCCGGTTCTCCTCGGTGTTCTCGACGTTGATGGACTTGAAGCGCTTCTCGATCGTGCCGGTCGACTCGTCGGCGGCGAGGATTCCGCGGCCGCGCGCGACCATGGCTTTGGCGACTTTCGCAAGCTCGCTCATGGCTCGACTCCTGTTTGAAACGGCGGTGAAGAAGAGGCGGTACGGGAAAGGCCGCATTTTACTGCGTGCGCCTCGCCAGCGGCACGCGGCGGCCGGACCAAGCTCCTCCCCCGGGGCGCGCGCTGATCCGCTCGGCCGGAAAGAGCCCGGGTCAACCGGCCATCAGGCGTACGCAATTCGACAGATTGATCGGCCGGACGCCTGTTCGTAGAGTGGAAGCGTCGCGCTGAAGGGGCCGTATCGTGACGTTGCCGACACCACCCGCCAAGCTGGTGCCGCCTAGAGCGGGCTCCGGAGTCGCGGCGGCCCGGCGCGTTGCCTGGCAGGCACGCGTGGCAGGCGTTAAGCCGCACGAAGCGATCGTCCTTGCCCATCCGGGCTAGTCCAAGAGTCCGAGCCCCCAGGACTCAATCAGTGACCTTCCCGCGAGTGCCGTCACAGGCGGCAACGGGTTCGATTCGAAAGGAGTGCCGATGAAGCCGTCCGAACAGAGGGCCAGACATACCCTGGATTCTGCGATCCTCACCCGCCGACTGGTGATCTGCGCGATTGCTGCCACTGCGTTCGCTGCGGGTTGCGCCCACCAGCCAGACCGCACCACTGCCGCCGGCGCGTCGCCGCCGGCGCCGTCGCCATGGGCACTACCGACCTCGACGATGCGCTGGAACGAGTATGCGTGCGAGCTCATCGCGAGGAATCAGGTCGGTCAGTTCCCCGCGGCCCGCACGCTCGCGTACCTGAATCTCGCGATCAACAACGCGATCATCTCGGCGCGACAGCAGGGACGCAAGCCGGACGGCGCTGCGGCCGGGGCTGCCGCAACCGTGCTGATCGATCTCTTCCCGAAAGACGAGCAAGCGATCGCCGCCCGGCTGTCCGGTGAAATCGCCGCGCTCGGCACCGACGGGCCGCGGGCCGACTTCGAAGCCGGGGTTGCGATCGGGCGCGCCGCTGCGTCGGACGTTATCGCGCTCGCCAAGTCCGACCGGTCCAACCTCGCCTGGTCCGGCCCGGCGCCCGCCGGCAACGACAAGTGGTCGAGCAGGGCGCAACCGCCACGACCGCCGCTCGGGCCGCGGCTGGGCGAGATGCGGCCGTTCTTCCTGACCACCGGCGCCGATTTCCGTGCGCCCCCGCCGCCGAGCTACGACTCGGCGGCGTTTCGGAAAGAGGTGAGCGAAGTTCGCGCGATTTCTGATCGCCGCACCAACGAGCAAGTGCGCATCGCCCAGTACTGGGAGAACTTGACGGGCTCGTTTGCCGCCGGCCTCTGGAACGATGTGGCGCGCAGCGCGATTTCGTCACACGGCCTTACCGAGGCGGAGTCGGCGCGAGTTCTCGCGATGGTCCACATGGTCAACGTGGATGCGAACGTTGCGTGCCACGATTCGAAGTACGTCTATTGGGTGCCGCGCCCGACGCAGGCTGATCCGGAAATTCGCCTGGCCATCGGCGTCCCGAACCATCCTTCCTATCCGAGCAACCATGCTTGTATCTCGGGAGCGATCGGTCTCGTACTGGACGCACAGTTTCCGGATGAACGCGGCCGCTACTTCGCGATGGGCAGACAGGCGGGCGAATCCCGGATCTACGCTGGAATCCACTACCGCATCGACGTCGACGAGGGTCTGGTCATCGCGCGCAAGCTCTCGGCGCGGGCGCTCGAGGTAGGCGTGCCCGCGGACCGGCCCTTCGTGCCGGCGGGGCGGTGAGCGCGAGCCGGAGCAGGCCGGACCCTGCGCGAATCCAGCCCGATAGTTCGCCGCTTCAAGTAATGGGCGCATCCTCGTTCGGGATCGCTCTAGCGGCACTTGTCTGCGTGCCCGTCGCCGCGAGCCGTGCGGACTCGGTGCCGACGCATCGGCTGCAGGCGCGGGTGGTCGCGGTCGGCATCGGCGGCGCCGCCGGCGTGCGGCAGGTAGGAATGTTTCACTCGGGCGGCCCGATCCCCGGCAATCCCGAGTTCCTGATGCAGACTCGGCCCGGGCGCATGCTCGACGCCGAGCGCGTGCTCGTCGCCAGCTCGTCCAACTTCGGGGCGCCGCTCGCGGACGCGACGCAGGCGCCGGGGTCCGTCCTCTCGATCGACACGAGGATCACTACGTCCCTGGTGGTCCCCGATCGGTTCGCCGCGACGGGGCGGCAAAGCGAGGCAGCGAACGGCGCGGTCAAGCTCTACACCGCGCAAAGCCCCGAGTTCCTGAACCGCGTTCATAACCGGCAAACGCTCACCGCCGGATTTGGCGCGGTATCGGGCCCGCGCTACATATCGATCAACAACGGGTTCGGGCGGCCCTGGCTTGCGAACAGCCCGTTCGGGGTGGGCGGCCTCGGTACCAGCACCGTGATCGATCCAAGCGGCCGCCCGCTCGACAATGCACCCAGCAGTGAAGCGGGCGGCGTGTTCGCGGGCGCGTTGACGAATCGCACGCGGGCGACGATTGCGCAGCCGAGCGGCCTCATCGGAAAAGCGCTCAACTATCGGCTTAGCGGGCAGCTCACGCCCGGCGATCTCTCGCACGGCGCGCTCGGCACGGCGTTCCTCGGACCCTCGCCCGACGGCTCGGGTCTGGCGGTGTTCGCGGTGGCGACCGCAGACGGCGCAGTCGTGCAAGTGCACGTGCAGGACGGCGTGGATGGCCTCGCGCCTCCCGGAACGGTCGCGCCGGTCGCGGGCGGCGATTGGATCCCGGGGTGATCGGGATCGCTTTCAAGTGGACGCCCGACCGAGCGCTCTACGTGGTCGACCGTGCGCGCGAGCGGCTCGCGGTCTTGCATCTCACCGACGACGCGCGGCATCTGAAGGTCGCGCGTGTGACGCATCTCTCCGCGCCCGAACTGAGGCAGCCGGTGGATCTCGCCGCGGCGCTGCCCGAGGTCGCGAACCCGCGCTTCGCCAGCCACACCACTCTCGCGGGCGGATCCGACTTGTACGTGGCGAATCGCGGCGACGGATCGCTGGTGCGGATCGACCAGGACGGGCGCGTGCTCGCGCGCGCCGAGATTCGTCTGCCGGGGCTGGGACCGCTCGGGCCGGACCGCCTGCGCGCGCTCGCCGTGTCCGCCGACGCGCAGCGCATCTGGCTCACGGTGCAAGGAGAGCTGCCGGGATTCGCGGGCCACGAGGGCGCGCTGATCGAGGTGAGCGCGTTCGACGCGAACGGCCCGTTCCGGCGAACCGAAGCGCGCGCCGGCGCGGGCGTGGACATGAAGCTCGTCCGCAGCGGGCGAGGCGGCGTTCCACCGCGCGGTCGGCCCGGAAGAAGGGCTGGGACCGCTCTTCAACGCGCGCTCGTGCCTCGCCTGCCACAACGAGCCGAGCGCGGGAGGCATGAGCACAAACGAAGAGAATTTCGCGGTGCGCGTGGCCCGCGCGCATCCGGTCACCGGCCGTGTCGCTGCGCTGGACGATCCGAATAGCCCGGTGGCGCGCCGATATTCGGCGCGGGAGCCCGGCGAACGCGACACGCCATCCCGCCGGGATCCCGCGCAGCGCGAACGTCACGTCGCTGCGCATGCCGCCCGCGCTGTACGAGGTCGGCGCGCTCGACCGCATCCCCGACTGCGGCCATCCTCGCTCACGCGGTAAGCAAGGGCGACGGGATCAAAGGCCGTCCCAACCGGGTCGTCACCGCGAGCGGCGAGCACCGGATCGGCAGGTACGGGTGGAAAGCGGATATCGCCACCCTCGACGAGATGGTCGCCAGCGCATACTCGAACGAGCTCGGGGTGACCAGTCCGCTCGCGCCGGCCGCGGGACACAAGATCGACGACGACGGCAGCCTCGTGCGGGCGGTTGCCGCTTATCTGCGCGCGCTCCGCGCGCCGGTGCAGTGAAGCTCGCGCCGCGACGCCGGGCGCGCTTCGGCGACTGGGGCGTGCTGGCACCCGGGATCCTGGTGGCTGCGAGTCCTCGCATTGGCCGCGAGCTGGATCGCGGGCGGTCTCGGCGAGCCGCTCGCCCGCAACCCGGTACTCGTCGCGATGCTGTTCGGCCTCCTGCTGGGAAACGTCTTCGGCTATCCCGAGGCGCTCAGACCGGGACTCGATTTCACGAAGCGCTACCTGCTCCGGCTCGCGGTCGTGCTGGTGGGGTTCCGGGTCACCGTGCGGCTGCTGGCGGACCTCGGGGTCGTGCCGATCGCGATCGCGGCGCTCGAGCTCGCGCTGGTGCTGGTCGCCGTGCACTGGGTCGCGCGTCGCGTGTTCAGGCTCGACCGCGAGCTCGCGCTGCTCGTCGCCGCCGGCAGCGCGATCTGCGGTGCGGCGGCGATTCTGTCGGTGGCGGCGCTCACTCGCGCACGCGCGCAACAGGTGGGGATGTCGGTCACGCTCATCACGCTGTTCGGCACCGTCGCGCTGCTCGTCTATCCGGTCGCCTTCCTCGACGGCTGGCTGCCGCAGCTCGACGACGAGCAGTACGGCGTGTTCGTCGGCGCGAGCATCTACGAGCTGGCCCAGGTCTACGGCGCTTCCTATGCCGTGTCGGAGGTCGCGCTCAACACCGCGACGCTCGTGAAGCTCACGAAGGTGCTGATGCTCGTGCCGCTGTTGCTCGTGCTCGGGTACGTCCGCCGGCGCGGCGAGCAGGTGCCGGTGCCGTTTCCGTGGTTCATCGTGGCGTTCGTCGGCGTGATGCTCGTCAACTCGGCAGTCACGCTGCACCCGCTGGTGCGCTACCAGATCCTCCAGCTCGATCTCTTCCTGTTCCTGATGGTGATGGTTGCGCTCGGACTGGATACGCGCATCTCGCGACTGCGCGAGGAAGGTGGCGCACCGCGGTTGGTCGGAGTAGGGATCGTCGCGCTCGTGCTGGCCGCGGTCGCAACGTACGGACTGGTGTCGTATGCGTCGCCGGCACAGGTCGACGACGGATCCACTTCCGCCGAAAGCGCAGCGCTGCGCACCGAAGGCGGACGGCTGTTCATCGCGACGGGCTGCGCCAAATGCCACGTCCCGAGCCTGCCCGCGGGCGATCGGGAGCTCGCGCTCTATTCCGATCTGCTGCTGCACGACATGGGGCCGGCGCTCGACGACAAGATCGTGCAGGGCGAAGCGACCGGGCGGGACTGGCGGACCACGCCGCTGGCGGGATTGAGGCTGCGGAGCCGGTACCTGCACGATGGTCGCGCGACGCACGTTCCGCGACGCGATCCTCGCCCACGGCGGCGAAGGCGAGATCGTGCGCGACCGGTTCTTCGACTTGAGCGAAGCGGATCGCGAAGCGCTCTACCGCTTCCTCAGCTCCCTGTGACGCGCGCCGGCCGCTGCCCGCGGCCGGCGGCGAGCAGCGCGTCGATCAGCCGCTGCACGTGCAGGGCCGACCGGCCGGAGTTCATGCGGCGTCGCGCTGCTGGTCGATGGCGTCGAGGAACTCGGCAAGCACGCGCCGGTGGTGCTCGTGCGAGAACGCCATCGGGTCCGCGCCGCCGCCGCCCGCCGACGCGCCGCCGCGCACCAGGCGCTCGCCGTTCATCCAGTTGACCGTCAGGCTTTCGACCTCGAGCACTGCCGAGCCCTCGGTGCCGGCGATCTCGATGCGCTCGGGATAGCCGGGATAGGTCACCGTCGTCGCGTCGATCACGCCGGATAGCGCCGTTCGCGTAGCGCACGGCGCCCGCCACGACGTCCTCGGTGTCGATCTTCCGCAGCGGGCTCGTGTCGACGTAAGCCGCGACCTCGGCCGCCGGCCCGACGAGATGGAGCAGCAGATCGAGCGTGTGGATCGCCTGGGTGAGCAGCACGCCACCGCCGTCGCGCGCGAACATGCCGCGCCCGGGCTGTGCGAAGTACTCCGGCGGCCGCCACCACCGGATCGTCGCCGACGCGGACAGGATCTTCCCCAGCGCCCCGGCGCGGAGCAGCCCGGCGAGCTCGAGCGAGGCCGGGCGGAAGCGATGCTGAAAGACGATCGCGAGCGTTCGGCCCGCCCGCTCACAAGTCTCGACGAGCGCCGTCGCGCGCTCCGCGTTCACGTCGACCGGCTTCTCGAGCAGCACGTGCTTGCCGGCGGCGGCGGCCTGGGCGACGAGCTCGGTGTGGGTCCACGGCGGCGCGAGGACGAGGACGCTGTCGATCGAGCTGTCGCCGAGCACCGCGTCGAGCGAGTCGACCACCGGGAAGCCCCAGGCCTTCGCCGCCTGCTCCCGCCGCTCGCGCGACGGGGCGAACGCCGCCGCGACCTCGACGCGGTCGGCGAGGTCCCGCAGGCTCAGCGCGTGGGGCTTGAGCGCCATGCCGAGGCCGATGATGCCGATGCGATGCTTCGCCATTAGGTCGTCACGATACGAGGGGGCAAGGTCCCCTCGTGCTCCCCGAAGTCAGGGAAAGCGATGCCTTCGGCATCGTTTTCTCAGCACACCGTCTGATGGCGCACGCGGCAGATGCCGAGCACCTCGTCCGGCTCCCGCTTCCACCAGTTCTGCTTCGAGAAGATCTCCACCTCGTGCATCCCGTGGTACCCGGCCGCCTCCATCCACGAGCGGACGAGCGGGATGTCGATCACGCCGTCGCCCATCATGCCGCGGTCGTAGAGGAGGTCGGTCGTCGGCACCAGCCAGTCGCAGAGATGGAACGCGAGCAGGCGCTTCTCGCCGGCGCGCTCGATCTGGCGCGCGAGGTCCGGGTCCCACCACACGTGGTAGACGTCGACCGCGACGCCCATGTCGCCGCTCGTCTTCCCGGCGAGCTCGTCGCAGAGGTCGAGCGCCTGCGCGAGCGTGTTCACGCAGCCGCGGTCGGCGGCGTACATCGGGTGCATCGGCTCGATCGCGAGCGGCACGCCGCTCGAGCGCGCGTGGTCGAGGATCTCGCCCAGCCCGTCGCGCACCATCTCGCGCGCGCCGCCCAGATCCTTCGACTCCTTCGGCAGCCCGCCGGCGACGAGGACAAGGCACTTCGCCTCGATGGTCGCCGCCTCGTCGATCGCGCGCCGGTTGTCGTCGATCGCGGCCTGGCGGCCCTTGCGGTCGGCCGCAGGGAAGAACCCGCCGCGGATGAGGCCGGTGACCGCGAGGCCGTTGTCGCGGATCATCCGCGCCGCCTCCTTGACGCCGGCCTCGGCGACGCGATCGCGCCACGGCGCGATGCCGCGGATGTTGTGGCGCCGGAGCGCGTCGATCGCCTGCCGCAGGTTGCACGACTCCCACAGCGTCGCGGTGTTGATCGAGAGGAGATCGGGGTTCGGCGGATTGCTCATGCCAGCGGGTCCACGTCGAAGCCGAAGAAGCGGAAGAGCAGCCCGAGCTGGCCCTCGACCATGTCGCGCCCGCTCACGATCGCGCAGCCACGGTCGCGTGCCGCCGCGAGGAACGGCGTGACCTCGGGCTTGGTCGTGACGTCGCCGACGATCGCCTCGGCCCCGAGCCCGTCCACCGGCCACGGCAGCGGGTCGTCGGGCTTCATCCCGGTCGGTGTGGCGTTGACGAGCAGGTCGAACTCGCCGGCGCGCGGCGGGCCGGCCCGCGCCCCCAGCGCAGGATGCGCGCGCTGCAGGTCGGCGGCGAGCGCGACCGCCTTCGCCGGATCGAGATCGTGGACCGAGATCGCGGCGACGCCCGCTCCGGCGAGCGCGAAAGCGATCGCGCGGCCCGCGCCGCCGGCGCCGAGGAGCGCCGCGCGCCGGCCCTGCGGCTCGCGCCGCTGCCGCACGCAGCCCGCGGACGAAGCCCTGGCCGTCGAACATGTCGCCCTGCCACCGCCCGGCGGGGTCCCGGCGCGCGGCGTTGATCGCGCCGACTCGCCGGGCGGTCTCGGTCGCCTCGTCGACGAGCGCGAGCGCGCCCGCCTTGTGCGGCATGGTGAAGACCAGGCCGTCGAGATTGCGCATGCGCTTCAGCCCCGCGACGGTCGCCGCGAGATCGGCGCTGGCGCACTCGACCGGCACCATGATCGCGTCGATGCCATGCCGCTCGAACGCCCCGTTGAACGCCTCGGGGGAGCGCACCTTGGCGATCGGGTCGCCGAGGATGAAGTAGAGCCGCGTGGCGCCGGAGATCACTTCAGGAACTCGGGCGAGATCAGCTTCGGCAGGGCGAGCGAGAAGTCCGGCCAGACGATGACGATCGCGAGCACGCCGAGCATCGGGATCAGCATGATCATCACGTCCTTGAGCGCGTCGACGATCCGGATCTTCGCGATGGCGCACGCGATCATCAGGCAGAGCCCGTACGGCGGGGTCACCAGGCCGAACGCGAGCGACACGATGCCGATCATGGCGAAGTGCACCGGGTCCATGGCGACCGCCTTCGCGAGCGGCTCGAGGATCGTGCCGACGATGATGATCGCCGGGATCGCGTCGAGGAAGCAGCCGACGACGAGGAAGACGCCGGCGATGAAGAAGCCGGTCGTGGTGGCGCCCATGCCCCAGGTCGACACGCGTCTCGAGGATCGCCTTCGGGATCTGGTAGTAGGCGAGCATCCAGCCGAACGCGCTCGCCGTCCCGACGCAGAAGAGCGCCATCGCAGCGAGCTTGCCGGTGTCGAGCAGGGCGTGGTTCAGCCCCTTCAGGTCCATCTCGCGGTAGAAGAAGAACGACAGCACGCCCGCGTACAGCACCGCGATGCACGCCGACTCGGTCGCGGTGAACCAGCCGAAGATCTTGCCGCCGACGATGATGAACGGCGTCATCAGCGCCGGGATCGACACCGCGGCCGAAGCGAAGAACTCGCCCCAGGTCGCCCGCGGATAGGTCGGGTAGTTGCGCAGCTTGGCGTAGACGTGGACCGTGGCCATCTGCACCAGCCCGATCGCGAGCCCGGGGATGACGCCGGCGAGGAACAGCGCGCCGATCGACACCGTCAGCACGCCGCCCCAGACGATCATCAGGATCGACGGCGGGATGATCACGGCGAGCACCGCCGACACCGCGGTGATCGCCACCGAAAAGCCGTCGTGGTAGCCCTCCTTGCGCTGCGCCTCGATGAAGATCTTCGACTGGCTCGCCGCGTCGGCGGTCGAGGAGCCCGAGATGCCGGCGAAGAAGATCGACAGCACGACGTTGATCTGGGCGAGCCCGCCCGGGAAATGCCCGACGATGGAGCGCGAGAAGCGCACCAGGCGGTCGGTGATGCCGCCGACGTTCATCAGGTTGGCGGTGAGGAGGAAGAACGGCACCGCGAGCAGGATGAACGAGTTGTAGGCGTTGAAGGTCTCCTGCACCAGCCCCATCGAGTCGAGGTGCGGCTCGGCGACGAGCAGCGGCAGGCACGCGAGCCCCAGCGCGAACGCGACCGGCACGCGCAGGGCGAGCAGCAGGAAGAACACCCCGAACAGGCACAGCGCGGCCATGCCGGGCGAGAGCGCGGTGGCCGCGGTCATGCGGAGCGTCCCGCGAGGACGAGGCAGTTGTCGACCATCTTCTCGCCCTGGAACACGAGCCAGGTCGCGCCGGTGAGCGGCCAGGCGACGTGGATCAGCCAGAGCGGCAGCTCGGCGAGCTCGGAGATCCGGTTCCAGGCGAAGCGCGTGAACTCGATCCCCGCCCAGAGGAAGACGAACGCGAGCACGAGCACCGCGACGCCGACGACGAGGTTGAGCGCGGCTTCCGCGCGCGGCCCCATCTGCGGCCACAGGTCGACCTCGAAGTGCGTGCCCTCGCGGATCCCGAGCATCGCCCCGATCATGACCATCCAGATGAAGAGGAAACGCGCCATCTCCTCGGTCCAGATGTAGGACGGGATCAGCGCGGTGTAGCGCGAGAAGATCTGCAGGCTGACCGGGATGACCAGGATCGCGACCGAGATCGCGAGCAGCCAGGACAGCGCCCGCGCGTACCAGGCGGTGAAGCGGCGCCAGCGGGCCGCGCGGCGCCGACGTTGCGTTGGACATGCTCCTCCCCGCGAAAACGTCCGGGCCGGCGGACGATCCGCCCGCCGGCCCGGAAGACGAGCCCTACTTGATGGCGTTGATCTTCGCCAGGATGCCGTCGGCGCCGATCTCCTTCGCGTACGCCGCGATGACCGGATCGACCGCCTTCTTCATCGCGGCGCGGTCGGCGAACGGGATGCGCTTGAGCTTGCCTTCCTTCTCCATCTTGTCGAGCTTGGCGGTGTCCTCGCTCGACTCGACCTGGCGGCCGTACGCGCCCGCCTCCTTGCCCGCCTTGAGGATCGCCGCCTGCAGGTCCGGCGGCAGCTTGTTGAAGGTCTTGGTCGAGAAGCAGAGCGGCCGGATCGTGATCGCGTGCTCGGTCATGTTGAGGTTCGGCCCGACCTCGTAGAACTTCATCTGCTCGACGCCCGGCCGCCTCGTTCTCGCCGGCCTGGATGACGCCGTTCTGGATCGCGTTGTAGACCTCGTTGTAGGCGATCACCGTCGGCGCCATGCCCGCGGCCTGGAACGTGCGGCTCCAGATCGGCGCGCCCTGCACGCGCACCTTCAGCCCCTTCATCTCGGCCATGTTCTTGACCGGCTTGTTGGCGAAGATGTTGCGCGTGCCGCCGCCGGCGTAGCCGATCAGCATCACCTCGGCCTTCTGGTTGATCTCGTCGGCGATCGGCTTCAGCAGGTCGGCGTCGAGCACCTTGTTCCAGTGGTCGAGGTCGCGGAAGATGAACGGCGCGTCGATGAACGGCGCCGCCTTCGAGAACGTCGACATGTGCGCCGGCGACACGATCGCGTAGTCGACCGCCTTGCCCTGCGCCATGTACTCGAAGTACTGCTTCTCGAGGCCGAGGCTCGAGTTCTTGTGCAGCGTGAAGTTGATCGGCTTGCCGTAGTACTTCTTCACCAGCTCCTCGAACCGCACCATCGCCTTGGTGAAGGCATGGTCGTCGTTGAACTGGGACGCGCCGTTCAGCGTGATGGTCTGCGCCTGCGCGGCGCCCGCCAAGGCCGCCGCGACGGCGCCCGCGGCGACCGTTGACAGGAATGCTCTCCGTTGCATGGTCTCTCCTCCTAGATGAACGGGCGCTATCGCCCGGTGAACTTCGGCTTCCGTTTCTCGCGGAACGCCGCGACTCCTTCGTGTGCGTCGGCCGTGCCGGCGGCGAGCCCGGCGGCGAGCGCCTCGAGCGCGGCCGCCAGCCCTTCGCCGCCGGCGGCGTCGACCAGCTGCTTCGACGCCTGCACCGCGGTCGGCGCATTCTCGGCGATGCGGCGCGCCAACTCAAGCGCGCGGTTCGCCAGCCGGTCGGCGGGCACGACCTCGTTGACGAGGCCCCAGGCCGCCGCGATCGCGGCGTCGATCGGCTCGCCGGCGAGGATCATCTGCTTGGCGCGCCCCGCCCCGACCAGCCGCGGCAGGCGCTGGGAGCCCGCCCACCCGGGCACCGCGCCGATCGTGACCTCGGGAAACGCGAAGCGCGCGCCCGCGGCGGCGATGCGCAGGTCGCAGGCGAGCGCGAGCTCGAGCCCGCCGCCGTAGGCGATGCCGCCGATCGCCGCGATCGTCGGCTGGCGCAACCGCGCGAGCCGGTCGAAGGCGCGGTGGCCGTCGCGGATCCAGCGCTGCCACATGCCGCTCGCGCCGAGCGGCCCCCACTCGACGATGTCCGCGCCGGCGCAGAACGCCCGGTCGGAAGCGGATGCGACGATCACCGCGCGCACCGACTCGTCGCGGTCGATCGCGCCGCAGGCGGCCTCGAGCGCTTCGAGCATCGCCGCGGTGAGCGCGTTCAGCTTCTCGGCGCGATCGAGGGTGATCGTGGCGACGGCCCCGTCGGTGGCGACGCGCAGGTTCGCAGTCATGCCGGCCGCCGCAGCACCATCAGCTCGTTCGTGCCCTGCTGCACGACCTCGCCGCGCTGGTTCTTCACTTCGAAGCCGAGCGTGAGGATCCCGCGGTCGGGGCGCTTCGTCTCGCGCTTGGCCTGCACGCTCACGTCCGCCTGGATGCGATCGCCGACGAGGATCGCGCCGGTGAACTTCCAGTTCCAGCCGAGCGAGGCGACGGCGCGGAAGCGGTGGTCGGCGCGGTTCTTGAGGCCGTCGGTGAGCGCGAGGCCGAGGATGCCGTGCGCGACACGGCCCGGGAAGCCGAGCCCGCGCGCGAACTCGTCGTCGACGTGCAGATCGAAGAAGTCGCCCGACAGCCCCGCGAACGCCTGGATCAACGCCTCGGTGACGACGATGCCGCCGGTGGCGAACGAGTCGCCGACCGCGCAGTCCTCGTACCAGTTGAGGCCGGGGTTCATCGGCGCGGCGGAGCGAGCGCGAGCCCCATCGGCTCGGGGCGGAAGAGGCGGGCGTCCATTGTCCTCACCTCCGGCGCCACTGCGAGCTCGATCCCGGCCTGGGCGAGCACGTCGCGGTGGAGGTCGACGCCCGGCGCGACCTCGGTGACGGTGAGGCCCCTGGTCGAGCAGGCGGATCACGCACCGCTCGGTGACGTAAGTGACGTCCTGCTTCTGCTCGCGCGCGCGGCGGCCGGAGAACGTGACGTGCTCGACCGCGGGGACGAACTTCGCGAACTTCCCTTCCCTGCGGATCGCGACCCGGCCTCCGGCGAGATCGAGCTCGAGGCCGGCGGCGCGGAAGAAGCCGGAGAAGACGAGCTTCCGCGCGTGCGCGGTGATGTCGACGAAGCCGCCGCAGCCGGCGGTGACGTGCGGCTTCGACGCGAGCCGCGAGACGTTCACGCTGCCGTCGCGTCCCACCTCCATGAACGAGAGCAGCCCGACGTCCTCGCCTGCGCCCTGGTAATAGATGAACTGGTAAGGCGACGGCAGGATGGCCTCGGCGTTCGCCGAGCAGCCGAAAACGAAGCCGGTGAGCGGCACGCCGCCGACCGGTCCCTGCTCCACCGTCCAGGTGACCGCGTCCGCGAGTCCTTCCTCGAGCAGGATCCCCGGCACGAGCGGCGAGATGCCGAACCCGAGGTTCACCGCGTCGCCCTGCGCGAGCTCCATCGCCGCCCGCCGCGCGATCACCTTCTCCGGCCCCCAGGGCACCGGCTCGAACTCGGCGAGGGGTTTCCGCGCCTCGCCCGAGATCGCCGGGTCGTAGGCGCGTCTGCGTCGCCTGCATCTGGCCGGGGTCGACGACGACGAAGTCGACGAGCGTCGACGGCACGTAGGCACGCTGCGCGGGGATCGCGCCGCGCGCGACGGTGCGCTTCACCTGCGCGATCACGACGCCGCCGGAGTTCCGCGCGGCGAGCGCGACGTCGAGCACGCCGAGGTAGGCACCCTCGTGCTCCATCGAGAGATTGCCGGCTTCGTCGGCGGTCGTGCCGCGGATGATCGCGACCTGCGGATGGACGTTCGGAAAGTGCAGCCACTCGCCGCCGTCGAATTCGACCAGCCTGACGATGTCCGCACGCGCGGCGTCGTTCATCTTGCAGCCGTTCCGGCGCGGGTCGACGAACGTGTCGAGGCCCACGCGCGTCATGACGCCGGCGCGCCGCGCGGCCGCCTCGCGGCACATGTCGAAGAGGATGCCCGACGGCACGTTGTACGCCGCCACCTCGTTCGCCGCGATCATCTTCCAGATCGCCGGCGACTCCATCGACGACGGGCCGCTCGGATAGGAGCCGGCGATCACCGTCTTCAGCAGGCCCTGCCGCGCGACGTGGTCGATGCCCTTGATGCCGTACATGTCGCCGGCGGCGATCGGCAGGAAGAGGGTCAGGTCGCGCGGCCGGCCCTCGCGCGCGAAGCGCTCGCCGATGGCGGCGAGCATGCGGTCCGGGCACGCGAGTCCCGACGACGAGCTCGCCGCGACCACCGCGCCGTCGGCAATCAGGCGCGCGGCGGCGTCGAACGAGATGATTTTCGAGCGCGTCATGCCGTCGCCGTTTCGTGCGCCAGCCAGCCCTTCCCCCGATGGCCGAAATCGATCACCCCGGGGTGCAGGATCTCGGCGAGGATCTCGGCCGACTCGACCAGCCGCGGCCCGGGCCGGTTGAAATACTGGTGACCGTCGACCACCGCCACGCGCCCCGCGCGGACCGCGCGCAGGGACTCCCAGCCGGGCAGCCGCTCGAGCGCCGCCATCTCGCCGCGGGTGCGCGCGAGGTCGAAGCCGCACGGCATCGCGACGATCACGTCCGGATCGGCGGCGCGCACGGCCTCCCATTCGAGCCACGGCGAATGCTCGCCGACGGCGCCGAAGAGGTTGCGGCCGCCGGCGAGCTCGACCAGCTCCGGCACCCAGTTGCCCGCCGCCATCAGCGGATCGAGCCACTCGATGCACGCGATGCCCGGCCGCGGGAGATCGCGGGTGCGCGTGGCGAGCGCGGCGAGCCGGTCGCGCAGCCGCGCGACGACCGTCGTGCCGCGTGCCGCCACGCCGAGCGCCGCGCCGACTCGCTCGATGTCGGCGAGCACGTCGTCCAGGCGCGCCGGAGCGAGCGAAACGATGCGAACGCCGCTCCCCGCCCAGTCGCATGTCGCCGCGACGACGTCGGCCTCGCTCACCGCGCAGACCTCGCACTGCGTCTGCGTGACGATCACGTCCGGCGCGAGCGCGCGCAGGGCTTCCGCGTCGACGCGATAGACCGACAGCCCGTCGGCGACGAGCCGGCGCACCTCGCGGTCGATCTCCCGGCTCCCGCCGTGGATCGGCACCTTGGGCGCGCACAGCGCCGGCAGCGCTTCGACGCCGGGCGGAAAGTCGCACTCGTGCGACCGCCCGACGAGGGCGTCGCGAAGGCCCACCGCGCAGACGATCTCGGTCGCGCTCGGCAGCAGCGACGCGACGCGCATCGGCCCGTCCCTTCAGCCTTCGATGCCGTGGACCGCGAGCAGCTCGCGCATGCGGCGCACGGCGAGCGCCGGGTCGCGCAGGAGGCCGGCGCGGTCGGCGAGGCGGAACACGTCGGCGAGATGCAGGATGCTGCGCGCGCTCTGCTGCCCGCCCACCATGACGAAGTGGTCCTGATGGCCGTTCAGCCAGGCGAGGAACACGACGCCCGTCTTGTAGAAGCGGGTCGGCGCGCCGAAGATGTGGCGCGACAGCGGCACCGTCGGCGCGAGGATCTCGTGGAAGCGCGCGCGGTCGCCCGCGGCGAGCGCCGACAGCCCCGCGGACGCCGCCGGCGCGATCGCGTCGAAGATGCCGAGCAGCGCGTCGGAGTAGCCCTTCTCGTCCCCTTCGATCAGCTCGGCGTAGTTGAAATCGTCGCCGGTGTACATGCGGACACCCTCGGGCAGCCCGCGCCGCATGTCGATCTCCTTCTGCTTGTCGAGGAGCGACACCTTCACGCCGTCCACCTGCGCGGCGTTGGCCTTGATCACCATCAGTGCGACCTCCATCGCCTTGTAGTGATCGGCGTAGCCCCAGTAGCCGGCGAGAGCGGGGTCGAACATCTCGCCGAGCCAGTGGATGATCACCGGCTCCTTGGCCTGGCGGAGCAGCTTCGTATAAACGCGGTAGTAGTCGTCGGGCGAATTCGTGCACGCGGCGAGCGCGCGGCTCGCCATCATGATGATGCGCCCCCCGGCGCCCTCGACCGCCGCGAACTGCTGCTCGTAGGCGGCGATCACGTCGTCGACCTTGACCTTCGGTCCGGGCGCGAGATGGTCGGTGCCCGCACCGCTCGCGAGGAACGCGCCCGGAAAGTCGCGGGCGGCGTCGATCGAGCGCCTGACGAGCTCGAGCGAGGTCGCCCAGTCGAGCCCCATGCCGCGCTGCGCCGTGTCCATCGCCTCGGCGACGCCGAAACCGAGCGCCCAGAGATGGCGGCGGAAGGCGAGCGTCGCGTCCCAGTCGACCGCGGGCTCGAGCCATGGGTCCTTCGCCGACAGCGGGTCGGCGACGACGTGCGCGGCGGCGTACGCCACGCGGTTGAACGCCTGCGCCCGCTTCGCGGGGAAGTCGCGCGGGGCGGAGAGCGCGTAGCTCTCCAGGCGGCGGTCGGCGGTCGGGAGCTTGAGAGCGAGATGCGTCTGCGGTGCGTTCATCGGTCAGGCCTCCAGCTTCGGCACGTCGATCCAGCGGCGCTCGGCCCAGCTCTTCAGCGCGCAGTCGACGAGCTGCACGCCCTTCGCGCCCTCGTGCAGGCTCCAGCGGAACGGCGCGTCCTCGCACACGTGGCGGATGAAGAGCTCCCACTGCGCCTTGAACGCGTTGTCGTAGGCGACGTTGGTCGGCACCTCCTGCCAGGTGTCGAAGAAGTCGATCGGCTGCGGCACGTCGGGGTTCCAGACCGGCTTCGGCGTCGCGCCGCGCGGCTGGATGTAGCACTTCTGCAGTCCCGCGACCGCCGAGCCGAGCGTGCCGTCGACCTGGAGCGTCAGGAGATCGTCGCGGCGCACGCGCACCGTCCACGAGCTGTTCATGTGGACGACCACCCCGCCGGCGAGCTGCAGCGTCGCGTACGCAGCGTCGTCCGCCGTCGCCTTGTACGGCTTGCCGTCCTCGCCCCACCGCTCCGGAATGTGCGTCGCGCCGAGGCAGCTCACGCTCTGCACCTCGCCGAACAGGTTGTCGAGCACGTAGCGCCAGTGGCAGAGCATGTCGAGGATGATCCCGCCGCCGTCCTCCTTGCGGTAGTTCCACGACGGCCGCTGCGCCGGCTGCCAGTCGCCCTCGAACACCCAGTAGCCGAACTCTCCGCGCACCGAGAGCAATCGCCCGAAGAAGCCGGAGTCGATCAGCATCTTCAGCTTGAGCAGTCCCGGCAGCCAGAGCTTGTCCTGCACCACGCCCTGCTTTACCCCCGCGCTCTTGGCGGCGCGGTAGACGTCGAGCGCCTCGGCGAGGTTGGTCGCGGTCGGCTTCTCGCAGTACACGTGCTTGCCGGCCGCGATCGCGCGCTTGAGCAGCGTCGGCCGGAGCTGGGTCGAGGCGGCGTCGAAAAACACCGTATCGGCCTTGTTCGCGAGCGCCTGGTCGAGGTCGGTGCTCACGCGTTCGACGCCGTGCGCCTTCGCGAGTGCCTGCAGCGCGTCGAGGCGCCGCCCGACCAGGATCGGGTCGGGCATGATGCGCGTGCCGTCCTTGAGCGTGACACCGCCCTCCGCGCGGATCGCCGCGATCGACCGCGCAAGATGCTGGTTGGCGCCCATCCGGCCGGTGACGCCGTGCATGATGATGCCGAGCCGTTTCTCTGCCACGTGTCAGCTCCTGACTTCGATGAACTCGATCGTGATCCCGTCGGGATCGCGGGTGTAGACGACTCGCCGGCCCTTGTTCGGTCCCTGGTCGATCGCGACCGGCGGCGCGATCGGCTTCACGCCGTGCGGCTTCACCGCTTCCAGCACCGCGTCGACGTCGTCGACGTTGAATGCGATGTGCGAGAACCCGGCGTCGCAGGGGCGCGAGACCACGCGCCCCTTCTCCGCCGGCGACGTGTACTCGATCAGCTCGATCATGTGCCCGGGGGCGCGCACGAACGCGATCAGGAGCGCCGCGCCCGGGACGCCGGTGATCTGCGACGAGAGCTTCGGGTCGCGCGGCGCCTTCGACGTCACCTCGAAGCCGAGGCCGTCGCGGAACAGGCCGAGCGCGCGCTCGAGGTCCGAAACCGTGAAGCTGGTGTGGTTGGTGCCGATTACGCGAATGTCATTGGGGCCTCATCTCTGGCTTGGGGGATCTACAAGGGGGCCGTGCCCCCTTGTTCCAGCGCTTCAGCGCCTCCTGAGTTTCGGTTCGGGCATCGGCGCCAGCGTTCCCCAGTCCGGCTCGGCGCCGCTCGCGAAGCCGATGCAGTCGAGCGAGCCGATCGCGAGCCGGCCGCTCCGGATCCGCAGCCGCACCGCCCCGTGCGAACGCTCGTAGAGATCCGGGTGCGCCGCGAGGAATGCCCCCTGCTCGTCCGCCGGCAGGTCCGCCATGCCGTTGACGTAGTGATGGCCGTTCCGCTCGACGTGGTCCATCCCCAGCAGATTGACGAGCGCGAGGTCCTGCTGCACCGCGAGCCCCGCCTGGGTGGTCAGGTCCTCCCCGGTCATGAAGTACCTGCCCGCCGAGGAGCTCCACGACGTGCAGCGCGCCGCGTTCAGGATCGACTTGTAGAGCCCTTTGCACATCTTCGACGACACGCCGGAATAACCGAGCGTCCTGCGCTCTGGGAAAAGCGTCGAGATCGGCGTCGGACTCGTCGACGATCACCGGTATCGCCTTCGACACCTGCGAAACGTCGCGCTCGAGCGCGTGCTTGCGGTTGATCGGCTGCTCGATGAAGGCGATCGCCGCCATCAGCTTCGCGAGCCGCGGCGCCGCGCTCATCCGCGCCAGCAGCGCCCGCAGGCTCTCGAGGTCGTCGTACTGCTCGTTGCCGTCGAGCGAGGCGCGGTACGGCTGCCCGCTCGCGTCCAGCACCGCCGCGATCTCGGTCAGCCGCGCGACGTCCTCGTCGACCTTGCCGCCGACCTTTAGCTTGAACCAGGTGTGGCCGTACGTCGCCACGACCTCCTCGAGCGACTCCGGCAGGCCATCGTTCACTTGCCTCGGGTGGCCGCCGATGATGTCGACGAGCCCGACCGTGTGCCGCGCGGCGATCGAGTCCGCCGGCTGCAGCCGGGCAAGGAACGCGTCGATGTCGAATCCCGCGAGATCCGGGGCGAGCTCGCCCGGCGCGAGACCGACGAAGTTGCCCTGGACCGCCTCGTAGAAGGACATCCGCTGGAGCCGGCAGAGCGCATCGAGGATCGCGCGGTCGAGCTGCGCCGGCCCGAAGCACGCGACGAGCGGATTGAGATCGTGCCGCGCGCCGGCGTCGATCACCGCGCGGTAGTGCGCGGCGAAATGGCCGAACGCGCTGCGCGCGCCGCCGTCGAGATACGCGTCGCGCGCTAGCGCGAGCGCAAGCCGCAACTGGTCGAAGTTGTCCTCGTTCGAGAGCGCGAGGTTCTTGTCGAACCATTTCGGCGCCAGCATCTCCGCGCCCGCGCCCCAGCCCTCGCGGCCGTCCTCGAGCCGGATGCGCGCGCGCACGAACGCCTGCGGCGCCGCCGTGAGCGTGACGACGCCGAACCGGAACGGCATCCGGAGCCTGACCGGCCGCTCGTAGAGCTCGACCGCGACGACCTGGAAACGCGGCGCGCCCATGTCAATCCATCGCCAGCACGCCCTTCGACTTGAAGATGTCGCGGATGCGTCCGGCGTACTCGTTGAACGCGGGCGGCAGCTTGTCGAGGCGGCGCGGCCGCGGCAGGTCGATCTCGATGATCTCCACGATCCGGCCCGGGCGCGGGCCCATCACCACCACCCGGTCGGCGAGCAGCACCGCCTCGGGAATGCTGTGGGTGATGTGGAGCGCGGTCTTGCGCTTCTCCATCCACACGCGCTGGATGTCCATCGAAATCTGCTCGCGCGTGAGCGCGTCGAGCGCACCGAACGGCTCGTCCATCAGGAGCAGCGGCGGATCGTGGACGAGCGCGCGGCAGATCGACACGCGCTGCCGCATCCCGCCCGAGAGCTCGTACGGCTTCTTTCGCTCGAAGCCCTCGAGGCCCGTCTGCCGGAGAAGGTGTGCGGCGACCGGCTCGTACTTCGCCCGGTCCATGCGGCGGATGTCGATCTGCAGCATGACGTTCGAGATCACGTCGCGCCAGTCGAGCATGATCGCGTCCTGGAACACGATGCCGACGTCGGTCTGCGGCCGGTCGACGACGTTGCCGCCGACGGTGATCGTGCCCGAGGTGTAGGGCACGAGCCCCGCCACCATCTTGAGGATCGTCGTCTTGCCGCAGCCGCTCGGGCCGACGATCGCGACGAACTCGGATTGCCGGATGTCGAGGTTGACGTCGACGCAGGCTTCGACCGCGCCGCCCTTGGTGTCGTACACCTTGGCGACGTTCTGCAGGCGGATGTAAGGCTCGGCCATCGGGCTCGCGCGTAGCCGTCCCGCGGCCTCGAGCGAGGCCGTGACCGCGGGACCGGCAGTGGGCATCACTTCTTCGGCAGGTAGGGCGCTTCCGACAGGTACTCGTTCGTGTAGTACACGTTCACGTCGGGCTGCGGCTTGAGCTTCGCGAATTTCTCGAGCAGCTCCTGGCTGTCCTTCCAGTCGCCGGCGTCCGACCAGGCGATCGGCTTGCCCTTGGTGCGATCGGTGTGAATGATCGTCATCGTGCCGTCGACCTCGAGCAGCGCGATCTCCTGCGTGAACACCGGCGCGCTCTTCCGGAAGATCTCGGCCGCCTCGGCGCGGTTCTTGTTGCTGTAGTCCCAGCCGCGCTGGCTCGCGCGCAGGAAGCGCCGCAGCGCGTCCTGGTTCTTCGCGTCCTTGAGCCAGTCGTTGTTGGTGATGATCGCGCTCGAAAGCGTGGTCACGCCCGCCATGTCGTAGAGGCGCGTCCAGCCCATCTTCACGCCGGTCTGGAGCTGCATGCGCGGGCCCTGGTCCATGAAGTAGCCGAGCAGCGCGTCGGCCTGCTTGTTCAGCACCGCCTGCTCCTTCGCCGCCGGGTTTGCGACGGTGATCATCTGCACGTCCTCGACCTTCATGCCGAGCTTGCCCATGAACGCGGTGAAGATCGCGAGGCTCGCGTCGCCGGCGGTGATCGCGATCCGGCTGCCCTTGATCTCGGAGATCTTGGTCGGGCGCGCCGCGTCGGCGCGGTAGATGAACGCCATCGGGCTCTGCTGCAGGGTCACGCCGACCGCCTTGATCGGCATTCCGGCGCCTATGCCGCGCATCATCGTGGCGGCGTCGACGTAGGCGACCGGGCTGGTGGCGTTGGCGACGAGCTGCGACACGGTAGTCGAGCCGCTGCCCTCCTGGATCTCCACGTCCAGACCCTCTTCCTTGTAGAACCCCTTGTCGCGCGCGACGAAGAACGGCGCGTGCTCGCCGTACAGCGTCCAGTTCAGGCGGAACGGGAACTTGGTCTGCGCGGCCGCGGGCGCAACCAGCGCCGCGCTCGCCGCAATGCCGGCGAGGACCGTGACGATCGTCTGCGATGATTCTCATTGCTTCCTCCTTCGGTGAAAAAGCGTGTTGCGCGTTACATCGTGCCCGCGTCCTCGCGCACGCGATGGCTCACGTGCCACGGGATGGCGAGCTTCTCCAGGAACTCGACCGCGTAGAAGAACACGAGGCCGATGATCGTCAGCGCAAGGATGGTCGCGAACATCAGCGCCGTCTCGAGGTTCGAGTTGGTGACGAGCAGCAGGTACCCGAGCCCCTTGTCCGCGCCGACGAACTCGCCGACCACCGCGCCGGCGATCGCGAGCGTCGCGGCGACCTTCAGGCCGCTGAACAGGTACGGCAGGCTGGTCGGCAGGCGAAAGCGCAGGAAGACCTGCATCCGCGTCGCGCCCATCGAGCGGGCGAGATCGTTCATCTCGGAGGACATCGAGCGCAGACCCACCGCCGCGTCGATGACGATCGGGAAGAACGAGATCAGGAAGGCGACCAGGACCTTCGGCAGCACGCCGACGCCGAACCACACCAGGAAAAGCGGCGCGATCGCGATCTTCGGCACGACCTGGAAGAAGAGCATCGTCGGCATGACGAACCGGTCGAAGCGCGAGCTCGAGGTGATCGCGATCGCGAGCGGGACCGCGATCCCGACCGCGAGCGCGTAGCCGACGAGCATCTCGTACGTCGTGATCCAGCCATGGTAGGAGAGCTTCGGCAGCTCGTCGAAGAACATCTTGATGATCGTGGTCGGCGGCGGCAGCAGGTACGCGGGCGCCTTGGTCAGCACGACGCCGACCTCCCAGATCACCAGGAAAACCAGGATTCCGGCGAGCGGCACGAGCTTCCGGCCGAGCGCGGCGAGGAGGCCGCGGTCTTGCCGGGCGGGCGTGCTGCTGGCTGCAATGCTCGACATCGGGCTCTCTTCAGCTCGGTGCCACGACCGGCAGCGACGCGATGGCCCGTTCGTCCACGGCCACGCCGAGGCCGGGTCCCTCGGGTACCTTGACGACATCGCGCACCGCACGCGTCGCCGCGCTCGCGGTTCCCCGCCCGGCGAGGTACTGCGGTCCGTTCAGCGCGGCAGGATGCTTCAGCCCCGCCGCCGCGAAGAGATGCAGGGACGCCGCGAGCGACCATTCCGGATCGGTGAGCCCGGACGCGAAGAGCTGCAGGCCGCCATCCTCGAGCTGCCGCACGATCCGCGACGCGTGCCACAGCCCGCCGCAGCGCGCGACCTTCATCGCGATCCCGTCCATCATCCCGAGCGCGATGAACTCCGCGGTCTCGACCGGCGAGACGATGCCCTCGTCCATCAGGATCGGCACCGCGCCCTGCCGCTTGAGCGTCTGGTAGTCACGGATGCGTGCCGGCGGCAGCGGTGACTCGAGCGCCGCGAACCCCGCGTCCGCGAGCTTCGGCGTCATCGCGAGGGCGGTCTCGAGATCGTAGGCCGTGTTCGCGTCCGCCCAGTGAAAGCCGTCGGGTGCGAAGCGGCGGACCATGCGGATGAGCTCGGCGTCGTACTGCGGCGTCTGCGGATGGCCGAGCTTCACGTTGAAGCTCGAGTACCCGAGCTCGCGCCCCTGGGCGAGCAGCACCTCGGCGCCGGCGAGCGTCGGCGACTGGACGGTCCAGCTCAGCTTCACTTCGCCGCACCGCGCCCCGCCGAGGAGCGCGGATACGCTGCGGCCGGACTGCCTGCCCCACAGGTCGTGGCAGGCGAGATCGATCGCGGCCTTGGCGAGCGGCTGCCCGACCGAGAAGGACGGCCGGATCGCGCGCTCCATCCGGGCGTGAACGTCCGCGAGGTCGGTCGGGTCGGCGCCGAGCACCGCGGGTGCGAGGTAGTGGCGGAGCGTCGTCTCCACCGTTTCGACCGTCTCGTAGGTCCACGTCTCGACCGGCACCGACTGGCCCCAGCCTTCGACGCCGGCGTCGTCGGTGACGCGCACCACCACCGACGGCCGCGCGCCGGCCCGGAAGAACTTGAACTCCCCGACGAGCGGGTAGTCGAGACGGCCGGTTTCGATGCGGACGATCCTGGTCATCCTGGCTTAACTGACGCTCGTTTTAACTATCCGGTTAACAAGCCTAGCGTCCGGCGCCGCGCGCTGTCAATGCTCGGCCGGGATGACCCGCGCCGCGGTTGGTCAGAAAGCCGGTGACGAGCGCGGTCATGTGCGCGAGGCGCTCGGCGCGCGCGGCCGGCGTGGCGAGATCCCGGTCGAACACCTGCGACAGCGTATGGTTGTTCGACAGGAAGAAGTAGGCCAGCGCGGCGATGGAGACGTAGAGCTGCAGCGGGTCGACGCCGGTGCGGAACACGCCCTCCGCCTCGCCGCGGCGCAGGATCTCGCCGAGCGTCGCGATCAGCGGCGAGTTCATCGCCCGGATGCCCTTCGAGCGCTTGAGGTGCCGCGCACGGTGGAGGTTCTCGCTGTTGAGCAGGGTGAGGAACTCGGGGTGCTCGAGGTAGTAGCGCCACGTGAACTCGACCAGGCGCGCGACCGCCGCCACCGGCGGCGCGTTCAGGAGGCGCAGTTTCTGCTCCGCGGCGCGGATGCCGGCGTAGGTATGCTCGAGGACCGCGAGGAAGAGGCCTTCCTTGTCGTCGAAGTAGTAATAGAGCATCCGCTTGTTCGCCCCGGCGCGGGCCGCGATGCGGTCGACGCGTGCCCCGCCGAGCCCGAAGCGCGCGAACTCCTTCGTCGCCGCCTCGAGGATGCGGCTGCGGGTGCCCGCCGGGTCCCGCGTGCCGGACTGGCGCGACGCGCGCCGGCGCGGGCGGGGCGCGTCGCCGTTCCCCGCGCCGCGCGCTTCCAGCGTGCCGTTCCGTCCCATCAGAGCGCCTCCAGGATGCCGCGCACGTAGCCGAGCGCGCGTGCCGCGCAGGTCGGGCCGTCGGGCACGTACTTGAACGGCTCGACGGCGACGACGCCGTCGTAGCCCGCGCGCTGCAGGGCCGCGAACACCGGCGCGAACCGGTCTTCCCCCTCGCCGGGGCCGCGCCGGTTGCGATCGTTGACCTGGACGTGGGCGATGCGGCCGGTCGGCAGCCACCGGTCGAGCACGGCGGCGACCGGCTCGCGCTCGCTCTGCCCGGCGGCGCAGGTGTCGACCATCGTGCGCAGCCCCGGGCTCCCGACCGCGTCGACGATCGCCGCCGCCTCGGCGACGGTGTTGATGAGGGAAGTCTCGCTCGCCGCCAGCGGCTCGATGCAGTAGACGACGCCGGCGCGCTCGGCCTCTTCGCCGGCGGCCGCGAAGCAATCGCGCGCGCGTGCGAGCGCGGTCTCGCGGGACTCGCCGGGCGGGATCTGCCGCTGGCCGGGAGAACCGTGCACCAGCACGCTTCCGCCCAGGTCCGCGCAGAGGCCGACGAGCCGCCGCATCACGTCGACCGTCCGCGCGCGAACCGCATCGTCGGCGCTGGTGATCGAAAGTCCCTTCGGTGCGAGCAGCAGCCAGTGCAGCCCGGTGATCGCGAGGCCCGGCGTCTGCGGTCGCCCGGCGGATCGCGGCGCGTTCCTGCGGGATCATGAGGTGCGGCTCGTCCGAGAGCGTGAACGGCGCGAGCTCGAGCCCGTCGTAGCCGACGCTCGCCGCGAACTCGCATTGCCGCGCGAACGGCATCGGCGCGAGCACCTCGTTGCAGAGCGCGATCTTCATGCCCCCGCGCTCCCGAACACGAGCGTCTTCGCGCGCGCCATACCGGCGCGCACCGCGGCGTTGAACGCCGGCACGTACATCAGCATGGTGAACACCGTGATCGCCGCGAGCACGGCGCACACCGGCCGGGTGAGGAACGGCGTGAAGTCGCCGTTCGACAGGGTGAGGCCGCGGCGCAGGCTCTTGTCGAGGATGTCGCCGAGGACGAGGCCGAGGACGAACGGCGGCACCGGGTAGTTCTGCCGCCGCAGCAGGAACATCGCGATGCCGGTGCCGAGCATCACGTATATGTCGAACACGCGCGAGGCGATCGCAAACGAGCCGACGGTGCAGAGCACGAAGATCACCGGCATGATGATCGAGCGCGGAATGCGGATCACCGCGAGCAGCGGCCGCACGAGGAACAGGCCGTAGAACAGCATGCCGAGCGTTGCGAGCAACGTCATGGCGACCACGTCGTAGACGAACTGCGGTTGATTCACCATCAGCATCGGCCCCGGCTGGACGCCGTGGATGATCATCGCCGCCATCAGCACCGCCGAGGGCGCCGAGCCGGGAATGGCGAGCGCGAGCGCGGGGATGATGCCGCCGGGTATCGACGCGTTGTCGCCGGTCTCCGCGGCCATGAGGCCTTCGATGGAGCCCTTGCCGAATTCCTCCTTCTCCTTGCTCGCACGCTTCGCCGCCGCGTAGGACGACCAGGCCGCCATGTCCTCGCCGACGCCGGGGAGGATCCCGACGTAGACGCCGATCACGCCGGACCGAAGGATCGTCCGCCAGTACTTCAGCACGTCGCTGATGCGCGGCAGCACCGAGTCGACGGCGTTGAGGGTGCCCTTCTCGGCGCGCCGGCTGAGCACCGTCAGGATCTCCGAGAAGCCGAACGCGCCGACGAGCGTGGGGATCAGGGATAGGCCCCCGCCGAGATCGGGGATGCCGAACGTGAAGCGGTCGTACGCGTGCATCCCGTCCTGGCCGATGAGCGCGGCGAACAGCCCCACGAACCCCATTAGCCAGCCCTTCACCGCGTCGGTCCCGGCGACCGCACCGGACATCATCACGCCGAACAGCGCGAGCCAGAAGAATTCGAACGCCCCGAACGAGAGCGCCACCTCCCCGAGGGTCGGCGTGAGGAGCGCGAGGCAGACGACGCCGAAGAGCGACCCGGCCACCGAGCCGGCGGTCGCGATGCCCATCGCGCGGCCGGCCCTCCCCTGGCGCGCGAGCTGGTAGCCGTCGAGGCACGCCGCGGCGTTCGCGGCCGTGCCGGGAATGTTGAGCAGGATCGCCGTGCGGCTGCCGCCGTAGATGGTGCCGACGTAGGCGCAGATCAGGATCAGGATGGCGTCGTTCGGCGCCATCTTGATGGTGAGCGTGGTCAGCAGCGCGATCGCTAGCGTCGCGGAGAGCCCCGGCATGCAGCCGACGAGGACGCCCACCAGCGTCGCGCCAAGCGTGTAGACGATCGGCCAGAAGGCGAAGAAGCTCGTCAGCGAGCGGCCGAGCGCGTAGAGCCCCTCCAGCATGTCAGATGCTCATTGGACCAGCCTCGCGCATGGCGCGCTCGGCGGTTCGCCCTTGGGTCGGCCCGGCGGGCTCACGGCAGCCGCACCAGGAACAGTTCCTGGAAAATCAGCGTGACCGCGGTCGCTACGCCGACCGCCACGGCGCCGGCGACAAGCGCGCCGCGCGCAACCTCGCCGCGCGCGCGCCGCTCGGGCAGCTCGAGCAGGAAGATGTGCAGGAAGAGGTAAATCGCCGCCGCCATACCGAACGGTAGCCCGTGGCCGACCATGCCCGCCGCGAACGCGAAGCACAGCACGAGCGTGAGCGTGGCGCGGCCGAGGCTCGCGTCGCCCGCCGTGGCACCTGCGTGCGTCTCCCGCGCAACGCGCAGCACCGAACGCGCGACGATCAGGAGCGCCGTACCCAGAATGAAGAGCCCGAGGATGCCCGGCACGAGCCCCGGCGCCGCGAACCATTGCACGCCCTGCTTCTCCAGCCGGTCCATCTGCCAGGAACCGATCACGATCGCAACGCCGATCGCGAGCCAGACCGCGCCCGAGACGACGTCCGCGCGCGCGGAAGGCCGCCCTTCGCTGGGAGTCTCGATGCTCACGGCGCGTCCGCCCGCGCGCGCTGCTAGGGGCGCCTCGATCCCGAGCGATTCCATCATCGCCGTGCTGCCGCTACGGCCGCGGGATGCCGACCGTGTCCGGCGACACCTTCGACTTGCCGCCCTCGTGCATCAGCCACGCGTTCGCCTGCACCGCCGGGAAGGCGGCTTTCTGCGCGGCGTCGCCGGCGACCGGCCCGAACAGCGCGCCGCGGCTCGCCGCGTACTTGCGCAGCGCTTCATTCCTGGCGATGTTGTCGGCCCAGAGCTTGTCGAGCGTCGCCACTACCTCCGGCGGCACGCCCTTCGGGACGAAGATGCCGAAGTAGTTGGTCGGCACGCGCAGGCCCGGCACCCATTTGGTGATCGGCTCGATCGTGCCGTAGCCCTCGAGCTCGAGCGGCTTGTCGCTCACCGCCGCGAGCGGCCGGATGCGCTTGCCGCGGATCATGTCGGCCTGCTCGACCGCGAGCTGGGTCGTGACCGGCGTCTCACCGGCGACCGTGGCGACGACAGCCGGATTCCCGCCGTCGTAGGTGACGTGCCGGTACTTCACGCCGGTCTGCTTGGCGATCGCCTCCATGGCGTTGTGCCCGCCGGAGGTGACGCCGGCGGTGGCCACCGCGATCTCGCCGGGCTTCGCCTTCATCGCGTCGAGCAGCTCGGCCATCGTCTTGTAGGGGGCGTTCGCGTTCACGCCCACCACCGGCACGTTCGCGACGTTGAGGTACAGGTGCCAGTCGCCGAGGTTCGTATCCAGCATCCCGAGCGTGCGGTACACGCCCAGGTCCTGCGCCGCGCCGGCGGCCCAGGTGTAGCCGTCCTTCGGCGCCTCGAGCGCGTTCTTGGTGCCGATCGAGCCGGCCGCGCCCGGCTGGTTCACGATCACCACCTTCTGGCCGAGCGCCTTCTCGAGCTCGGCGGCGGTGACGCGGGTCACCTGGTCGGTCGAACCGCCGGCGGACCAGGGCACGATGATGGTGATCGGCTTCGACGGCTTCCATTGCGCCGCAGCGGCGAACGAAGCGAGCGCGAGCGCGGCGGCGACTGCCACGCGGACGAAACGGTTGGGCGTCATTCTCCTCCTCCTTGCGCGCTTTTTCGCGGGCGTCCGTTTTAACCGATTCGTTAAAAGATTGCAACGCGACGCCGGCCTTGACTAGACTTCACCCGGCCAAGGAGGCAGATTGGAGAATGAGCGCAATGAGCAACGCCCCGCGCATCAAGACCACCGTCGTCGGCTCGTACCCGGTCCCCGACTGGCTCGCCGCCCTGCCCTCCGAGCAGGCGCTCCTCGACGCGACGCGCGTCGTGATCGCCACCCAGGAGCAGGCGGGCATCGACGTCGTGTGCGACGGCGAGCTGTACCGGTTCGACGTGAACCATCCCGAAACGAACGGCATGATCGAATACTTCGTGCGCTCGCTCGACGGCGTGCGCACGCGCATGAGCTTCGACGAGCTCTTCGCCTACCGCGCCGGGAAGATGGGGTTCCGCGGGCGGCCGCCGGGCGTCGTCGAAGGGCCGATCGGCGCCGGCACGCTCGCGCTCCCGGACGCCTGCGCGCGCGCGAAGCGGCTCGCCACTCGCCCCTTCAAGTTCACGCTCACCGGGCCGCACATGCTGGCGAAGACGCTCGTCGACCGGCACTACAAGTCGACCGCGGACCTCGCGCTGGCGCTGGCCGACGTGCTCGCCGCGCAGGTGAAGCACCTCGACGCCGAGGTCGTCCAGGTCGACGAAGCCAACCTCCCGGGCGCACCCGACGAATGGGAATGGGCGGCGGCCGCGATCAACCGCGTGCTCGACGCGGTCGGGACGACGCCCGCGGTGCATCTCTGCTTCGGCAACTACGGCGGCCAGTCGCCGCAGCGCGGCACGTGGGCCAAGCTGATGCGCTACCTGAACGCGCTCCACGTCGACCACGTCGTGCTGGAGTGCGCGCACCGCCCGCCCGAGGAGCTGGCGGTGTTCAAGGACCTCCGGCCCGAGATCGGCATGGGGCTGGGCGTCGTGGACATCAAGCGCACCGAGGTCGAATCGGCGGACAGCATCGCGCGCGCGATCGAGGCCGCCGAACGGGCGATCGGCGCCGGCCGGGTGAAGTACATCCATCCCGACTGCGGCTTCTGGATGCTCAAGCGCTCGATCGCGGACGGCAAGATCCGGGCGCTCGCCCAGGGCCGGGACCTCTACGAAGGCAGCGGTGCCCGCAACGCGGCATAGCGCAGTGCAGCGGAGAAACCCGGCAAGATTTCACGAAAATTCACACCAAAACCTTGTTTGGCGGATGAAGTTCCGTTGGTAAGTGCTTGTCCGATGCGTATACTGGCCGCTGTCTGCTACTCGTCACGCACCCGGACCAAAGAATGTCCTGGCTGGATCTCTACCTCGTCGTTCTCTTCCTCGCCCTCGTCGGCCTACTGGTCGCGAAGTTCCGCGGCTAGGGCCGCCGGCCGCGCTTCCCGCGCGGTCCGTACTCCGTCAACCCAGCCAGCGCTCAAGGTTCGCGCGCACGAACGGCGTGTCGTCGAACTCGGGGTAGGCCGCCATCACGCGCGCGATCTCCTCGGCCTGACCCGGCGAGAGACCCTCGTCCGGGTCCAGACACCAGGTCCCCGCGAACAGCCCCTGGCGCCGCAGCACCTCGTGGCAGCCGGCGATGCAGCCCCGGAAGCCGTTGGCGACGTCGAAGAACGCCCCGTTCGCGTCGGTGACCTTGGCGTCGAGCGCGAGGAGCTGCGGGTCGAGCGCGCCCCGCGCCACCGCCGCGTGCAGATCGCCGAGCAGCCGCACCGCGCTCGTCGTCCATACGCTCCAGTGGCCGAGCAGGCCGCCCTTGATCCGCACCGTCACGTCCGCGCCGCCGCGCCGCACGGTGAACGGCGTCACCAGATCGCCGACGATGTGATCGTCGTTGCCGGTGTAGAGCGTCACGCGATCCTCGGCGCGCGCCGCCACCACGCCCTTGACGACGTCGAGCGTGCGGTAGCGGTTGAACGGCGCGACCTTCACCGCCACGACGTTCTCGAGCTCCGCGAAGCGCCGCCAGAAGCCCGCCCCGAGCTCGATGCCGCCGACCGCGGGCTGCAGGTAGAAGCCGACGAGCGGCATCACGCGCGAGACGGCGAGGCAGTGCGTGACGAGCTCGTCCTCCGCTGCGCCGCGCATCGCGCCGAGCGAGAGCATCCCGGCGTGATAGCCGAGCTCGCGCGCGACCTCGGCCTCGCGCCGCGCCTGCGCCGTCCCGCCGGCGAGACCGGCGACGAGCACCATCGGCCGCCCGGCCCATTCGCGGACCGCGTCGGCGGCGAGCTTGAGCACCGGCTCGTACAGCCCCGCCTCGCGGATCGCGAACTGCGTGGCGTGCACGCCGACCGCAAGGCCGCCCGCGCCGGCGTCGACGTAGTAGCGCGTGAGGGCGCGCTGCCGCCGCGCGTCGAGGCGCCGGTCCGCGCCGAGCGCGAGCAGATGCGCCGGGATCACCGTCCCGCGGCGGAGCACCGCGAGCACGTCGGGGGGGATGTCGTGCAGGTGCGTGACGGGCGCCATCTCAGCCGAGCTCCGGCCCGGCGATGGCGAAGGCGAGGCGCGCGTCGCCCGCGGGCTCGTCGCGACGGTACAGCATGCGCGTGAACCGCCGCTGCGGCGCGAAGCCGTGCATCGCGAGCCAGCCGCGCAGGTCCTGGTGGCGGTCGAGGAGATCGAGGTACGCCGCGTCGGCGCCGCGCGCGAGCGCGTGCGCGACGAGCGCCGCCGGCACCGCCGGCCCGGTCGCGACCAGCGGGCCGAGCTGCAGCGCCTCGCGCCCGTCGCGCGCGAGGAGGAAGCCGCACGGTTCGCCCGCGCGCAACGCGAGCAGGGCGACGCGCGGCATCCGCTCGAGGAGCCGCGCCAGCACGCTGCGCCGCTCGTAGCCGAACGCCCGCCGGTCGAGTGCCCCGATCGCGTCGAGGTCGGCCGCCGTTGCCGTGCGCACCTCGACGGCCGGATCGGGCGGCGGTGCGACCGCCCCGCGCTCGCGCCGCCACCGCGTGATCGCCCAGGCGTCCTGGAAGTCGTAGCGCTGGTAGAGCTCGCGGCCGGCGGCGGTGGCGTCGAGCCCGGGCGTGAGCCCCTGCGCGGCGAGATCGAGGATGCACTGGCCGAGGAGCTGGCGTCCGAGCCCCTGGCGCCGGAACGGCGTCGCGACGAGCATCATGCCGATCCAGCCGAGGTCATGGCCGAGCGGCAGCGTCGCCGCCGTCGCGACCACGCCGTGTCCGGGAACGTCGATGCCCATGAGATGACCGAGCTCGAGGAAGATGCGCCAGTCGGCGTCCACCTGGTTCCAGCCCGCCTCGGCCGCGAGCGCCGCCGCCACGCCGAGGTCGGTCGGCCCGAGCACGCGTACCGGCCACGGCACCTCAGTAGTTGCCATCGCGGACATCGTAGTGCGTGTCCTTGCCGAGGCTCGCGCCCCCGTGCCCCACCCAGTCGGCGGTCCAGCCGATCATCGTCGCGAGCGACACGTCGGGCCGGCCGAAGAGCGCCTGCGCCGCGTCGGTGTTCACCAGCCACGCCGCTGCCGACTCGCGGCCGGTGAGGACCGGCTCGACGCCGAACCGCTCGCCGAACGCAGCCGCGAGCGCGCGGATGCTCGTCGGCTCGGCGCCGCTGACGTTGAGGGCGCTCGACGGCGTCGTGCAGTGGGCGAGCGCGCGCAGCGCCTGGCTGTTGGCGTCGCCCTGCCAGATCACGTTGACGTGGCCGGTGGCGAGGTCGATCGGCTCGCGCGCGAGCACCTTCCGCGCGACGTCGTGCAGCACGCCGTAGCGCATGTCGATCGCGTACGAGAGGCGGATGAGCCGGCCGGGCGTCCCGTGCAGCGCCGAGAAGTGCTGGAACATCCGCTCGCGTCCGACGCACGAGTTCGCGTACTCGCCGGGGGGCGGCGTCGGCGGCGTGTCCTCGGTCGCGCCGCCGCCCGCGACCGGCACGAACGGATACACGCAGGCGGTCGAGAAGGCGACGATCCGCGAGCCCTTGAACGCCTCGGCGACGAGCGCCGGAACGTGGACGTTCATGGCCCAGGTGAGCGGCTCGGCGCCGGTCGAGCCGAACTTGCGCCCGGCCATGAACACGACGTTCGCGACTTGCGGCAGGCGCGCAAGCGCGTCGCGGTCGAGGAGGTCGGCCTGGAGGCACTCGACGCCGTGGCGCTCGAGGGACGCCCGCACGCCCGGCTCCGAGAAGCGCGCGACGGCGACGACGCGCCGGTCCGGTGCCGCGCGCTTCGCGAGCCGCGCGAGCGTCGGTCCCATCTTGCCGCCGGCGCCGAGCACGATGATGTCGCCCGGGACGCGCTCGAGATCCGCCGCGAGCGCCGCCGAGGGCGTGGTCATCACGTCCTCGAGGTGCTCGGCGTTCTCGAATCGCTCGGGCAGGTCCACCCGCAGGGACGCGTCGGTCAGGCCTGCCGGTGCTCGCCGACGCGGACGATCTTCATGGTGTTGGTGCCGCCCGATTTGCCGATCGGCTCGCCGAACGAGATCACGATCAGGTCGCCCGCCCCCACGACGCCGTTCTCGACCAGCACCCGCTCGGCCTCCTCGAGCAGCGCCTCGCGGTCGTGGCCGTGATAGGCGATCGTCAGCGGGAGGGTGTCGCGGAACAGGCTCACCCGGTAGCGGGTCGCGGTCTGCGAGGTGAGCGCGTAGATCGGCACCCCGCAGTTCAGGCGCGACATCCAGAGCGCGGTCGAGCCCGACTCGGTCAGCGCGGCGATCGCCTTCACCTTGAGGTGGTAGGCGGTGAAGAGCGCCGCCATCGCGATCGACTGGTCGATGCGGGTGAAGACCCGGTCGAGGAAGTCGCGGTCGAGCGTGAGCGGCGCCGATTTCTCGGCCTCGACGCAGATGCGGCTCATGGCCTCGACCGTCTGCACCGGGTACTTGCCGGCGGCCGTCTCGGCCGAGAGCATCACCGCGTCGGTGCCGTCGAGCACCGCATTCGCGACGTCCGACACCTCGGCGCGCGTCGGCACCGGGCTCGCGATCATCGACTCCATCATCTGCGTGGCGGTGATCGTCAGCCTGTTGTGCTCGCGGGCGAGCCGGATCATCCGCTTCTGCAGCGCCGGCACCGCGGCGTCGCCGACCTCGACCGCGAGGTCGCCGCGCGCGACCATGATCCCGTCGCTCGCCGCGAGGATGTCTTCCAGCGCCGCGCGCTCGACCGCCTCGGCGCGCTCGATCTTCGCGATCAGGAGCGCCTTGCCGCCCGCCGCGCGCGAGAGCTCGCGCGCCATGTACATGTCGCGGCCCCCCTTCGGGAACGACACCGCGAGGTAGTCGGCGTTGAGCTTCGCCGCGATGCGGATGTCCTCCATGTCCTTGGCGGTGAGCGCGGGCGCGGTGAGGCCGCCGCCGAGGCGGTTGATGCCCTTGTTGTTCGACAGCACGCCGCCGTGGCGGACGGTCGAGTGCACCTGGGTGGCGGTGACCTGCTCGACGTCGAACACGATCTTGCCGTCGTCGAGCAGCAGCACGTCGCCCGGCTTCACGTCCTGCGGCAGCTCCTTGTAGTCGAGCCCGGCGCGGGTCTCGTCGCCGAGCTCGCACTCGGCGTCGAGGATGAAGCGGCTGCCGTTCTTGAGCGTGACCTTGCCGTCCTTGAACTTGCCGACGCGGATCTTCGGACCCTGGAGGTCGGCCATGATGCCGACGGTGCGCCCGGTCTTGCGGCACAGCTCGCGCACGAGCTCCGCCCGGTGCAGGTGATCGTCGGCGGTGCCGTGGGAGAAGTTCATGCGCACGACGTCGACGCCGGCGCGGAACATCCGCTCGAGCACCGTCGGGTCGCTCGAGGCGGGTCCTAGGGTCGCGACGATCTTGGTGCTGCGGTTCCGTTCCGCCATGGCCATCCTGGTGTAGTTCGGGTTCTCAGGCCGCCACGTTACGACACGCGCCGCCGGACAGGCAAGCGGGCGCTCACGAACCGCGCGCCTCCAGCACCGCGATCGCGGGCAGCGTCTTGCCCTCGAGAAACTCGAGGAAGGCGCCGCCGCCGGTGGAGATGTACGAGATCCGGTCGCTGACACCGTACTTCGCGATCGCGGCAAGCGTGTCGCCCCCGCCCGCGAGCGAGAACGCCTTGCTGGATGCGATCGCGTTCGCCACCGCGCGGGTGCCGGCGCCGAACTGATCGTATTCGAACACCCCGACCGGGCCGTTCCAGACGATCGTCCCGGCCGACGTCAGGAAATGCTCGAGCGCCCGCGCCGATTGCGGGCCGATGTCGAGGATCAGGTCGTCGTCCGCCACGTTCTCGGTCGCCTTGGGCTCCGCCCGCGCGGTGGCCGCGAACTCCTTGGCGCAAACGACGTCGATCGGGATCGGCACCGACCCGCCCTTCTCCTCGAGCCGCTTCACGATGTTCCGCGCTTCGCCCGCCAGATCCGCCTCGGCGAGCGATTTCCCGATCTTGCCGCCGACGGCGAGGATGAACGTGTTGGCGATGCCGCCGCCGACGATCAATTGGTCCACCTTCTCGGCCAGCGCGCCGAGGATCGTGAGCTTGGTCGATACCTTCGACCCGCCGACGATCGCGACCAGCGGGCGCGCCGGGTTCACCAGCGCCTTCGACAGCGCCTCGATCTCCGCCGCCATCAGCGGACCCGCGCAGGCGACCGGCGCGAACCGCGCGATGCCGTGCGTCGTGGCCTCGGCGCGGTGGGCGGTACCGAACGCGTCGTTCACATAGACGTCGCAGAGCGCGGCCATCCGGCGCGCGAGGGCTTCGTCGTCCGCCTTCTCGCCCCGGTTCAGCCGGCAGTTCTCGAGCATCACTACCTGGCCGGGCCCGGGCGCGACCTCGCCGCCTTCGATCCAGTCCGCCTTGAGCGGTACCGGGACCCCGAGCAGCTCGGACAGGCGCTCTCGCCACCGGGGCGAGCGAGTCTGCCGGCTTGAACTCGCCTTCCTTGGGCCGGCCCAGATGCGAGGTCACCATCACTCGCGCGCCCGCGTCGAGCGCGTGCCGGATCCCCGGCACCGAGGCGCGGATGCGCGTGTCGTCGGTGACGTTGCCGGCGTCGTCCTGCGGGACGTTGAGGTCGGCGCGGATGAACACGCGCTTCCCGCGCAGGTCGAGGTCGGTCATTCTGCGGATCGCCACGATCCGACCCCGGCGAGCACGACTAGGCGGCGGCCTTCGCCGGTGCCGCGGCGGCGGTCACGAACGCGACCGTCGTGTCGAGCATCCGGTTCGAGAAGCCCCACTCGTTGTCGTACCAGGACGAGACCTTGACGAGCGTCCCCTCCGACACCTTGGTCAAGGTCGCGTCGAAGATGGACGAGGACGGGTTGTGGTTGAAGTCGACCGAGACCAGCTCGCCCTTGCTGTACTCGAGGATGCCCTTGAGGTCGGTCTCGGACGCCTGCTTCGCCGCGCCGTTCACCTCGTCGACGGTCGTCCGCCGCTTGGCGACGAACGCGAGGTCGACGATCGAGACGTTGATCGTCGGCACGCGGATCGCGAAGCCGTCGAGCTTGCCGTTCAGCTCCGGCAGCACCAGCCCCACCGCCGAGGCGGCGCCGGTCTTGGTCGGGATCATCGACATCGTCGCCGAGCGCGCCCGGCGCAGGTCCTTGTGATAGACGTCGGTCAGGACCTGGTCGTTGGTGTAGGCGTGGATCGTCGTCATGAGACCGTTCACCACTCCGATGCGGTCGTTCAGCGCCTTCACCAGCGGCGCGAGGCAGTTCGTCGTGCACGAGGCGTTCGAGATGACGGTGTGCGAAGGTTTGAGCACGCCGTGGTTCACGCCGTAGACGACGGTCGCGTCGACGTCCTTCTCGCCGGGGGCGGAGATGATCACCCGCTTCGCGCCGGCGGCGATGTGCGCCGAAGCCTTCGCCTTGCTGGTGAAGAGCCCGGTGCACTCGAGGACGACGTCGACGCCGAGCTCCTTCCACGGCAGCTGCGACGGGTCCTTCTGCGCGCACACGCGGATCTTGTCGCCGTTCACCACGAGGTTCTCACCGTCGACCTCGACCGTGCCGGGGAAGCGCCCGTGCGCGGTGTCGTACTTCGTCAGGTGGGCGTTGGTCGCGGCGTCGCCGAGGTCGTTGATCGCGACGATCGCGAGGTCGTGCCGCTTCCCGCTCTCGTAGTGGGCGCGGAGGATCATGCGGCCGATGCGGCCGTAGCCGTTGATGGCGACTCGAATGGTCATTGGGCTCGCTCCTGCTGAAGAACCGTTACGAGAGGACGCGCCTCACCGCGGCGACGACGCTCTCGACGGTGAAACCGAAATGCTTGAAGAGCTCCGGCCCCGGCGCCGACTCGCCGAAGCGGTCGATGCCGACCACCGCGCCGTGCGGGCTGTCCACCGCGCCCACGTACTTCCGCCAGTAGTCGGTGACGCCCGCCTCGACCGCCACTCGCGGCAGCCCGCGCGGCAGCACGCGCTCGCGGTAGGCGGCGTCCTGGCGGTCGAACACGCTCGTGCAGGGCATGGACACCACCCGCACCGGCACGCCCTCTTCGGCGAGCTTCGCGCGCGCGCCGAGCGCGAGCGGCACCTCCGACCCGGTCGCGATGATCACCGCGCGCGGCGCCGGGCCGTCGGCGATCACGTAGCCGCCGCGGCGGATGGCGGCGATCGCCCCGGCGTCGCGGCTCTGGAACTGCACGTTCTGCCGGCTGAAGAGGAGCGCGCTCGGGCCGTCCCGGCGCTCGATCGCGGCCGCCCACGCGGCGACCGACTCGACCGAGTCGCTCGGCCGCCAGACGTCCATGCCGGGAATCAGCCGCAGCGCCGCCGCGTGCTCGACCGACTGGTGCGTCGGGCCATCCTCGCCGAGCCCGATCGAGTCGTGCGAGAAGACGAAGATCGACCGCAGCCGCATCAGCGCCGCCATCCGCAGCGCGTTGCGCGAGTAGTCGGAAAAAGTGAGGAAGGTGCCCACGTAGGGGATGAAGCCGCCGTGCAGCGCCATGCCGTTCGCGATCGCCGACATGCCGAACTCGCGCACCCCGAACGACAGGTAGTTGCCGCCGTCGCCCGCGTTGACGAGCCGCGACCCCGACCAGGTCGTGAGGTTCGACCCGGTGAGATCGGCCGATCCGCCGAAGAGCTCCGGCAGCGCCGGCGCGAGACCCTCGAGGGCGTTCTGCGAGCTCTTGCGCGTGGCGACGGTCTCGGCCTTGACGTTGGTCTTCTCGATCAGCGCGCGGACGTGCTCGGCCCAGCCCGGCGGCAGCTCGCCCGCCGTGCGGCGCAGGAACTGCGCCGCGAGATCCGGGAACTTGCGCCGGTACTGGGCGAAGCGCTCGTTCCACGCCGACTCGGCCGCGGCGCCCTTCGCGCGCGCGTCCCATGCCTCGTAGACCTGCCGCGGCACCTCGAACGGCGGGTGTGTCCAGCCGATCGCCGCTCGCGTCGCCGCGACCTCCTCCTTGCCGAGCGGCGCGCCGTGCGCTTCGTGGGTGTTCACCTTCGTCGGCGCGCCCTTGGCGATGAGCGTCTTGCAGCAGACGAGGCTCGGGCGGCTGCGCTCGAGCCGCGCCGCCTGGAGCGCCGCGTCGACCGCCTCGACGTCGTGTCCGTCGACGTCCGCCACGACGTGCCACCCGTAAGCCTCGAAGCGCTTCGGGGTGTCGTCGGTGAACCAGTTCTTGACGTGGCCGTCGATCGAGATGCCGTTGTCGTCGTAGACGACGACCAGTTTGCCGAGCGCCAGCGTGCCGGCGAGCGAGCACGCCTCGTGCGAGATGCCTTCCATGAGGCAGCCGTCGCCGACAAACGCGTAGGTGCAGTGGTCGACGACCTCGAAGCCCGGGCGGTTGAACTCCTGCGCGAGCAGGCGCTCGGCGAGCGCCATGCCGACCGCGTTCGCAAGTCCCTGCCCGAGCGGGCCGGTGGTCGTCTCGACGCCGGGCGCGACTCCGTGCTCCGGGTGTCCGGGCGTCATCGAGCCGAGCTGGCGGAAGCGCTTCAGCTCCGCGAGCGGGAGGTCGTAGCCGGTGAGGTGGAGCAGCGCGTAGAGCAGCATCGAGCCGTGCCCGTTCGAGAGCACGAACCGGTCGCGGTCGGCCCATTTCGGGTTGGCCGGGTTGTGGCGGAGATGCCGGTGCCAGAGCGCGATCGCGATCTCGGCCATGCCCATCGGCATGCCGGGATGTCCGGAATTCGCCGCCTGCACCGCATCCATCGCGAGCGCGCGGATGGCGTTCGCCATCTCGCGCTCGGTGCGGGCATCGGCTCTGGGTTGGGCGGCGGAGCTGCGCATCGGCGGGAGTCGAGGAAAGGGAAGCGGGCGAAGCGGCAATTATAATCGGCGCGAGTCGTCGAACTGCCGGTTTTCCGGTCGCGGAGGCAAATCGTGAAAGTCGCTTTCATCGGACTCGGTGTGATGGGGTTCCCGATGGCCGGCCACCTCGCAAAAGCGGGCCACGAGGTGACGGTCTACAACCGCACGCGCGCGAAGGCGGACGCCTGGGTGGCGAAGCACGGCGGCCGGCTGGCCGAGACGCCGGCGAAGGCCGCCGCGGGCGCGGAGCTCGTGTTCTCCTGCGTCGGCGACGACCCCGACCTGCGAGCGGTCACGCTCGGGGCCGAGGGCGCCTTTCATTCGACGGCGAAGGGCGCGATCCACGTCGACCACACCACCGCCTCGGCCGGGATCGCGCGGGAGCTCGCCGGCGAGGCGGCGAAGCGCGGCTTCGCCTTCCTGGACGCGCCGGTGTCGGGCGGCCAGGCGGGCGCCGAGAACGGCGCGCTCACGGTGATGGTCGGCGGCGACGCCGCGGCGTTCGAGCGCGCCCGCCCGGTGATCGCGCATTTCGCGCGCGCCGTGACCCTGATGGGACCTGCCGGCGCCGGCCAGCTCACGAAGATGGTCAACCAGATCTGCGTCGTCGGGGTCGTGCAGGGTCTCGCCGAGGGAATCGACTTCGGACTGCGCGCCGGGCTCGACGTGAAGCTCGTGCTCGACGTGATCTCGAAGGGCGCCGCCAACTCGTGGCAGATGGAGAACCGCGGCAGGACGATGATCGACGACAAGTTCGACTTCGGCTTCGCGACCGACTGGATGCGCAAGGACCTCGGGATCTGCCTCGCGGAAGGCGCGAACAACGGCGCCGCGCTCCCCGGCACGCGGATGATCGAGGGCTTCTACCGCGAGCTGCAGGCGATGGGCGGCGGCCGTTGGGACAGCTCGGCGCTGATCCGGCGCCTGCGCAAGGGCTAGCGCATGATCGAGATGCCGTTCTCGTCTCCGCCCGGCTACGCGGGCGCAGTGCCCGCGCCGCCCGAGCCCGGGGAGGCGCTGTGGTTCGTCTTCCGGGGCGAGCGGCTGCTGGTCGAGGCCGGCGAGCTGGTCGCGGGCAAGCCCGGCGACGATCCGCGCGTCTTTCCGCGTCCGGCCGCGGCGCGCGTTCCGCTGGTGGCTGCGCCCACGGCGCTCGCGCTCGAGCCGCTGCGAACGCTCTACCTGGGCGCGCTCGGCGGCGCGCACTGCTTCGCCGCGGAGGCGGCCGCGGACGCGCCCCCGCCGCAAGGATTCGGCTGGCACGGCCTCAGGGCGCTCTTCAGCGTGCTCGAGGACGCGCACTTCGCGCTCGCCGGCCGCGCGCTCCAGCTCCTCGAGTGGGACCGGACGCACCAGTTCTGCGGCCGCTGCGGCACGGCGACGGTGCCCAAGACGACCGAGCGCTCGCGCGAGTGCCCGGCGTGCGGGCTCGGCGCCTACCCGCGCGTCGCGCCGGCGATCATGGCCCTCATCCGGCGCGGGCCCGGGGAGATCCTGCTCGCGCGCTCGCCGCGCTTCCCGCCGGGGATGTACAGCGCGCTCGCGGGCTTCGTCGAGCCCGGCGAGACGCTCGAGCAGTGCCTCGAGCGCGAGGTCGCGGAGGAAGTGGGCGTGCGGGTCGAGAACGTGCGCTACTTCGCGAGCCAGCCGTGGCCGTTTCCACACTCGCTGATGATCGCCTTCGTCGCCGACTGGAAAAGTGGCGAAATCAGCGTCGATCCGCTTGAAATCGAGGCCGCGCAGTGGTTTAACGTCCGTGAGCTGCCGCAACTGCCGAATCCGATCAGCATCTCGCGGCGGCTGATCGACGCGGTAGTGGCGGAGATGAAAGGCTGAGATCCCACGAGCGGGCACACCAGTTGGACGGGCTGCACATCCTTGCGAATCTGTACCGCTGCACCGGCGACGCGCGGTACCTGACCGACGGCGCGGCGCTCCGCAACGTCTGCCTGGCGTCGATCGAGAAAGCGGGCCTCACCGTCCTCGGCGATCTCTTCCACCAGTTCGACGGCGGCGGCACCACCGGCTGCGTCGTGCTCGCCGAGTCGCACGTCGCCATCCACACCTGGCCGGAGTTCCGGAGCGTCACGCTCGACGCGTTCGTCTGCAACTACTCGCGCGACAACTCGACCCGCGCGCGCGGCCTGGTCGACGATCTGGTGGCGCTCTTCCGGCCGGAGGACGTCGTCCGTCACGAGCTGCCGCGCGACCTGACCACGGCCCGGGCGCAGATGCCCGTCGCGCCGCGGCGCCGCGCTGCCGGCTGAGCGCCGGACGGGCGCCCCATCGGATAGCCCGGAGCCTTTTCCTCCGGCCGGCTCAGCCCGCCGGTTTCGCGACCAGGACGCTCCGCGGACGCGCCGGCATCCCGGCAAAGCGGAAGTCGGGCGCGGGCTGCCGCCCGCTCACGATGTCGGCGAGCGCGCGGCCCGAGCCGCACGCCATCGTCCAGCCGAGCGTGCCGTGGCCGGTGTTCAGGAACAGGTTCGCGAGCCTGGTGCGCCCGATGACCGGTACGTTCGACGGCGTCGCCGGCCGCAAGCCGGTCCAGAACTCGGCGCGCTCCGGCCGCCCGGCGCGCGGGAAGATCTCGAAGGCGCGCCGCACGATCGCCTCGCAGCGGACGTCGTTGACGTCGGTGTTGTAGCCGGCGACCTCCGCCGTGCCCGCCACGCGCAGCCGGTCGCCGAGCCGCGAGTAGACGAGCTTGTGGCTGTCGTCGGCGAGGCTCACCGTGGGCGCCTCGTCGCCCGGCTCGAGCGGCAGCGTGATCGAGTACCCCTTGAGCGGATACACCGGGAGCGGGATCCCGAGCGGCCGCACGAGCAGCGGGCTGTAGCTCCCGAGCGCCACGACGTAGGCATCGGCGGACACGCGGTCGTCGCGGCCCTCGGCGTCGGCGAGCACGACGCTGGTGATCCGGCCGCGCTGCGCTTCGAGCCGCTTGATCGAGCGTCCGAACCGGAACAGGACCCCTTGGGCGGCAGCGAGCTCGGCGAGCCGCTGGGTGAACTTGCACGCATCGCCGGACTCGTCGGAGGCGGTGTAAGTGCCCCCGACGATGTGGTCCGCGGCGTGCGCGAGCGCGGGCTCGACCGCCAGGCACCCCGCGGCGGTTTTCACGTCCCGTTCGCAGCCGTACTGGCGCATCAGCTCGGCCTGCGACACGGCGCGTTCGAACTCCTCCTCGTCGGTATAGAAAGTCAGGATGCCGCGCGCGAGGTGGTCGTACTCGATGCCGGTGTCCCGGCGGAGCTCGCGCAGCTCGGCGCGGCTGTACAGCGCGAGCGCGAGGATCTGGCGGATGTTGTCGCGCGTCCGGAACGGCAGGCACTCGACGAGGAACCGCAGCGCCCACGTCCACTGGTGCCAGTCGGCCCGGAGCCGGAAGAGGAGCGGCGCGTCCTCGCGGCCGAGCCATTCGACGATCTTCGCCGGCGTTCCCGGGTTCGCCCACGGCTCGGCGTGGCTCGCCGAGATCTGGCCGCCGTTCGCGAAGCTCGTCTCCAGCCCCGCGGCACCCTGCCGCTCGACGACGGTCACCTCGTGGCCGGCGCGCGCGAGGTACCAGGCGGACGCGGTGCCGATCACGCCGGCACCCAGCACGATCACTCTCATGCGGCCCCCATGGACGGAAAAGGGGCAAGGCGCGCGCCTTACCCCTCCTTTGGCGGCGGCAGTGCCGTGCTGCACTGCCGCGCCCTCCCATCCCGGAAACCAATCTACGGGACCGGTTGGACCCCGGTCAAGCCATCCCGTTCCGCGGCCGTGGCGCTTGCCGCACCCGGTGCGCTAGCGCCGCCGGAACTGCGGCCGCTGCATCGGCGTCGCCGCCCGCTCGTCCTTGTGCCGGAAGTTGATCCGCGCCTTGGTCAGGTCGTAGGGCGACATCTCGAGGGTGACCTTGTCCCCGGCGAGGATGCGGATGCGGTGCTTGCGCATCTTGCCGGAGGCGTACGCGAGCACGTCCGCGCCGTTGTCGAGCAGCACGCGGAACTGCGTATTCGGCAGCACCTCGGTGACCACGCCTTCCATCTCGATCAGTTCTTCCTTCGGCACGTGGCGTCCCGGTCAGACGGCCTTGAGATTGACGGCCGACGATTTGCCGTTCTGTCCCTGCTGGATCTCGAACGACACCTTCTGGTTCTCGGTGAGCGTCCCTAGCCCCGAGCGCTGGACGGCCGAGATGTGCACGAACACGTCCTTCGAGCCATCGTCCGGGCGGATGAACCCGAAACCTTTCGTGGTGTTGAAGAACTTGACGGTGCCAGTGGGCATGGATTTCCTCCAGGTCCGGCATTGCCGCGCACGACCATCGGGCGCGGCATCAAATCACGTATGGCAGAAGACCGGGAGTACGCCGGGGGGCGACGGCGGGCGTGCCTATAGCGAGTTCGACCCCGTGACTATGGCGGCGAGGGCGAATTTTGGCAAGAGGTGGGGCCGGTGGCGCGCCGCCACGGCCGGTCACTTGCCGGCGTACGCGACCACCCGCTGGCGCTGCTCGCCGAGACCCTGGATGCCGAGCGTCACGACGTCCCCCGGCTTGAGCCAGATCGGCTCGGGCTTCTTGCCCATGCCCACGCCGGGCGGCGTGCCGGTGGTGATGATGTCGCCCGGCAGCAGTGTCATGTACTGCGACACGTGCGACACGATCCTGGCCACCGAGAAAATCATCGTGCGGGTGTTGCCGGTCTGCATCCGCTCGCCGTTCACGTCGAGCCACATCTCGAGCGACTGCGGGTTCGCGATCTCGTCGGTCGTGACCAGCCACGGCCCGATCGGCCCGGCGGTGTCGAACCCCTTGCCCTTGTCCCACTGGCTGGTGGCGAGCTGGAAGGTGCGCTCCGAAACGTCGTTGACGATGGCGTAGCCGGCGACGTGCTCGAGCGCCTTCTCCTCGGTGACGTACTGCGCCTTGGTGCCGATCACGACGCCGAGCTCCACCTCCCAGTCGAGCTTGGTGGAGCCCCTGGGCTGCACGACGTCGTCGTTCGGCCCGCTGATGGAGGTGGTCGCCTTCAGGAACACGATCGGCTCGGCGGGAACCGGCAGGTTCGCCTCCGCGGCGTGGTCCGAATAGTTGAGGCCGATCGCGACGAACTTGCTGATGCCGATGTACGGCACGCCGAGGCGCGGCTCGGTCTTGATGAGCGGCAGCGACTCCGGCCTGACCTTGCGCAGCTTGGCGAGCCCCTTCGGCGAGATCGTGTCCTGGTCGATCTGCTGCACTACGCTGGATGCGTCGCGCAGCATGCCTTGGGAGTCGATGAGTCCGGGCTTCTCGTACCCGTTCTTGCCAAAGCGACACAGCTTCATCTTGTTGTCTCCAGGGAGAGGGGCGAACCGTTTCGCAACGGGGCTCAGATCGTCATGCCGCCATCCACCGAAAAAGCGACGCCGGTCGCGAACGAGGATTCGTCGGAGGCGAGGTAGATGAGGAGCGGGACGATGTCGTCGGTCGTCCCCAGCCGGCCCATCGGCTGGCGGGCGATGAACTGCTTGCGCGCCTCGACCGGGTCGGGCAGCGCGTTGATGCGGTCCTGGAGCGACGGCGTGTCGACCGTCCCCGGGCACACCGCATTACATCGGATGCCCTGCTTGACGTAGTCGGCGGCGATCGACTTGGTCAGGCCGAGCACTGCGGCCTTGGTGGCGCCGTAGACGAAGCGGTTCGGGATCCCGCGGATGCTGGAGGCGATCGAGGCCATGTTGATGATGCTGCCCCGCCCCTGCTTCAGCATTCCCGGCAGCAGCGCGCGCGTGACGCGGTACATCGACTTGACGTTGACGTCGAAGCTCGCGTCCCAGTCCTGCTCCGAGCACTCCATGATCGTGCCGTGATGCACGAAGCCGGCGCAGTTGAAGAGCACGTCGACGTCACCCGCCTCGCGCGCGACGCGCGCGACCGCCTGCGCGTCGGTCACGTCGAGCACGCGGGTCGTGATGCCGCGCGCGCCTTCGAGCGCCCCGAGGGAATTCGCGTTGACGTCGGTCGCCCAGACGGTGGCGCCTTCCTGCGCGAAGGCGACGGCGGCGGCGCGACCCATGCCCTGACCTGCGGCAGTGATGAAGGCGCGCTTGCCGTTGAGCCGGTCGGCCACCGTAGTGCCCTCCTTGGTCGCGTGTTGTTGTGGAACTCTCGCGGGAACGGCGGATTATAGCAGCGGGCTCCGCCGAAAACCCAAAATTCCGAGAGTTTCCCCATTAAAACAGTGGCCTACCGACCCTGCCGCAGTGCAAACCGGGGCTGGCGGCGGTTTGACACTCACCGGTGTTGGGCGTAGCCTGCGCGCGCTCAACCTGTCCAACAGGTTCGCCAGCGGCGCGCGCGGCACGCCGGCGGGCGACGACACGCCGCCGCAGAAAAATCCGAAGGAGGAGATTCATGTCCCGGTTCGTCACCCGCGTGCTCGCGGCCGCGTTTGCGTTCGCCGCCGGCAGCGCCGCGGCGCAGCAGACCATCACCGTCTGGTTCACGAAGGCGTTCTATCCCGCCGAGGAGCAGGCGCTCAACGACGTCATCAAGAAGTTCGAGGCGAAGAGCGGCGTCAAGGTCGACCTCTCGCTCTATTCGCCCGAGGACGTGGTCACCAAGTCGGTCGCGGCGGTCGAGGCCGGCAACCCGCCCGACGTCGGGTTCGGCTTCACCTACGACTTCCGCGTCACCGGCAAGTGGGCGTTCGAGGACAAGCTCGAGAACCTCGACGACCTCATCAAGCCGATCGAGTCGCAGTTCCTGCCCGGACCGCTCTCGACGACCTGGCTCCTGAACGGCAAGACCGGCAAGAAGGCGTACTACGCGGCGCCGATCGAGATGCAGCTGATGCACATCAACTACTGGATCGACATGCTCCAGGACGCGGGCTTCAAGGAGTCGGACATCCCCAACGACTGGAAGGGGTTCTGGAGCTTCTGGTGCGACAAGGTCCAGCCGGCGCTCCGCGCGAAGGGCCAGCGCGTGTATGCGATCGGCCACCCGGCGAGCGTGCAGGCCTCGGACACGTTCTACAGCTTCCACATGTTCATGAACGCCTACGACGTGCAGGTCGTGGACGAGAACGGCAAGCTCACGCTCGACCAGCCCAAGAACAAGGCCGGCCTGGTGAAGGCGCTCGCCGACTATGCCGCGATCGTGAAGAAGGGCTGCTCGCCGGCCTCGTCGGTGAACTGGGGCGACGTCGACAACAACCTCAACTTCGCCAACAAGACGACGGTGCTGACGCACAACGCGACCATCTCGATCCCGGCGGCGCAGTTCGACACGATGAACCGCGCGACCTCGACCGCGGACCAGAAGGCGGCCGCGCGCACCAACTACTACGAGAAGATCCGCACCCGCGGCTTCCCGGAGAAGGCGGCCGGCGGCCCCCTGCCGCAGCTCGCCGCGGTGAAGACGGCGGTGATCTTCAAGGACGCCAAGAACAAGGCCCGCGGCAAGGAGTTCCTGGCGTTCCTGCTGCAGGAGGACAACCTGCAGGCGTTCGTCGAGGGCTCGCTCGGCCGCTGGGTGCCGGTGACCAAGCGCGCCTCGGTGGCGCCGTTCTGGACCGACGGCAAGGATCCGCACCGCAAGGCCGTCCAGCAGCAGGTCTCGCAGGGACTGGTGTTCTTCCCGTTCGTCTACAACTGGAAGTTCACGATCGTCAACGCCGAGAACGTCTGGGGCCGCGCCACGGCGCGCATCGCGAAGGACAACGTGCCGCCGGAGAAGGCGGCCGACGAGATGATCGCCCGGATAAAACAAATACTCGCGCAATAGCGCGGACAGTCCCGGGGCTGACGCTCGAGCGACGCGTCGAGCCCCGTACGGGCTTTCCATGAGCGCAGTAGTCATTCCAGCGCCGGCGCCCGCCCAGGCGCCGAAGCAGGGTCTCTCCGAGGAGACCTTCTGGGGGATCGCGCTGCTCGTCCCCTACTTCGCCGTCTTCGCGCTGTTCGTCGTCTTCCCGGTTCTCTACGGCATCTGGCTCGGATCGAGCCCGGCTGCCTACCGCAAGCTCTTCCAGGACCCGGTGTTCTTCACGACGATCGTCAATACGGTCGTCTTCCTGCTCGTGGCGGTGAACCTGAAGATGATCATCGCGCTCGGGCTGTCGGGGTTCTTCCTGCACGAGGCGCGCTGGATCCGGTGGCTGTCGGTGCTGTTCCTGCTCGCGTGGGCGGCGCCGTCGATCCCGACGATCCTCTCGTTCCGCTGGATGCTGAACCCCGAATGGGGGATGGTGAACACGCTCATCTTCAACTGGTTCGGCGTCGAAGGGCCCGGCTGGCTCACCGAGCGGCACTACGGGCTCGGCGCGGCGATCATGGTGCACATCTGGAAGTCGCTGCCGTTCTGGACGCTGATCCTGCTCGCCGGCCGCATGGCGATCCCGAAAGAGCTGTACGAGTCGGCCGGGGTGGACGGCGCGACGACGTGGCAGGCGTTCCGGTTCGTGACCTGGCCGTCGATGCGCGGCCTCTATCTCACCTGCGTGCTGCTGTCGACGATCTGGAGCCTCGGCGACTTCAACAGCGTGTACCTCCTCACCGGCGGCGGACCGATCGACTCGACCCAGGTGCTCGCCACGCTCGGCGTCCGCTATCTCCGCATGGACCAGGTCGACGTCTCGCTCGCCGCGATCATCGTCGCGATGCCGGCGGTGATCCCGATCGTCTGGTTCATGATGAAGCGGCTGTCGGGCGAGCACGTCCAGGACTAGCGGTGCGCGCGATGACGCTCCGGAACCTGCCGCTCTACATCGTCGGCGCCCTCGTCTTCCTGTGGACGGTGATCCCGATCTACCACCTGTTCGTCATCGCGCTCTCGCCGGCCCAGGAAGCGGTCGCGAGCGGGCTGGTGCCGAAGAACCCGACGCTGCAGAACTTCGAGCTGGTGCTCGGCGCGAAGCACAACCTGGTGCAGTACTTCTGGCAGCAGCTCGGCGCGAGCGTGTTCATCGCGGTCATGGTGGCGCTGATCACGCTCGCGATCGGCGCCGCGGCGAACTTCGCGATCACGCGCATCCGCATCCGCGGCGGCCGGATCATCACCAACATTGCGCTCCTCACCTACCTCATCCCGGCGGCGTTCCTCGCCATCCCGATGTACAAGATCATGGGCACCTACCGCCTCGTCGACAGCCCCTGGTCGATGATCTTCGCGATGGTCGCGCTCGCCTCGCCGTACGCGATCTGGGTGATGAACCAGGCCGCGACGAAGATCCCGTACGAGCTCGACGAGGCGGCGAAGATCGACGGCGCGAAGACGATGCAGATCTTCTGGTACGTGTACCTGCCGCTCATCGCTCCCACCATGGTCGCCATCGGCATCTACGCGCTGCTGCTCGCCTGGAACGAATATCTCTACGCGTTCCTGATGCTCGCGACCGAGAACAAGCTCACGCTCGCGGTCGCGCTCGGCAACTTCCTCGCCTTCGACGACGCGCCGTGGGCGCTGCTGATGGCGACCGGCATCATCTACGCGCTGCCGCCGACGGCGATCTACTACGCGTTCCGCCGCTACATGGTGTCGGGGCTCACCGCCGGCGCGGTGAAGAGCTAGGGGGCGGACATGGCCGCCACCGCCGTCCAGACGCTCGCCGAACGGGTCGCCGCGGACCTCCGCGCCGAGATCGTCGCCCGCCGGCTCAAGCCCGGCGACCGGCTGCCGGGCGAGATCGAGCACGCGCGCCGGCTCGGCGTATCGCGCGGGATCGTGCGCGAAGGGCGGCGGCAGCTCGTCGCCGCGGGCCTGATCGAGGTGGCGAACGGCCGGCGCGCGGTGGTGAGCAAGCTGCGGGCCGCGCCGCTCGACGGGTTCCTCGCCAACGCGGTCGCCACCCGCCAGCTCGCGGTCGACGAGGTGCTCGAGCTGCGGCGCGCGATCGAGATCGCGGTCGCCGGGCTCGCGGCGCGGCGCCGCACCGCCGCCGACATCGCGGCGCTCACCCGGCTCGTCGGGCGGATGCGCTCGACCGTCGGCCGGAAGACCTATCTCAGGCACGATCTCGCGTTCCATCTCGCGCTCGCGCGCGCCACGCAGAACCCGCTGTTTGCCATGCTGATCGAATCGATGCGCGAGCCGCTCGCCGCCTCGATGCGCGCGAGCCACGTCCGGCGGCGCGGCGCGCGCGATTTCGCGCAGGGGCACGCCGCGCACGAAGCGATCCTCGCTGCGGTCAGCGCGGGCGACGGCGCGGGCGCCGGAGCGCGCGATGCGGGCGCACTTCGTGGACGTCGCGGCGGCCCTCGAGAGCTGAGACGTCGTGGAGGAACTGACCAAGCGCCTCGCACAGCTCTACACCGGCGCGATCCACGACGTCCTGCGCGCGATGGGGCACGAGCGCGTGGTGCTGCCGCCGGCGATCCGGCCGGTCGACCCCGCGCTGAAGGTCGCGGGCCCGGTGTGGACGGTGTCGGGCCACATCGACCGCACGCAGAGCGCGCATGCAACGCTGCTTGGCTGGACCGGGCTCCTCTCGAAGGCGCCGCCGGGCCGGGTCGTCGTCTGCCAGCCGCAGAACCACGAGGTCGCGCTGATGGGCGAGCTCTCCGCCGAGACGCTCAAGAACAAGGGCGTCCTCGGCTACGTCGTCGACGGCGGCTGCCGCGACGTCGAGTTCATCCTGAAGATCGGCTTCCCGGTGTTCGCCAGCTTCTACACGCCGAGCGACATCGTCGGCCGCTGGATCCCGGACCGCTACGGCGAGCCGATCACGATCGGCGAGGTCACGATCGCCGACGGCGACTACCTGCTGGGGGATCTCGACGGCGTCGTGGCGATCCCGAAGGCGGTGGCCGAGGAAGCGATCGCGAAGACGGAAGGCGTCGCGCAGACCGAAAACAAGATCCGGTCGGCGATCCTCGGCGGCATGGACCCGGTCGAGGCGTATCTCAAGTATGGGAAGTTCTGACCGCCGCCTCGTCCTGCTGTCGCCCGACGACAACTGTCTCGTCGTCGCGCAGACGCTGCGCGCAGGCGACACCGTGACGGTCGAGGGCGAAGCGGTGGCCGTCGGGCGCACGATCGGCGTCGGCCACAAGCTCGCGCGGCGCGCGATCCGCGCCGGCGAGAAGGTGCTCAAGTACGGCGCGGTCATCGGCACCGCCACCGCCGACATCGCCCGCGGCGAGCACGTCCACACCCACAACCTCGAGAGCGACTACCTGCCGACCTACACGCACGAGGCCGGCAAGTCGTTCGTCGCGCGGAGCTGAACGAATGGACACGCTGCGCGGTTACCCGCGATCCGACGGCCGCAAGGGCATCCGCAACGTGGTCGCGGTCGCCTATCTCGTCGAGTGCGCGCATCACGTCGCGCGCGAGGTGGTCATGCGCTTCCGGGACCGGGGCGTCCATCTGATCGGCTTCCCCGGCTGCTACCCGAACGCCTACGCCGACCGGATGATGAAGCGGCTCTGCATGCATCCGAACGTCGGCGCGGTGCTGCTGGTGTCGCTCGGCTGCGAGAGCTTCAACCGTCGCGGCCTCGAGGAGTCGATCGCGGCCTCCGGCCGGCCGGTGGCTACGCTCGTGATCCAGGAAACCGGCGGCACCCGCAAGACGATCGCGCGCGGCGCGGCGTGGGTCGAGGAAGCGCTGGCCGAGCTCGCGGAGCAGCAGCCGGTGCCGATGGCGGTCAGCGAGCTCGTGGTGGGAACCGTCTGCGGCGGCTCCGACGGGACGAGCGGCATCACCGCGAACCCGGCGATGGGTCGCGCCTTCGACCTGCTGATCCCCGCGGGCGCCGCCTGCATCTTCGAGGAGACGGGCGAGCTCGTCGGCTGCGAGCGCCACATGGCCGGGCGCGCTGCGACCCCCGCGCTCGGCCGCGAGATCGTCGCCTGCGTCGAGAAGGCGGCGCGCTACTACGCCACCCTCGGCCACGGCAGCTTCGCGGTCGGCAACGCCGACGGCGGCCTGACCACGCAGGAGGAGAAATCGCTCGGCGCGTACGCGAAGAGCGGCGCCTCCCCGATCGTCGGACTGCTCAAGCCGGGCGATCTCCCGCCCGCGGGCGGGCTGTACCTGCTCGACGTCGTCCCCGACGGCGAGGTCCGGTTCGGCTTCCCGAACATCAACGACAACGCCGAGATCGCCGAGCTGATCGCGTGCGGGTCGCACATCGTCCTGTTCTCGACCGGGCGCGGCTCGGTCGTCGGCTCGGCGATCGCGCCGGTGGTCAAGGTCTGCGCCAACCCCGAGACCTTCCGCAAGCTCGAGGACGACATGGACGTCGACGCCGGACGCATCCTCGACGGGCGCGCGACGCTCGACGAGGTGGGGCGCGAGGTCTACGAGCTCACGCTCGCGGCCGCGCGCGGCGCGCCGACGAAGTCGGAGGCGCTCGGCCACCAGGAGTTCATCCTCACCTACAAGGCTTTCGAACCGATCGGACCGGCGTGCCTGCCGGTCGCCGCCTAACCCCGACATCCGAAGCGAACCCCAATGGCCTCCGTCACCCTCTCCCGCGTCAGGAAATCCTTCGGCAATACCGAGGTCGTGCACGGCGTCGACATCACGATCGACGACGGCGAGTTCTGCGTGCTCGTCGGCCCGTCGGGCTGCGGCAAGTCCACCCTGCTCCGGATGATCGCCGGGCTGGAGGAGATCACCGACGGCGAGATCGCGATCGGCGGCCGGGTGGTGAACCACGTCGCGCCGAAGGAGCGCGACATCGCGATGGTGTTCCAGAACTACGCGCTCTACCCGCACATGACCGTGTTCGAGAACATGGCGTTCAGCCTGAAGCTCGCCGGCCGGCCGCGCGAGGAGATGAGGGAGCGGGTAGACGCCGCGGCGAAGATCCTCGGCCTCGGCGACTATCTCGAGCGCTACCCGCGCCAGCTCTCGGGCGGCCAGCGCCAGCGGGTCGCCATGGGACGCGCGATCGTGCGCCAGCCGCAGGTGTTCCTGTTCGACGAGCCGCTGTCGAACCTCGACGCCAAGCTGCGCGTGCAGATGCGCACCGAGATCAAGGAGCTCCACCAGCGGCTGACGACCACCGCGGTGTACGTCACGCACGACCAGATCGAAGCGATGACGATGGCCGACAAGATCGTCGTCATGCACGCCGGCAACGTCGAGCAGATCGGCGCGCCGCTCGATCTCTACGACAACCCGGCCAACCTCTTCGTCGCCGGCTTCATCGGCTCGCCGGCGATGAACTTCCTCGGCGGCAAGCTCGCGCGCAACGGCGGCGGGCTCGACGTCGTGCTCGGCGACGGCGTGCGCGTGCCGGCGCCGAAGAGCCTCCGCCCCGAGCTCGACGGCCGGCAGGTGACGCTCGGCGTGCGGCCGGAGCACCTCGCGGTGCGCGACTCCGGCGTGCCCGCCGAGGTGATCGTGGTCGAGCCGACCGGGGCCAACACGGAGATCTACTGCAAGGTCGCCGGCAAGGAGGTCACCGCGGTCGTCCGCGAGCGCCACAACTTCCTGCCCGGCGAGAAGATCCGCCTCGCGCCGGAGCTGACGTTCCTGTTCGACCCGGCGAGCGGGGCGCGCATCCAGTAGCCGGCGCTCCGCCGCGGCTACAATCGGCGCCGGCCGCGCCCTGCGCCGAGGAGATCCGCATGCCCCTGCCGCTCATTCCTACCACCACGATCGGCAGCCTGCCGAAGCCGCAGTGGCTGACCGGGACCTGGTACAGCGTGGTCGAGCGCTGGAACCTCGCGGGCGAGGCGCTCAAGGAGGCGATGGACGACGCGACGCGGCTCGCGCTTGCCGACCAGGAGGCGGCGGGGATCGACATCGTGTGCGACGGCGAGCAGCGCCGCTCGACGCACTACACGCATTTCATCCACCAGCTCGGCGGCGTCGACTGCGAAAAGCTGAAGGCGAAGTCGATGCGCGGCGGCAAGTTCACCCAGGAAGTGCCGCGCGTCACCGGGCCGCTCACGCTCGCCAACCACCAGGCGGTGGACGACTACCGGTTCCTGCGCCGCTTCACGAACCGGCCGATCAAGATGACGCTGCCGGGGCCGTCGACGATGGTCGACGGCATGGCCGACGAGTACTACGGCGACGAGCGCGCGCTCGCGCACGCCTGCGCCGACGTCCTCAACCAGGAGATCCGCGCGCTTGAAGCCGCCGGCTGCGACATGGTGCAGCTCGACGAGCCCGCGTTCACGCGGCTGCCGGAGAAGCTCCATGCCTGGGGCGTCGAGGCGATGGACCGCGCGTTCGCCGGCACGACGGTGGCGAGCTGCGTGCACGTCTGCTACGGCTACCGCGCGCGCCTCGGCAACAAGGAGTGGAAGCACGGCTACGAGGAGATCTTCCCGGCGCTCGCGCGCGCCGCCAGGGTCCAGCAGTACTCGCTCGAGTTCGCCGAGCCGAAGCTCGCGCCGCGGCTCCTCGAAGGGCTCCCCGGCAAGACGATCCAGCTCGGCGTGATCGACGTCGGCACCGACGAGGTGGAGCGGCCCGAGACGGTCGCCGCGCGGCTCCGCGCGGCGCTCGAGGTGCTGCCGCCCGAGCGGCTGATCGCCGCGCCCGACTGCGGCTGCACCGCGCGCGACCGCGCGGCGACGCGCGCGAAGCTCCGCGCGCTGGTGCTCGGCGCGGAATCGGTCCGGCTCGAGCTCGCCGCGCGCTCCTAGGCCGCCTTGCCGTTCCGTTGAGCGACGCGCACGAGCGCGCCCCCGGGGAGCCTTTCGCATGCAGCTCTTCACCCCCTTCCAGCTCGCCGGCAGGCGGCTGCGGAACCGCATCGTCTTCCCGGCGGTGCTCTCCAACTTCGCGCGCGAGAACCGGGTGACGCCGCGCCTCGTCGACTACTACGCGGAGCGCGCGGCGGGCGGCGCGGGGATGCTCGTCACCGAAGGCCTCTCGATCCACGCCTCGAGCGTGCCGCAGCCGAACGTCGCCACCGTGTTCGATCCCGCGAACTTCGACGGCTTCCAGCGCCTCGCTGCGGCGGTCGAGCTGCAGGACTGCCGGCTGCTCGGCCAGCTCTGGCACGTCGGCCGCCAGCAGCTCTGGAGCCCGGTCGACGCGCCGGTCGGGCGTCTCGGCGCTGCCCGACGCCTACAGCTGGTCGGTGCCGCACGTCATGACGCCCGAGGAGATCGGCAGTCGTCGCGCGCGCGTTCATCGACGCCGCGCGGACGCTCCAGCGGGCCGGCTTCTCCGGCGTCGAGCTGCACGGCGGCCACGGCTACCTGATCACGCAGTTCCTGTCGCCGTGGTCGAACACGCGCGACGACGGGTACGGCGGCGACGTCGACCGGCCGCACGCGCTTCGTCCGCGAGATCATCGCGGGCATCCGCGCCGAGTGCGGCGCGGGCTTCATCGTCGGGCTGAAGATGCCCGGCGACGAGCGCGTGCCCGGCGGCATCGACCGCGACGAGGCGGGACGGATCGCGGGGCGCCTCGCGCAAGCCGGCGGCCTCGACTACGTCGCGTTCGCGCAGGGCAATTTCAGCCCGAGCCTCGAGGACCACACGCCGGACATGCACTACCCCCCGGGACCGTTCATGGCGCTGCAGAGAGAGCTCCGCGAGCGCGCGCGGCCGATCCCGGTGCTCGCCCTCGGGCGCGTGCTCGACGCCGCCCACGCCGAGCGGCTCCTCGGCGAAGGCGTAGGCGATCTGATCGGCATGGGGCGCGCGCTCGTCGCGGATGCGGCGCTGCCCGCGAAGGCGCTCGCCGGCAAAGCGGCCAGCACCCGGCCGTGCATCTTCTGCAACGTCTGCTGGGCCGAGATCCACGTCGGCAAGCCGATCGCGTGCATTCACAACCCGCATCTCGGAACGCCGGGCGAAGCGGCGTGGCGGCCGTCCCCGGCCGCGCGCAAGCGCCGCGTCGTCATCGTCGGCAGCGGCGTCGCCGGGCTCGAGGCCGCCTGGGTCGCGGCGAGCCGCGGGCACGCGGTGACCGTGCTCGGCGCGCGGGAGCCGGGCGGCAAGGCGCGGCTGGAAGCGCTGCTGCCGGGCCGCGCCGAAGTCGCGAAGGTGTTCGAGTTCCAGCTCGCGCGCGCCCGCGAGGCCGGCGTCGTCTTCGAATCGGGTCGACCGGCGACGGTTCCGCAGATCGCCGCGCTCGGCCCCGACGCGGTCGTCCTCGCGACCGGCTCCAGCATGCGCCGGCCGGCGACGCTCGCCGCGGACGGCGACGCGGGCACCGATGCGTGGACGCTCGTCGCGGATCTCGGCGCCGCGCCCGCCAGGCGCGCCGGCACCGCGGTCCTCTTCGACCACGACCACGGCGCCGGCGTCTACGCGCTCGCCGACCTGCTCGCGTCGGTCTACGACCGGCTGGTCGTCATCACCCCGCGCACGCAGCTCGGCCGCAACGTCGCCTACGTCGGGCTGCTCGGCGTGTACCGGCGCCTGTACCGCGCCCGGGTCGAGATCGTCGTCGCGGCCGTGCCGAAGCGTTTCGCCGCGCAGCGTGTCGTGCACGCGAACGCCTTTACCGGCGAGGAGCGCACGATCGAGGACGTCGCGCTGTTCGCTTACGCGACGCCGCGCCTCGCCGACGACCGGCTCGCCGCGCCGCTGCGGGCCGCCGGCCTCGAGGTGCGGCTCGCCGGCGACGCGTTCGCGCCGCGGGCGATGCTCGCGGCAGTGCACGAGGGTCACCGCATCGGGAACGAGCTCTGAGCGCGCGATGTCCGAGCGCGCGCTCAACGTCTTCTGGATCGCGCTCGGCGCGGCCGCCGCCACGCATGCGTGGACGATCGGGCTCACCGGCCCGTCCGGCCCGGAGAGCGGCCTCTTCCCGCTGCTCGCGGGGCTGATCGTCGCGGGCGCCGGCGCCGCCCTGCTCCTCCTGCCGTCCCACCGCGCGCGAGCGCCGGCGTGGCCAGCGCGGTGCGGCACTCGCGCGCGTGCTCGGCGTCGTCGCCGGGCTCGCGCTGATGGCGTTCGCGATCCCGTACCTCGGGTTCGCCGCCGCGTCCGCAGTCACGATGATCGTGCTGCTCCGGACGGTCGAGCGCTCGAGCTGGATCGGCTCGATCGCGCTCACGATCGGCGCGGTCGTCGGCGTGATGTGGCTCTTCGGTCACGCGCTCGGCATGCCGCTCCCGCGCGGACCCTGGGGCTGGTGAGGCGATGGGCGCGCTCGAGGGCCTCGCCACCGGCTTCGGCGTCATCCTCACGCCGGCCAACCTCTACTACTGCTTCATCGGCAGCCTGGTCGGCACCCTGGTCGGCGTGCTGCCGGGCATCGGGCCGCTCGCGGCGCTCGCGCTCCTGCTGCCGGTGACGTTCACGCTCACGCCGGTCGCCGGGCTGGCGATGCT
>CAWHBL010000014.1:0-21095 GCA_963827555.1 uncultured beta proteobacterium
CGAACTCGTCGGCGCCGAGCATCGCGCCGATGACGACGTCGCGTCCGGTCTTCATCTGACCGTCGACCTGCACCGCGATCCGGCCGCGCAGGCGGTTGAGCACCAGCGTCTGCTGCGTCTCGGCGAGGCCGAGCTCCCACGGCGTGCCGGCGTGCTTGATCGACGACCAGGGGCTCGCGCCGGTGCCGCCGTCGTGACCGGCGATCGTGACGTGGTCCGATTTCGCCTTCGAAACGCCGGCCGCGATCGTGCCGACGCCGATCTCCGAGACGAGCTTCACGCTGACCGAGGCGCGCGGGTTGGCGTTCTTCAGGTCGTGGATGAGCTGCGCGATGTCCTCGATCGAGTAGATGTCGTGATGCGGCGGCGGGCTGATCAGCTCGACGCCCGGCGTCGAGAAGCGGAGCTCGGCGATGTACTCGGAGACCTTGCGGCCGGGCAGCTGGCCGCCTTCGCCGGGCTTGGCGCCCTGCGCGATCTTGATCTGTAGCTGCTCGGCCGAAGCGAGGTACTCGGTGGTGACGCCGAACCGCCCGGAGGCGACCTGCTTGATCTTCGACTTGAGCGAGTCGCCTTCCACCAGGTCGAGATCGACCTCGACCCGCTTGTGGCCGAGCCGCGACATCAGCGTCTCGCCCGCCTTGACCGGGGCGTAGCGCATCCGGTCCTCGCCCCCTTCGCCGGTGTTCGACTTGCCGCCGATGCGGTTCATCGCGATCGCCAGCGTGGTGTGCGCCTCGGTCGAGATCGACCCGAGCGACATCGCGCCGGTCGCAAAGCGCCGCACGATTTCCGACGCCGGCTCGACCTCCTCGATCGGGACCGGCTTCGCCTGGTCGAACCTGAACTCGAACAGCCCGCGCAGCGTCAGGTGCCGCTTGGACTGATCGTTGATGATCTGCGCGTACTCCTTGTAGGTCGAGTACGAGTTGTCGCGCGTCGAGTGCTGGAGCTTGGCGATCGCGTCCGGCGTCCACATGTGCTCCTCGCCGCGGACGCGCCAGGCGTACTCGCCGCCGGCGTCGAGCGCGGCCTTGAGCACCGGGTCGTTCTCGTCGAACGCGGCGCGGTGGATCCGGATCGCCTCCTCGGCCACCTCGAACACGCCGATGCCCTCGACGTACGAGGCGGTGCCGGTGAAGTACTTGTCGACGAAGCCCTTGCGCAGGCCGACGGCCTCGAAGAGCTGGGCGCCGGTGTACGACATGTACGTCGAGACGCCCATCTTGGACATGACCTTCTTCAGGCCCTTGCCGATCGCCTTGGTGTAGTTCTTGACCGCCTTCTTGCCGTCGACCTCGCTCGGCAGCAGGCCCTTCAGGTCGAGCAGCGTCTCGAACGCGAGATAGGGGTGGACGGCTTCCGCGCCGTAACCGCCGAGGAGCGCGAAGTGATGCGTCTCCCGCGCCGAGCCGGTCTCCACCACCAGGCCGGTCGAGGTCCGCAGCCCCTTGCCGACAAGATGCTGGTGGATGGCCGAGAGCGCGAGCAGCGCCGGGATCGCGACCCGTGCGCGGTCCTGCTTGCGGTCGGAGAGGACGAGGATCGAGTAGCCCGAGCGGACGGCGTCCTCGGCCTGCGCGCAGAGGCTCGCGAGCCGCGCCTCGATCGCCTCCTTGCCCCACGCGACCGGGTAGGTGACGTCGAGCTCGCAGCTCTCGAACTTGCCGTCGGTGTACTTCCCGATGTGGCGGATCGTCTCCATCTGGTCGAAGTCGAGCACCGGCTGGCTCACCTCGAGGCGGAGCGGCGGGTTGCGCTCGTCGATGCCGAGCAGATTCGGCTTCGGCCCGATGAACGACACCACCGACATCACCAGCTCCTCGCGGATCGGATCGATCGCGGGGTTGGTGACCTGCGCGAAGAGCTGCTTGAAGTAGTGGTAGAGCGTCTTGTTCTTGCCCGACAGCACCGCGAGCGGCGAGTCGTTGCCCATCGAGCCGACCGGCTCCTCGCCGTTGATCGCCATCGGCGACATGATGAATTTGATGTCTTCCTGCGTGTAGCCGAACGCCTGCTGGCGGTCGAGGAGCCGCGCGCTCGACGGCTCGCGCTTCTCCGCCGGCGCGGGCAGGTCGTCGAGCTTCACGCGGATGCGGTCGATCCACTCGGCGTACGGCTGCTGCGCGGCGAGCGTGTCCTTGAGCTCCTTGTCGTCGATGATCCGGCCGCGCTCGACGTCGACGAGGAACATCTTGCCCGGCTGCAGGCGCCACTTCTTGACGATCTTCTCCTCGGGAATCGGCAGGCAGCCGCACTCCGAGCCCATGACGACGAGGTCGTCGTCGGTGACGATGTAGCGCGACGGACGCAGGCCGTTCCGGTCGAGCGTCGCGCCGATCTGGCGGCCGTCGGTGAATGCGATCGACGCCGGGCCGTCCCAGGGTTCCTGCATCGCGGCGTGGTACTCGTAGAACGCGCGCCGGTTGCCGTCCATCTCGGTGTGGTTCTCCCACGCCTCCGGGATCATCATCATCATCGCGTGGGCGATCGAGTAGCCGCCCATGACGAGCATCTCGAGCGCGTTGTCGAACGAGGCCGAGTCCGACTGCCCGGGGTAGATCAGCGGCCAGATCTTGCCGAGGTCGCCGCCGAGGATCGGGCTCGAGATCGCGCCCTGGCGCGCGCGGATCCAGTTCTGGTTGCCGCGCACGGTGTTGATCTCGCCGTTGTGGGCGATCATCCGGAACGGGTGCGCGAGGTCCCAGGTGGGGAAGGTGTTGGTCGAGAAGCGCTGGTGGATGAGCGCGAGCGCGGACACGACGCGCGGGTCCTGCAGGTCGGTGTAGTACTGCCCGACCTGGTAGGCGAGCAGCATCCCCTTGTAGACGATCGTCCGCGCCGACATCGACGGCACGTAGAACTCCTTGCCGTGCGCGAGCTTGAGCGCCTGGATCGCGTGGCCGGAGGACTTGCGGATGATGTACAGCTTGCGCTCGAGCGCGTCGGTGACGGTGACCTCGGGCCCGCGGCCGATGAACACCTGGCGGATCACCGGCTCGATCTTGCGCGCCGGCTCGGCGAGGTCGGAGCTGTCGACCGGCACGTCCCGCCAGCCGAGGAGCACCTGGCCCTCGTCCTTGATCGCGCGCTCGATCTCGTACTCGCAGGCGAGGCGCGAGGCCGGCTCGCGCGGCAGGAACACCATCCCGACGCCATATTGGCCGACCGGGGGAAGGGTGATCCCGGCCCGGGCGAGCTCCTCGCGGAAGAACTTGTCGGGGATCTGGATCAGGATGCCGGAGCCGTCGGAGAGCTTCGGGTCGTACCCGACCGCACCCCGGTGGGTCAGGTTCTTGAGGATCAGCAGGCCCTGCTGGACCAGCTCGTGGCTCTTCCTGCCCTTGATGTTCGCGATGAAGCCGACGCCGCACGCGTCATGTTCGTTCGCGGGGTGCTGTCTCGCGGATCGGCGGGTGGATTGCGACGATCCGTCGCGCGGGACGTTCGACTACGGTCTCGAGCCGACGGGGTATCCGTACTACCCGACCCGCCCGCCGCGGCCGCCGATTGCGCCACCGATCAACCCGCCGGTACGGCCCGGGCAGCCGGGCCTTCCGCGCCCGACCCCACGGTGACGGGAATCCGTCGGCCGAAAATGCTCGAGCAATCGTGACGGTCGCCCTGTCATCCGAGGAGCCAACTGGTGCGTAATTCGTCCATGACCACTCGACGGGCGCCACTCGTTGCCCTGGGGCTCGCGCTCGCGTTCCCCCTCGTCGCGCACGCCCAGGTCTACAAATGGACCGACGAAAAGGGCGTCATCAACTACTCGAGCACCCCGCCCGACAACCGCAAGAGCCAGAAGCTCGACGAGGACAAGGGGCGGGTGAGCACGATCGAAGCGCAGGACCTCTCGAAGGCCGACGCCGCGCGCCGGGAACAGGCGTTCAAGGACCGCGTCGACCGGCTCGAGCAGGACGCACAGCGCAACCGCCAGACCGCCGCTGCGCAGGACTCTGCGACGGCCGAGGCGCAGCGGCAGTGGCGCGAGCGCTGCATCGCCGAGCGGCGGACCGATTGCGACGATCCGGACGCGGGCGGCTACGACCCCGGCTACTACACGCCGTACGGCGTCCGGCCCGGCGTGCGGCCGCTGCCGCAACGACCGGGGCCCGGTCAATTTCGACCGACGCCGGACGTCGCGGTCGGCGGCGGCGGGGTCGTCGGTCCGCACCTCAAGCCGCCGCCGGGCGGCGTGGTCGTCGGCCCGGGGACCGCAGGGGTGGGCGCGGGCTACGGCCCTGCGCCCCCGGGAGGCGTGGTGATCACGCCGGGGCCGGCCGGCGTCGGGGCGCAGTACCGGCCGGTGCCGGAGGAGCCTCAGCCCCACCTCGGTGCCGTGCCGCGGCCGGTGCCGCGGCAGTAGAAATCCCCCGCGGTAATCCCCGCTCGCCGCGTTCGCGGCCCCCGTCTGACAAGGGGCGGGAAAAAACGAACGGCGCCCGCGGGCGCCGTTCTCGCTTCGAACCCGTCGTCCGCTCAGCGCGGCAGCTCGGAGCTCCCCATCAGGAACTCGTCCACCGCGCGCGCGCACTGCCGGCCTTCGCGGATCCCCCAGACGACGAGCGACTGCCCGCGGCGCATGTCGCCCGCCGCGAACACTTTCGGCACCGAGGTCGCATAGCAGCCCGCACCGTCGGTCGTCGCGCGGGCGTTGCCGCGCGCGTCCTTCGCGACGCCGAAACCGTCGAGCACGTTCTGCACCGGCGATACGAAGCCCATGGCGAGCAGGACGAGATCGGCGGGCAGCTCGAACTCGGTGCCCGGGACCTCGACCATCTTCATCTGGCCGCTCGCCGGGTCCTTCTCCCACTCCACGCGCACCGCCACGAGCGCCTTGACCGCGCCGTTCTCGCCGCGGAAGTGCTTCGTCGCCACCGCCCAGTCGCGCTCGCAGCCTTCCTCGTGCGAGGAGGACGTCGCAGCCGCGACGGCCAGTACGGCCACACCGGGTTGCGATCGAGGTCCGGCGGCATCGGCAGCAGCTCGAACTGGGTGATCGACTTCGCGCCGTGCCGGTTGGAGGTGCCGACGCAGTCGGAGCCGGTGTCGCCGCCGCCGATGACGACGACGTGCTTGTCGGTCGCCCACAGGTCGCGGATGCCCTTGTCGCCCGCGACGCGGCGGTTCTGCAGCGGCAGGAACTCCATCGCGTAGTGAATGCCGGCGAGCTCGCGCCCGGGCACCGGCAGGTCGCGCGGCTGCTCGGCGCCGCCGGCCAGGACGACCGCGTCGAACTCGGCGAGGAGCTGGTCGGGGGCGACCGTCGTCTGCGCGTCGTTCGGCGATGCCGGGGCCCGGCGCCTGGGTGCCGACGAGCACGCCCGGCCGGAACTCGACGCCCTCGGCGCGCATCTGCTCGACCCGGCGGTCGATGATCCACTTCTCCATCTTGAAGTCCGGGATGCCGTAGCGGAGCAGCCCGCCGATGCGGTCGTTCTTCTCGAAACCGTCACCGCATGGCCCGCGCGCGCGAGCTGCTGCGCGCAGGCGAGGCCCGCCGGCCCCGAGCCGACGACCGCGACCTTCTTGCCGGTGCGGTGCGACGCCGGCTGCGGCTTGACCCAGCCTTCGTCCCACGCCTTGTCGATGATCGCGTGCTCGATCGACTTGATGCCGACGGCGTCGTCGTTGATCCGCAGCGTGCACGCTTCCTCGCACGGCGCGGGGCAGACGCGGCCGGTGAACTCGGGGAAGTTGTTGGTCGAGTGCAGCGTCTCGATCGAGCGCTTCCAGTCCGCGCGGTAAACGAGGTCGTTGAAGTCCGGGATGATGTTGTTGACCGGGCAGCCGCTCATGCAGAACGGCATGCCGCAGTCCATGCAGCGCGCGCCCTGGATCTTCGCTTCCTCGTCGCCGAGGGGCGCGATGAACTCGCGCCAGTGCTTCTTGCGCGCCTCCGGCGCTTCGTACGCCTCCGGCGAGGCGCTGGTACTCGAGGAAGCCGGTGACTTTACCCATCGCGTCTTGCCCATCAGGCGACCGCCTTCCGCGCAGCGGCGGCGTTCTCCGCCAGCGCGCGCCGGTATTCCTTCGGAAACACCTTCACGAACTTCGTCCGGTGCTTCGCCCAGTCGGCGAGGATCTCCTTCGCCCGCGCGCTGTCGGTGTACTTCGCCTGGCGCTCGATCAGCCGCTTCAGGATGACCTCGTCGGCCGTGCCGAGGTGCCACAGGTCGCGCGCGAGCTTGCCCTGCTGCTCGGACTCGGTCAGCACCGCCTCGAGGTCGACCATCGACGGGTTGCAGCGCTTGGCGAACTGGCCGTCGACGTCGAGCACGTAGGCGATCCCGCCCGACATGCCGGCGGCGAAATTCCGCCCGGTCGTGCCGAGGACGACGACGGTGCCGCCGGTCATGTACTCGCAGCCGTGGTCGCCGACGCCCTCGATCACCGCCTGCGCGCCGGAGTTGCGCACCGCGAACCGCTCGCCGGCGACGCCGCGGAAGTACGCCTCGCCGGCAGATCGCCCCGTAGAGCACGACGTTGCCGGTGATGATGTTCTCGGTCGGCTCGCCCCGGAACTTCGCGCTCGGCTGCACGCTGATCCGCCCGCCGGAGAGCCCCTTGCCGCAGTAGTCGTTGGTGTCGCCGATGTGGTCGAGCCACACGCCCTGCGCGAGGAACGCGCCGAAGCTCTGCCCCGCCGAGCCCGCGAACCGCACGTGGATCGTCTCGTCGGGCAGGCCCTCGTGACCGTAGCGCCGCGCGATCTCGTGCGACAGCATCGTGCCGACGGTGCGGTTGATGTTGCGGATCGGCATCTCGATCGTGACCTTCTCGCCGCGCTCGAGCGCCGGCTCGGCGAGCTCGATCAGACGGTTGTCGAGCGCCTTCTCCAGCCCGTGATCCTGCCGCTCGCTGTTGTACACGGCGACCTCGGGCGGCATCTTCGGCATGTAGAAGATCTTCGCGAAGTCGAGCCCGCGCGCCTTCCAGTGCGCGATGCCGTCCCGCATGTCGAGGAGGTCGGTGCGGCCGATGAGGTCGTCGAGCTTCCGCACGCCGAGCTTCGCCATGATCTCGCGCAGCTCCTCGGCGACGAAGAAGAAGAAGTTGATGACGTGCTCGGGCTGGCCGCGGAACTTGCGGCGCAGCACCGGGTCCTGCGTCGCCACGCCCACCGGACAGGTGTTGAGGTGGCACTTGCGCATCATGATGCAGCCCGACACGACGAGCGGCGCGGTGGCGAAGCCGAACTCGTCGGCGCCGAGGATCGCGCCGATCGCGACGTCGCGGCCGGTCTTCATCTGGCCGTCGACCTGCACCGCGATGCGGCCGCGCAGGCGGTTCAGCACCAGCGTCTGCTGCGTCTCGGCGAGGCCGAGCTCCCACGGCGTGCCGGCGTGCTTGATCGACGACCACGGGCTCGCGCCGGTGCCGCCGTCGTGGCCGGCGATGGTGACGTGGTCGGACTTCGCCTTGGCGACGCCGGCAGCGATCGTGCCGACGCCGATCTCGGAGACGAGCTTCACGCTGATCGACGCCCGCCGGTTGGCGTTCTTCAGATCGTGGATCAGCTGCGCCAGGTCCTCGATCGAGTAGATGTCGTGGTGCGGCGGCGGGCTGATCAGCTCCACGCCGGGCGTCGCGTAGCGGAGCTCGGCGATGTACTCCGACACCTTGCGGCCGGGCAGCTGCCCGCCTTCGCCGGGCTTCGCGCCCTGCGCGATCTTGATCTGCAGCTGCTCGGCGGAAGCGAGGTACTCGGCGGTGACGCCGAACCGCCCCGAGGCGACCTGCTTGATCTTCGACTTGAGGAGATCGCCTTCCTTCAGCTCGAGGTCGCGCTCGACCCGGCTCTTGCCCGAGCCGCGACTGCAGCGTCTCGCCCGCCTTGACCGGGGCGTAGCGCTTGCGGTCCTCGCCGCCCTCGCCGGTGTTCGACTTGCCGCCGATGCGGTTCATCGCGATCGCGAGCTTGGTGTGCGCCTCGGTCGAGATCGACCCGAGCGACATCGCGCCGGTCGAGAAGCGCTTCACGATCGCGGCCGCCGGCTCGACCTCCTCGATCGGGACCGGCTTCGCGCTGGTCGAACCGGAACTTGAACAGCCCGCGGAGCGTCATGTGCCGCCGGGACTGGTCGTTGATGATCTCGGCGTACTCCTTGTAGGTCGAGTACGAGTTGGCGCGCGCCGAGTGCTGCAGCTTCGCGATCGCGTCCGGCGTCCACATGTGCTCCTCGCCGCGGACTCTCCAGGCGTACTCGCCGCCGGCGTCGAGCGCGGTCTTGAGCACCGGGTCGGCCTCGTCGAACGCGGCGCGGTGGATGCGGATCGCCTCCTCGGCCACCTCGAACACGCCGATGCCCTCGACGTTGGAGGCGGTGCCGGTGAAGTACTTCTCGACGAAGCCCTTCTGCAGGCCGACGGCCTCGAAGAGCTGGGCGCCGGTGTACGACATGTACGTCGAGACGCCCATCTTCGACATGACCTTCTTCAGGCCCTTGCCGATCGCCTTGATGTAGTTCTTGACCGCCTTCTTGCCGTCGATCTCGCTCGGGAGCAGGCCCTGCAGGTCGAGCAGCGTCTCGAACGCGAGGTACGGGTGCACGGCCTCGGCGCCGTAGCCGCCGAGCAGCGCGAAGTGATGCGTCTCCCGCGCCGAGCCCGTTTCCACCACGAGACCGGTCGAGGTGCGCAGGCCCTTGCCGGTGAGATGCTGGTGGATCGGCCGACAGCGCGAGCAGCGCCGGGATCGCGACCCGCGCGCGGTCCTGCTTGCGGTCGGACAGGATGATGATCGAGTACCCCGAGCGCACGGCGTCCTCGGCCTGCGCGCACAGGCTCGCGAGCCGCGCCTCGATCGCCTGCTTGCCCCACGCGACCGGGTAGGTGAGGTCGAGCTCGAAGCTCTCGAACTTGCCGTCGGTGTACTTCCCGATGTGGCGGATCGTCTCCATCTGGTCGAAGTCGAGCACCGGCTGGCTCACCTCGAGACGGAGCGGCGGGTTGCGCTCGTCGATGCCGAGCAGGTTCGGCTTCGGCCCGATGAACGACACCACCGACATCACCAGCTCCTCGCGGATCGGGTCGATCGCGGGGTTGGTGACCTGCGCGAAGAGCTGCTTGAAGTACTGGTAGAGCGTCTTGTTCTTGTTCGACAGCACGGCGAGCGGCGAGTCGTTGCCCATCGAGCCGACGGGCTCCTCGCCGTTGATCGCCATCGGCGACATGATGAACTTGACGTCTTCCTGGGTGTAGCCGAACGCCTGCTGGCGGTCGAGGAGGCGCTCGCGCGAGGGCTCGCGCTTCTCCGCCGGCGCGGGGATGTCGTCGAGCTTGACGCGGATGCGCTCGATCCACTCGGCGTACGGCTTCTGCGAGGCGAGCGTGTCCTTCAGCTCCTTGTCGTCGATGATGCGGCCCTTCTCGAGGTCGACGAGGAACATCTTGCCCGGCTGGAGCCGCCACTTCTTGACGATCTTCTCCTCGGGAATCGGCAGGCAGCCGCACTCCGAGCCCATGACGACGAGGTCGTCGTCGGTGACGATGTAGCGCGACGGGCGCAGGCCGTTGCGGTCGAGGGTGGCGCCGATCTGGCGGCCGTCGGTGAAGGCGATCGACGCCGGGCCGTCCCAGGGCTCCTGCATCGCGGCGTGGTACTCGTAGAACGCGCGCCGGTTGCCGTCCATCCCGGTGTTGTTCTCCCACGCCTCGGGGATCATCATCATCACCGCGTGGGCGATCGAGTAGCCGCCCATCACCAGCATCTCGAGCGCGTTGTCGAACGACGCCGAGTCGGACTGGCCGTCGTAGATGAGCGGCCAGATCTTCGCGAGGTCGTCGCGCAGGATCGGGCTCGAGATCGCGCCCTGGCGCGCGCGGATCCAGTTGACGTTGCCGCGCACGGTGTTGATCTCGCCGTTGTGGGCGATCATCCGGAACGGGTGCGCGAGGTCCCAGGTCGGGAAGGTGTTGGTCGAGAAGCGCTGGTGGACGAGCGCGAGCGCGGACACGACGCGCGGGTCCTGCAGGTCCTTGTAGTACGGCCCGACCTGGTAGGCGAGCAGCATCCCCTTGTAGGCGATCGTGCGCGCCGACATCGACGGCACGTAGAACTCCTTGCCGTGGGCGAGCTGGAGCGCCTGGATCGCGTGGCCGGAGGACTTGCGGATGATGTAGAGCTTGCGCTCGAGCGCGTCGGTGACGGTGACTTCGGGCCCGCGGCCGATGAACACCTGCCGGATCACCGGCTCGAGCTCGCCGCGCCGGCTCGGCGAGGTCGGAGCTGTCGACCGGCACGTCCCGCCAGCCGAGCAGCACCTGGCCCTCGTCCTTGATGGCGCGCTCGATCTCGTACTCGCAGGCGAGGCGCGAGGCCGGCTCCCGCGGCAGGAACACCATCCCGACGCCGTACTGGCCGACGGGCGGCAGCGAGACCCCCTGCCGCGCCAGCTCCTCGCGGAAGAACCGGTCGGGGACCTGGATCAGGAGGCCGGAGCCGTCGGAGAGCTTCGGGTCCCAGCCGACCGCGCCCCGGTGGGTCAGGTTCTTGAGGATCAGCAGGCCCTGCTGGACCAGCTCGTGGCTCTTCTTGCCCTTGATGTGCGCGATGAAGCCGACGCCGCAGGCGTCGTGCTCGTTGGCAGGGTCATAGAGACCCTGCGGGGCAGGCGGAAAGGCCTCGAAGTTCCCACCATCGCTCACGTTGCACCTCTGATCGCGCGCCGCCGGTGACCAAACCGGCGTTAATTCACGGGGAACCGTGAAATATACCCGCGATATCTAGGTGCTTCAAGCGGTTACCGCAGTGCGGCAAAGCCCGCGCGCAAGCCTTGGTCGGCGCGCGGAATCAGGTGGTTACGGCGGATCGGCAGCTACGGCAGTTGCGAGCGTCGCCCGCAGCGCATCGGGCGAGACGTCGCCGCGAATGACGGCCGACCCGAGCCGCTCGAGCAGGATGAACCGGAGCCGTCCGCCTTGCGCCTTCTTGTCGACCGACATCAGCTCGAGGTAGCGGTCGGTCGCGAGCTCCGGCCCGGCAACGGGCAGCCCCGCGCGCTCGATCAGGCGGCGCAGGCGCTCCGCCGATGCGGCGTCGAGCATCCCGAGCCGCGTCGAGAGCTCCGCCGCCATCACCATGCCGGCGGCGACCGCTTCGCCGTGCAGCCAGGTGCCGTAGCCGAGCCCGGTCTCGATCGCGTGACCGAAGGTATGGCCGAAGTTGAGCAGCGCGCGCATCGCCGGTCTCGCGCTCGTCGAGCGCCACGACCTCGGCCTTGATCTCGACCGACCGCTTGCACCGCGTGCGCGAGCGCCTCGGCGTCGCGCGCGACGAGCCGCTCGACGTTCGCCTCCAGCCACGCGAAGAGCGCCGCGTCGCGGATCGCGCCGTGCTTGATCACCTCGGCGAGGCCGGCGCGCAGCTCCCGCTCCGGCAGCGTCGCGAGCGTGTCCATGTCGGCGAGCACGAGCTGCGGCTGGTAGAACGCGCCGACCATGTTCTTGCCGCGCGGATGGTTGATCGCGGTCTTGCCGCCCACCGACGAGTCGACCTGCGCGAGGAGCGTCGTCGGCACCTGGACGAACGGCACGCCGCGCTGATAGGTCGCGGCGGCGAATCCGGCGAGGTCGCCGACCACGCCGCCGCCGAGCGCCACGATCGCCGTCTGGCGGTCGCAGCGGTGCGCGAGCAGCTCGTCGATCACCCGGTCGAGCGTCGCCCAGTCCTTGTGCGTCCTCGCCGTCGGGGACGACGATGCGGACGCACGCGACGCCCGCGGCCTCGAGCGGCCCGGCGAGCCGCTCGAGGTGGATCGGCGCGACGGTGTCGTTGGTGACGATCGCCACGCGCCGCTGCGGGATCGCGCCCGCGACGAGGTCCGCCCGCGCGAGCAGGCCGCGCCCGATGTGGATCGGGTAGCTGCGGCCCTCGAGCGCTACGCGGACAGTTTGCATGTCGTCGGGCAGGCGCTTCAGCAGCTGCTCGACCAGCGCGCCGACGCTCTGGCGCCCGGTGTCGACGATCAGGTCGGCGACCTCGCGGTAGAGCGGGTCGCGCACGCGTTGCAGCTCCTCGAGCTTCGCGAGCGGATCGTCGGTGGCGAGCAGCGGCCGCGACTTGTCGTGCCGGGTGCGCTGGTAGAGGTCGCGCGGCTGCGCCCGCAGATAGATCACGAAGCCGCGCGCCGCGAGCAGCGCGCGGTTCTCGGGCTTCAGCACGACCCCGCCGCCGGTCCCGAGCACGACGTCCTGCAGGGCGGTGAGGCTGTCGACCATCTGCGCCTCGCGCGCGCGGAAGCCCGGCTCGCCTTCGATCTCGAAGATGACCTGCACGCGAACGCCGGTGCGCCGCTCGATCTCGTGGTCGGTGTCGTAGAAGGTCTTCCCGAGCCGGCGCGCGAGCTGGCGCGCGACCGTCGTCTTGCCGGCGCCCATGAGCCCGACCAGGAAGATGTTGCGGCTGTCCTGCATGGCGTCATTCTAAGCGGGCCGCCGGGGTCGCGCGGCGACCGGGCCGGAACCTGCGAGAGAGCCGTGAAGCAGGCCGCGCGAGGGTGCGGAGCGCGCGGCCGGTCCTCCGCCCCGGACCAAGCAAAAGGCCGGGCAGCGCCCGGCCTTTTCCTGGGGTGGATCGGGTCTACCGGACGCTCAGCCGGTCGTCGATGATCCGCGGCGTGAGGAAGACCAGGAGCTCGGTCTTGTCGTCCTGCCGGTAGTAGTTGCGGAACAGCGGTCCGACCGCGGGCAGGTCGCCGAAGAACGGGATCTTGTTGACCTGGTTGCGGTCCTCCTGGGTGTAGATCCCGCCGATCACCACCGTCCCGCCGTTCTCCACCAGCACCGAGGTCTTCACGTGCTTGGTGTCGATCGCGAACCCCGCCGTGGTCTGAACGCCGACCGCGTCCTTGTTGATGTCCACGTCCATGATCACGTTGCCGTCGGGCGTGATCTGCGGCTTGACCCGCAGGCTGAGCGTCGCCTTCCGGAACGCGATGCTCGTCGCGCCGCTGGAGGTCGCCTGCTGGTACGGCAGCTCGGTGCCCTGCTCGATCAGCGCCTCGACCTGGTTCGCGGTGACGACGCGCGGGCTGGAGATGATCTTGCCCTTGCCGTCGCTCTCGAGCGCCTGGATCTCGAGGTTCAGGAACTTGGTCGCCGAGCTGTTGAACAGCACGATCGAGAACTGCCCGGCCTGCGCCCCGGTCGGCGTCGGCGTCGCCGGCAGGTTGACGCTTGTCGAAGTCGGCGCGAACAGAATCGGCGGCTGGGCGGCACCTGTACTGCGTGTTCGGCGTGGCCGCCGCCGCCTGGCCGAGCCCGCCGCCGATGGTGTAGCGGTTCGAGCCCGACCGAACAGCCGTCGCCGGCGAAGTAGTTCGTAGCCGAGCCGCACGCCGAGCGTGCGGCTGAACTTGTCGTTCGCCTCGACGATGCGCGCCTCGATCAGCACCTGGCGCACCGGGATGTCGGTGGTCGCGATCATCTTGCGCACCGCCTCGAGCGCGCGGGGGATGTCCTGCACGAACAGCGTGTTGGTGCGCGGGTCGGCCACGGCGCTGCCGCGCTTGGACAGGATCGGGATGTTGGTGCCGCCGCCCCCGCCGACCGGCGCGCCGCCGCGCAGCAGGACCACGAGCTCGGCGGCCTTGGTGTAGTTGAGCTGGAACGTCTCGGTGCGCAGCGGCTCGAGGTCCGAGATCTGCTGCTGCGCCTCGAGCTCGAGCTTCTCCTTGGTCGCGAGCTCGTCCCGCGGCGCGATCCAGACCACGTTGCCGCTCTTGCGCATGTCGAGGCCGCGCGTCTGCAGGATGATGTCGAGCGCCTGGTCCCAGGGCACGTCCTTGAGCCGCAGGGTCAGGTTCCCCTGCACCGTGTCGCTGGTGATGATGTTGAGGTCGGTGAAGTCGGCGATCACGTTGAGGACGCTGCGGACCTCGACGTTCTGGAAGTTGAGCGACAGCTTCTCGCCCCGGTAGCCGCCGCGCGTGCCCTGCACGAGCTTGTTCGGGTCGTACTGGATCGGCTTCACCTCGACCACGAACTGCGTGTCGGTCTGGTAGGCGTTGTGCTCCCACAACCCCTTCGGCTCGATCACCATGCGCACGTTCTCGCCCTGCTGGAACGTGCTGATCGTGGAGACCGGCGTGGCGAAATCGCCCACGTCGAGGCGCTTGCGCAGGTTGTCCGGCAGCGACGGTCTTCAGGAAGTCGACGATCAGCTGCTGGCCCTGCTGGCGGATGTCGATGCCGGTGTTGGCGTCGGCGAGCTCGATCACCACCCGCCCCTCGCCGCTCCGGCCGCGGCGGAAGTCGACGTCGCGGATCGAGTGCTTCTGGTCCGGCGTGCCCTCGGCGAAGCGTTCCGCCCGCGGCGTCGGCCGCGCCTGCGAGAGCTGCACCGGCGTGAGCACGATGTTCACGTTGTTGCCGTCGACCTGCGTCTCGTAGGTCACCATGTTGCGCAGGTTGAGCACCATCCGCGTGCGGTCGCCGACCTGCACGACGTTCATCCCGCGCAGCTCGCCCTCGTTGATCTCCTGCGTTCGTGCGCCCGAGCGCGTTGGCGGTGTTCGGGAAGTCGAGCGCGATCCGCGCCGGCTGCGTCACCGTGAAGCTCGCCGGCGGCGCCGCCAGCGGCTGCTTGGTCGTGATCCGCACGATCACCCGGCCGCCCTGGGCGGCGACGTTGAAGCCGTCGATCGAGTTCTGCTGCGCCGATGCGGCGCACGCGACGAGCCACGCGCCAAGCGCGACGACGAAAGTCAGGTATTTGTTGGGTTTCATCATTTCCTCGCTTCCTTGGCGTCGGCCTCCTGGAGCAGGAGGGTGCTCTCGCGCTCCGCCCAGTCGCCGCCGGCGTCCTGGAAAAGCTCGCGCAGCGTGATCTCGGCGTCCGAGATCTTCGTGATCACGCCGAAGTTCTGTCCCATGTAGTTGCCCACCCGGACGCGGTACAGCCCGGCGTCCGCGCGCACCAGCCCGAAGGTCTGCTTGGCGCGCTCGAGCGTCCCGACCATCCGCAGCGACTCGAGCGGGAACGCCTCGAGCGGCTCCTTCGGCCGGTTGAGGTCGGGCTTGAGCCCGCCCCCGGTCCCCGGCCCGGTGCCCTTCGCCGCCAGCTGGATCTTCGCCGGGCCGAACGGGTCGGGGAGGTCGTAGGCGGTGTAGGGGACCGGCTCGTACGGCTTCACGACCGGCAGCGGCTGGACCTTGCCGCGCAGGTCCTTGGTCAGGCCCGCGAGCTCGGACTTGAGCTCCTGCTGCTCGCCGCCGTCGCAGCCCGCGACGAGCAGCGCGGCGGCAACGATGAGGGTCGGGCGCTTCATTTCCTGGCCTTCGCCGCCTTCGCCGCCTTCGTCGCCGCGCGCTGCGCCGAGAGCTCCTCGTCGTCGAGGTAGCGGAAGGTCTTCGCGGTGGTGTCCATGGTGAGCGTGCCGTCCTTGCCCACGTTGAGCGCGATGTCGTTCAGCGTGACGATCCGCGGCAGCTGGCCGATGTCGCTCGCGAACGCGCCCATGTCGTGGTAGTTGCCGGTCAGCTTGATCGAGATCGGCAGCTCGGCGTAGAACTCGCGCTGGGTCTCGCTCTGCGCCGGCTTGAAGAGCTCGAACTGGAGCCCCCGCCCGAGGCCGGCCTGGTTGATGTCGACGAGCAGCGCTTCCATCTGCGACTTGTTCGGCAGCTGCTTGAGCAGCGTCCCGAACGAGGTCTCGATCTCGCGCAGCTGGGCGCGCAGGAGGTCGAGGTTCACCGCCTGGCGCTTCTTGTCCACGTACTCCTGCTTGAGCTTCGCCTCCTGCTGCGCGGCCCGCCTCGAGCTCCTCGAGCTGGCCCTGCCAGTCGAGGAAGTAGGCGACGACGAGCACGCCGACGAGGATCGCGACGAGCAGCAGCAGCTTGGGCAGCGCCGGCCAGCTGCCCGGGTCGCGGGTGTTGAGGTTCCTGAACTGGTCGACGACGCCGGCCATGGCTTATCCCTTCTTCGCAGCGTCGCCGGCCTTGCCGCCTTGTGGCTCTTCGACCACTGGCCGCTTGATGTTGAAGTTCATGTTGAACTCGGACAGGCGCCGCTTGTTCACCTCGCTCGCCTTGATCTCGACCAGCTGCGGTGAGGTGGGCGTGATGTCGACGATCGGCGAGCTCTGCAGGTTGCGCATCAGGGTCGACACGCGCGCGTTCGACTGCGCGTAGCCGCTGATGTTGACCTTCAGCCCGTCCTGCTTGACGCGTCTTGATGTAGACGCCGTCGGGCGTCTGCCGGACGAGCTGGTCGAGGAGCTCGACCGCGCGCGCGCGGTCGGTCTGCAGCGCCTCGATGATCTGCTTGCGGGCGAGCAGCGCGTTGATCTCGTCGCGGAGCTTGCGGATCTCCTCGATCTCGTTGTCGAGCTTGGCGTTTTCCTTCTTCAGGAAGTCGTTGCGGTCGTCCTGCGCGGAGACGTAGCCGCCGATGATCCCGTGCACGGCGAGCCACACCGCGCCGCCGAGCGCGGCGAAGACGATCGCCGTCAGCCCGAGCTGGCGGCGCTGGCGCTTGCGGCGCTCCTCGCGGTGCGCCAGCAGGTTTACGCGGATCATTCGTCGAACCTCCGCATCGCGAGCCCGCAGGCGATCATGAGCGCCGGGGCGTCGGAGATGAGCTTCTTCAGCTGGATCCGGGGCGAGATCGACATGTTGGCGAACGGGTTCGCCACCATCGCGTTCACGCGCACGCGCGAGCTCACCATGTCCTCGAGCCCGGGCAGGGTCGAGGTGCCGCCGGTGAGCAGGATGTGGTCGATCGCGTTGAACTGGGTCGAGGTGAAGAAGAACTGCATCGCACGCTGGATCTCCAGCGCGGCGTTCTCCATGAACGGCCGCAGCACCTCGGCCTCGAAGCTGTCGGGCAGCCCGCCGGACCGCTTGGCGTTCTCGGCCTCCTCGCTCGAGAGCCCGTAGTGGCGCGCGATGTCCTGGGTGAGCTGGTTGCCGCCGAACGCCTGCTCGCGGGTGTAGACCGCCTGGTCGTTGCGGAGCACCGTGATGTTCATGATGCTCGCGCCGAGGTCGACGACGGCGACGTTCTGGTCGCGGCCCTCGCTCGGCAGCTGCTGGCGGATCAGCTCGAAGGCGGTCTGCATGGCGTAGGACTCGACGTCCATCACCAGCGCCTTCAGGCCCGCCGCCTCGGCGACCGCGACGCGGTCCTCGACCTTCTCCTTGCGGGAGGCGGCGATCAGGACCTCGACTTCCTCCGGTCCCGACGGCGCGGGCCCGAGCACCTGGAAGTCGAGGTTGACCTCGTCGAGCGCGAACGGGATGTACTGGTTCGCCTCGCCTTCGACCTGGACCTCGAGCTCTTCCTCGCGCAGGCCCGCCGGGCAGACGATCTTCTTCGTGATCACCGCCGCCGTCGGCAGCGCCATGGCGACGTTCTTGGTGCGGGTGCCGAGCTTCTTCCAGGCGCGCCGGACCGCTTCGGCGACCGACTCGAGGTTCGCGATGTTGCCGTCGAGGACCGAATCCTTCGGCAGCGACTCGATGGCGTAACGCTCTACGCGCTGCGCGCCCTTGCCGGCGTCGGCGAGCTCCACCATCTTGACGGCGGAGGAACTGATGTCCATACCAAAGAGCGGTGGCGCTTTGGCCTTGAAAATATCGAGCTGCAACTGCGAATCCTCCCCCGGGGAAACCCGAAATTCCCCTTAGGTTCCGAGTGTTTAGGCGCCTGCTTAAGAGTTTAGTTTAAAGCCTAACAACAAGTACAAGGCTCGTCTAGTCAATTTGTCACGATTGTCTTGGCAGAGGTAGGTCCCTATAATGGCGCCACCTACTCGCAGAAAGACTCCGCCGTTGAAGTGGTTACGCTGGTTTGCCTTCCCGGTCGCCCTGCTCGCCGGGCTGGCGGTCCTGGGGGCGATTGCCGGGGCCTTCGTGCTCCTGGTCGCCTACCCCAAAGTCCCGCCGATCGACGCGCTGACCGACTACCAGCCGAAGATCCCGCTGCGCGTCTACACCGCCGACGGGGCCCTGATCGGGGAGTTCGGCGAGGAGCGCCGCGCGGTCGTCCGGATCGCCGAGGTGCCCCCGGTGCTGAAGCAGGCGGTGCTCGCCGCCGAGGACGAGCGCTTCTACCAGCACCAGGGCGTCGATTATGTCGGCGTCATAAGGGCAGCCTACTCCAATCTCGTTGCCGGAGGCAAGCGCCAGGGCGCGAGCACGATAACAATGCAACTTGCCCGCAACTTTTTTCTCTCGAGCGAGAAAACCCTCACCCGCAAGCTCTACGAAGCCCTCCTCGCCTTCAAGATCGAGTCCAGCCTGTCCAAGGACCAGATCCTCGAGATCTACCTGAACCAGATCTACCTCGGCCAGCGCGCGTACGGATTCGCGGCGGCCTCCCAGATCTACTTCGGCAAGCCGCTCGCCGACGTGACCGTGGCCGAGGCGGCGATGCTCGCCGGGCTGCCGAAGGCGCCGTCGAGCTTCAACCCGGTCGTGAACCCGAAGCGCGCGAAGCAGCGCCAGCTGTACGTCCTGCGCCGGATGCACGAGCTCGGGCTACATCAACGACGCACAGTTTGCTGCGGCGCAAAAAGACTCCCTGGTGGTGCGCCGCGACCTGGACGGATTTGCCGTGCACGCGGAGTACGTCGCCGAGATGGTCCGGCAGGTCCTCTATGAGCGGTACCCGGACGACGTGTACAGCCGCGGGTTCCGGGTCTACACCACGCTCACGAAGCGCGACCAGGAGGCCGCGTATCAGTCGCTGCGGCGCGGCGTGCTCGAGTACGACCGCCGGCACGGCTATCGCGGTCCCGAGGGCTACGTCGACCTGCCCAAGGGCGCGCCCGAGGAACCGCTGGAGGAAGTGCTGCAGGAGTTTCCCGACAGCGAGGACCTGCTCGCAGCCGTGGTGCTCGAAGCCGGCCCGAAGCAGGTCAAGGCCTACCGTCGCGGCGGCGAGATCGTCACGATCGCCGAGGCCGGCCTCCGCTTCGCGGCGTCGTCGCTCGCGGAGAAGACCCCGCCGAACCGCCGCATCCGCCGCGGCGCGGTGATCCGGATCCAGAAGGACGACAAGCTCGGCTGGCAGATCCTGCAGCTCCCCGACGTCGAGGCGGCGTTCGTCGCGCTCGATCCCCAGACGGGCGCGGTGCGCGCGCTCGTGGGCGGGTTCGATTTCTCCCGCAACAAGTACAACCACGTCACCCAGGCGTGGCGCCAGCCGGGCTCGTCGTTCAAGCCGTTCATCTACTCCGCGTCGCTCGAGAAGGGGTTCACCCCGGCCACGGTCGTGAACGACGCGCCGGTGGTCGTGGACGCCGCGCTCACCGGCGGCCAGGTGTGGGAGCCGAAGAACTACGACGGCAAGTACGAAGGGCCGATGCGCCTGCGGATGGCGCTCGCGAAGTCGAAGAACATGGTCTCGGTCCGGGTCCTGCAGTCGATCGGCACGCAGTACGCGCAGGACTACGTCACGCGCTTCGGCTTCGACGCCGACAAGCACCCGCCCTATCTCACGCTCGCGCTCGGCGCCGGCTCGGTGACGCCGTGGCAGATGGCGCGCGCGTACAGCGTGTTCGCGAACGGCGGCTACCGGATCGACCCGTACCTCATCGAGAAGATCGTCGACGACCGCGGCAACCTGCTCGCGCAGGCGCAGCCGGTGAAGGCGGGCGACCCGGCGCTGCGCGCGATCGACGCGCGCAACGCCTTCATCATGGACAGCATGATGCACGACGTGGTGCGCATGGGCACCGGCGCGCGCGCGGCGTCGCTCGGGCGCAAGGACCTCGCCGGCAAGACCGGCACCACCAACGACCACGTCGACGCGTGGTTCGCCGGCTACCAGCCGGGGCTGGTCGGCATCGCCTGGATCGGCTTCGACCAGCCGAAGAAGCTCGGCAGCAACGAGACCGGCAGCGCGGCGGCGCTGCCGATCTGGATGGGCTTCATGCGGACCGCGCTCAAGGGCGTGCCGGAGATGCTGCCCGAGCCGCCACCCGGCGTGATCAACGTGCGGATCGACCCGGAGACCGGGCATGCAGTCGCCCGACGGGTTCATCGCCGAGTACTTCTACCGCGAGTTCCTGCCGCCCGAGCGACGCGACCGCGACGGCGGAGCGGGGCACGTCGCGCACCGTCGAGGAAGTCCGCAACCAGTTGTTCTAGCCCGCGAGCGGGGCGAGGTCTTACCCGGAACAGCGGGCGCGCGCCCTGCGAATTCCCGGCGACGCGCCGTGTATGATTCGCAGGCTACCGTCATGCGCCGCGTCGTTGCCCTGCTGCTGATCGCCTTCGGTCTCGCCGCGTGCGGCACCAAGGGCGCGCTGTACCTCCCGCCGCCCGAAGGCCAGGACGCGGTCACCGCCAAGAAGAAATGACGTGACGCCGTTCGCCGTCAGGGACGGCCGGCTGCACGCCGAGTCGGTCCCGCTGGAAGACGTCGCGCGCCGGTTCGGCACGCCCTGCTTCGTCTACTCCCGCGCGGCGCTCGAGCACGCGTTCCGCGCGTTCGCCGCGCCCGCTCGCCGGCCGCGACCACCTCGTGTGCTACGCGATGAAGGCGAACTCCAACCTCGCGGTGCTGGACGTGTTCGCGCGCCTCGGCGCGGGGTTCGACATCGTCTCCGGCGGCGAGCTCGCGCGCGTCGTCGCGGCGGGCGCCGACCCGGGCAAGGTGGTGTTCTCCGGCGTCGGCAAGTCGGAGGCCGAGATCCGCCAGGCGCTCGCCGCCGGCATCCTCTGCTTCAACGTCGAGTCGGCCGGCGAGCTCGAGCGCATCGAGCGCATCGCCGCCGAGGCGGGGAAGCGCGCACCGGTGTCGGTCCGCGTGAACCCCGACGTCGACCCGAAGACGCATCCGTACATCTCGACCGGGCTGCGGGAGAACAAGTTCGGCGTCGCCGTCGAGGACGCGCTCCGGCTGTACCGCACGGCGAGCGCTTCGCGCCATCTCGCGGTCGTCGGGATCGACTTCCACGTCGGCTCGCAGCTGACCGAGGTGACGCCGTTCGTCGCCGCGCTCGACAAGGCGCTCGAGCTGGTCGACGCGCTCGAGCGCGAGGGTATTGCGCTGCACCACATCGACCTCGGCGGCGGTCTCGGGATCCGCTACCGCGACGAGCGGCCGCCGGCCCCCGAGGCGTACCTCGGCCCGCTGC
>CAWHBL010000015.1:0-60765 GCA_963827555.1 uncultured beta proteobacterium
ACGACCGTTCCGCTGCCCGACGGGGGCGCGCCGATGTCGACCGCGCCGCCGTGACGGTACGCGATCTCGCGCACGATCGCGAGGCCGAGCCCCGAGCCTTCGCCCGGCGTGCCCTTCACGCGATGGAACCGCTCGAGCACCCGCTCGCGGTCGGCCGCCGGGATCCCCGGGCCGCTGTCCTCGACCTCGAGGAAGGCGCCGCCCGTTGCGGCGGCCGGTGCGGACCGTGACCTCGCCGCCGCGCGGCGTGTAGTGCAGCGCGTTGTCGACGAGGTTCGTGGCGAGCTCGACGAGCAGGCCGGGCTCGCCCGCGACCGGTGCCGGCTCGAGCTCGAACCCGAGGTCGATCGCCTTCGTGTCGGCGCGCGCGATCCAGTCCGCGACGCGGGCCTGGGTCACCTCGGCGAGATCGGTCGGCTCCGGCGCGAACGGGCGCCCGGTGGACGGCTCGACGGCGGCGAGCGTGAGGAGCTGGCGCGAGAGGTGCGCGGCGCGGCGCGTCGCGGCGTGCAGGTGCTCGACGGTCGCCACGAGCTCCGGGGGCATCGCCTCGCGCCGCGCGGCGTCGACCTGCGCCTGCAGCGCGGCGAGCGGGGTGCGGAGCTGGTGCGCGGCGTCGGCGACGAACCGCTGCTGCGCGTCGATCGACTCGCCGAGGCGGCGGAGGAGGTCGTTCAGCGCCTGCACGAGCGGCCGCACCTCGACGGGGCGCCGTGTCCTCCGCGACCGGGCGGAGGTCGCGCGGCGCGCGGCGCGCGAGCTCGGCGCGGAGGCTCTCGAGCGGCGCGAGCCCGCGTCCGACGCCGTACCACACCACCCCGAGCGCGACGACGAAGAACGCGACCTCCGGCAGCGCGCTCGAGGCGAGGAGCTGGCGCACCATCCGCTCGCGCTTGACGAGCGTTTCGGCGACGACGATGCGCGCCGCGCCGCCGGCGAACGGCACCGCCATCGCCGCCAGGCGGACCGGCTCGCCGCGGATCGTGCCGTCGTAGAACAGCGGCGTTCCCTCGACCAGGTCCTCGGGCGGCGGCGGCACTTCGGGCTGCCCGGCGATGACCCGGTCGCCCGCGCTGATCGCGAAGTAGACGCGGTCGACCGAGTCGACGCGCAGCGCTTCGAGCGCCGCCGGCGAGAGGTCGAGCTCGATCGTGCCGTCGGCCGCCGACAGCCGCTGCGCGATCGCGAGCGCCGGGTCGAGCAGGGCGCGGTCGTAGGCCTCGGTCGCGATCCGCAGCGCCGTCGTGTAGCTCGCGACCGCGCTCGCGGCGAGGACGAGCGCGAGCGGCACGAGCAGCCATCCGAGGAGCAGCGTGCGGATGCGGCGCTCAGCCTTCACGCGGCGCCTCGAGGAGGTAGCCGAACCCGCGCACCGTCCGGATCGACACGCCCGCGGGCTCGAGCTTGGCGCGGAGGCGCGAGACGTACACCTCGATCGCGTTGTGCGAGAGCTTCTCGTCCCAGCTCGACAGCGAGTGCACGATGCGCTCCTTCGAGAGCGCGACGCCCGGCTGGGTCACGAACAGCTCCATCAGCGCCCACTCGCGCGCGGTGAGCTCAAGCGGCTCGCCCGCCACGCGCGCGTCGCGCGCGACGAGGTCGAGCACGAGCGGGCCGAAGGCGAGCTTCGGCGTCGTCGGCGTGCGGCCGCGCCGGATCAGCGCGCGCACCCGCGCCTCGAGCTCCTCGAACGCGAACGGCTTGACGAGGTAGTCGTCGGCGCCGAGGTCGAGCCCGCGCACCCGGTCGCTCACCGCGTCGCGCGCGGTAACCACGATCACCGGCACGTAGTGCTCGGCCTTGCGCAGGCGGCGGAGCAGCTCGAAGCCGTCGATGCCGGGCAGGCCGACGTCGAGCACGACGAGGTCGAAGGTCTCGTGCGCGACCGCGAGCTGCGCGCGCTCGGCGCTGTCGACCCAGTCGACCGCGTAGCCCGACTGCCGCAGGCTGCGGGCGAGCCCGTCGGCGAGCATCGGGTCGTCTTCGACGATGAGGAGGCGCATGACGAGGCAAATGTTAGTCCCGGCGGGCGAGATCGGCTACGCTCGGGGAATGCTGGTGCTCGGAATAGAGACCTCGTGCGACGAAACCGGGATCGCGGTGTACGACACCGCGCGCGGCCTCCTCGCCCAGGAGGTCCACACCCAGGCCGCCATGCACGCCGATTACGGCGGGGTGGTGCCCGAGCTCGCCTCGCGCGACCACATCCGGCGCACGCTGCCGCTCGTCGAGCGCGTGCTCGCGCGCGCCGGCGTCGGGCTCGCGGACCTCGACGCGGTCGCCTATACCGAGGGCCCCGGGCTCGCCGGCGCGCTGCTCGTCGGCGCGAGCATCGCCGCGTCGCTCGCGTACGGGCTCGGCGTGCCGGCGATCGGAATCCATCACCTCGAGGGTCACCTGCTCTCGCCGCTCCTGTCGGCCCGTCCGCCGGCGTTCCCGTTCGTCGCGCTGCTCGTGTCGGGCGGGCACACGCAGCTGATGCGGGTCGAGCGCGTGGGTGCCTATTCGCTCCTCGGCGAGACGGCGGACGACGCAGCCGGCGAGGCGTTCGACAAGACCGCGCAACTCCTCGGCCTCGGGTACCCCGGCGGGCCGGCGCTCGCGGCGCTCGCGGACCGCGGGCGTCCGGGCCGCTTCAAGCTGCCGCGCCCCGTCATCGCGAGCGGCGATCTCGACTTCAGCTTCTCGGGGCTCAAGACCGCGGTCGCGACGGTGGCGCGCAGCCGCGCGCTCGACGACGCGGCCCGCGCCGACCTCGCGGCGGAGTTCCAGGAAGCGATCGTCGACGTGCTGGTCGCGAAGTGCCGCGCCGCCCTGGCCGCGACCGGCGAGCGCCGGCTGGTGGTCGCCGGCGGGGTCGGTGCGAACCGGCGCCTGCGCGAGCGGCTCGACGCGGCGGCGCGCGCGGACGGGTTCGAGACGTTCTATCCGGAGCTCGACCTGTGCACCGACAACGGCGCGATGATCGCGCTCGCGGGCGCGCTGCGGTTGAGCGCGCCGGGTACAAGGAAGAGCGGGTACGCGTTTACGGTACGGCCGCGCTGGGAACTCGCCGACTTGCCGCCGGCCTAGTGTGATGTTCCGAAGGTAACTTCGCGCACTCGAGCCTGTTCAGTCGAGCGTGGCGCCGGATTGCTTGACCAGCCGCTCCCATACCGGCAGATCCTTCTTGTAGGCGGCGGCAAACTCCTCTGGCCCGCGGGCCACGGGGGTGAAGCCCAGGGCGGTGATGCGCGCGCGCACGTCCGGCAATTCGCAGGCCGCGCGCACCTCATCGGCGAGGCGCTGCACCACCGCCTGCGGCGTCGCAGCGGGCGCTGCCATGGCGACCCATCCGGTGACGCGGAAGACGTCGTCCTTCAGGCCCTGTTCGACCAGGGTCGGCACGTTGGGCAGCACGCTCATACGCTGCTCGCCGGTGACGCCGATGGCCTTGAGCTTGCCTGCGTCGACAAATGACTTGGCCTGCTGCGCGCTGGCGAATGCCATCTGGATCTGGCCGCCGATCAGGTCCGTTATCATCGGCGCCTCGCCCTTATAGGCGACGTGGCTCATTTCGGCGTTCTGGGACTTGCTCAAGTGCGCGCTACTCAGGTGGCCCGCCGAGCCGACGCCCCAGGAACCGTAGGACACCTTGCCCTTGTTGGCGGCGATGTACTTCAGGAGCTCGGGGCCGGTGCTGGCTGGCACGCTGGGATGCACGAGCAGCACGATCGGCGCCACTGCGATCTGCGACACCAGTGCCAGATCACGCTGCGGGTTGTACGGCAGGCTCTTGAACAGGAACTGGTTGGTCAGCAGGTTCGTGCTCAGCGAGACCGTCAGCGTGTGCCCATCGGCGGGCGCCTTGACCACCATATCGGTGCCAAGGATGCCGGCGGCGCCGCCCTTGTTTTCGACGATGATGGTCTGGCCGAGGCGCGGCCCCATCTTCTCGGCCAGCAGGCGCGCCACGGTGTCGGTGGCGCCGCCGGCCGGGAACGGCACGATGATCCGGATCAGCTTGGTCGGGTAGGTCTGCGCGTGGGCGGCCGGGCTCAGACAGAGGGCGCTCGCGGCCAGGATGCCGAGGTAAGTGCGGCGGGTGGGGAAGCTGTTCATTCGATGTCTCCTGCTGAAGATCGCTGAGAGGGCGAGTGCGAGGGGCCTAGACCCGGCGCAGGGTGCTCTTGAACGGCAATCGGGCGAGCGCTACGCCCAGTCGTTCGTGTAGCACGTCGGCCTGCGCGCCGAGCGCGCCGGTGTCGAGCGCGACCGTTACGGCCTGCTGCTGCGTGTCGAGCTGCACCTGCGGGCGTGCCGCATCGGCCACGCCGGCCGCGCGGCAGGCCTCGGCGACGAGCGCGCCGACCACGTCGCGCGCGGCCATCAGCCGCAGCTCGGGCTTGTAGATCTTGCCCACGTTGGTCATCGGCATCCGGTCGATGATCGTCACCGACTTCGGCCTGGCTGGCGCTTCGTCGACGCCTCGAGCGGCGAACGCGAGCAGCTCGGCTTCGCTCACCGACTGACCCGGCACCAGCGTCGCGAACGCCACCGGCAGCTCGCCCGCGTAGGCATCCGGCGCGCCGACCGCGGCACACAGCTGCACCGCCGGATGCGCGCCGAGCGCGTCCTCGATCACCTTCGGGTCGATGTTGTGGCCGCTGCGGATGATCAGGTCCTTCGAACGTCCCGTGAGGTTGAGCCGACCCTCGGCGTCGAGCCAGCCGAGGTCGCCGGTGGCGAGCCAGCCGTCGGCGGTGAAGGCCTTTGCGTTGTCCTGCGGATCGACGAAGCCCGAGAACAGGTTCGGCGACTTGAACAGCACCATACCGTGCTCGCCAGGCGGCAAGTCGCGATCGCTCGCGCCGCCGGTCGTGTCGAGCGCGACGATGCGCATGCGCGCGTACGGCAGCGGGAAGCCGACGCAGCCGGCCGGGCCGACGACGCCGGGCGGTGTGATCGTCGAGATGCCGGCCATCTCCGTCATGCCGAGGCTCTCGTGCACGTGCAGTCCGAACAGCCGCTCGAAACGCTCGCCGAGTTCGGGCGGCATCGGCGCCGCGCCGGTGCGGCAGTAGCGGATCGACGAGATGTCGGCCCCGGCCAGCGGAACGTTGGCAAGCGCCGCGAGCACCGTCGGCACCGCCGATAAGGTGGTCGCGCGGTACTTCTCGACCAGCCGCCAGTAGTTGGCGAGCACCTCGCGGTTGCGCAGCAGCGACGGGGTCGGGATCACCGTCTCGACACCCGCCGACAGCGCCGTCAGCGACGCCGGCAGCACACCAGCGACGTGGAACAGTGGATAGCCGTTGATCGTCACGTCGGACGCGTCGACGCCCTGCAGCTGGACGCTGGCCCAGGCGCTGAAGACCTGTGCGCCATGGCTGTGGCGTGCGAGCTTCGGCGCGCCCGTGGTACCGCCGGTGTGGAAGTAGGCCGCGATGTCGGTCGGCGCGATGTCGCGGCCGCTGACGAGGCGACCGTCCGGTTGGCGTGCGCGCGAGGCGTTGAAGTCGGCCACGCCCTCAGGCAGCACCGCAGCCGTGCCGGCGGGCTCGTCGTGCGGCGCGACTCTCAGCACGGCCGTCAACGACGCCACCTCGCCGCGGATGCGCATCGCCTTCGACCAGATGCCCGAGTCGTCGTCCGAGCCGTAGGCGATCAGCACCTTCGCGCCGGCCGCGTTCATCAGCGACGCGAGCTTCTCGTCGCTGAGCAGCGGATTCAGCGGCTGCACGATCGCCGCCGCCTCGCCGCCCCACAGCGCGAGGTGGTACTCGAGGCAGGCCGGCAGCAGTACCGCCACCGCATCGCTCGGCCGCACGCCCAGCGCATGCAGCAGGTTCGCGGTCTGGTGGATGCCGGCCAGCAGCTCGGCGTACGACCAGCGGATCGGCTCGCCGGCCGGATCGCCGCTGCGCAGGAACGCGAGCGCCGTCTTGCGGCCGAAGGCCTGCGCCGAGTTACAGAAAATCTCGTAGGTGCTGCGCACCGTCAGCGCCTGTTCGAGCGGCGTCTCCTCGAGCCGGCGGATGTCGCCGAGGCTGCGGATCGGAAACCGCGGCGTGAACGCGCGGGCGGGGCTTGTCATCACGTGTCCTCAGGCAATCCGCTTCCGTGCCGGCATAGCGCGACAGGCGCTGGAACTCCTTATTCACCCGCGTACCGGGGTCATTCCTTCGCCTGGGCCTTGAGTAACTGCTCGGCGCCGGCGTTGAACCGCCCGGAGCCCGCCAGATTCGACCCGCCATCACAAATGACGACGCAACCGGTGATGTAGGAGGCCAACGGAGAGGCGAGGAAGGCGGCCGTCTGGCCGATGTCGTCGACGTCGCCCATGCGGCGCATCGGGACGGCATCGATGAGCGTTGCCTTCGCCTCCGGGGTGGACAGCCGCTTCATGCCCTCCGTCCCTTCGATTGGACCGGGCACGATGCTGTTGGCGCGAATGCCATGGTGCCCCCATTCGAGCGCCAGATTTTTCATCATCATGTCGATGCCGGCCTTGGCAGCGCCGACGTGCACCTGAAACTTATGCGGCATGTAGGCCATGCCGGCGGAGATGAAGATGATGGTCCCCTTGGTCTCCTTGAGTTGATCGAAGGCCGCGCTGGCAGCGTTGAAGGAGCCGAGCAGATCGATATCGACCACCGTCTTGAAGCCGTTGGCGGAGAGCTTGTCGGCCGCCACCACGAAGTTGCCTGCGGCGCCGCAGACGAGCACGTCCGTGGCCCCGACCTCGGCCTTGCTTCTGGCGAAAGCCGCTTGCAGCGCGACGATGTCGCGCACATCGGCAGCAACCGGACAGACCTTGGCGCCGAGCGCGCGCAATTCTTTGGCGGCTGCGTCCAGCTTCTCCTGGGTGCGGCCGCAGATGGCGATGTTGGCGCCGAGCGCAGCGAAATTCTTTGCGACGCCCAGGTTGATGCCGCTGCCTCCGCCAGTGACGAAGACGGTCTTGCCTTTGTAGAGGTCTTTCGCGAAGTACTGGGTCACGAGCATGGTCTTGTCCGTCGGTTGTGGGATCGCAGTTCCTCAATGTCGCTTTCAGCGAAAGCGGTGCCGGCTTCGAACCTTGACCTGTCGAACTACCGCAATTCACACCCTCGAACTGTGGAAGTCGGCCTAGCCCTCGGCGACCGGCGCTTTCTTCTCCCCAATCCGCCTCTCGGTGCCGGCGAGGAGCTTGCGGATGTTTTCAGTGTGCCGCGAGACGAGCAGCGCCGCGATCGCCAGAACTGCCGCGGCGTAGACATTGAAGCCGAGGACGAGCGCGGTCGCGAACGGCGCGAACGCCGCCGCGACGAGCGCCGCGAGCGACGAGTAGCGGAAGAAGAACGCGATCACGAGCCAGGTGACGAGCGTGCCGAGGCCGATGCGCCAGTCGATCGCGAACAGCACGCCCGCGGCGGTCGCCACGCCCTTGCCGCCCTTGAAGCGGAAGAACACCGGGAAAAGATGGCCGACGAACACGGCCAGCGCCACGCCGGCGATCCCGGCGTCGTCGACCCCGAAGCGCCACGCGAGCCGCTGCGCGAGGAATACCGCGAACCAGCCCTTCAGGCCGTCGCCGAGGAGCGTAAGCACCGCGGCGAGCTTGTTGCCGGTGCGCAGGACGTTCGTCGCGCCGGGGTTGCCCGAGCCGTAGGTGTGCGGGTCGGGCAGCCCGAACGCCTTGCTCACGATCACCGCGAACGAGAGCGAGCCGATCAGGTAACCGATTAGAATGAACGCTGCCGTCGCCATCGCGCGAAAGTGTACCTTACGCCGTCACCCCTACCGATGAACCAGCTCTTCCTGCGCGACGTCCGGCTCGAGGCGAAGGTCGGCATCTACAAGCGCGAGCTCGTCACGACCCAGCCGATCGCGCTCGACCTCGAAATCGCGCTGCCCAACGACCGCGTGTTCGCGAGCGGCAAGGTCGCCGATACGATCGACTACGCGGTGCTCGTCGGGCGCATCCGCGAGGAGCTCGACGCGCGCCGCTTCGGGCTGGTGGAGGAGTTGGCCGCGTTCGTCGCGGATCTCGTGCTCGCGGAGTTCGGCTCGCCGCGGGTGCGGGTCAGCGTCGCGAAGCTCGGCATCGTGAAAGACGTCGGACGGGTCGGGATCACGATCGAGCGCTCGCGCGCCTGATCGTTCAGTCAGTCCTCCAGCCCCACCTCGACCAGCTTCGGCGCGAGCACGCGCACGAGCTCCCGCGGGTCGATGCCGACGAGGTAGCCGCGCCGCCCGCCGTTGACGTAGATCTGCGGGAGATCGAGCACGGTCTTCTCGAGGAACACCGGCATACGCTTCCGCGTCGCGAACGGCGAGGTGCCGCCGATCTGGTAGCCGGAATGCCGTTCGGCCACCTCCGGCGCGCACGGGTCGACCCGCTTCACGCCGATCTGCCGCGCGAGGTTCTTGGTCGACACCGTGCGGTCGCCGTGCATCAGCACGACCAGCGGGCGCTTCGCCTCGTCCTCCATGATCAGCGTCTTCACCACCGCCCGCTCGTCGACCCCGAGCGCCGCCGCGCCGGCGAGCGCCCCGCCGTGCTCGACGTACTCGAACACGTGCTCGGTGTACGCGACGCGGTGCTGCTTGAGGAACGCGGTCGCCGGCGTTGCGGAGACGCGCGCGCTCTTCGCCATCGCCGTCAGCCCCGCGGGTGATGCTTCGCATGCAGCGCCTTGAGCCGTTCCCGCGCCACGTGAGTGTAGATCTGCGTCGTGGAGATGTCGGCGTGCCCGAGCAGGAGCTGCACGACGCGGAGGTCCGCGCCGTGGTTCAGGAGATGCGTGGCGAACGCGTGACGGAGCGTGTGCGGCGACAGCCGCTTGCCCGGCATCGCGCGCGCGCCGTAGCGCCTGACGAGCTGCCAGAACGCCTGCCGCGTCATGCCGGCGCCGCGCGGCGTCACGAACACCGCGTCGGCGGCCCGGCCCTTGAGGATCGCGCGCCGCGCCTCGCGCTGGTAGCGCACGAGCCAGGCGGCCGCCTCCTCGCCGAGCGGCACGAGCCGTTCCTTCGAACCCTTGCCGAAGACGCGCACGACGCCCATGTCGAGACTCACCTCGCCCGGCTTAAGCTGCACCAGCTCCGACACCCGCAGGCCGGTGGCGTACAGGAGCTCGAGCATCGCGCGGTCGCGCAGCCCGAGCGGGGTCGCCACGTTTGGTGATTCCAGCAGCGCCTCGACGTCGGCCTCGGCGAGCGTCTTCGGGAAGCGCGGCGGGCGCTTCGGCGGCTCGAGTCTGAGCGTCGGGTCGGCGGCGATGCGGTGCTCGCGGACGAGGAACTGGTAGAAGCGCTTAAGGCTGGAAGCGAGCCGCGCCTGCGTGCTCGCGCGCGGGCGGTGCCCGCCCCGCTTCTCGCCGGCGTGGCGCCAGGCGAAGTACCCGAGCACGTCGGTCTCGCTCGCAGCGGCGAGCGCCCCGCCCTGCCCCGCGAGCCACGCGCCGAAGAGACGAAGGTCGCGTCGGTACGACTCGAGCGTGTTCTTCGCCAGCCCGTCCTCAAGCCACAGGTGGTCGCAGAACTCGTCGAGGAGCGCGGCGTCGCGCTGAAGCGCTCGGGGTTCGCCCTTGGGGCGGCCCGGCGGGCTCATTGGATTACCCTCGCGCTCAAGCGCTCGGGGTTCGCCCTTGGGGCGGCCCGGCGGGCTCATTGAATTACCCTCGCGCTCAAGCGCTCGGGGTTCGCCCTTGGGGCGGCCCGGCGGGCTCACGCGGGGAGCCGTATCCCCTCGTGTGCGAGCAGCCACCGCTTGATCGCGATGTGGAAGCCGTCGTCGTTGCGGGCGAAGCCGCCGATCCCGCCCGAGGCGATCACGCGGTGGCAGGGGATCGCGAGCGGAAACCAGTTCGCGCCGCACGCCTGGCCGACCGCCCGCGGGCCCGAACGGATGTCCTTCGCCACCTCGCCGTAGCTGCGGACCCTTCCCGACGGGATCTCGGCGATCTTCTCCCACACGCGGCGCTGATAGCGCGTGCCGACCGGCTTGAGCGGCAGCGCGAAGCCCTGCGACGGGTCGTCGAGGTAGCGCCGGATCTGCACACACGCCTCGCGCGCGAGCCGGTTCTTCGGCGCGACCTCGCGCACGCCGGCCGGGAGGTAGAGGATCTCGGCGATGCATTCGTCCTCGGTGCCGAGCGCTTCGGTGCGGATGCCGACCGCGCCGAACGGTGTCGCCATCACCGCGTCGAAGCGCCGCAGCTCCGCGTCGGGTACCAGCCTGCCGCGCGTGGCCTGGTGTTCCATAGCCGGGATTCTAGTCATCTCCTCACTGGGCGTGCAGCACGCCGTCGACGCAGGTGACCGCCGCGCCGCCGATCCAGACCCGCCGGGTCTCGCGATCGACGCGGACGCTCACGTACCCGTCGCGGCCGAGCTCCCGCCCCTGGCTCGCGACGTGGCGTCCGCCTTTGCCGACCTCCTTCCCCGCGTGCTGGAGCCAGGCGCCGACGGCCGCGTTGCCGCTGCCGCAGACCGGGTCCTCGGGGATGCCGTCGGCCGGCGCGAAGCTCCGCACCACCACGTGATGGTCGCCGGCGTCGGCCGGCGCGAACGCCGTGATGCCGGTGCCGCGGACCTTTCGGCTCACCGCGGCGACGGCAGCCATGTCGGGAGCGAGCCCGCGGACCGCGGCCGCATCGGCGAGCATCACGGTGAGCCAGCGCGGCCCGATTGCGACGACCTGCGCGGGCGCGCCCGGTGCGAGGCGCGCGCCGAGCGCCCGCTCCACTTCGGCAACTGCGTCGGCGTGGAGCGGTTCGAGCACCGCGGGCGGCGCCTCGACCGCGATCCGCCGCTCGCCGCCCGCGCCTTCGACGGTGAGGCGCAGGACGCCGGCGCCGCATTCCTGGCGCAACTCGGGCTTCGCCGCGACGAGGCCCGCCTCGAGCACGGCGTGCGCGCTGCCGACCGTCGGGTGGCCGGCGAACGGCAGCTCGGCGCGCGGCGTGAAGATCCGGAGGCGGTAGTCGGCACTGGCAGCGGTCGGGCGCAGCACGAACGTGGTTTCGGAGAGGTTCGTCCACGCCGCGATCCGCTGCATCGTTGCCGTCTCCAGCGCGTCGCCGTCGAGGATGACGGCGACCGGGTTGCCGAAGAACGGGCGGGTGGTGAAGACGTCGACCTGCTTGAAGCGAAGCGCGGCCATGTGCGACCTCCGGCGGTGGACCGAGCGTCAGCGTACCAGCGCCGGGTCGGCGGCCGGCGGCGCCGCGGCGAGGCGCGGGCCCGCCGCGCCGCCGGCATGGTAGGTGGCCAGCCGCGGCGGCAGGTTCGGGCGCCCGTCCCCGCCGAAGCTCGGGTGATGCCGGAGCCGACCGAGGAGCACGACCACCTCGCGGCCGTCGAACGCGCCGTGCAGCGGCGTGTCGTAGCGCATCCGCGTGCCGCTGTCGGCCACCGCCCGGCGCGCGTCGGTGCTGAGGTGGAGCGTGACGATCTCGTTCGCCCGCCCGCGGAACGCGGCGACCTGGTGTGCGTTCGCATCGCTCGCCACCAGGACGAGCTGCGAGACGTCGGTGAGCGAGTTGGCGAGCCTGACCTCTTCGACCGCACCCGACCTGGCATCGACCCGCCACAGCGCGCCGCTCCGGGCGACGACCAGAGTGACGCCGTCGGGCAGCAGCATGAGCGAGCCCTCGCCTTCGCCGTAAGGGATCCGGGCGAGGGTGCGCGCCGCCCGGCCCGGTTCGACGGCGGCGACAGCCCCTGCCGCGTCGAGCACGTACCCCCGCCCGCCCGCATCGACCACGATATCGATGAAGCGCTCGCCGGGCGCGGCCTTGACGACAGTCGTCCGGCGCACCGGCAGGGCGGCCACATCGACCACCTCCACCCCCTCTGACGTGAGCGCCCACAAACGGCGAATCCTAGGCGCGTAGCCGAGTTGGACGACGGGATGGGATGCATGCTCCGGTCGGACCAGGGCCGCCACGTGCCCGTCCCGGCGGACGATCGCAATGGCGCCCGTAGCGTGGCTGCCGACGAAGAAGCGGTCGTTGACGGGGTCGTACGCAACCGCCGACGGGTAGAACCCGGGGTCGAGCGCGAGGGTGACCTGGGCCGGCTGACAACCGGCGAGGAGGACGAGGGCAAGAACCACGAACAGGCTTCGCATGAGCGTGCTCCATCAGCTTCAGGCCTGTACAATAGCGGCCGCTTCCGGTACACCACATGTACACTTTTGCAGGCCAGCCGGTCGTCTGTACCGGCTGAACCGCCATGACAGGACTCCAGCGCGTCACCGTCAGCCCGCTCTCGCACGACGCCCCGCTGCCGCTCGTCGAGCAGATCACCGGCTTCCTCCGCACCCGGATCGACGAGCGCCACCTCCGGGCGGGCACCCGCATGCCGTCGATCCGCCGCTTCGCCGAGGACAACGGCGTCTCGCGGTTCACGGTCGTCGAGGCCTACGACCGGCTGGTCGCGCAGGGCTACCTCGAGTCGCGGCGCGGCTCCGGGTTCTACGTGCGCGAGCGGCCGCAGCCGGTCCGGCGCGCCGAGCCGCGCGCGCCGGCGACGACCCGGATCGACGTCGTGTGGCTGCTCCACCACCTCTACGCCGCCAATGACGACCGGGAGGTGGTCCTCGCCGGCTCGGGCTGCCTGCCCGAGAGCTGGCTCGACGAGGAAATGCTGCACGCCGGGTTGCGGGCGCTCGCCCGCCGCGAGCCGAGCGCTCTCACCGGCTACGGCACCCCGCGCGGCTATGCTCCGCTGCGCAACCTGCTCCAGGTCTATCTCGCCGAGCTCGAGATCCGGGCGGCGCCCGACAACATCGTGCTCACCGCCGGGGCGAGCCAGGCGCTCGACCTGGTCGCGCGCTACTTCCTCCAGCCGGGCGACGCGGTGCTCGTCGACGACCCGGGCTACTACGTGCTGTTCGGCCGGCTGGCGGCGATGGGGATCCGGCCGATCGGCGTGCCGCGGACCGCCGCCGGCCTCGACGTCGAGCGGCTCGACGCGCTCGCGGGAGAGCACAAGCCGCGCCTCTTCATGACGAACTCGGTGCTCCACAACCCGACCGGCACGTCGCTCTCGGCGGCGGACGCGCACCGCGTGCTGCGGCTCGCCGAGGCGCACGACTTCCACATCGTCGAGGACGACATCCTCGCCGACCTGCACCCCGGCCGCGCGCACCGCATCGCCCAGCTCGACCAGCTGAACCGCGTGATCTACGTCGGCAGCTTCTCGAAGACGCTCGGCGCGGGCCTGCGCGTCGGGTTCCTCGCGGCGCATCCGGACCTCGCGCGCGACCTCACCGCCCAGAAGATGCTCGCGAGCCTGACCACGCCGGAGCTCGGCGAGCGGCTCGTCTACCAGGTGCTGTCCGACGGCTACTACCGCAAGCACGCCGACCACGTGCGCGCCCGGCTCGCGCGCGCGCTCGAGCCGGCGATCCGCAACCTCGAGCGCGCCGGCCTCACCCTCTTCCACGAGCCGGCGGCCGGCATGTTCCTGTGGGCGCACGCGGGCGAGCACCGCGATGCGGAGACCCTCGCCGCCGCCGCCGAGCGCGAGGGGATAATCCTCGCGCCGGGGAGCCTCTTCAGCCCGTCCCAGGCGCGCTCGCCCTGGATGCGGTTCCACGTCGCCTACTCGGGCAACCCGAAGCTCGCCCGGTTTTTCGAAGGCCTGAAGTAATGCCGCGCGCCATCCGCAACATCGCCATCATCGCCCACGTCGACCACGGCAAGACGACCCTCGTCGACCGCCTCCTGCAGCAGGCCGGCACCTTCGCCGCCCACGAGCGCCCGCCGGAGCGGGTGATGGACTCGAACGACCTCGAGCGCGAACGCGGCATCACCATCTTCGCCAAGAACTGCGCCATCGACTACGCCGGGGTGCACATCAACATCGTCGACACGCCCGGCCACGCGGACTTCGGCGGCGAGGTCGAGCGCGTGCTCGGCATGGTCGACGGCGTGCTGCTGCTCGTCGACGCGGTCGAAGGGCCGATGCCGCAGACGCGGTTCGTCACCCGCAAGGCGCTCGCGCTCGGCCTGAAGCCGATCGTCGTCGTGAACAAGGTCGACCGGCCGGGCGCGCGCGCCGACTGGGTGGTGAACCGCACCTTCGACCTCTTCGACAAGCTCGGCGCGCACGAGGACCAGCTCGACTTCCCGGTGGTGTACGCCTCCGCGCTCCAGGGCTGGGCGTCGCTCGATCCGCAGGCGCGCGGCGAGGACCTGCGTCCGCTCTTCCAGACCATCCTCGAGCGCGTCCCCGCGCCGCAGGACGACGACGTCGACGGCACGCTCCAGCTCCAGCTCCACGCGCTCGACTACTCGAGCTACGTCGGGCGGATCGGCGTCGGCAAGATGCGGCGCGGCCGGCTCAAGCCCGCGCAGGAAGTCGCCGTGATGCTCGGCGACAAACTGCTCGGGAAGGCGAAGGTGAACCAGGTGCTCGGGTTCGCCGGGCTCGAGCGCGTGCCGCTCGACGAGGCGCTCGCCGGCGACATCGTGCTGGTCACCGGCATCGACGAGCTCACGATCGGCGCGACGATCGCCGACGCCGACCGTCCGGAGGGCCGGCCGCCGCTCAAGGTGGACGAGCCGACCCTGACGATGCAGTTCGTCGTCAACACCTCGCCGCTCGCCGGCACCGAAGGCAAGTACGTCACCAGCCGCAACCTCCGCGAGCGCCTGCAGCGGGAGCTCCTCACCAACATGGCGCTGCGGGTCGAGGAATCCGGCGACACCGACGTCTTCGTCGTCCACGGCCGCGGCGAGCTGCATCTCACCATCCTGGTCGAAAACATGCGCCGCGAGGGATACGAGCTCGCGGTCGGCCGGCCGAAGGTGATCAACCGCACGATCGACGGCGCGGTCTGCGAGCCGTACGAGGCGCTGACGGTCGACGTCGAGGACGCGCACCAGGGCGCGGTGATGGAGGCGCTCGGCGCGCGGCGCGGCGATCTCCTCGACATGCAGCCCGACGGCCGCGGCCGGGTGCGGATCGACTACCGGATCCCGGCGCGCGGGCTGATCGGCTTCCAGAACGAGTTCATGAACCTCACGCGCGGCACCGGGATCATGACCCACGTCTTCGACGAGTACGGCCCGGTGAAGGGCGAGATCCCCGGCCGCCGCAACGGCGTGCTCGTCTCGCAGGACACCGGCGAGGCGGTCGCGTTCGCGCTCTTCAACCTGCAGGAGCGGGGGCGCCTCTTCGTCTCGCCCGGGGAGAAGGTCTACGAGGGCATGGTCGTCGGCATCAACAGCCGCGACAACGACCTCACCGTCAACCCGCTCAAGGAAAAGAAGCTCACCAACGTCCGCGCCGCGGGCAAGGACGACAACGTCCTGCTGACGCCGCCGATCAAGCTGACGCTCGAGTACGCGGTCGAGTTCATCGCCGACGACGAGCTGGTCGAGGTCACGCCGCGGTCGATCCGGATCCGCAAGCGGTTCCTGAAGGCGCACGAGCGGAAGCGGGCGGAGAAGACCGCCGAGCCGGTGTAGCGCAAGGCCGGCGGCGCCTTTCCGGGGCTTGACGGGCGAAGTGTCGGGGTTCAACGACAGGTCGGCAGGCGCCGGGCCTCGCACTAAACTAGCCGCGAGCGCAGAATCGATGTCCGCCGAAACTCCACCACGGCAAATGCGGCACCCGGGAATCACCATTGCAGGCGTCGTCGCCACGGTCGCGTGGCTCGCGTTGTGGGCGTTCGCGATCTGGGGCGACTACAGCGCGGCCACGCTCATAAAGCGCGGCACGGCGCTGACGCTGAACGAATGGGGCGCGCTTACCGCCGCGATCCTCGCGCCGATCGGCGTGCTGTGGCTGGTGCTCGGCCACTTCCAGCAGGCGGCGGCGATCGCGCGCAACACCGCCGCGTTGCTGGCGCAGGAACAGGCGCTCAAGGCGCAGGCCGAGGAAACCGCCGCGCTGACGCGGGAGCACGCGCGGCAGACCGCGACCGCGGCCTCGCTCGCCGAGCTGGAAGCCGCCGCGCATCGCCGGCACGAGGACTCGCGGCGCGCGCTGCTCGCGCCCGACTTCCGCTTCGTGAACGCGACCTTTTCCGCCGGTCACCGGGTGGCGACCGTGGCGATGGTCAACCTCGGCGGGACCGCGTATGCGCTCAGGTTCCAGTCCGACGACTTCACCGACGGCGAGGTCAAACCGTCGGCGGTCGTCGAGCGCAATGCCGGCTTCACCCTCTTCGTGACCCTCGATCCGGTCCTCCGACAGGGCGGCGGCGCGTTCTCGATCCGCTGCAAGGACACCGAGGGCCGCGAGCACGCGTTCGCGTTTCGCACCGAAGACGGCGCAGTGACGCCGCTGGAGGGCGCGCCGAAGCGGGGTAAGGTCGAGGCGGTCGGCCGCTGATCGCCGGCGCCGCGCGCGCTAGAACGACGCGCAGGACTCGCCCGTCCACCCGCAGCACCGATTGCTGGCGGAACGCCGCCTTGTAAGCCGCCCGGATCTCCTCGATCCCCTCGCTCGCCGCGACGTCCCGCAACGGGTAGAGCGCCACGAGCACGCGCGCCCGCTCCCGGACGATCGCGCCGTCGCGCGGATCCTTGAACTGCCCCTGGCCCGCGACGACAGTGAAGCCTCCGGGCAACCGCGGCGCGGCCTCGGTGTCGATGAAGCGCAGGAACTCCGCGTCGCTCACGGTCGAGCCGTCCGGCTTCGACAGGCCGAGAAACAGCTCGCTCCTCGCGACCCGCTCGCCCGTGAACGACTGCCCGCAATGGGCGGCGCCGTTCGAATCCTGGCCGTCCGCCCGGACCCGCTGCGAGTACAGCGGTTGCGCGAGCGCCACGAGCGCAAGGAGCCCGAAACAGGAGAGTTGCGAAGACCAGTGGTGAACCATGCTGATGGCTGTCGGCCGAATGGACCAGCGTACGATACGCGCCGATTCTAGGGGCGGATGCAGCGCTTGCGGACGGCGCGGCGGATTAGTCCCGAAGTCGTAGGGGAAGACCCCGATCCATGGCGCGAGCAGCGTGACCCCGGCCGGCCCGCCGTAGGTGGCCGCCGCCGCGAGCGCGAGCGCCACGGCGAGCGCGGCGCGCGCCATGCGCTTCAGCCGCCGGGCGCGGCCGCAGCCGGGCGCCGGCGGCGCATGAGCTGGAGGATCACCGCCGCGACGAGGAGCGCGAACCCGATCGCGTCGAGCAGCGCCCGCGGATAGATCAGCAGCAGCCCGGCCACCAGCAGCAGCATCCGCTCGGCCGCGTTCGTCTTCTTGAAGAGCCAGCCCTCGGCCGCGCCGGCGAGCGCGACGAGCGCGAGCGAGGCGAGCGCGGTGACCCAGACGATGTCGAGCCACGTCCCGCCCTTCGGGATCGCGAGCAGGATGCCGACGCCCAGCGGGTCGAGCACGAACACGAACGGCACGACGAACGCCGGCAGCGTGTACTTCCACGACTGCAGCGTCGTCTTGTACGGGTCGCCGCCGGTGATCGCGGCGGCGGCGAACGGCGAGAGCGCGGTCGGCGGCGAGACCTCCGACAGCACCGCGTAGTAGAAGATGAACATGTGCGCCGCGAAGTCGGGCACGCCGAGCCGGATCAGCGCCGGCGCCGCGATCACCGCGCAGATGATGTAGCTCGCGGTCACCGGCACCGCGAGCCCGACGACCCAGACGATGAGCGCGGTGTAGATCGCGGTGAGGACGAGGCTCCCCCCGGCGTACGAGATCACGATCTCGGCGAACTTGAGCCCGAGCCCGGTGAGCGTCACCACGCCGACGATCAGGCCGGCCGCGGCGCAGGTCGCGCCCACGTTCAGCATGCCGACCGAGCCGGCCTCGAGCGCCTTGGTGAGCTTGGAGCGGAGCAGCACGTCCTGCCACCACCCGGACGGTCGGCGCACGAACAGGCCGAGATCGAGCAGCGCGCAGTCGCGGTTGAGGAAGCTCACGAAGAACGCGACCACCGTGGCCCAGAACACCGACCCGATCGGCGAGAAACCGAGCAGCATGAAGACGATGATCGCGACGAGCGAGAGGAAGTGGAATCCCATCGTCTTGGTGAGCTGCCACACGCCGGGGCGCACGCCGAAGTCGACCGGGCGCATCCCGTACTTGCGCGCGTCGATCTCGACCATCAGCAGGAGCGACAGGTAGTAGAGGCAGGTCGGGATCGCCGCCATCTTGATGACGTCGAGGTACGAGATCTTCAGGAACTCGGCGATCAGGAACGCGGCCGCGCCGAGCACCGGCGGCGAGAGGATCGCGCCCAGCCCGCCCGCAGCGAGCAGTCCGCCGGCGGCGTTCCGCTCGTAGCCCGCCTTCGCGAGCATCGGGTAGGCGACGGTGCCGAGCGTCACCGTCGTCGCCACGCCCGAGCCCGACGGCCCGCCGAGCAGGAACGACGAGAGCACGATCGTGCGGCCGGCGCCGGTCGGCTTGCCGCCGAGGGCGGCGAACGAGAAGTCGAGGAAGAACTTGCCGGCGCCGGAGAACTGCAGGAACGCGCCGTAGATCGTGAACAGGATGATCAGCGACGACGACACGTCGACCGCGGTCCCGAAGATGCCCTCGAGCGTCATGTACATCGATGCCGACGAGCCGCCCGAGGTCGTAGCCGCGGTGCCGCCAGGGGTCGGGCAGGTACGGCCCGAGCATCGCGTACGCGAGGAAGAGGATCACCACCAACGGCATGATCCAGCCGGTCGAGCGCCGCGCCGCCTCGAGCACCAGCAGCACGAGCGCGATGCCCATCACCATGTCGAGCCGGTTCGGCGCGGTGCTGCGGTCGAGGAAGTCGTCGCCGCCCCAGATGGCGTAGACGACGGTGGCGACGCCGAGAATCGCGCACCCGAGATCGATCCAGCTGAAGCGGTTGCGCCGGCTCTTCGTGACCGGGAAGAGCAGGAAGACGAGGAAGAGCACGAACCCGACGTGCGCGTAGCGCAGCGTGGTCGTCGTGATCACCCCGTACGCGGAGTACAGGTGGAAGAGCGACATCGCGACCGCGACGGCGGTGAGGAACACGCCCCAGCGGCCTGCGAAGCGGTTGGTCGCGCCCTCCTCGGCCTCGATGAACTCCTCGGCCTTCTTCAGGCTCTCTTCGGTGACGACCGGTTCTGCCGCCGGCTTCGGCGTCGTGTCCGCCATGGGTCCCTCCTCCCGTGGAGCGCCGGAATTATCGGCCACGCCGCCGCAAGCAAGAAGCCCCGCCGGAGCGGGGCTTCGTGCCGCTCGCGCGCGCGGCTACTTGAGCTGGATGCCCTTCTCGGCGAAGTACTTGATCGCCCCCGGGTGAAACGGGAGCGGCGAGGCGGTGTTCGACTGCGTCTTCAGCTCGAAGCTCGCGGCTTCCTTGTGGACCTGGATCAGCTCTTCCTTCTTGTCGAAGATCGTCTTCACGATGTTGTAGGCGACCTGGTCGGGCATGTCGGCGCGGGCGATGATCAGGTTCCACACCGTGGCGACCTGGTTCGGCGCGTCCTGGCCGGGATAGGACTTCGCCGGGATCGTGTCGCGCACGTACAGCGGCCCGTACTTCTTGTTCATCGGATCGACGGCGTCGGCGTGATCGACGAGCTTCAGCTTCGTGCCGGGGGTCGCGCCGAGGTCGGTCACCGCCGAAGTCGGGATGCCGCCGACCCAGAAGTACGCGTCGAGCTTCTTGTCCTTGATCGCGTCCGACGACTTGCCCGGATCGAGCCGCTCGCGGCGGATGTCCTTCGACATGTCGAGGCCCATCGCCTCGAGCACGCGCTGCGCCATCAGCTCGGTCGCGCTGTTCGGCGCGCCGGTCGACACGCGCTTGCCCTTGAGGTCGGCGAACTTGGCGATGCCGGTGCCGTCCACCGTGACGACGTGCATCCGGTTCGGATAGGCGACCATCAGCGTGCGCAGCGGCACCGCGTTGCCCGAGAACTTGCCCTCGCCCCGCAGCCCGTCCCACGCCGCGTCCGCCATCGACAGCGCGAGGTCGGACTTCTTCTGGCCCATGAGCTGGATGTTGGCGACCGAGCCGGCGGTCGACTCGGCGTTCGCCGCGTAGCCGGGCACGTACTTCGACAGCACGTTCGCGATGCCGCCGCCCATCGGGTAGTAGACGCCACTGGTGGGTCCGGTGGCGATCGAGATGGTGACCTTGTCCTGCGCCGTCGCGCCGGCGGCGAATCCGATTGCCGCCGCGGCCGCGAGTGCGCGCGTGATGCTCCTCATGCCTGCCTCCGTAATCGTTATGGTCGAAACGCGCTGCGATTGTAGCCGGTGGCGGGGCGCGTCGGCATGGCCGAGGTTCCGCAATGCGGGAGACGCGCGATCCGTAGTCCGTCCGGCATAGTGCGCCGCGCGCGCGACTTCGCTACCTTGGCTCCCGATGGCCCGAACGACCGCACCGACGGAAAACCAACGCCCGACCATGGTGATCGAGGCGGCGCCGCCGGTCGGGCGCGCGTGGGTCGTCGTCTGGGCGCTGCCGATCCTCGGGCTCGGCGCGTTCTTCGCCGCGGTCGCGGCCTACTGGGCGTGGGTGATGCTGGAGCTCGGCTTCCTCGCGGCCGCCCCGCTGAGCGTGCCCCGGCTCGCGTTCGGCCGGGGGCTCATCCTGTGGGCGGCCACCTCGGTCCTGATGCTCGCCGCGTTCGTGTGGGCGTCGGTGATCGGCTGGCGCGTCTGGCACGAGACCTGCGACGCGCTGCCGGCGGAGTGGCGCCGGCCGATCAGCGTGCTCCAGCTCGGGATCTACGTGCTCGCGCTCGGGCTCGGCTGGCTGGTCAACTCCCGCGACGGCACCGGCATCGACGATTTCGTCCACGTCACGCTGCTGACGCTGATGGGCTTCGGCTCGATCCACGAGCTCCTGCTGCAGCTGGACCGCCTCGGCCTGGTCGCGATGCAGGGCGCGCTCGAGATCGCGTTCGCGCTGAACGGCGCCGCCGCGGCGGGCGGCGTGGTCGCGCTCGCGTTCGGCGCCGCGACGCTCGGGCTGAAGTCGCGCACCGCCGACGTCGAGGAGCTCTACACGCTCTTCCAGCGGTTCCAGCTGATGCTCTGGTCCGCGGGCGTGTTCCTCGTCCTCCTCGTCCTGCAGCTCCACATCCTCGTGTCGTGGCCGGCCGAGGTCGCGCGCGCGCTCGCCGGGCCCTACGAGCTGATCCCGGACCTGTCGCGCCTCGCCGGCGCGCTCGGCCAGCTCGCGCACTCGGCCGCGGCCGGCGCCGGCATCCTCTTCTCCGGCTTCGCCGCCGTGATCTTCATCCCGGTGGGCGTGCTGCAGCAGCGGCGGCTGCAGGAGCTGATCGGGGCCGAGATCCGGGCCGACCCGCAGTTCGAGCGCGAGGCGTGGCTGAAGCGCCACGGCTTCGCCGACACCACCCCGTTCGCGTTCTTCCTCAAGACCGCGGGCGTGCTGGCGCCGCTCGCGACCGGCCTGCTCGCCCAGTTTCTCGGGTCGGCGCCGAAGTGACGCCGCGGTCGGCGCGCTAGCCCTGCCCGAGCAGGCCGCGCTTGAGGTCCGCGTCGGCCGGCTTGTCGCCCAGCCAGACCTTCAGGATCGCGCGGTAGAAGCCCTCGTCGGGAATCGGTTTCCCCTTCGCCACGCCGTTCACCAGCACGCGCGTGCCCGAGTCGGGCACGAAGTCGAGCGCGATGACCTCGCCCTGCTTCGCCTGGCCGAGAGCGTTCATCACCGCGAGCAGCTCGGCGAGCTGGCCCTTGTAGCGCTCCTGGTCGGCCGGCGGATTGTTGGCCGCGAAGCCCTCGTTGAGCGCGTCCGCGAGCTGTTGCGCCGTCAGGTCGCGCAGCATCGCGAGCTGGATCCGCTTCGCGCCGCCGAGCGCGAGCACGTCGGGGGCCGCCGTCTTCTTCTCCGGCAAATACAGCCCGCCCACGTAGACCTTGACGAAAAAGCGCGTGCGGATCCCGGCGCCGTTCAGCACGAGCTCCGGCGTGTTCGGCGCGATCCGCACCTTGTCGTCGAGCTTCATGCCGGCGACTTCGGCCGCGAGCGCTACGGACGCTACGGCGAGGCCGATCAGGGCGGCGGCGAGCTTTTTCATGGCGACACCCTCCTTCATTCCTTCTTCGACAAGTCCGGCGCCGCCAGGCCTTCGATCGCGACGTTCACGCAGGCCGGCCGGCGCGACGCGAACGCGCGGTCGAGGGCCGCGGCCAGGTCCGCCGCGCGCTCGACGTGCTCGCCGTGGCCGCCGAGCGCGGCGGCGACGAGATCGTAGCGCGTCGGGAGCAGCTCGCAGCCGACCGCGCGTTCGGCGCCGTACGCCCGGATCTGGATCTGGTGCTCGGCGTTCCAGCGCGCGTCGTTCCCGACGACGGCGACGAACGGCGCGTCGTGCCGCACGGCGGTGTCGTACTCGGCCAGGTGGAATCCGAACGAGCCGTCGCCCGACATCGCCACGACCGGCGCGGACAGGGAACGCGAGCCGCGCCGCCACCGCGAACGGCACCGCCGCGCCGATCGCGCCGGCGGGACCGTTGGTGACCCGGTGGCGCGCGGTGAGACACGCCTGGGCCCATTGCCCGAACTCGCCGCCGTCGGAAACCAGCACCGCGTCCTCGTGGCGGTCGAGGATCCGTTGCACCGCGCGGCAGACTTCCACCGGATGCACCCGGCCGTCGCGCGCCGACGACACCGTCGTCCACGCCGCCGGCCGGTAGGCGATCGCGGCGCTCACCTCGTCGAACCAGCCGCTCTTCGGCCAGGTGCGCTTCGCGGCCAGTTCCGCGAGCGCCGCCGCGGCCACGCCGGAGTCGGCGACGGCGCCGAACGCGAGCCGCGCGCCGACTTCGCGCGCAGTGCGTTCGAGGATCGCTGGATCGGGATCGACGTGGACGAACCGGCAGCCGGGCGCGATCGCCGGCGGCCGGCCGAACTTCAGCCCGAAGTCGAGGGCCTTGCCGAGCAGCACGATCAGGTCCGCCTGCGGCAGCATCTCCGCGAGCGCGCCGAGCGCAGGCTCGCTCAAGCCGCGCGGGCTCTCCATCCCCGCCAGCGGAATCCGCGTGGCGGCTTCGAGCCGCCGCGCCGCCTCGCGGCCCGCCCCGCGGACGAGCGCGGGGCCGACGAGGATGAGCGGACGCGCCGCGCGCGCAAGCTCGCCGAGCACCGCCTCCGCCGCCGCCGGCGCGAGCGGCGCGGGCGACGCGGCGAACGCACCCGCGTCGGGCAGCGCGGCGTCGGCGACGACGGCATCCAGGGCGTCGGACGGCAGGCTGAGGTGCACCGGCCCCGGCCGGCCGCCCGCCGCGATCCGCATCGCGCGCGCGACGTCCGCCGCGAGCGCGGCCGCCGACGTCACCGCCCACGACGCCTTCGCGAGCGGCGCCGCGAGATCGGCCTGGCGCATCTCCTGGAACGCGCCGCGGCCCATCTCGTCGAGCGGCGAATGCCCGCTCAGCAGCACCACCGGCGACTCCGATGCGAGCGCGGTATAGAGCGCCGGCACCGCGTTCGCATGCCCGGGCCCGCCGGTCGCGAGCGCGACGCCGACCTCGCCCGTCAGCCGCGCCCAAGCGTCGGCCATGTGCACGCTGGCGGCCTCGTGGCGGACGTGGACGAGGTCGAGCCCCGCCGCCGGCGCTGCGTCGAAGATCGACATCACGTGGTTGCCCGACAGCGCGAAGACCCGCTTGACGCCCGCTCGCACCAGCGTCCGTGCAACGACGTCCGCGCCGCGGTTCACGCCGCCTCCTTGAGCAGCGTTTCGCCCGGTCGCACGCGCGTGAACTCGACCGGGACGAACTCGAGCGCGAATCCGTCGCCCCGACGCCGGATCCGGGTGAACGCCGCGGCGGCGGGATCGGCGCTGCGCGGGAAGTCCTCGCGGTAATGCGCCCCGCACGAATCCTCGCGGGCGAGCGCGGCGTGCGCGATCGCCTTGCTCACGCCGAGCAGGCTGTCGAGGTTGAGCCAGTCGTGCCACGTGAGGTTGAACGCGCGCGTCGGGTCCGCGAGGCCGGTGCGCGCGAGGCGCGCGTGCAATTCGTCGAGCGCACCGAGCGCACGCCGCAACCCGGGCCCGTCGCGCAGGATGCCGACGTCGTTCCACATCAGGTCGTAGAGCGCCTCGCGGATCGCGTCGAGGTCGCCCGCCGGCCGATCGAAAGGCGCGAGCGCCGCCGCCCGCGCACGCTCGATCGCCGCCGGGTCGGGCTCGGCGAAATCGCCGTGACGGGCAAGCCATGCCGCCGCCGACTCGCCGGCGACCGCGCCGAACACCGTCGAGTTCGCCACGCCGTTCCCGCCCAGCCGGTTCGCGCCGTGCACGCCGCCGGTGTCCTCGCCCGCCGCGAAGAGGCCGGCGAGCGCGGTGGTGCAGTCGGCGTCGAACTCGACGCCGCCCATCATGTAGTGCGCGGTCGGCACCACCTCGACTCGCCCGCCGGCGAGGTCGAAGCCGCAGTCGGCGCAGCGCTCGACCATGCCCTTGAACTGCGCCCGCACGTTCTCCGGCCCGAGGTGGCCCATCGCGATGTAGAGGCCGCCGTGCGGCGTGGTGTTGCCCTTGCGCATCTCGGTGAACATCGCCCGCGACACGATGTCGCGCGTCGCCCGCTCGCCGCGCGGGTCGTAGCGCGCCATGAACCGCTCGCCCGCGCCGTCGAGCAGCCAGCCGCCGGCGCCGCGCAGGCCCTCCTCGATCACGGTGCCCGTCATGCGCGTGTGCGGCCCGGCGAGGAGGCCGGTCGGATGGAACTGCACCATCTCCATGTCGCGCAGCGGCAGCCCGGCGCGCAGCGCCATGGCGAGGCCGTCGCAGGCCTTGTCGCCGGACGGCGTGTGATAGCGGTACATCGTCGGGCCGCCGCCGGTCGCGAGCACGACCGCGCGGGCGCGCGCGAGCACGAACTCGCCGGTGCGCATGTCGACGAGCAGCACGCCGGCGATCCGTTCGCCGCCGCGCGTGCGCACGAGCTCGACCGCGCGATGCTCTTCCAGCCGCCCGATGCCGCGCGCCCACACCTGCTCGGCGAGGCGGTTGATGATCTCGATGCCGGTCAGGTCGCCCTTGTGCACCGTGCGGTCGAAGGTCTGGCCGGCGAACGCCTTCTGGTGGATCGTCCCGTCCGGGTTGCGGTCGAAGAAGCAGCCGAGCTCGTTCTCGAGCTCGTGGATGCGCTCGACCGCGCCGGTCACCAGCTTCCAGGCGAGCTCCTGGTGCGGCAGCCACGCGCCGCCCTCGATCGTGTCCATGAAGTGGCGCTCGACCGAGTCGCCGGCCGCGAGCGCGACGTTGTAGCCGCCCTGGACCATGCGCGTGCAGCCGCACTTGCCGAGGAGCCCCTTCACCGCGATCGTGACGTCGAGCTGCGGGTTCGCGGCGTGCGCGTGCAGGGCGGCGAAGAGGCCGGCGCCGCCGGAGCCGAGGATGAGGAGATCGGTCCTGACTTCCCGCATGCCGCGGTCAGCGGTCCTTGACGCCGAGCGAAGCGAGCACTGCGTCGCGCTTCGACTTGGCGGCCGACGCGACGTCGCGGTAGAGGCTGCCGCCGTGGCTGTCCATCCCGACGAGGAGCGGACCGAAACCCCTGACGCGGAACTTCCACAGGCTCTCCGGGTTGAGGTCGTCGAGGTCGACGTCCTCGATCGCCTCGACCCAGGTCGTCTCGAGCGCGGCGGTGCCGCCGATGATCGCGAGATAGACGCCGCCGAGATCGCGGAACGCCGCCAGCCGAGTCCTCGCCGAGCCCGCCCTTGCCGATGATCATGCGCACGCCGTACTCGGCGATCAGCGGCCGCGAGAACCGTTCCATGCGCGCGCTGGTCGTGGTGCCGATGCAGACCGGGGCGTAGCCCGTCGGATGCTCGGCCGAGGCGGGCACCTTCCTGACGTTCGGCGCGGTGTGGATCACCGCGTGCCCGGCGAGATCGAAGCGCGTGCGCCGCCCGCGGTCGAACATGTGGATCTGGGTCGCGTCGCGGATGCCGTACAGCGTGCCGTTCAGCGTCACGGTGTCGCCGACGCGCAAGGATCGCACCTCGCCTGCGGTGACCGGGGTCGCGAAATCGCTGTGGGCCATCGGGAGAGATTATCATTCATGCGCACCGGAGGACACTCGATGGACCCCAAGCTCGAGCGGAACAAGCAGGCGGTGACGGCGTTCTACGACCTGATGTTCAACCGGTGCCGAGCCGGCCGAGGCGATCCGCAGGTACGCCGGCGACGTCTACGTCCAGCACAACCCCCACGTCGCCGACGGCAAGGAGGCGTTCGTCGCCTACTTCGAGCGCATGGCGCGGGAATACCCCGGCAAGCGCGTGCATTTCAAGCGGGCGATCGCCGAGGGGAACCACGTCGTCCTCCATTGCCACCAGCAGTGGCCGGGCGGCGAGGACTACGCCGGGATCGACATCTTCCGGCTCGACGACGACGGGAAAATCGTCGAGCACTGGGACGTGCTGCAGGTCGTCCCCGCGACCTCGGCCAACGACAACACCATGTTCTAGATCGGAAGGCGCATACCATGCCCAAGCGAGACTCCACCCGGCCCGCGAAGCAGTCCGCATCCTCCGCGGAAGATCCAGGCGGACTGCGCAAGGGGCTGACGAGCTACGGCGACCGCGACTTCTCGCTCTTCCTGCGCAAGGCCTTCATCAAGGGCGCCGGCTACTCCGACCAGGCGCTCGACCGGCCGGTCGTCGGCATCGCCAACACCGGCAGCGCGTTCAACCCGTGCCACGGCAACGCGCCGCAGCTCGTCGAAGCGGTGAAGCGCGGCGTCATGCTGGCCGGCGGCCTGCCGATGGATTTCCCGACGATCTCGATCCACGAGAGCTTCGCGCACCCGACCAGCATGTACATGCGCAACCTCATGTCGATCGACACCGAGGAGATGATCCGCGCGCAGCCGATGGACGCGGTGGTGCTGATCGGCGGCTGCGACAAGACCGTGCCGGCGCAGCTGATGGGCGCGGCGTCGGCGGGAATCCCGGCGATCGAGCTCGTCACCGGCTCGATGCTCACCGGCTCGCATCGCAGCGAGCGCGTCGGCGCCTGCACCGACTGCCGCCGCTACTGGGGCCGCTACCGCGCCGAGGAGATCGACGAGCAGGAGATCGCCGACGTCAACAACCAGCTCGTCGCGAGCGTCGGCACCTGCTCGGTGATGGGGACGGCGAGCACCATGGCGTGCATCGCGGAGGCGCTGGGCATGACGGTGCCCGGCGGCGCGTCGCCGCCCGCCACCACCGCCGACCGCATCCGCATCGCGGAGCTCACCGGTGCCACCGCGGTGCAGATCGGCCGCGAGCGGCTCACCATCGACAAGGTGCTGACCGCCGCCGCGTTCGAGAACGCGATGCGCGTGCTGCTCGCCATCGGCGGCTCGACGAACGGCATCGTCCACCTGACCGCGATCGCCGGACGGATGGGCTTCGACATCGACCTGAAGGCGCTCGACCGCATGGGCCGCGAAACGCCGGTGCTGGTCGACCTCAAGCCTTCCGGCCAACACTATATGGAAGACTTCCACCACGCCGGCGGCATGCCCACGCTGCTGCGCGAGCTCAAACCGCTGCTGCGCCTGGACGCGCTGACCGTGACCGGCCGCACGCTGGGCGAGGAGATCGAGCGCGCCGGCCCCGGCTTTGCGCAGGACGTGGTGCGCCCGCTGGCGAAGCCGATCTATCCGCAGGGCGGCATCGCGGTGCTCCAGGGCAACCTCGCGCCGGGCGGCGCGATCATCAAGCAGTCGGCGGCTTCGGCCGCGCTCATGGAACACGAAGGAAGAGCCGTGGTGTTCGAGAACGCCGAGGACCTGGCGAGCCGGCTCGACGATCCCGGCCTCGACGTGAAGGCGGACGACATCCTGGTGCTGAAGAGCATCGGCCCCAAGGGCGCGCCCGGCATGCCCGAAGCGGGCTATCTGCCGATCCCGAAGAAGCTCGCGCGCGCCGGCGTGAAGGACATGGTGCGCATCTCCGACGGGCGGATGAGCGGCACGGCCTCCGGCACGATCGTGCTCCACGTGACGCCGGAGTCGGCGGTGGGCGGGCCGCTCGCGCACGTGCGGAGCGGCGATCGGATCCGCCTGTCGGTGAAGGGGCGCGAGCTGACGCTGCTCGTCTCGGCGGAGGAGCTTGCCAGGCGCGCGGCGGAGCGCCCGATCACTCCGCCGACCGCCGAACGCGGCTATCGCAGGCTCTTCCTCGAGAGCGTCACGCAGGCCGACAAGGGCGTGGACTTCGAGTTCCTGCGTGCGCCGGCGACGCGCGCGACGATCCCCGTGACGAAGAGCTGACGAGCCTAGTCCGCCTTCGCCCCCGAGATCTTGACGACCTCGGTCCAGCGCGCCGTCTCGGACCTGATGAACGCGGCGAACTGCTCGGGCGTCATGCTCGTCGCCTCGATGCCCTGGTCGGCGAGGCGCTTGACGACCTCCGGATCCTTCGCCGCCTTGGCGAACTCCGCGTTGAGGCGGTCGATGATCGGGCGCGGCGTGCCCGCCGGGGCGGCGAGCCCGAACCACGGGTTGACGTCGTAGCCGGCGTACCCGAGCTCGGCGAGCGTCGGCACGTCCGGGACGAGCGGCGAGCGCTTGTCGGCGGTGATGGCGAGGGCGCGGAGCTTCCCATCCTTCACGAACGGCAGCGCGGTCGTGATCGGGTCGAACAGGAAGTCGATCCGGCCCGCCACGAGGTCGGTGAGCACCGGCGCCGAGCCCTTGTAAGGCACGTGCACGAGGTCGAGGCCGTTCTTCGCCTTCACGATCTCGCCCGACAGATGCCCGCCGCTGCCGATGCTCTGCGAGCCGTAGCTCGCCTTGCCGGGTTTCGTCTTCGCGTAGGCGATCAGCTCGGCCATCGATTTGACCGGGCTCGAGGCCGGCACGACCACGAGGTTCGGCGAGCTGAAGAGGATGGTGATCGGCTCGAAATCCTTCATCGGATCGTACGAGAGCCTGGAGTAGAGGCTCTGGTTGATCCCGTGCGAGCCGATGTTCGCGAGATAGAGCGTGTGGCCGTCCGGCTTGGCGCTCTTGACCACGTCGGCGCCGATCTGTCCGCCGGCGCCCGGGCGGTTCTCGATCACGATCGGCTGGCCGAGGCCGGCCGCGGCCTTCTGCGCGATCACCCGCGTGCTGTTGTCGGAGATCCCGCCCGGCGGAAACGGGATGACGATGGTGACCGGACGGGACGGGAACGCCTGCGCGTGCGCGAGGCCGGCGGCACCGGCCAGGACCGCACCCGCCAGCAGAGCCTGGAACCAGTTGCGCTGAGTCGACATCGGTGTCTCCTTAGTTCAGCTCTACGAGCACGTCGACCTCGAAGGTGACGCCGAACGGCGCCGACGAGAGGCCTTCGGAGGTGCGCGTGTGCTTGCCGGCGTCGCCGAACACCTCGACGAAGAACGCCGAGCACGCGTCGGTGATCTTCCCGTGGTCGGTGAATCCCTCCTGCGCCAGCGTCTTGCCGCGCACGTTGACGATGCGCTTCACCTTGTTGAGGTCGCCCAGCGCGAGCTTCAGCCGGTTCACCTGCCGCACGCAGGCGAGCTTCGCCGCGACGGCGGCGTCCTCGACCTTCACCTGGTCGGGCACGCGGCCCCTGACGAACTGGCCGTCCGGCCGCTGCGGCGCGGCACTCGAGAGGAAGAGGAGGTTGCCCACCTGCACGGTGTCCACGTAGTTGCCGAACGCCGGCTTCAGCGGCGGCAGCTTCCCGTCCGGAAACCCGAGCTCGCGCAGCGCCTTCTCGAGCCGCTGGTCGATCGCGCTCGATTGCGCGAGCGCGCCCGGCGGGAACGCGGCGAGCGACGCGAGCATGAGCGCCGCACTGGTAATGAGCTTGTTCATGACCTCTCCTCGGTTGAGCGCCTCCCCGGCGCGAGTTGGTTCTCGGCTCCGCTCATGCCCGCTGGGCGTCGAGCACCGGGTCGGGCGCATCCATCGCCGCCTGGTCGAACCCCGCGAGCCGCCGGTAGTTCTGCGAGGTCGTCTCGAGCTCCTCGCGCGTGAGCACGTCCAGCACGTTCGAGAAGCCGTCCGGCGCCCGCTCCTCGGCCAGGATCATCACCTTCTCGGGTCCCATCTGGTTGCGGTTCACGTTCACCAGCGCCGACACCGCGGCGCGGCGCACGGATTCGTAGGCGGCAAGCGCCGCGACCGGGTCGGGCTCGCCCAGGATCGCCTTGGCGAGCGCCGGTGCGTCGACGATCGCCTGCGTCGCGCCGTTCGACCCGGCCGGATGCATCGGGTGCGCGGCGTCGCCGAGGAGCGTCACGCGGCCGAAGCTCCACCGCGGGATCGGGTCGCGATCGACCTTCGGAAAGACGTAGAGCTCCTTGCACGCGCGCATCACCGCCGGTATGTCGAGCCACGGGAAGCGCCAGCCCTCGAACACCGGCAGGATCTCGGCGAGGTCGGCGCGCCGGTTGTACTCCTCGCGCACCATCGGCGTGTCGGGCGGGATGGTCTTCTCGGCCACGAAGTTGAGCTCGCACCGGCCCGCGCGCTCCGCGTCCCCGCTCATCGGATAACCGACGAACTTCTGCAGGTTGTGGCCGGCCATGAACATCGAGCGGCCGCCGAGGTAGGGGGTCCAGTCGGACACGCCGCGGTACATGAGCTGACCGGAGAAGCGCGGGTCGCCCTCCTGCGGATAGAAATGCCGGCGGACGGTGGAATGCACGCCGTCGGCGGCAATCAGGACGTCGCAGCGCTCGGCGCCGAGGCTCGCGCCCGAGCGCTTGTCGACGAAGTTGAGCGTTACGCCCCGCTCGTCCTGCTCGAAGCTCGCGAGATGATGGCCGGGGCGGATCACGCCGGCGCCCAGCCGCTCGACCGTCCCGCGGTGGAGCAGCCCCTGCAGCCGTCCGCGGTGGATCGCGCACTGGGGCCAGCGATAGCCGGCGGCGAGGCCGCGCGGCTCGCGCCAGATCTCCTGGCCGTGCCTGTTGAAGTAGATCAGCTCCGCGACCGCCACGCCGGAATCGGCCAACGGCTTGCCGAGCCCGAGGCGGTCCAGCTCCTTCACGCCGTGCGGCTGGACGTTGATGCCGACGCCGAGCTCCCGGATCTCCGGGGTGGATTCGAAGACGCGCACCCGGCAGCCGATCGCCGCGAGCTGCAGCGCGGCGGTCAGGCCGCCGATGCCGGCGCCCGCGATGACGACGTCGAGCTCGCGCGGGTTCATTTCCCGCCGGGCCGGGCGACGACCTTCCCGATCGTCTCCTTCGTGTGGTACTGCGGCGCCTCGTAGTAGTGCGGGCCGTCGTAGACCTCGAGCAGGAGACTCCGCTTGTTCGCCCGCGTCGGGCCGTGCGGGTTGTCCTTCGGGTTCATGTAGAAGTCGCCCGGCTTGAGCACGATCTTCGAGTCGGTGTACTCGTACTCGCCTTCGAGGCAGTACATGAACTGGTTGGACGCGTGGGTGTGCTTCTCCGGCACGCCGGAACCCTCGGGGAAGTCGAGGAGCGCGATGCTCGCGCCGGACTCGGGGTGCACCCAGAGCACGTACTGCCGCAGCCCGGTCGCCGGGAAGTGCAGCCATCTCGCCGGGTCGAGGTCGCCCTTCGACACCAGGACCTCGCCGACCGGCGTGCGGATGTGGATCTTCGATTCGTCCATGCAGGTTCCTTCGAGTAAGCGCCTAGCGGCGGGCGAGCGCGCCCAGGTGGGCCTGCATCGCGGCTGCGGCGCCGCCGGGATCGCCGGCCGCGACGCGGGAGACGATCCGCTCGTGCTCGCCCTGCACCTGCGCGTATTCGCGGCGGTCCGCGAGGTTGATGAACCAGAGGGGCGTCGAGCGCTGGTGCAGGAGGCCCTGGATCTCGACGATCGTCGGGTTCCGCGTGCACTCCGCGAGTCCGTGATGCAGCTCGCGATCGAGCCGCATGAGGCCTTCGCGGTCGCCCGCGGCGATCAGCTCCGGCCCGTTCGCGAGCAGCGCCTTCAGCGCCCGGACCTGCTGCTTGTCCGCGCGCTCGGCGGCGAGCCTCGCCATCTCGACCTCGAGCGGCACGCGCGCCTCGACCACCTGCGCGATGTCGTCGCGCGACCACGCGCGAACGACGATCCCCTTGCGCGGGAGCACCTCGAGCAGGCCGTCGTGCTGGAGCCTGAGGACCGCGTAGTGCACCGGCGAGCGCCCGAGCTCGAGGGCGTTCGCGAGCTCCTGGACGTTGAGGAATGTGCCCGGCGCGATCTCCATCTTGAGGATGCGCCACTTGATCGCCTCGTACGCCTCCTCTCCCAGCGAGACCTTGGGCGCCGGCGCGAGCAGTGGCGGCTCCTTCGCCGGGCGCCGCTCGGGCGGCGGCTCGGCTACGCGCGCGGCTGCGGCGCGCTGGATCCTGGGCATCGGGCGGGGCTCCGGCAAGGCGATATCAGATGTGTATGGTAACATGTTACGAAACACGTCAATGGAGATCATGGTCCGCGCCGCCGACATCGCCTACGTGTCGTACCAGGTGACCGACCTGGACCGGATGGAGGCGTTCCTCACCGACTTCGGCCTCGTCCGGACCGCCCGCGCTCCCGACGCGCTCTACATGCGGGGCGCGGCAACCGCGCCCTACCTCCACGTCTCCCGCCGCGGAACGGAGAACGCATTCCTCGGCGTCGCGTTCCGCGTCGACGCGCGCGCCGACCTGGAGGCGCTCGCCGCGCTGCCCGGATCGTCCGGGATCGAGCACATCGCCGCGCCGGGCGGCGGCAACCGGGTCGTGATGACCACGTCGGACGGACATCGGGTCGAGGCGGTCCACGGCATCCTGCCGGCGCCGGCGCTCCCGGTGCGCGATCCGAGCCCCTTCAACGCGGCGACCACCAAGCAGCGGATGAACGCGCCGCTCCGGCCGCCGCGCGAGCCCGGGCGGGTCCTGCGGCTCGGGCACTGCGTGCTCAAGGTGCGCGATCACGACGCCGCGGTCCGCTGGTTCGCCGACCGCCTCGGCCTGCTGCCGTCCGACTACCTGTGCGTGCCCGGCGACGAAACGCGGGTGATCGGCACCTTCCTGCGCTGCGATCGCGGCGCGGAGTTCGTCGATCACCACTCCCTGCTCGTCACCCAGTCGGATGCGCCCGACGTGCATCACTCGTCGTTCGAGATGCAGGACCTGGACGCCGTGATGGGGGCGCACGACTACCTGGTCGAGCGCGGCTACCGGCTCGACTGCGGCGTCGGCAGGCACCTCCTCGGCAGCCAGATCTTCGACTACTGGCGCGATCCCTTCGGCAACCGGGTCGAGCATTACACCGACGGCGACGTCGTCAACAACCTGCATCGCCCGACGAAGTTCGCCGGCACCGCCGAGGAGACGACCCAGTGGGGCGCGAAGCCCCCGCTCGAGTTCTTCATGTAACGCCCGGATGACGGACACGAGCCCCGACCGGGGGATCGGCCGCCCGGTGCGACGCATCGAGGACCTGCGGATGCTCGCGGGGACCGGGCGTTACGCGGACGACTGGGACGTGCCCGGCGCGGCGCGCGCCGTGTTCGTCAGGTCGCCGCACGCCGCCGCGCGGATCCGGTCGATCGACCTCGCCGCCGCGCTCGCCTCGCCGGGCGTGGTCGCGGTGCTCACCGGCGCGGATCTCGCCGCCGATGCGCTCGGCGACATCCCCTGCGTGAGCATTCCGCCGTCGGTGATGGGCGGAAGGTGGTTTCGCACCCCGTTCCCCGCCCTCGCCCGCGATCGGGTGCGCTGCGTCGGCCAGGAGGTCGCGATCGTGATCGCCGAGACCCGCGCGCAGGCGCTCGACGCCGCGGAGCTGGTCGCGATCGAGTACGAGCCGGGGCCGGCCGCGGCGACCGTTGCGGCGGCGATCGCCGACGGCGCGCCGCCGGTCTGGTCCGACCGGCCCGACAACCTCTGCTTCGTGCACGAGCTCGGCGACCGCGCGCGCGCCGCCGCGGCGTTCGCCGCCGCGGCGCACGTGACGCGCGTCCGCGTGCTGAACCAGCGGCTCGCCGGCAACCCGCTCGAGCCGCGCGGCTGCGTCGGCGCGTTCGACCGCGGCGAAGGACGCTACCGGCTCATCACCTCGACCGCGAATCCGCACCGCATCCGGCAGCTCCTCGCCGAGCACGTCCTGAAGATCGCCGCGCATCGCATCCACGTCATCGCGCGCGACGTCGGCGGCGGTTTCGGCACGAAAGGCGGCCTGTACCCGGAAGAGGTCGCGGTGCTGTGGGCGGCGCGGCGGATCGGCCGGCCGGTCAAGTGGATCGCGGACCGCAGCGAGTCGTTCCTCGCGGACTTCAACGGCCGCGATCAGCTCGCGGACGGCGAGATGGCGTTCGATGCGTCCGGACGGATCCTCGGCTTCCGGGCGACGACCCATCACAACCTCGGGTGCCAGGTCGGACCGTCGGGCGCGCATCCGCCGCTCATCGGCGCGCGGATGCTGTCCGGCGTCTACGCCATTCCGGCGATGCACGTCACCGTCCGCGGCGTGCTCACGCACTCGCGCACGCTCACCACCTACCGCGGTGCCGGCCGGCCGGAGGCGATCTACCTCGTGGAACGGATGCTCGATCAGGCCGCGTGCGAGCTCGGCGTCGATCCGGTCGAGTTGCGCCGGCGCAATCTCATCGGGACGACCCCGTATCGCACGGCGATCGGCGAGACCTACGATTGCGGCGAATTCCAGGCGATCCTGGATGCCGCCCGCGCGCTGGCCGACTGGGACGGCTACGCCGCCCGGCGGGCGGCGAGCGAGGCGCGCGGCCTCAGGCGCGGCCGCGGCCTTGGGATGTACATCGAGGTGTGCGCAACGGTCTCCGACCGGATGGAGATCCGGTTCGATCCGACCGGCGATGCGACCGTCGTCGCGGGCACGTTCTCCTACGGCCAGGGTCACGAGACGATGTACGCGCAGATGCTCGGCGACTGGCTCGGCCTCCCGCTCGAGCGGATCCGAGTGATCCAGGGCGACACCGACCAGGTGTCGTACGGCCGCGGCAGCTTCGGCTCGCGCACCGCCACCGTCGGCGGCTCGGCGCTGCGCGCGGCCGCGGACCGGATCGTCGAGAAGGGGAAGCGGGTCGCCGCGCACCTCCTGGAGGCGGACGAAGCCGACGTCGCATTCGAGCGCGGTCGCTTCGTCGTCGCGGGCACCGACCGGTCGGTGACGCTGCGGGACGCGGCGAAGGCGACGTATCAGTGGGGCGCGAAGCTGCCGCCCGAGCTCGCCTCCGGCCTGGAGGGGATCGGTCACTGGTCCGCCACGCCGCAGAACTACCCGAACGGCTGCTACGTGGTCGAGGTGGAGGTCGATACCGAGACCGGCGTCGTGCGCCTCGACCGGATCGTCGGCGTCGACGACGTCGGGCGCGTGATCAATCCGCTGCTGCTGGAGGGCCAGGTCCACGGCAGCATCGCACAGGGCGCGGGGCAGGCGCTGCTCGAGCAGGTCGTGTTCGACGGGGACGGCCAGCTCGTCACCGGGTCGTTCAGCGACTACGCGATGCCGCGTGCGGACGACTTCCCGCCGCTGGTGGTCGACACGCGCAACGTGCCGACGACCGGCAACCCGCTCGGCGTCAAGGGCGGCGCGGAGACCGGCACGGTCGGCGTTCCGGCCGCGGTCATTGCCGCGATTGTCGATGCGCTCGCACCGCTCGGCGTGCGCGATATGGCAATGCCCGCGACGCCGTTCCGCGTCTGGCAGGCGATTCAGGCTGCGCGGCGGTAGCCGCGCCTGAAAATGCGCGGGGCGGCCGAGGCCGCCCCGCGTTACGCCGCGGACTGCGCGGCTCAGCGGAACAGATTCTGCGGGACGCCCGCGGCGCTGAAGAGGAAGTCGCGCGAGCTTTCCAGCTCCCGACGCAGCCTGCGCAGGTTGACGTCGAGCAGCTTCCCTTTCCACTTACGCACTTTGCCGGCGACGATCACGGTCTCGACGTTGCTGCGCTCCATCAGCTGCACGACAGCACCCGGTACGTGGTTGACCGGGAACACGTTGATGTGCGGTCGGCGTCGAGGATGATGATGTCGGCCTCCTTGCCGGGCGTGAGCGAGCCGGTCTTGCCGTCCAGTCTCAGGTGTTTCGCACCGTTGATGGTGGCGTAGCGCAGCACGTCCCGCACGTTGAGCAGCGGCAGCGAGCCTGGCGCTGGCGGGGCCGGCGGCGGCGGCCACGCCGAGCCCGGAGAGACGCCGCCGATGAAGGTTGTGAAGTCTCCCGTGTTGAGGATCGTCCTGGTTCACCACCATGCGCTGCATGGTCATGGCCGAGCGCATCTGGGTGAAGAAGTCCGCCGTCAGGTTGGTCTCGACGTCCGTGCTCAGCGACGGCTCGATGCCGAGTTCCTGCATCTTGTGGATGGGCGGAATCCCGTGGCGCATGTTCATCTCGATCGGGAAGGCGATCGAGACCTGGGCGCCGACCTCCTTGACCTCCGCCCAGCGCTGGTCGGACATCCCGGTCATATGGATGAACAGGTTGTCGGCATCCGAGCCTGAATGCCGCCGGTGAGCCGCGTGCCGTCGGCGAGACGATCCAGGATCGAGCGGATCCCGAACGGCGAGAGGATGTGCGCCGCGATTTGGAGTCCGAGCTGGCGCCCGAGCTCCCAGGACGCTACCGTGTGAAGCGGTCGCCGAGGTAGACCTCGCCGCCCATGATCATGTGGACGAGCTGATCGCTGGACGAGAACCACCGCTTCTTGATGCGGGTGGCGTCCTGCGGATACTTGTTGCCGGGATTGGTGCCGAGACGCCGGCCCCGGCGCTCTCGAAATAGCCGAAGGCGGCGCGGCGCCCGGTATCGAACAGAGCCTGGATGGCGGCGTCGGAGTGCTCGGGCGAGTGATGGATCTGCGAGACGTCGTGGACCGTCGTGACGCCGTCGGCGAGCTGCGCCAAGCCCGCCGAACAGCTCGCTGATGTAGACGTCCTGCGGCCGGTAACTGGGCGCGAACTCCGAGCAGGATGTTGCCGAAGTAGTTCGGTGCCGCGCTCGGCCGTGCCCGAGCCGTCGTCGATCAGGATGCTGTCAGGGAGGAGCTTCGCAGCGCCGTCTCGAAGCCTGGTGATGGTGGGTGTCGATGAAGCCGGGCATGACGATCTTGCCGCGCGCATCGATCTCTCCCGCGTCGCCCGCGTGCAGGTTCGGTCCGACGGCAAGGATCTTCTTGCCCTCGACCAGCACGTCGCCCCGGGCAAGATCGCCCACCGTCGGGTCCATCGACATCACGGAACCGCCGCGAATGACGTAGCGCCGTTTGCGTCGGCCGTGATCTTCCGGCGGGCCCCCGTCGTGCGCCGCAGCGGGGCCCGCCGCGAACAGACCGGAACCCCCGGCGGCGACTCCGGTCGCCGTTGCCGCCTTCAGGAAATCGCGTCGCGAGCCGAAATAGCCCGGGGGCTTGCCTTCGTCGTCACGGTTCTGCGGGCTGCCTACGTCGTCGTGGTTCTGAAGCTTGCCTTCATCGCAAAGTCTGCACATGCTCGATTTCTCCTCCGATGCGAGCCATTCGGAACGATGACTCTGAGCTCATTCTGTTGCTAACGCACGCCACCCTCGGTTCGTCGTTGCTTGGCGATTTCAGAATAGGTCTCGTGCGAGCGGCGGTCAAGCGATCGCGCGACGAAATTCATCGGGACGTACGCTGCGCCGCGACAGTCGGGCGCGAGAAGCGCGCGTGGGATCGCTGCCCACGACCTTCAAGTGGGCCGCGCATGGGCGAGCCATCGCGGCTCAGTCGTCCCGCGCAACCAGCGCGAACGCGCGCAGCGCCGAGCCGGTGCCGCCGAGGATCTTGAGCGGCGCGATCACGACGGCGAACTCGTAGGCCCGCGCCTTCGCGAGACCCTCGAGGTTCGAGGTTCTCGATGATGTAGATCCCCTTGTCGGTGATGAGCCGCATGTGGACCGGGAACACCTGGAACTTCGGCACCTGCGGCGGGAACGCGAGCGGCGGACGCTTCTCGAAGGTCAGCGTGTCGTTGCCGACGACGCGCGCGCCGTGCCTGATCAGGAACTCCGCGGCGTCGAGCCCCGGGCCGGGCGAGGCGGCGCCGGCGTAGGTGGCCGGGTCCGACGTGAAGTACGGCCCCCAGCCGGTGCGGATGAAGACGATGTCGCCCTTCCGCAGCTTGACGCGCTGGCGATCCGCGGCCTGCGCAAGATGCTTCGCGGTGATCTCGAAGTCGGCCGGCAGCGGGTCGAGGTTGCCCTGGATCATCGACGCCACGTCGAGCAGCACGCCACGGTTGATCAGCAGGTCCTTCGGGAACTGGTCGATCGCGAGCTGCGCGCCGACGCCGCTCGCGCCGATGCCGTCGGGATCCTCGGTCGACTTCGCCGCGTCGACACCACCGAAGAGCTTGCCGTCGCGCCCGATGTGCCCGATCGCGTCGATGTTCGGCGCGCCGTGCTGGCCGCTGAAATGCATGACCTCCGAGGTGAACGACAGCTGCCCGCTCGTCGCCGAACGCACCGCGCGTGCCCGCGTGCGTGGCATCGAGCGCGAACGAGTACGACGGGTTGACCGAGGCGATCGGCGAATTCTTGTCCCAGGTGTGGGAGAGGTCGATGATCCGCGCCCGCTTCACGGCCCGCAGCAGGTCGTCGACGCGATCCGAGTCGTCGTTGTGGGCGACCACCATCGGCACGGCGACCACGGCGACTGCGAGCGCGGCGGCGACGGCGTAGGCGGCAGTCTTCGGCGCGTGCATGGGGCTCCTCCCGTTGTTGATGTTGTGGCGACGCGAACGAGCCGCCGGGCAAGTCGGGCGGGACCGCGACGCCCGAAGATTGGTGCTGTTTTGAGAAGGCGTCACGCGCGGGCGAGGGAGCATGCCCGCGCGTGAGTGCACTCTCGCGCCATTCTCGATACGCGCTCCGCGGTTGTCAACGCGATGAAACACCGTCACTCGGCCGGGCACGCTAGACTTCGCGCCATTGTGCGTTGCAAGCGATTCCCCACAACCGACAAGAGGAAGTGTAATGCGCGCCGACACTCTCCGCGGCCTCGCGGCCGCCGCCGTGCTCGCGATGGCGAGCGCCGCGCTCGCGCACGACGACGACGATGACGACGGCTTGCGGTTCGTCCGGTCTAGCCTCGTTTGCAAGAAATACAACGGCGCTGACGACGATCTCCTGACGGCCGGCCTCGGCAAGACCGGCCTCGGGGAGCGCGCTGCCGCCGCCGATAGTGGTGCCGACCGACCCGACCGCGGCAGGAGCTGCCGGCGGCCCCCGATCTGGAACAACTACCGCGCGCTCGCCGACATGAGCATCGCATCCGGTTCAGGCAACGGCACGCTGCACGTGCCCGACTGAGCAGTCGGTGTGCGGGGCGCCGGGCGGCGCTCCGGGCGCGGGCCGGGTCGGGGCGGCAGCGCGGGCGCTACCGCCCACGCCGTCAGAGTCTTTGTTCGCAGGCAGTCCCAGCCGAACTGACGGGAGTCCCGGCGCCCTTGCGATCTGGGGCGTGTACTCGAACTTGAACCTCGCCGTGCTCATCGACACCTGCTCGAGGATCGTGGTGGCGTCGGCAGGCGAGGCGTCGGTCTGGGTGATGGCGTCGAGCAGGACGTCGGTCAGCGTCACCGTGTAGTACTCGAGCTGCTGCGCTCCGGCACCCGCACTGTCGGACGCGGCGCCGCCGGCTCTAGCGTGGCCGACGGCGGCGCCAACGTCGCACCGCCCTGGGGGAGCGTGACGGACGGAGGCGCCAACGTCGCACCGCCCTGGGGGAGCGTGACGGACGGAGGTGCCAACGTCGCACCGCCCTGCGGGAGCGTGATCGACGGCGGCGCCAGCGTCGCGGCGCCGCCGCCCGGCGCGGTGGTGCCGGTGGACGCCGCTGCGATCCTTCCCGTCTACGCCAGCGACGAAACGCCAATCCGCGTACCTCGCGGCGTCCGCGAACCCCTCGTACCCTTTCGGGAAGTTCGCCGTCTTGAGCGGTTTTGTCGTCGAGCGGCTGTACACGCCGACGATCCCGCCGCCCGGTCCGCGGACGAGGCCCCAGTCGGCGCTGCCGGTCATCGGGTCGGGGTAGACGCGCCGCAGGTGGCGGCGGACGTTCGGGAAGCGCTTGTCGGCGAGCAGATCGTCGAGCCGCTGCGGGTACTGCTGCGCGCCGGGCGAGCTCGCGCGATAGAGGGCGATCGCGCGCGCGAACTGGTCGCCGACGAAGAGGAGGTCGGCTTCCTTGTCCCGTCGCATCGCGGTGGTGGCGACTTCCGCAACCGCGGCAAGGCCCGCGGCCATGAAGGCGACTGCGAGGAGGAGCCAGACGTAGGTGAAGCCGGCGCTTGCTGCGGATCGGGCGCGCATGGGCTCACAGCTCCGCGAACGGCTTCCCGTCGCTCGCCTTCCCTTCGGCGCCGCTCCTGACGTCGTAGATCGCGCCTTTGGCGGCCGCATCCGGCGACGGCACGACGACCCACGTCCCCGCGCTGTCGGTGATCGGATCGACCGGCACCGCCCGGATGTAGCGCTTCTCGACCAGCTCCTCCAGCTTGTCCGGATAGCGGCCGTTGTCGGCGTGAAACTTGTCGATCGCGTCGCGCATCACGTTGAGCGACTGGCGCAGCGTGACCTCCTTCGACTTCTCGACGCTGCCGAAGTAGCGCGGCAGCGCGATCGTGAGCAGCGTCGCGATGATCGCCATCACGACGAGCAGCTCGATCAGCGTGAAGCCGCGGCGGTTCACCACTGGCGGTACGGCACGCCGTTCAGGCCGGTGCCTTCGGCGACGGAGTAGACGTCGAACACGTCCTTGCCCGGCGCCGGGTTCTCGTGCGACGACTCGTAGCTGCGCTTGCCCCAGGTCTCCGACGGCCGCGCGGCGGGATCGGCGTAAAAGGGATCCCGCGGCAGCCGGCGCAGGAAATAGAGCCGCCGCCGCCGGTTCGGATCCTCGGCGTCGGGCACGCCCTCGACGAGCACGTCGAGCGTCGGCGGATAGCCGGACTCGTCGGCCTTCTTCACCACCCGCCCTTCGTCCACCGCCTTCTTGTACTCGTCGAGCGCGGTGCGGATCTGCCGCAGCGAGACCCGCAGCTCCTGCTCCTTCGCGCGCTTCGCGGTGAGCTCGACGAACGGGAGCGCGACCAGCGCCAGGACGCCGAGGATGGCGACGGTAATGACGAGCTCGATGAAGGTGAAGCCGCGCTCGCGCGGCCCCGGCCCGCCACACCGCACGCCGCTCATCTCGCCCCTTGCGCACCCACGACGGTGACGGTGAGCGCGCCCGGGGTGCTAATGGCAAGCGGCCGCCCGGCCGCATCGGTGCCGCCGACGGTCGAAAGACTGATCGTCGTGGTGGTCGGCTCCTTCGCGACGACGCGGAACCGCACCGACGTCGGCACGGCCGGCGCGCCGGCAACCGTGGCCGCCACGACCGACACCAGCGCGCGCCCGGGATCGGCCGGCGGCGGCGTGCCGGGCGCGGTCGGCGGCGCGACCGGCTGGCCACCGATCGCGTTCAGCACCGCCGGGTCGTACGCGAGCTCGATCGTCGCGTTCGCGCCTTCGTTTCGCCCCGGCAGACCGAGGTTGACGACGAACTCCTGCCCGATGGTCGCCTGGGCTGGCGCGCTGAGCGCGACGACGAGGTCTTGGGGCGACGCGGCCGGCGGCGCACCCAGAAGCTGCGCCGGCGGCTTCGCGCTCGGCGGCGGCACCGGCCCGCCGGCCCCCGGCGCGATCGCCAGCGCCCCGGATGCGGTCGCGGCGAGCCTGAGCGGCGGCGCGCCGGGGTTCGCGTCGGTGCCCGAGGAGAACTGCGCCGCCACCGTTTCGGGCCGCGAGAAATTGCGCACGACGCGCGGCGTGAGCAGCATGATGATCTCGGTCTTGTTGCGCTGGTCGCTGACGTTGGAGAAGAGGCGCCCGGTGATCGGCAGGTCGCCGAGGTACGGGACTTTGTTCGCCGACCGCCGGTCCTCGTCGCTGATGAGGCCCGCCAGCACCTGCGTCTCCCCGTCGCGCAGCCGCAGCGTGGTCGCGGTGTTGCGCGTTCCGAGCCGGTAGGCGATCGTCCCCGAGATGTTCAGCTGCTCCAGGATGTTCGATACCTCGAGCTGCATCTTGATCGCCACCTCATCCTCGAGGTAGACGTTCGGCTCGACGTCGAGCTTGAGGCCGGTGTCGAGATAGCTCACCGAGGACGACACCCCGACGTTGGCGGTCGAGGTGGTCGTGATGACCGGCACCCGCTCGCCGATGTGGATCTTCGCCTTGTCGCGGTTCTTGACCCGGATGCGCGGGTTGGCGAGGAGGTTCACCGTGCCGTCGAGCTGGCGCAGGTTCAGGATGAACACCGGGTTCGCGACGAACGTCGTCCACGTGCTCGGCCGCCACAGGGTGAACGGCGGCGGCGTCGGCTGCGTCGTGGTGATCACGGTCGAGGTGTTGGTGGTGGTCGAGGTGTCGAGGCCAGGGGAGAGGACGCCGTAGTTGATGCGCTCCGGATACCGGATGCCGAATTCGCGCATCAGGCTCGAGGCGACTTCCAGCACCTCCACCTCGAGCATCACTTCGGGCTCGTTCAGATCCTGCGTCAGAACCAGCTGCTCCGCGAGCCGCACCGCGTCGGCGGTGTCCTTCATCACGACCAGGTTCAGCTTCTCGTCGATGTAGAGGTCGCGCGTCTTCACCAGCGCCCGGATCATCGCCGCGGTCTGCTTCGCGTCGGCATTGGTGAGGTAGAAGCTCCGCGTCACCAGCTCCTGGTACTCTTTCTGCTTCGCCGGGGTGTTCGGATACACGAGCACCGAGTTCTCGTTCAGCACCTTGCGCTCGAGCTGGTTGGTCACGAGCATCAGCTTGATGACGTCCTCCAGCCGGGTGTTGCGCACGAAGATCGTGACGCGGATGTCGGGCCGCACGTCGCGGTCGAACACGAAATTCACCCCGGCCGAGCGCGAGATCACCTCGAACACGCTGCGGATGGGCGCGTCGCGGAACTCGAGGGTGATCGGTTTCGCGAGCGCGAGGCTGACCTTCGGCTCGGCGGAGGCGGCCTGCGCGCGCCGCTCGGCCACGGCCCGCATGATCACGCGCGCCCCGCGCTGGTTGCCGTCTTCGGCGAGCACCGCGCGCGCCTTCGCCTCGGCGGTCGCGAGATCGCCGCGCTTGAGCGCCTCGTCGGCCTCGCGCACCATCGCGAGCAGCCGCCGGTCGCGGGCGAGGGCGTCCAGGGCGGCCTGCACCGACGCCGAGCCCGGCGCGATATTCTGCGCGCGGCGGTAGCTCGCCTCGGCGGCGTCGAGATCGCCCCAGGTGCGCAGCGTGTCGCCTTCGCGCAAGTACACGCCGACGATCGCCTCGCGCTGGGTCACGTAGGCGTTTCGCGCCGCGGTGTTCATCGGCTGCTCGCGCGACGCCTGCTCGAGCTTCGCCAGCCCCTCCTCGAGGTTGCCCTGCGCGATCAGCTGCTTGCCTTCGTCGACCTGCGGGTTCGTCGCGCAGGCAGCGAGCGCCGCGACCCCGATGAGCGTGGTGAGCCGTCGCATCAGTCTTCGTCCTCGTCGTCGGGCATGCGTTTCTGCGGCTTCGCGCCCAATGCGGCGGGCGCCGCCGCAGCGGGCGCCCGGCCGGCTTCGCCGAACGGCAGCGTCTGCTGGATCTTGAGCGGCAGGTACGTTACGACCAACGCGTCGTCACCGATGCGCTCTACGCGGTACGTGCCGTCGATCGTGTCGCCGGCACGGACGACGTAGTTGCGGTCCTGCCGCGCCAGGAACACCGTCGTCGTCGCGTCCTCGACGAGCTTGCCCATGTACGCGAAAGGCAGCGGCGGCGCCTGCGGCGGCGGCGGCGGAAGGCGGCGCCGGTTCGCCTCCGGCTCCGGCGGGGGCGCCCACGACCGCGCCTCGAACGGATCCCCGGCCGGCGCCGGCGACGTCCGCGAGCCGAGCAGGTCGAGCCGCAGCTCCGGCGCACGCTCCGTCGCCGCCGTGGACGCGGGCGCTGCCCGCGCCGGCTTCGCGGCCTCGCCCGCCTGCCGCGCGGCAGCGACGCCGGTGTCGGCACTATCCTGCCCGCCCGCCCACTTGACCGCCACGAGCGTCAAGGCGAGCGCGATCGCGTAGATGATCCAGCGCTGCTTTGCGGGAATCGCCATGGTCATGCGCTCCCTAGAAATAACGTGAGTCGGATGCGCGCCTCGAGCCGCGGGCTCGCCACGCTTTCGCGGCGCAGGGTGATCTCCTCGAGTGCCGCCGCCGGTACGTCGGCGAGCACCTGGCCGACAAAACCACGGAGCTGCGCGTAGGAGCCGGTGACCGGCAGGACGATCTGGTAGCGCGCGAGCCGGGAGTCCGTGCTCCGCTCCAGCTTGTACTCGCCGGACTGGAGCACGAGGCCCTTGGCTTTCGCCGCCGCGTGGATCTTGCCGAGCCAGTCGGGCGAGCTCTGCGCCGGCGGGAAGAACGCGTAGAAGGTCGCGAGCTGCTCGGTGAGCGTCCCCTTCGCCCCCGTCGGGGACCCGCTCATCTGCAGCCGCTCGCGCAGGCGCTCGGCTTCGGCCTGCAGGGCGGCGCGCTCCTGCGCGCGCGGAACGACCGCAGTGCCGTAGAGCGTCGCGGCGAACACGAGGAGCGCGACGCCGATTACCCCCGCGGGCCCGAGCGCTTCGACGCTTTGGCGGAAACGTTGAATAAGCGGGTTCATCGCCGTCCCACCCAGTCCGCGGTGAGCGTGAACGCCACCGGCCGCTCCGCGCCGCCGGCCTTGAGCTCGTGCGTCGCGAGGAGGACGTTCGCGAAGCCGGCGGTCCCCTCCAGCCGCCCGACGTAGGCGAGCAGCTCCTCGAAGTTGCGGGCCTCGCCCGCGAGCCGCACCTGCCGGCCGGACGCATCGGGCTGGATGGCGACCAGCCCGACGTTCGCGTTTGCGGCCGACTCGAGCTCGCCGAACATCGCATCCCACGGCAGCGTGAGGCTCGCGAGCACCGCGTTCGCGCGCCCGACTTCCTGCGCGAGCACCTTCGGGTCGCCGGCGGTGACGCGCATGCGTGGCAGCTCGCGCCGCTCGAGGCGCTTCACGTCGGCGAGCCGCACCTCGAGCTCGTCCAGGTCGCGGCCGAGCGCCAGGAAACGCCATGCGACGAGCACGGCGGCCACGACGCCGAGCGCGAGGAGCGCTACGCCGACCTGGAGCCGGGGGCCGGCGGGATGGAGGAAATCGAGGTGCAGCGCGCGCATCGTCAGTGTGCCGCGACCGGGCTTGCGGCCGCGTCCTCGAGCCTGACCCGCTCCAGCGACCAGCCGCTCGCCGGCGCGAACTCGACCTGCGCTTCGTCGCGCGCGACGAGGAGCACGCGGCCCGGGCCGGCCTCGACGCCGTCGGCGAGCCGCAGCCGTTCGAGCGCGAGCGGCAGCTCGTCCTCGAGCCGTGCGCGCACGCGCTCGCTCCGCAGCCTCCGCCACGCGCCGTCCGCCAGATAGGCGACGCAGACGCGGCCCGGCTCGGCCGCGGCGAGCCAGGCCGGCTCCCGGCCGATCGACCGGCGGCAGCAATTGAACGCGGTGGCGAGGAACGGCTCGATCCCGGCCGGGCGCAGGCCGGCGGCGGCGAGCGTGGTCGCGATCCCGTCGACGAGCTCCGGCTCCATCCCGGCCGCGATCGCATCGCCGTCGCCGCCGCGACCGAGGATGGCGCGCCAGCGATCGGCCCGCTCGCCGTAGGTGAGGCGCAGCGCGTGGCGCGCTGCCGCCGTACGCTCCACCTCTCCCCGCAGCTTGCCGGCCGCGGGCACGAGCGCATAGCGGACGAAGTGGTTCGACACCGTGACGGTCGCATCGGCGCCCTGCCACGCGAGGTTGGCGACACCGCGTGCGAGCGCCTCGAGGGCGGGCTCCCAGGCGGCAGCGCCCGCTTCGCCGCACGCAAGCGAGTGGCCGATCGGGGCGCCGGGCTTCCAGCCCCTGCCGTAGCGCGCGAGGTGCACGTGCCCCGGCGCGAAGAAGACGCTTACCCGGTCACGCCACGAAGGTGACACGGTTGATCTCCTTCAGGTCGGTGACCCCGGCGCGCGCGAGCGCGACCGCCGCCTCGCGCAGGAAGCGGGTGCCGTTGGCGCGAGCCGCCTCCTTCAGCTGCCGGATCGGCGCCCGCTCGACGATCAGCTCGCGCAGGCCGTCGTTCAGCACCATGATCTCCGCGATCGCGCGACGCCCCTTGTAGCCCGTGCCCCGGCACTGGCCGCAGCCGCGGCCGGTGCGGAAGGTCCAGCCGGCGACGGTGTCGGGCGCGAGGCCGGACGCCTCGAGCTCCTCTGCTGCGGGCTCATACGCGGTCGCGCAATGCGGGCAGTTGACCCGCACCAGACGCTGGGCGACGACGCCGTTCATTGCCGAGGCGAAGCTGTACGGATCGACCTCCATGTGCGTGAAGCGGCCGAGCACGTCGAACACGTTGTTGGCGTGGACCGTAGTGAAGACGAGATGCCCGGTCAGCGCCGCCTGGATCGCGATCTGCGCGGTCTCCGGGTCGCGGATCTCGCCGACCATGATGCGGTCGGGATCGTGGCGCAGGATCGAGCGCAGGCCGCGAGCGAACGTGAGCCCTTTCTTCTCGTTCACCGGGATCTGCAGCACGCCCGGCAGCTGGTACTCGATCGGGTCCTCGATGGTGACGATCTTGTCGCGGCCGTGGTTGATCTCCGAGATGGAGGCGTAGAGCGAGGTGGTCTTGCCGCTCCCGGTCGGGCCGGTGACCAGCAGCATGCCGTACGGCTCGGCGGCGAGCTTGCGGACCGCGGCGCGCGCGCCCTCGTCGAACCCGAGGCTGTCGAGGGTCAGCCCCTTCACCTCGTCGGCGAGCGCCTGCTTGTCGAGGATCCGCAGCACCGCGTCCTCGCCGAAGCTCGACGGCATGATCGAGACGCGGATGTCGATCTCGCGTCCGCGCGCGCTCACCTTGAAGCGGCCGTCCTGCGGGACGCGCCGCTCGGCGATGTCGAGCTCCGCCACGACCTTGATGCGCGAGATCATCTGGTCCGCGAGGTCGAGCCCGGCGAACGTCGCCACCGTGTTCAGCACGCCGTCGATCCGGTACTTGATCGCGAGACCGGCGGGACCGGTCTCGAGGTGGATGTCGGAGGCGCCGCTCTTCAGCGCGTCGTAGAGCGTGGAGCGCGCGACCTTGACGACCTGGCTCGTGTCCGCGCTGATAGCCTTGAATGACAGGTCCTCCACGCTGCCGGCGCCGCGGGTGTCGCCAGCGCCCGACGCGAGCACGCTCTCCATCGCGTACAGCGACTCCTCCTGGCGGGCGAGCCAGGCCGCAATGTCCGCATGGTGGGCGAGCGTCCAGGCGAAGTCCGCGCGGATCCGCTCGTCGCCCCACGCGATCCGGGCCGCGTCGAACGGATCGCCGAACACGAGCCGCAATGCCCCGGCGTGATCCCGGAAGAGCACCGACTGCGCCTGCAGCGCCTCGGCGAACGGCAGGAGGTCGAACGCCGGCTGCCAGAGGTGGAGGTCGGCGTTGGCCGCGACCGGATAGGCGAATGTCGCGCCGAGGCGCGCGACGAACACCTCCGGCGGCTCGGCGGCGAGCTCCTCGAGCGCCGCGACGAGGCTCGACGCGCGCGCCGCGGCGCGGCTGCGCGCCTGCGCGATCGCCTCGGCCTCGAAGGGCGGCGCCGCGGGGATCGCGATCACCTCGGCGACGTCGCGCGGCTTCACTGGAGGCTTCCCGCGAGCTCGAAGATCGGCAGGTACATGAGCACGACGATCACGCCAATGACGATCCCGATCAACGCCATGAGGAGCGGCTCGAACAGCTTGGTGACGAGGTCGATCCAGCGCGCGAGCTCCTCGTCGTGAAACACCGCGACCCGGTCCATCATCTCCGCCATCTCGCCGCTCTTCTCGCCGACCCGCAGCAGCCGCGCCGCAACGGGCGTGGTCAGCCCGGTCGCCTCCATCGCGGCCGACAGGCTCGCGCCTTCGCGGACTCGCTGCGTCGCGTCAGCGAGCTGCGACCGCATCGCCTCCGGCATGATGCCCGAAACCATGCCGAACGCGGTGACGAGCGGCGTGCCGCCCGCGCAGCAACATCCCGACCGTGCGGTAGAAGCGCGCGAGATGATAGACGCGCAGCCGCTCGCCGAGCGCCGGGACGCGCCGCGCCAGGCGCCCGAGGAGCGCCTTCAGCCGCCCCCATGCGAGCGCCGCGGCGGCCACAGTCGCGACGAGCACGATCGCGAGCGCCGCGCCGTTCGCGTTGATGAGCCGGCCCCACTCGATGAGCAGCCGCGACAGCACCGGGAGCTCGCGGCCGACTTCGTCGTAGACGCCGGCGAAACGCGGGACGACATAGCCGAGCAGGAAGAGGACGACGAGCCCGCCGACGCCGAGGAGCACCGCCGGATACACCGACGCGCTGACGACCTTGCGCCGCACCGCGTCGATTCGCTCGTGATAGGCGATGTAGCGGCCGAGCGCCTCGGCGACGTCGCCGGTGCGCTCGGCGGCGCGCACCGTGGCGACGTAGAGGCTGGGGAACGTCTCCGGGAAGCGCTCGAGCGCGTGGGAGAAGGACCGCCCTTCGTACAGCGCCGCCCGCAGCGCGGCGAAGACCCGCCTCGACTCGGGCCGGGTTTCCTTTTCGGCGAGCGTCTCGACGACCTCGGGCAGCGACAGCCCGGCCGAGAGGAGCGCGACCAGCTCCTGGCTGAAAAGGAGGAGCGGGAAGCGCGGCGCGAACGGGCTCGCGACAGCGGGCAGCGCCCGCCGTGGGCGCGCCGAGAGAACTGCCAGGCCCTGCGCGCGCGCCTGCTCGAGTGCCGAAGTCTCGTCAGGGGCCTCGAGCGCGAGGGTCACCAGGCCTTCGGCGCCCTTGAGTGCGCGGATCTCGTACTGCATCGCCCGTCACCAGCTCGTAATGTCCGCCGCCTCGCCGCTGCCCCCCGGCTGGCCGTCCTTGCCGAAGGACCACAGGTCGAACTCGCCGTGCTCGCCGGGCGACTTGTACTGATACGGCTTGCCCCAGGGGTCGGACGGGACGGCCTTCTGCAGGTAGGGCCCGTTCCACTTCGCCTCGTTCTGCGGGCGCGCCACCAGCGCGTCGAGGCCCTGCTCGGTGCTCGGATACCGGCCGACGTCGAGCCGATAGGTGTCGAGGGCTTTCTCGAACGCGTTGATCTGCGCCTGGGCGACCTTCACCTCGCTCTTGCCGACCTGCGAGAAATAACGCGGTGCAACGTAGCCAGCGAGGAGGCCGATGATGACCAGGACGACGAGGAGCTCGAGCAGGGTGAAACCGTACGCGCGGCGCGGCGCCTTGTGGAAGCCACGCAGCGGCATCGACGGCAGATGAAAGTGGCGGTGCATGACCTCTGGCGAAGTGCGGTGGAACTCCCGGGGTGTGGCCCCCCGGTTGGGCAGGCTGCTCTACTCCGGCGCATACGCGGTGGCGCGGCGTCTGGAGGCACCAAGTATAGGAGCGTGGCTACGGGTTGTCAGCGCCCAAGCACTTGAAAACGTGCCTCGTTGCCGCCGTTTGGCGGGAAAGGAACACCCGACCGCGTGCGGGTGACCACGGAAACGCTGGTCACCTGACGAACGTTCCGTGGATGCCGTTCGGAAATTCAAACGCCCTTCTCGGTCGGGGAGGCGGGAGCGCCGCGCCCCTCGCTGGGCGGCGCTGCGCCTTTCAAGGCGTTATCGGCTACACCGGGAACAGCAGGCACGTCCCCGTGTTGCTCAAGGCTACCGCTCAGGCAGCCTGATGCGCGAGATCGTCCAGCGCTTGACGTCCTCTTCCGGCTCGTCGCCGGTCGCCGGAGTGAGCGGCAACGCGAGGTTCGTCACGAACATGTCGTCGCCGACGATCACCATGCTGGCCGGGAAGAGGAGCCCGTCGGGGGAGCCGTCCTGGCGGATGCCCTTGAACTCGCCGAGCCGGGCCACGACCCGGCCATTCCGGTTGAGACCGAGGATCTCGTCGCTCTGGTTCGCCGCGACCCAAAGGATCCCGCGCTTGCCGCGCGCGAGCCCGTCGGCGCCGTTGATGCTGTGCGCGAAAATCGTGAGCTTGTTGGTGGCGAGGTCGAGCTTGAGGACCCGGTCGTCCCCGGTGTTCGCAACGTAGAGCGTCGTTCCGTCCCGGCTGAGGGCCAGGCCGTTCGCGCCGAATGGCGGGAACCCCGCCGTCGCGAGGAGCGGATCGTGGATGACTTTCACCGGCACGCACGGCGTCGTGCAGTCCGCCGCGTTGTCGATGCGGAAGATGGCGCCCTGGAACGAGTCGGAGACGTAAAGGTTCCCGTCGCCGTCGAAGACCATCGCGTTGGGCGCCGGAAAACCGACCGACCCGAAGGTGATCGTGTCCGTGCTGGTGTCCGGGTTCTCCTCGATCCGCGGTCCGGGCGCACCGATGCTCGGTATCGTCGCCACGTCCTCGGGCACCGTGTTGGCTTGGAACTTCGCGTTGATGCGCTGGATCTTGGATGCGCCGAAGTTCGCGATGTAGACCTTGTTGTGCCCGCGGTCGAACTCGAGCCCGAGGAGCGGTGCGCCGCCGAAGTCGACCTGCGCGAGCAGCTGCCCGTGCCGGCCGAACCGCAGCAGCTTGTTCGGCCTCGCGGTCGGCCCCGCGTCGAACGTACCGACGTAGACCTCGCCGCTGTCCGGGTCCGCAGTGATCCCTTCCGGGAACCGGACGCCGTTCGGCAGCGTCGCAAAGTGCTTGACCGCGTCACGGTCGATCACCCGATCGGTATCGCCGTCCGCCAGTGCAACGCTCGCGAAACCGGCGACGAGCCACGCCGCGCCGCACGCGGCGTACAGCATCTTTCTCATCTTGTCCTCCCTTGGGGAACGATCCGCGCGGACATTCTCGCGACGCGCCGAACCGAGGTCAAGGCGCTTCGCGCGCGGACAGGATTGCGGCGCTGCAACCTCCGCGCTCACGAGCCGCTCGTTCCCAGCGAGCCGACCGCCTGCTTCCCTCGACTATTCAGGCTATTGCCGGATCTGGCTAGAAACCGTATTCGACGCCGGCGGTCGTGAACGTCGCCCGGGCGCGGCGCGCCGAGTGGCACTGCATGTTGACCGCGACCGGATTCATGGTGATGTGCGTGGCCGCGGTCTCGACGTGCACCGCGAACGCGGTCGAATCGCCGCCGAGCCCCTGCGGGCCGACGCCGAGCTGGTTGACCGCGCGGCTAAGCTCCTCCTCCAGCTTCGCCCCCTCGGGATCCTCGCAGCGCGAGCCGAGCGGCCGCGTGCCCGCGACCTTCGCGAGATGCACGCACAGGTCGGCCGTGCCGCCGACCCCGACGCCGACGATCGTCGGCGGACAGGTCTTGCCGCCGGCTTCCAGCACGCAGTCGATCACGAAGCGCTTCACCGCCGCGAGCCCCTCGGCCGGGACCGCCATCCTGAGCCAGGAGTTGTTCTCCGAGCCGGAGCCCTTCGGCACCATCTCGATCGCGAGCGTGTCGGGCGTATCCGAGAAGTCGACGTTGATCACCGGCACGCCGCGGCCGCACGACGTGTGCTCGTTCTTGCGCGTCACCGGGTGGACGACCGACGAGCGCAGCGGATGCTCCCGCGTCGCGCGCTCGCAACCGCGGCGGATCGCCGCCTTGAGCGCGACGCCGTCGACCGCGACGTCGCGGCCGATGACGACGTTGTAGATCGGGATGCCGGTGTCCTGGCAGAGCAGGTTGTCGGTGGCCTCGGCAACCGCGATGTTCTTCACCATCACGCCGAGGATCCCCTGCGCGCGCGCGTCCGTTTCGTGCACGGTCAACGCGTCGAAGCCCGCCTTGACGTCCGGCGGCAGCAGCTTGAGCGCCCGGACGTAGAGCGTCTTCGCCGCCTCCTCGATCGCCGACGGGTCGACGCGCAGCATCCGGCGCGCCTCAGTTCGCCTTGATCTTGCGCTCGCGCACGACCTTCGCCCAGCGCGCGCGCTCGGTCGCAATCGCGCGGGCGAACTCGTCGGGCGAGTTCCCGACCGGCTCCAGGCCCTGCACGAAGAACCGCGCGCGCATCTCGGTCGAGTCGAGCGCCTTCGCGGTGTCGCGGTACACTTTGTTGACGATCTCCTTCGGCGTCCCCGTCGGCGCGACCAGTCCGAACCAGCCGTAGTTCTCGAAGCCGGAGATCGTCTCGGCAACCGTCGGTACGTCGCGGAGCTGCGGCGCGCGCTCCTTGCTCGTGACCGCGAGCGCGCGCAGCTTGCCGGCGTTGATGAAGCTGATCGCCGCGGCGATGTTCGGCGTCGCCATCGTGAGCTGGCCCGCGACGAGGTCCGCTACCGCCGGTCCTTCGCCCTTGTAGGGCACGTTCTGTACCTCGATCTCGGCCGCGAGGAGAAAGTTCTCGCCCGCAAGATGCGTTTGGCTGCCGATCCCCGCGTGCCCGTAGTTGAGCTTCCCGGGGCTCGCTTTCGCCGCCGCGATCAGCTCCTTCAGGGTCTTGTAGGGCGAGTTGGCGGGCACCACGATCACCTGCGCGCCGCGAACGGCGTTCGTGATCGGAACGAAGTCGCGCTCGGGACGCACGTTCATGTTGGCGTAGATGTGCTCGTTCGCGGTCATGACCGAGCCGGACGGGAAGAACAGCGTATAGCCGTCGGGCAGCGCCTTCGCCGCCTCGACCGCACCGATGTTGCCGCCGGCGCCGCCGCGGTTCTCGATCACCACCGTCTGGCCCCACATCTCGCCGAGCTTCTGGCCAACGATCCGCGCCGAGATGTCGGTCGCGCCGCCGGGCGGGAACGGCACGATGAACCGCACCGGCTTGTTAGGATAGGCCTGCGCCGACGCGACGAGGGGCGCGACCGCGAGCCCGACGACGAGGCCGGCGACGAAGATGCGCGCGACTCCGAGCAGTACTGTCCTCATTGCCCCTCCTCCGATGGTCGTTATAGTTTGCCTGTCCGCCGATTCTCGCTCAAAGCGCGAGCGCCAGGGCGAGACCGACGACGACCGTGAGCCCCGCCGCCACCGCCAGGAGCGACTTCTGCCAGTCGCGCCACGGCAGGAGCTCGAGCGCGAGCAGGCGCAGGCCGCCCGCGAGGTGCGCGGCGAGGAGGACCACGAGCCCCCATTCGGCCGCCTTCACGAGCGGCCGCTCGGCCCACGCGAGGAACCCGTCGAGCGCGGCGGCACCGTGAAGCGCTTGCCCGAGCGCCCAGAAGTGGAACGGTAGGAAGAGGGCGAGCGCAAGTCCCGAGAGCCGGTGGACGAGGAACGCCCACCAGGCGGGGTGACTCCGGGCGCGGAAGTCGCTCTTCATCCGCCGAACACCGCCCAGACGGCGCGCAGACCGAGCCCTGCGAGAGCGAGCGCGACAAGGTGCACTGCAATACCGAGCGACCGGCCGCGCCAGTCGAGCCACTCCATCGCGATCGCGCGCAGCCCGATCGGTGCATGCACCGCGGCCGCGAGCACGAACACGGCGTAGAAGGCGAGCCACCCGGCGTTGCCGCGCGTGCGGCCGAGGATCTCGGCGGCGGACAGCCCGCCGCGCATCGCGTACACGATCACGACCAGGTGGACGACGACGCACAGCGCGAGCACGACCGCGCTCGCCCGCTGCGCGATCCAGAGCCGCGTCTCGCTGCGCGCGCTCATAGTTCCGCTTTCAGCGCCGCGACGGCCGTCGCGCGCTTGAGTCCCGCAATCGACGCGGTCGGCGCAATCCCCGTCGGACAGCGCTCGGTGCAGCTCATGTGGGTGTGGCAGGCGTGGCAGCCGGCGTCGCCGGCGACCGCACGCAGCCGCTCGATGCGCGCGCCGTCGCGCACGTCGTTGACGAGCGTCCAGGCGCGGTTTAGCGCGGCCGGCCCCAGATAGTCCGGGTTCCAGGCGACGACGTCGCACGAGGCGTAGCACACGCCGCAACCGATGCACTCGATCCCCGCGCTTGCCGCCGCGCGCGCGGGCGAGTCGGGCGGGACGCGCGCGAAGTCGTCCTTGCGTGTCGCGGTGGGTACGAGGCTGCCGCGCGCGCGCGCCCACTTGTCGAAGAACTCGCGCATGTCGGTCGCGAGGTCCCGGATCACCGGCAGGTTGACGAGCGGACCGATCTCGATCCGCCCGTCGCGCGCCACCTTCGCCACGTGCGTGCGGCAGGTCCAGCGGGCGACACCGTTCACTGTCATCGCGCACGAGCCGCACATGCCGACCCGGCACGCGAAGCGGTAGGCGAGCGTCGCGTCGAGGCGGCGCTGGATGTAGGTGACGACGTCCAGAACGGTCTGGTTCGCCTCGCGCGGCACTTCGAAGCGCTGGTAGCGCCCGGTTTCCGCGCCGCGCCAGACGTCGACCTGAAGGGTGGTCATCGCCCTAAGGATAGACAGGATTGCCGCGCCGGCAAAGCCGCCCCCGGTTACCTCCCCGCCGCGGCGCCATCGCCGGGGGGCACGAGCGCCCTCATCCGTTTCAGCCCTTGATCGTATCGAGGTAGATCTTGGGGTCGAAGTACTGCTTGGCGGGCGTCGCGTTCTGGATGTTGCCGAACCGCACGAAGAAGTCAGTGACCTGCTGCAGCCAACCGGTGACCGTGCCGTCCGCGTAGAGCTTCCGCCATTCCTGCGTCGGGAACACCTTCTGCGCGCCGAACTGCTCCTTGAGGTCGGGCAGCGGCACCTGCTGGTAGAAGTTCTTCTGCAGGATCTCGAGCGCCTCGTCGGGCTTCCCGACCAGAAGATCATTTCCCGTCGCCCAGGCCCGGATCACGCGCGCGAGCACTTCCTGGTTCTTCGCGTAATACTCGTTGGAGGCCGCCCAGCCCGAGACGATCGCCGCCTGCGGATAGTAGGCGGAGGCGTCCACCAGCTTCTTCGCGGCAGGCACCTTGTCGCGCACCGTGACGTTGAACGGCACCCACAGCGCGACCGCGGGGACCGCGCCGGAGATGAACGAGGTCACCGCCTCGGCCATGCGCTGGTTCAGGATCTCGACGTCCTTCGCCGGGTCGAGCTTGTTAGCGCGCAGCGCGTTGTCGAGGAAGACGTGCGCCGTGGTGCCGGTGGTCGTGGCGATGCGCTTGCCCTTCAGGTCGCCGAAGTCCTTTATGCCCTGGTCGGTGCGCACCCACAGCTGCGCGGTCGCGAACTCGACGCAGTTCACCAGGAACATCTTGCCCTGGCCGCGCGCCGGGAAGTTCGAGATCACCGCGCCGGTCGACAGCATGTCGATGCTGCCGCCGACCATCGCCTGGAAGAGCTCCAGCCCGGTGGTGAACTGCTTGAAGTCGGGCTCGAGGCCGTGCTTCGCCCACGCGCCGAGATGCTGCGCGAGCCACATCTGGCCGTCCACCGCCAGCGTGTGCAGGTAGCCGACGCGGACCTTGGTGCGCGCCTGCGCGAACGCCGGCGCGCCGAGCGCTGCGAGGCCGAGCGCCGCCGCGCCGGCGCCGGCGGTTTCGAGAAACTCCCTCCGGTTCATGCCCATGGTCATCTCCTCCTGTTGGTGCTTCACGACGTGCGAACGGACTGCCGCGCCTGCGCAGCGTACTCTTTCATGACGAGCTCGCGGACGTGCGAGCGGATCGCGCCGAACTCGGGGCTCTCGTGCAGCGACTCGACGCGCGGGTAGGCGAACGGCACCTCGACGATCTCGCGGATCCGGGTCGGGCGCGCGGTCATTACGACGATGCGCGAGGAGAGGTAGACCGCCTCCTCCACCGAGTGCGTGATCAGCATCACGGTCTTCCGCTCGGCCTGCAGCACCTCGAGCAGGAGGTCCTGCATCGCGCTCCGGGTCTGCGCGTCGAGCGCGCCGAACGGCTCGTCCATCAGCAGGAACTCCGGGTTGACCGCGTAGGCGCGCGCGATCGCGAGGCGCTGGCGCATGCCGCCCGACAGCGTCTTCGGCCACGCGTCGGCGAAGTCGGCGAGGCCCATCAGCCGCATGTAGCGCGCGCAGGTCTCCTCGCGCTCGGCGGCGCCGGCGCGGTTGGCGGCGAGCTTCAGGCCGAAGGCGATGTTCTCCTTGACCGTGAGCCAGGGGAACACGCCGTACTCCTGGAAGATGACGCCGCGGTCGGGGCCGGGGCCGGGGATCGGCCGGCCGTCGAGCAGGACCGCGCCGGCGCTCGGGTTGAGGAACCCGGCGACGATGTTCAGCATCGTCGTCTTGCCGCAGCCCGAGGGGCCGATCACCGACACGAACTCTCGGTCGCGGATCTCGTACGAGACGTCGTCGACCACGCGCAGCGGGCCGTGCGCGGTCGGAAACTCCACCGTGACGCGGTCGAACGAGATCCGCGCGGCGCCGTTCATCGGATTACCCTCGCGCGAAGCGCGCTCGGGGATTCGCCCTTGGGACGGCCCGGCGCCGCTCACGCGATCCGCTCCTGCCACGCGACCAGCCGGCGCGCGGCGACGCGGAGCGCGAGGTCCATCCCGAGCGCGATGAAGCCGATGCAGACGATGCCGGCGTAGATGATGTCGAGCTGGAAGAACGAGGCCGCGTTCTGGATCAGCGAGCCGAGCCCGTGCTGCGCCGCGATCAGCTCGGAGGCGACCAGCGTCGCCCAGGCGACGCCGAGCGCGACGCGCAGCGCGGTCAGCATGTGCGGGACGGTGAGCGGCACGATCACCCGCGCGAAGATCTCGCGGTCGGTGGCGCCGAGGGTGCGCGCCACGCGGACGTAGATCGGGCTGATCTGCGCGATGCCCTCGTACATCACGATCACCCCAGCGAAGAACGACGCGTAGAAGAGGATCACCACCTTCGCCGTCTCCTCGACGCCGAAGTACACGATCACCAGCGGGATCAGCGCGATCGGCGGCAACGCGCGGAAGAAGTTGATCAGTGGATCGGCGAAGGTGCGCACCTCGCGGTACCAGCCGAGCACGAAGCCGACCGGCACCGCGACCACGATGCCGAGCGTCACGCCGAGGAACACGCGCTGCGTCGACATCCAGATGTCCCGCGGCAGGCGCTGGCCGGCGAGCTGCCAGAGCTGCGCTGCCACCTCGTGCGGCGTCGGGACGAGCACCGGGTTCACGAGCCCGCTGTGGTGGATCGCGTACCAGACGAGGACGATGCCGGCCCAGGGGGCGAGGATCAGTGCGGCGCGGCGCACGGGTTCAAGTCGCTCCTGCAGCGGGCCTGTTGCGGGGGCGGCTAAGGTACTACGACACGCCGGCGAGGGCGCGCAGCTCGTCGACCAGCCCTTGCGGGAGCTCGACGCCTTCGACAGCGGCCTCCTCGGCGAGCGCCTGGCGGCGCGCGCCGGGAAGCCTGACGCCGGCGTCCTTCAGCATTTCCGCGACGAGCGTCTCGACGCGCTCGCCGTATGCGTCCCGCGCCGGCAAGCGCGCCGGGATCGATCACGAGGAACGCATGGCCGATCCCCGGCCGGTTGCCCTCGTGGACGAAGAGCGAGTCGGCCTCGAAGCCGAAGTGCGCGCCGGTGAGCGCGCAGCACAGGAGCTCGACGACCAGTGCGAGCATCGCGCCCTTCGCGCCGCCGGCGGGCAACATCATGCCCTCGAGGCCGGCCTTCGGATCGGTGGTCGGGTTGCCGTCCTTGTCGAGCGCCCAGCCGGCGGGGATCGACTTCCCCTCGCGGGCCGCGACCATCAGCTTGCCGCGCGCGATTCCGGAGAGCGAGAGGTCGACCACGATCGGCGGCGCGCCGCGGCGCGGGAAGACGGCCGCGATCGGATTGGTGCCGAACACCGCGTGCTTCCCTCCCCACGCCGGGATCGCCGATGGCGAGTTGCCGAACGCGAGCCCGACCAGGCCGGCGGCGGCGACCGGCTCGAGGTGGTACGCGGCGGCGCCGAAGTGATGGCTGTTCGTGACGCCGGCGAATGCGACGCCGTGCTCGCGCGCACGGGCGATCGCCTCGGCGACCGCGAGCGCGCACGCCGGGAACGCGAGCCCCCCCGACGCGTCGACGAGCACCGCCCCGCCACTCGACCGCGTGACCCGCGCAACCGCAGCGCCGTCGGCCCGCCCGAGCCGGATGTGCGCCGCGTAGTGCGGCACGCGGGAAACGCCGTGCGAGGCGAGCCCTTGCGCGTCCGCAGCGACGAGCGCCTTCGCCGTCGCGTCGGCCATCGCAGCGCTTGCGCCGGCCCGTTCGAGCGCCCGGCTCGCGAGGGCGGTGAGATCGGGCAGCGTGATCCTCGGCATCGCGCGCCCCCGCCTGGCCCGGCCGACCCTGCTACTCGTCGCCGAGCTTGAGATAGCCGTCGCGCGCCTGCGGCGTCCGGATCCCGAGGATGGCGCCCGCGACCTGGGTGCGCAGGATCTGCGCCGTGCCGCCGGCGATCGGGAACATGCGCGCGTCGCGCACCTTGCGCTCGAGATCGAGGTTGCGCGAATACCCCATCGCGCCGTGAATCTGCAGCGCGTCGTTGGTCACCCGCACCGCCATCTCCGACGCGAAGATCTTCGCCGCGGCCGCCTCCTGCTTGTTGGGGAAGCCCGCGCCGGCGCCGGCGGCCGCCTTGTAGATCAGCGCCCGGGCCGCGGCGAGCTGGATCGACATGTCGGCGAGCATCCACTGGATGCCCTGGAACTCGGCGATCGGTCGGCCGAACTGGCGGCGCTTGCGGGCGTAGTCGAGCGCGAGCTCGTAGGCGCTCTCGGCGATCCCGAGCGCGACCGTCGCCGCGCCGACCCGCTGCCCGTTGTACGCGTCCATCAGCCCGGCGAAGCCCTTGCGCACGCCCTGCGGCGGGATCAGCACCATGTCCTCCGGCACCTCGAGGTCCTCGAACAGGACTTCCGTCTCGGGGATGCCGCGCACGCCCATCGCGGGTTCGCGCTTGCCGATGACGAGCCCTTGCGGCGACCCGGTGTCGGGATCCCGCACCACGATGAAGCCGGCGATGCCCTGCTCCTTGCCATCGCGATGCATCCGGGCGAACACGAGATGCAAACGCGACACGCCGCCGCCGGTGATCCAGTGCTTCTTCCCGTTCAGGACGTAGCGGTCGCCTTTGTAGTCGGCGCGCGTGGTCATCTCCGTCGCCGCGCTACCGGCCTCCGGCTCGGTGATCAGGATCGCCGGCTTGTCGCCGGCGAGCACGAGCGCGGCGGCGAGGCGCTTCTGCGCCTCGCTCCCGTACCTCATGATCGCGCCCAGCGCGCCCATGTTCGACTCGACGCAGATGCGGCCGGTCGAGCTGCACGCCCTCGCCATCTCCTCGATGAGGACGACCGCGTGGAGGTACGACGCGCCGCGACCGCCGTACGCCGCCGGGATCGTCATCCCCATGAAGCCCTCGCGCCTGAGGACGTCGACGCAGTGCCACGGGATACCGCTCGGTCCGGTCGGTCTCGACCGCGTGCGGCGCGATCTCGGTCCGCGCGACGTGTCGGACGCGCTCCTGGAACGCTTTCAGCTCGTCGGGCAGATCGAAGAGCGTCGACTGCGCCCGCCGGCGCATCGAGGCCCGCGGCCGGCCGCATCACGCGCTCTCGTACAGCCGCGTCAGCACGAACTCGCGATGCCCAAGCACTTCCGCGGCGGTCCAGCGGCCGTTGGCGGTCGCGAACATGCACTCGAGGAGCTTGTCGCCCGCCTGGTCCATGTTGATCTCGCGGCGGAGGAGCCCCGACACGTCGACGTCCATGTGCTCGGCCATCGTCCGCACCGTCTTCGGGTTCGCGCACAGCTTGATCACCGGCAGGATCGGGTTGCCGATCACGTTGCCCTGCCCGGTCGGGAAGAAATGCACGACGTAGCCCGAGGCGGCGCAGAGCGTGACCATCTCGGCGGCCGCGGACGAGGAGTCCATGAACCAGAGGCCGGGGCCGGTCGGCGTCTCGGCCTTGTCGATCACGCCGTCGACCAGGCATTTCTTCCCGATCTTCTGGATGTTGCCGAGCGCCTTCTCCTCGATCGTGGTGAGGCCGCCGGCGATGTTGCCCTTGGTCGGCTGCGAGTCCGAGAGGTCGCTCGTCTTGTGGCGGTTCACGACCTCCTGGTAGCGGTTGAACATCATCATGAACTTCTCTTTCACCTCCGGCGTCCGGCAGCGCTTCGCGACCAGGTGCTCGCCGCCGGTGAGCTCGGTCGTCTCGCCGAACACGAGCGTCGTGCCGTGCGGGTAGAGCTTGTCGAAGGCGTTGCCGACCGCCGGGATTGGCGCCGCAGCCCGAGGTCGTGTCCGATTCGCCGCACTTCGTCGATACCCACAGGTCCTTCAGCGGCGCCTCGGTGCGCTGGAGCGAGGTCGCGTAGTGCACGAACTCCTTCGCCTTCTTCGACGCGTTCATGATCGTGGCGTGGTCGCCGTTGTGCTCGATCGCGAAGCCCTCCACCGGCTTGCCGGTGACGGCGATGCCGTCGACGACGCGCTTCGTCCAGCCCGGCTCGATGCCGATCACCACCACCGCGGCGACGTTCGGATTCATGCCGGTCCCGATCAGCGTGCGGAAGTGCAGCTCGAGGTCGGCGCCGAACTGCAGCCGGCCGTAGGGGTGCGGAATCGCCAGCGTGCCCACGATGTTCCGCGCGACGCCCTCGGCCGCGGCGTTCGAGATGTCGTCGACCGGGAGGATGACGACGTGGTTGCGCACGCCGACCCGCCCGTTCGCGCGCCGGTAGCCCCGGAAGCTCGCCTTGCCCAGATCCATTGCCATGCTACCACCTCTTCGTCTTCACGTTGTGCACGTGCAGGTACTCGCCCGCCTTGATCGGCGCGATCGTGCGCCCGATGTCGACGCCGTACTTGATGACGGTGTCGCCGTTCTTCAGCTCCTTCAGCGCGATCTTGTGGCCGATCGGGATGTCGTTGAGCGTCTTGACGTTGACGGTCCGGTCCTGCTCCATGACCCAGCCGGTGAGCGCGTCGCCGGCCTTCACGCCCTCGACGACGATCGTGCCGACCGAGTCGCCTTCCTCGTGGACTACGAAGTGGATGGTCACCGGGGTCTCCTTCGGGAACGCAGGTGCGGAATGCGGCGACAAATTTAACACCGCCCGCCGATCCGGCGGCGGTCA
>CAWHBL010000016.1:0-22687 GCA_963827555.1 uncultured beta proteobacterium
CGCTGTCGTGACGAACACCGCAAAGACGGGCCCGAGCGGCGCGGCCGCCGAGCTGATCCTCAAGGCCACCCCGCCGCGGACGCCGCGGGACCTCGTCGTCCGCCAGCGGCTCGCCTCCGGCGACGCGCAGTTCCGCGACCGCCCGCTGATCGTCGTCCAGGCGCCCGCGGGCTTCGGCAAGACCTCGCTCCTCGCCCAGTGGCGGCGCGAGCATCTCGCGCGCGGCGCGGTCGTCGCCTGGCTGTCGGCGCACACGACCGACGACGCGCGGCGGTTCGTGCAAAGCCTCGTGCACGCCGTGCGGGTGGGAAGCGGACGGCCGGCCTTCGCGCAGACGCTGCTCGACGGCGCGGCGACTGCGGACGAGCTGGAGAGCATCACCGCCTGGCTCGCCGAGATCGCGCAGACCGCCCTGGACGTCGTGCTGATCGTCGACGACGCCGAGCGCCTCCCGCCCGCGACGGTGCACGGCGTCCTCGCGTACCTGCTGCACAACCAGCCGCCGAACCTGCGCGTCGTCGTCGCCGCGCGGCACGAGCTGGACGTCGACGCGGCGGATCTCGTCGCCTACGGACGATGCGTGCGGGTCGGTGCGCCGGCGCTGCGCTTCACGCTCGCGGAGACGATCGAGCTCGTGCGCGCGCGCTGCGGCGCGCGCGTCGACGCCGACGCCTGCGCGCGGCTGCACGAAGCGACCGAGGGCTGGCCGCTCGGCTTGCAGCTCGCGCTGGCCGCGATCGAGCGCGCCCCGGACGCCCGGACCGCCATCGGCGCGATCTCCGCCCGCTCGGGCGACCTGGGCGCGCACCTGCTCGGCGGCCTGGTGGCCAACCTCGCCGACGCCGACGCGGCGTTCCTTACGCGCGTCGCCGTCGTGGACCACCTTCATCCGGACCTCTGCCGCGCGATGACCGGCGCGCCGGACGCCGCCGAGCGGCTCGAGCGTCTCGTGCGCGACACGCCGGTGCTCGTCGCCGTGGAGGGGAGCGAATGGCTGCGGTTGCACGCGCTCGCCCGCGACGTCCTGCGCGGGCGGTTCGCCGCGCTGCCGGCTGGCAGAGCAGGCGGGGATCCGCACTCGCGCGGCGGAGTGGCTCGCCGCGCACGGCTTGCTCGAAGAGGCGGCGCGGCAGGCGTTGGAAGCGGGCCAGCGGGAGCTCGCCTACGACCTCGCCGAGCAGTGCCTGTACGAGACCGTGACCCACGGCCGGCAGGCGGCGGTGCTCGACTGGCTCGATCGCCTCCCCGCGGCCGAGATCGATCGGCGGCCGCGGCTCCGGCTCGCCGCGGCGTGGGCGCTCGCCTTGAGCGAGCGTCACGCCGACGCGGAACGCCAGGTCGCGCGCATCCTCGAGCAGCCCGATGTGGACGACGCGCTGCGTTACGAGTGTGCGCTGATTCTCAGCGGCGCCGCGTACTACGCCGACGAGCCCGACCGCTTCATCGAGCTCTTCGCGCCCGTGGGCGGACGCGCCGCCTGTGAGCGACCACTTGCTCCTGCGGATGCACGCCAACCGCCTGGCGGTGCGGGCGCTGGTCCTCGGCGAGCCGGCGGAGGCGCGGCGTCACCAGCAGCAGGCGCCGCGCGGCGACTTCGGCCCGGCGTTCCGGTTCCTCTCGCGCTGGGGCGACTTCGTCACCGGGCTCAGCTATCTGTGGGAAGGCCAGGTCCGCCTGGTGGAGGAGACGCTCGGTCCGGTGGTTGCCGATGCCGAGGCGAGCCTGGGGCGGCGCTCGCCGCTCACCTGCATGCTGGCCACCGTGCTCGCGACGGCGCTTTGGGAGCGCGACCGCCCGCAGGAGGCGGCGGCGCTGCTCGCGAACCGGCTCGACGTCCTGGAGCGGGCCGGCATCCCGGAAACCCTGCTGCTCGCGTACCGGACCCAGGCCCGCATCGCGGCCGCCGAGGGCGGCGAGCACCGCGCGCTCGATCTGCTCGAATCGTTGCACGCCGCCGGGGTCGCGCGGCGGCTGCCGCGGCTCTGCGTCGCGAGCCTCGCCGACCAGGTCCGCGTGCACGCCCGCCGGTACCGGCCGGAAACATGCCGGGCGCTCTGCAAGCAGATCGACGAGCTGCTTGCGCGCGACGACCTGCCGCAAGGCGCGTTGTGGCGCCGGAGCGTCGAGGTCTGGCGGGCGCTCGCGGTCGCGAACGCGGCCGTCGCCGCGCAGGACTGGCCGCGCGCGCTCGAGGCGCTCCAGCATGCCGGCACGCTCGCGGACGCGCTGAAGCTCGGCCGCGTGCGGATCGAGATCATGGCGTTGCGGGCGTTCGCACTCGACCGCAACGCCGACGACGGCCTGCCGCTGCTCCGCGAAGCGATGAACCTCGCCGAGACCTACGGCCTGGCGCGGCTGTTCGTCGACGCCCACCCGGCGCTCGGGGATTGGGCGCAGCGCGCCGCCGCCGAGGCGGGGGGCCCCAGATCGGAGCCCGCCGCCCCGTGCCGCCGCCGCGCGGACCGGTCGGGCCAGGCGGGCGCCCGGCAGCCGCGCCTCGCGCCGTGCCGAGCATGGTGCTCACGCCGAAGGAGCGCGAGGTTCTCGAGCTGCTCGCGCGGAATCTCTCGAACAAGGAAATCGCGCTCGCCATGGAAGTCGGCGAAGAGACCGTCAAGTGGCATCTCAAGAACCTGTTCGGCAAGCTGTCCGCCAGCACCCGCAAGCACGTGGTGCGCAGGGCGCAGCTCCTGGGTCTCCTCGAAGAGGCCGGCTGAGCGGGCTGCAACCGGCGTCCGCTGCTGGCCGGGCGAGCCCCCTCTGCACTGGGGGGGAGCGCCAGGCGGGTCTCGCTAATCTCCGGAACGTCAGGCTCGGATGTCCCGAGCCGCAAGCGCAAATCGATTTCGTCGCCCCGCCGGGCAGGAGATGGAGACCATGAGCGAGACCGTGACGTCCGCCCCCAAGCAGGGTGCACCCGCCGTAGTGCGCGCCGGTGCGCTGAAGAGCTCGATCAAGGTCGAGCAGCTGACCTGCACGATCGGCGCGGAGCTCGGCAACGTGGACCTCGGGGTCGCCTCGCGCGACCCGGATCTGGTCGCCGAAATCCGGGCGCTCCTCTTGAAGCACCGGGTGCTCTTCTTCCGCGACCAGAGAACATCACGCGCGCCGAGCACGTCGCCTTCGCGCGGCATTTCGGCGCGCTCGAGGATCACCCCGTTGCCGGCAGCGATCCGGAGAACCCGGGGCTCGTGCGCATCTACAAATCGCCCGATCAGCCCAATGACCGGTACGAGAACGCCTGGCACACCGACGCCACCTGGCGCGAGAAGCCGCCGTTCGGCTGCGTCCTGCGCTGCGTCGAATGTCCCCCGGTCGGCGGCGACACGATGTGGGTCAACATGGTCGCCGCGTACGACCGGCTCCCCGAGCACATCAAGACGCAGATCGCCGGCCTGCGCGCGCGCCACAGCATCGAAGCGACCTTCGGCGCCGCGATGCCGATGGAGAAGCGCCTCGCGCTGAAGGCGCAATTCCCCGATGCGGAGCACCCGGTCGTGCGGACGCACCCCGAGACCGGCGAGAAGATCCTGTTCGTGAACGCGTTCACGACCCACTTCACCAACTTCCACACGCCCGACTACGTGCGCGTCGGGCAGGACTACGCGCCGGGCGCGAGCCTGCTGCTCAACTACCTCGTCAGCCAGGCCTTCATCCCCGAGTACCAGGTGCGCTTCCGCTGGCGGCCGAACAGCATGGCCTTCTGGGACAACCGCAGCACGCAGCACTACGCGGTGATGGATTACCCGCCCTGCCACCGGAAGATGGAGCGCGCCGGAATCATCGGCGACCTGACCTTCTGACGCATTTCGCAATCGACCTCCAAGGAGCACCGATGAACTTTCTCGACGGGTCCCTGTTCCCCGAAAACCAGGAAAAGCTCGTGATCACGGCGGCGCCCTACGGGCCCGAGTGGATACCCGCGGATTTCCCGGAGGACATCCCGGTGACGATGGACGAGCACGTCCAGAAGGCGGTCGACTGCTACAACGCCGGCGCGACGGTGCTGCACGTCCACGTGCGCGAGCTCGACGGCAAGGGCTCGAAGCGACTCTCGAAGTTCAACGAGCTGCTCGAGCGCCTGCGCGTGGCGGTGCCGGACATGATCCTGCAGGTCGGCGGCTCGATCTCGTTCGCGCCCGAGAGCGATGGCGCGGCTGCCAAATGGCTCTCGGACGACACGCGCCACATGCTGGCCGAGCTCACGCCCAAGCCGGACCAGGTCACCGTCACCATCAACACGACACAAATGAACGTCGTCGAGCAGATGGTGCCTGCCGACCTCGCCGGAACCTCGCTCGCCGAGCCCGCCAACTACAACGCCTATCGCGAGATGATCGTCCCCGCTAATCCCGGGTGGGCCGAGGAGCACATCCGGCGGCTCTCCGCTGCGGGGATCCAGAGCGCATTCCAGTTCTACAACATCAACAGCTTCGAGACCGTCGAGCGGATGATCCGCCGCGGCGTCTACAAGGGCCCGCTGGTGCTGAACTGGGTGGCGATCGGCGGCGGCATGGACGCGCCCAACATCTACAACCTCGCCAACTTCCTGCGCGCCGTCCCCGACGGCGCGGTCGTGACGGTGGAGTCCTCCATGCTCAACGTGCTGCCGATCAACATGATGGGGATCGCAATGGGGCTGCACGTGCGCTGCGGGATCGAGGACAACCTCTGGACGCAGGACCGCGGGAGCAAGATGAGCACGGTCAAGCAGATCGAGCAGCTGGTGCGCATCTCGCGCGAGTTCGGGCGCGAAGTGGCGAACGGCAAGGAAGCGCGGCGCATCTGCCGGATCGGCGAGTTCTACAAGGACGTCGACGAGACGCTCGCCAAGAACGGCTTCGCGCCGAACCGCAAGTCGAACCAGCGCGGCTTCCTGCAGCGCGCGGCGTAAGCGGGACCGGGATGGCGGCGACGGTGCTCATCGTGCCGGGCTTGCGCGACCATGTCGCCGAGCACTGGCAGACGCTCCTCGCGGCGCGGCTCGCCGCGGCCGGGACGCCGGTGCGCACCGTGCCGCCGATGGGGCGCGAGGATCTCGATTGCGCGGCGCGCGTCGCGGCCATCGACCGCGAGCTCTCGCGCCTCGGCGGACCGGTCGTCCTCGTCGCGCACAGCGGCGGGGTGATCATGGTGGCGCACTGGGCCAAGCGGCATCGCCGCCCGATCGCAGGCGCGCTCCTCGCGACGCCGCCGGATTTCGAAACGCCGATGCCCGCCGGCTACCCGACGATCGACGCGCTGCGCGCGAGCGGCTGGCTGCCGGTGCCGCGCGATCCGCTGCCGTTCCCGAGCATCGTCGCCGCGAGCCGGAACGACCCGCTCGCTTCCCATGACCGGGTGGTGGAGCTGGCGCGGTGCTGGGGCAGCCGCCTCGTCGAGCTCGGCGAGGTCGGCCATCTGAACCCGGCCTCCGGCTACGGCGAATGGCCGCGGGCCGAGGAACTGATCCGCGAGCTGGCCTAGAACATCGCCGCGTCACGCGCCGACGACGCGCGGACCCGGACAAGGAGGAGGTCATCATGAGTCTGACGGTTTCGTCGCCGGTCGCCGCGCCCGCCGTGGTGCGCGCCGGCGCGCTCGAGTCCTCGATCAAGGTCGAGCCGCTCACCTGCGCGATCGGCGCCGAGTTGCACGACGTGAACCTCGGCGACGCGTCGCGCGACGACGCGCTGTTCGCCGCGATCAAGGCGCTCCTCCTCGAGCACAAAGTCCTCTTTCTCGAGAACCAGGACATCACGCGCGGCGAGCACGTCGCCTTCGCGCGTCGCTTCGGCGAGCTCGAGGATCACCCGGTGATGGCGAGCGACCGCAACCATCCCGGGCTCGTGCTCATCTACAAGGGCCCGGACACCCGCGAGGAGCAGTACGAGAACGCCTATCACTGCGACACGACCTGGCGCGAGTGCCCGCAGTTCGGGGCGGTGCTGCGCTGTACCGAGGCGCCCGAGGTCGGCGGCGACATGATCTGGTGCAACATGGTCCTCGCATACGAGCGGCTGCCCGAGCAGGTCAAGCAGCAGATCGCGCGGATTGCGCGCCCGGCACAGCATCGAGGCGACGTTCGGCGCAGCGATGCCGATCGAGAAGCGCCTCGCGCTGAAGGCGCAGTTTCCCGACGCCGAGCACCCGGTGGTGCGCACGCATCCCGAGACCGGCGAGAAGGCGCTGTTCGTGAACGCGTTCACGACGCACTTCACCAACTTCCATACGCCGGAGAACGTGCGCTTCGGCCAGGACTACGCGCCCGGCGCCGCCAACCTGCTGAGCTACCTCATCAGCCAGGCGTACATCCCGGAGTACCAGGTGCGCCGGCGCCTGCGCACGAACACCGTCGCGATCTGGGACAACCGCTGCACCCAGCACTACGCGGTGCAGGACTTCTGGCCGGCGGTGCGCAAGCTCGAGCGCGCCGGAATCATCGGCGACCGCCCCTTCTGAGCACGCTGGAGACTGCAATGGCAAAGGCGATTCGATTCCACACCACCGGCGGGCCGGAGGTCCTCAAGCTCGAGTCGGTCGAGGTCGGCGCGCCCGGCCCCGGCCAGGCGCGCGTGCGCCACACCGCGATCGCGGTCAACTTCATCGACGTCTACTTCCGCACCGGGCGCTACCCGGCGGCGCTGCCGAGCGGGCTCGGCTCGGACGCGGTCGGCGTGATCGAGGCGGTCGGCCCGGGCGTCACCGACCTGCGCGAAGGCGATCGCGTCGGCTATCTGCTCGGCCCGCAGGGCGCGTACTCCGACGTGCGCGTGATGCCGGCCGAAGTGCTGATCAAGCTGCCCGACGGGATCTCCGACCGCACTGCGTCCACGATCATGATGAAGGGGATGACGGCGCAGTACCTCTTCCGCCAGGTGTACCCGCTGAAAGGCGGCGAGACGATCCTCTATCACGCGGCGGCCGGCGGCGTCGGCCTGATCGCCTGCCAATGGGCGCGCGCGATCGGCGTGACGATGATCGGCACCGTGAGCTCGGACGAGAAGGCCGCCATCGCGAAGGCGCACGGCTGCGCGCACACGATCGTGACCACGCGCGAGAACATCGCCGAGCGGGTCAGGGAGATCACCGGCGGCAAGGGCGTGCCGGTCGTCTACGACTCGGTGGGCAAGGACACGCTCGAGGCCTCGCTGAACAGCCTGCAGGTGCGCGGCACCCTGGTGAGCAACGGCACGAGCTCCGGGCCGGTGGTCATCGACACGACGCTGCTCGCGGTGAAGGGTTCGCTCTGGCTGACGCGCCCGGCGATGGTCCACTACGCCACGCCGCGGTCGCACATGCTCGAGATGGCGCGGGAGCTCTTCGACCTCGTGCTCGCCGGCAAGATCAAGAGCGAGCCGAACCAGACCTACCCGCTCGCCGACGCGGCCGAGGCGCATCGTGCGCTCGAGTCGCGCAAGACGGTCGGCGCGACGGTCCTCATTCCCTGATCGGCGAGGCTGCCATTACCACCCTGACGGTCAGCGGTTGGCAGGTCCGGGGTCGCGAGCTCTTTCCGGGGCTGCTCGCGTGCGGCGTGGTGGCCGCCGCGGCGGCGTTCCTCGCGCAGCACTACGGCGCGCCGGTGATGCTGCTCGCGCTGCTGCTCGGCATGGCGATGAACTTCCTGTCGGCCGAAGGCCCGTGCGCGGCGGGCATCGAGTTCACCGCCCGCCACGTGCTGCGCGTCGGGGTGGCGCTGCTCGGCCTGCGCATCACGGTCGAGCAGATCGCGGCGATGGGCTGGCAACCGGTGCTGCTCGTCGTGGTCTCCGTCGTGCTGACGATCGCGGTCTCGGTCGCCGCCGCGCGGCTGTGCGGCTTCAAGGGCCTCTTCGGCCTGCTCACCGGCGGCGCCACCGCGATCTGCGGGGCGTCGGCGGCGCTCGCGCTCGCGGCCGCGCTTCCCGGGCATCCGCTCAAGGAGCGCGCGACGCTGTTCACCGTGATCGGCGTCAGCGCGTTGTCGACGCTCGCGATGATCCTCTACCCGATGGTCGTGCGCGCGCTCGGACTCGACGACGTCCAGGCCGGCATCTTCCTCGGCGGCACGATCCACGACGTGGCGCAGGTGGTCGGCGCCGGCTACAGCGTGTCGCGGGAGACCGGGGACGCCGCCACCTTCGTCAAGCTGATGCGGGTGGCGATGCTGCTGCCGGTGATCGTGTGCGCGGTGATGATCACGCGCCTGGGGATCGGAAGAAGGGGCGGTGCCGCAGGCGAGTTTGAAGTGGCGCGCCCGGGCGCGCGCCCGCCGCTGCTGCCGTGGTTCGCGGTGGCGTTCGCGGCGCTGGTGGCGGTGAACAGTACCGGCTGGATCCCGCAGCCTGTGCTCGCCGTTGGCAACGACGCCTCGCGCTGGTGCCTGGTCGCGGCGATCGCCGCGATCGGCATGAAGACGCAGTTGAAGGAGCTCTCGACGGTCGGGATCAAGCCGGTCCTGCTGATGGTCGGCGAGACGGTTTTCCTCGCGCTGCTCGTGCTGGCGTGGCTTCGCTGGGGGAGCTGGGCGTGAAGCGCGGGTCGATCCGGCGCTGGACGATCGCCGTGGCCGCCGCGCTGGCGAGCCTCGCCGCGTGGCCGGCGGCGGGCTGGTCCGGCAAGCCGGTCCGCTTCGTCGTGACCGGCCCGCCCGGCGGCTCGAGCGACGTGCTCGCCCGCATCGTCGGCGAGGCGCTCTCCGCGCAGATCGGTCAGCCCGTCATCGTCGACAACAAGCCCGGCGGCGGCGGCGCGATCGCGGTGAACGCGCTGCTCGCGGCCGCACCCGACGGGCAGACGCTCCTCGTCGGCGCGCAGAACGTGCTGACCGAAGTGCCGCTCGTGCTCAAGGTCGGCTTCGACCCGCTCCGGGATCTGAAGCCGGTCGCGTCGATCGGGCGCGGCGGCCTGGTGCTCGTCGCCAACCCGAGCCTGCCGGCCGGGAGCCTGAAGGAGCTCGTCGAATACGCCAAGGCGAACCGCGGCAAGCTGAGCTACGCGTCCTACTCGCCCGGAACCGCCTCGCACTACGCCGGCCTGATGCTGAACCAGAAGGCCGGCATCGACCTCCAGCACGTCCCCTACAAGGGCTCGCCGCCGGCGCTCACCGACGTCGTCGCCGGGCAGCTCGCGCTCATGTTCGACGGGATGCCGACGGCGCTGCCGTTCGTCCGTGCGGGGAAGCTGAAGGCGCTCGCCGTCACGAGCCGCGACCGTTCGCCGCTCCTGCCGCAGGTCCCGACGTTCGCGGAGCTCGGCTATCCGGACATCGAGCTCGTCAACTGGATCGGCGCCATCGCGGCGGCGAAGCTGCCCGCCGAAACGACGGCGAGGATCCACGCCGAGATCGTCAAGGCGGTCGCGACGCCGAAGGTGCGCCAGCGCCTCGCGGACGCCGGCTTCGAGCCGTCGCCGCCCGCCACGCCCGCCGAGCTCGAGCGTTCGGTCCGCGCCGACTACGAGCGCAACGCCGCGATCGTGAAGGCGTTCAACATCAAATTCGAGTGATCACGCCATGAGCATGCACATTCCCTCGACCGCGGGCGGCGACGATTACCTCGTCGGTCGCCGCGCTGCGTGGTTCGCGTTCGCGATGACCTTCGCGCTGATGCTGGTCGACTACATCGACCGGCAGGTCATCGTGTCGCTGTTCCCGTACATCAAGACGGAGTGGGGGCTCTCGGACAAGCAGCTCGGCGCGCTGGTATCGGTGGTGTCGGTGACGGTGGCGCTCGGCGCGCTGCCGATCGCGCTCATCGCCGACCGCACGAGCCGGGTGAAGAGCATCGCCGTGATGGCGACGGTGTGGAGCCTCGCGACGATCTCGTGCATGTTCACGCGCAACTACAGCACTGCTCTTCGCGGCGCGCGCGATGGTCGGGCTCGGCGAGGCGGGCTACGGTTCGGTCGGCGCCGCGCTGATCGCGAGCCTCTTCCCCGCGCGCCTGCGTGCGCGCCTGCTCGCCGCGTTCTTCGCCGCGGCGTCGGTCGGCTCGGTGCTCGGCGTGGTGCTCGGCGGCGTGATCGCCGCGCGGTGGGGCTGGCAGGCGGCGTTCGGCGTCGTCGGCGTGCCCGGGCTCGTCCTCGCGCTCGTTTACCTGAAAGTGCGCGACTACAAGACGGTGGAGCTGACGCCGGTGCTCGCGCGGGCGACCGATTCGACGGCGGGCACGGTGAGCTATATCGCCAAGGCCCTGACGCGTTCGCCCACGATGCTATGGGTGTGCCTCGGCGGCGCCGCGCAGCTGATCGTCGTCTCGGCGGTATGGGCGTGGCTGCCGAGTTTCCTCAACCGCGTCCACGACGTCGCGCCCGACCGCGCCGGCATACAGGCCGCGCTCGTCGTCCTGTGCGGCGCCGCCGGCAGCATCGTCTGGGGGGCCGTGGTCGACCGCTCCGGCGCCCGGCGGCTGCGCAACAAGCTGTACACGATGGCGGCGCTGTGCGTCGTGGCGCTCGCGATACTCGCGCCGGCCTTCGCGGTGACCGCCTCGTTCGGCGTGCAGTTCACGCTGATCGCGATCGGCGGCTTCATCATGACCTGCACGGTGGGGCCGGTGTCGGCGGTCGTGGCCGACGTCGTCCATCCCGGGGTGCGGGCAACCGGGCTGTCGGTGCTCGCGCTCGCCCAGAACCTCTTCGGCCTGGCGGCCGGGCCGTTCCTCGTGGGCGTGCTCTCCGACGCGTACGGTCTGCAGGCGGCGCTCGCGCTGGTGCCGGTTTCCGGCCTGGCCGCCGCAGGCTTCTTCCTGCTCGCGGCGCGCAGCTACGAGTCGGACGTCCGGCAGGTCGAGAAGGTACAGCTCGAGATGGACCGCGCCGAGCGGGCGCGCCCGGCGCTCGCCTAGCCCCGGCGCCTCCTCGTCGCGGGGGGGCCGGCGCCGGCGCGGCGCGCCTAAACTGAAGGCTCCACACGGGAGACCTTGCCATGCCTGAGAACCTGATCGCCGGCGCAGCCTCGGCGTACGCCTACCCGCTGCTCGTCAAGCAGCTCCTCACGAACTCGCTGAGCCTCTACGGCGACCAGGAGATCACCTACCGCGGCGAGCTCCGCTACACCTACCGCGATTTCCGCCGCCGCATCGGCCAGCTCGCCTCGGCGCTCGAGGCGCTCGGCGTCCGGCACGGCTCGACCGTCGCGGTCATGGACTGGGACAGCCACCGCTACCTCGAGAGCTACTTCGCGATCCCGATGATGGGCGCGACGCTCTTCACCGTGAACGTCCGGCTCTCGCCGCAGCAGATCGCCTACACCCTGAACGACTCGGAGGCGGACGTCGTGCTCGTGCACGCCGACTTCGTGCCGGTGCTCGAGGGCATGAAGGGCGAGCTGAAGGGCGTGCGCAAGGTCGTGGTGCTCGCCGACGGCCAGGCCGTCGCCGGCGAACACGCTGCCGGTCGCGGGCGAGTACGAGGCGCTCGTCGGCGCCGCATCGCCGGACTTCCAGTTCCGCGACTTCGACGAGAACACCAAGGCGGCGACCTTCTACACGACCGGCACGACCGGCGATCCGAAGGGCGTGTACTACAGCCATCGCCAGATCGTCCTGCACACGCTCGCGACGGCGTTGAGCTTCTGCGCGCCGCGCGCCGGGCAACGCATCCATCGCGAAGACGTGTACATGCCGATCACGCCGATGTTTCACGTGCTGGCGTGGGGGATCCCCTACATCGCCGTGACGCTCGGCTTGAGGACGGTGCTGCCCGGCCGCTATCTGCCGGACGTCCTCCTCAAGCTGAAGCAGTCCGAGAAGGTCACCTTCTCCCACTGCGTGCCGACCATCCTGCAGATGCTGCTGCAGGCGGCCGAAGCATCGAAGCAGGACCTGTCGGGCTGGACGATGATCATCGGCGGCTCCGCGCTCTCGCCCGCGCTGTGCAAGGCGGCGCGCGCCAAAGGCATCGACGTCTTCGCCGGCTACGGGATGTCCGAGACCGGACCGGTCGTCGCGCTCGCGCAAATGCCGGCCGGCGTCACGCCGGCCGACGAGAACGACGACATACGCCGCCGTTCGCTCACCGGCCGCCCGGTGCCGCTCGTCGACTTCCGCGTCGTCGACACCGAGATGCGCGACGTCCCGCGGGACGGCAAGAGCCAGGGCGAGATCGTCCTGCGCGCGCCGTTCCTCACGCAGGGGTACTTCAAGAAGCCGCAGGCGTCCGAGGAGCTCTGGGCCGGCGGTTACCTGCATACGCAGGACGTCGCGGTCGTGTCGCCGGACGGGTCGATCCAGATCGTCGACCGCATCAAGGACGTCATCAAGACCGGCGGCGAATGGGTGTCGTCGATCGAGGTCGAGAGCCTCATCGTCGAGGTGCCGGGCGTGCAGGAGTGCGCCGTCATCGGCGTCAAGGACGAGAAGTGGGGCGAGCGGCCGATGGCGTTCGTCGTGTGCAAGCCCGACGCCGGCCTGAAGCCCGAGGCGGTCCGCGCGCACCTGCAGCGCCACGTGGAGGCGAACCGCATCAGCAAGTACGCCGTGCCCGAGCTCGACCGCATCGCCTTCGTCCCCGAGATCCCGAAGACGAGCGTCGGCAAGATCAACAAGAAGGTGCTGCGCGAGCGCAACGCCTGAGGCACCTGCGGAGCAGCCCGGCGCGGACCGCTCCGCGCGCGACGCTCAGATTGTCGGGCCGCGAGATCCGGGCGCTCGCTCGCTCGGTCCGAATTCGATTACGAGATCGAGGCTCTCGATTACGAGTCGGTCCACCGGCGCGCAAGAATTGAGCGCACGCCACGCCGCGTGGTAAGCACGGGCGAGGACGTGCGCTTCCAAAGCGTCGACAGGGTCGCTGCCGCGCAGGCGAAACATCCTGTAGTTCACAGGCGAGCCTCGCGTGTTGTCGTTGTGCGTCCCGGGCCGCTCTCCGGCGCCACGGCACCGCAGAAATCTATCGCAGGCGTTGGCGAGCCGGGCTTGACCTTGCGCGCCAGGGCCTGAACCCGCGGCGTCACCTTCCGCGCCGGCCCGGTCGCTACGCGCCACGCTTCGCCCGGTACTCGGACGGCGCCAGCCCCGTCCAGCGCCGGAATGCGCGGGTGAACGCGCTCGGCTGCGAGAACCCGAGCGAGAAGGTGATGTCGGTGATCGACCGGCGCGGGTCCTCGATGTAGCGCAGAGCGAGGTCCTTGCGCGTGTCGTCGACGAGCTGGACGTAAGTCGTCTGCGCCTCGGCGAGCTTCCGCTGCAGCGTGCGCGGGCTCATGTGGAGCTGCTTCGCGGTTTCCTCCGCGGATGCCTCCCCCGAGGGAAGGTCTTCGAGCACGGCGGCCCGGCAGCGCGCGATCACGTCGGACTTGTCGAGCCGCGCGAGCTCCTCGGTCAGCATCCGGTCGAACACCGCCGCCAGCTGCTTGTTCGACGACGGCAGTGGGCGATCGGCGTCCTTCGCCGACAGCACGAACGCGTTCTCCTCGGCGCCGAAGCGGACCGGGCAGCCGAAGAAACGCTCGTAGGCGTCGACGTTCTCGGGCCTGCCGCGACGCAGGCTGGCGGCCATCGGCCGCAGTGCGGCGCCGGCGTTCATGCGGCACATGTCCAGCAGGAGCGCCATCGCGACGTCGACGAAGACCGCTGCGACGGCCACCACGGCGGGATTGCCCCGTTTCGCCCAGAAGCGCACCTTGACGCCTTGCCGGCTCTCCTCGATCTCCGTGATGGCACGCTCGCCAACGAGACGGGAGTAGCGCGACAGCCGCTTGAGGCCAGTCCGCAGCGTCGAGCTCGACAGCCAGGCGTGTCCGAGGACCCCCAGGTTCGACGGATGCCAACAGCGGGCCGCCTGGAGCCCGAACGCGGGATCGCGGATGAGCGGGATGGCGAGGCGCAGGATGGCGTCGAGCTTGTCCGCCTCGATGCGGTCGGTGGGCGCCGGGATCGTCGCGAGATCCACCCCTGCCTGCCGCGCGAGCTCGACCGCGTCCAGGCCGTGCATCTCGAGCAGCCGCCGGAACATCTGGCCCATCGAGGCGAGGCCGGTGTCGCGCGCGCGGCCGGCCGGGCTTCGTTCACCCGCTGATCTCTGCACCCTGGTCCCTCCCCGACCCGGTTGGCGCGGCCGGTCAAGCGGATGTCGCGCGGGGGTCGGCTCCTGGTTGTGTGGGGAAGGATACATTCGTGGCGGCCACCGCAATGACAGTGTCGGCGACGCCCCAACGCGTGCTCGCGCTGATCGGCTTCCTGACCGCGGTGCCACCGCTTTTCCGCGATCCGCCGGCCTTCCTGCGCTGGTTTCGGGATCAGCGACCTCGGCTGCTCGAAGCGAACTGGGGCCGCGCCGGCCATGGCGGTCTGGAGGAGTCCGGGCGCGTCGTGACGCTTCCCGCGCGGCGGATCGCGTCGGCGTAAATCCTGTGGCGCGCGAAGCGGAACGTCCGGAGCGCCGCGATCAGGGGGCCGCTGAACTCGCTAGGCGCCGAGCGCCTTCGCGAGGCCGTGGAGGACGAGCCCCGCGAGGCCGCCGACGATCGCGCCGTTGATCCGGATGTATTGCAGGTCGCGGCCGATCTCCAGCTCGATCTTGGCGGCGACCTCATGCGCGTCCCAGCGCTTCACCACCACCGCGATGAGCCGCGCGGCGTGATGGCGGTGCCGCACGACGAGCGTTTCCGCCGCGCGCTGTGACCACGTCGCGAGCTTGGCCTTCACGCCTTCATCGGCGGCCACCGCGCGGCCGAGCGTGACGAGAGCGTCCGCGACGACGCCGCGGATCGCGGAATGGTCGGCGGCGAGATCGGTGCGGATCTCCTCCCGCAACCGGTCCCAGAGCGCGCGGTAGACGCGCTCGGTGCGCAGGTGGTGGACGAATTCGTGGAGGAGCGCGCGGCCACGTTCGCGATACGCGTCCGACGTCCGCAGATCCGCGATCAGCTTGTGCACCGACTCGTCGAGCTCGCGACGGAGCGGGTGGCCGCGGTCGCCGGCCACTTCGTGCAGCAGCGCGACGATCCCGGCCAGGAATCGGCCGACGATGTACGCGTCGACCATCACCGGCGTGAACCGCGAGGCCTCGCCGAACTTCTCCACGATGCGCCCCCGATTGGCTTCCAGCCAGCGCTCGATCGCCGGCAGCGCCCGGTCGAGCACGCCCTGGTGACGCTCGTTCTCCACCGCCACCGCGAGCAGCCGCGCGGCGACCGCGGCGACGTCGAGCCGCGCGAGCTGGGCGCTGCCCACGCGCTCCAGCAGCGGCTGCACGTCCTCGTCGCCGACGGCGTCGAGAAGGCCGGGGACGAAATCGCAGATCGAGGCGGCGAGCGCGCGGCTGTTGTCCGCGTCGGCGAGCCAGGCCGCCATCGCGTTGGCGAGCGCGGGCGGGTCGAGCTGCCTCACCACGTTCTCCGGCGTGAGGAAGTTCTGCTCGACGAACTGCCCGAGGGTCTCGCCGATGCGGTCCTTGTTCGCCGGGATGATGCCGGTGTGCGGGATCGGCAGTCCGAGCGGGCGCCGGAAGAGCGCGACCACTGCGTACCAGTCGGCGAGCGCACCGACCGCGCCGGCTTCCGCGAAGGCGCGCACCCATTGCAGCGCGGGGTATGCGGGCTGGAGGAGCGCGCTCGCGCCGAGGGCGGCGAGCATGCCGCCGAGCACGCCGGTCGCCGTCCAGCGCATCCGGGCGAGCGCCGTGCGCCGTGCAGCCTCGTCCGCCCCGCCGACCGCAAGGCCGGGCGTCGCCGTCAAGCCGGCTCCGCGTCGAGGAAGCCGCGCACCACCGGCGCGACCTCAGTCGCGCGCGTGAGCATGAAAAGGTGGCCGTCGTCGACGACGTGCAGGCGCGCGTCGCGGAGGAGGGCGGCGAGGAGCTTCGCGTTCACGAGCGGGACGATCGGGTCGTCGTTGCCGTGCATCACCAGCGCCGGCTGCGGCAGCGTACGCAGCCAGAGCGCGCTCGTCCAGCCCCACGCCGCGAGGAGCTGGTAGGCATAGCCGAGGCCGCCCGGCGGCCGGATCTGCTCGCCGTGGGTCCGCAGCAGGCCGGGATCGCGGCGGTACGCGCCGCCGTAGAGCTCCCCGCCGATCTCCTGCAGGTAGTCGGGGTCCCGGTACCGGCGCGGGCTCAGCAGCTTGACCATGGCGGACGGCCGGCCGGGCACCATGAGCGCGCCGGCGGAGGTTGCGGCGAGGACCAGGCGGCGGCAGCGATCCGGGCACTGGTGGGCGAACTGCTGCGCGAGCGCGCCGCCCCACGAGACGCCGAGCACGTCCACCGCGCCGTACCCGAGCGCGTCGAGCAGCCGCGCGGCGAGCCGCGCGAGCGTCGAGAACCGGTACGGCAGCGCCGGCAGCGGCGAGCCGCCGGTCCCCGGCACGTCGAAGGCGAGGACCTCGACGCCTTCGAGCGCGGCGACGAACGGCTCGAGCAGCTCGATGTTGGCGCCGATGCCGTTGAAGACGAGGAGCGGCGCGCCGCCGTGCCGGCCGGGCCACCGGCCGACGCGGAGCGGCTGTCCGCCGACCTCGACGATGCTCAGCTCGAGTGCAGCGGCCATGGCGTCATGCCATCCGGTGCGCCCGGCCGGCGGACCGCGCCGGAGCGCTCAGGCCGCGAGCGCGTAGCGGCCCGGCGCAGGCACGGTCGCCGGATGGCGCTCGCTCCCAAGCGCCGCGGGCGCGGGGCCGAGCGGACCGGAGCGCGCCGCGAGCCATTCGCGCCAATGGTCCCACCACGACCCGGTCCGCTCCTCGGCGCCGGCGAGCCATTCGTCGGCGGTCCCCGGAAAGCGTCGGGTTGACAAAGAACCGCGCCTTCGGATTTCCGGGCGGGTTGAGCAGGCTCTGCACGTGGCCGCTCGAGCTCAGCACGAACTCGCCCGGCCCGCCGAGCGTCCGCGCGAGCTCGTACACCGCCTTCCACGGCGTGATGTGGTCGGTAATGCCGGCGAGCACGAACTTCTCGCACTCGACCTGCCCGAGGTCGACCGGCGTGCCGAGCACGCTGAACGCACCCGGCCGGCGCAGCAGGTCGCCGGCGAAGACGTCGAGCAGTTGCGCGTGGAAGCGCCCCGGCAGCCGCGTGGTGTCGTTGTTCCAGTACAGCACGTCGAACGCCGGCGGCGGCTGCCCCATGAGGTAGTTGTTGACCCAATAGTTCCACACGAGGTCGTTGGGGCGCAGCCACGCGAACACGCGCCCCATGTCCCGTCCGTCGAGCACGCCCTTGGCGGCGGAGGCGCGCTTCGCGGCGGCGATCGTCTTCGGGGTGGCGAAGAGACCGAGCTGCGAGCCTTCGTTCGTCCCGAGCACCGCGACCATCAACGTCGCCGCGTGGACCGGCCGCTCGCCTCGCGCCGCGAGGTGGCCGAGCAGCGCGGACACGGTCATCGCGCCGGAACACGCGGCGTGGAGATTCACGTCGGGTGAGCCGGTGATCTCGCGCACCGCGGCGATCGCCTCGAGGAGGGCGCCCGCGTAGGTGTCCATGTCCCAGTCGCCTTGGTCCGCCGTAGGGTTGCGCCAGCTCACGGCGAAGACCCGGAAGCCGCTCCGCACGAGGTGCTGGACGATGCTCTTGCCGGGCGAGAGATCGAACACGTAGAACTTGTTGATCTGCGGCGGCACGATGAGGTGCGGCCGCGCGTGCACCTCGGCGGTCGCCGGCGCGTACTGGATGAGCTCGAGCACCTCGTTCGCGAACACGACCGCGCCCGGCGACTGCGCGAGGTTCTCGCCCACGCGGAACGCCTGCTTGTCGACCTGCGCCGGCATGCCGCGGTTGGTCATGAGGTCGCCGAGCATCTGCTTCAGTCCGGCGAGGACGCTGCCGCCGCCGGAATCGATCATCTTCTTGAGCGCTGCCGGATTGCCGAGGAGCGTGTTCGTCGGCGCCAGCGCTTCGGTGGCGAGCGACACGACGTAGCGGATGCGCTCCCGGGTGCGCTCGTCCACCGCGGCCTTGTCGACGAAGCCGCCGAGCGCGCGGCTCCACGCGAGGTAGCCCTGCAGGTACGTGCGATAGAAGGGGTTCCATTGCCATGCGCTGTCGGCAAAGCGCTTGTCGCCTTTCTCCGGGGCGAGGTCGGTATTGCCGCACAGCGCCGAGATGAGGTCCCTCGCGAAGGCCGCCTCCTGCTCGAGCACGACCCCGGGCTGCTTGACGGCCTGCGCGCCGATCAGCCGGACGGTTTCCGCGATGTCCTCCGGCCGCAGCCCGATGAAGGGGTTCGGCCCGAGCATCCCCTCGGCAGCGCGACCCGCGAGCGCGTCGGGCTCGTCCGCGCCGCGCTCATCATCCCGCCGCGCGGTCACGACGCCGCCCCCCGCGCCGCGGTCTCGCCGGCGATCGCCAGCACGAGCACGTGCGCGATCAGCGCCGGCTTCGGCTCGTTCTCGATCTCGATCGTATTCTCGGTCGTGAGCAGGAACCGCCCGTCGCCCTTCGGCTCCGCGGCGATGAGCTTGATCCGGTTGCGCACCCGGGCACCGGACCTTGACCGGCGCGAGGAAGCGGACCCGGTCGAGCCCGTAGTTGAGCGCCTGCGCGATCCCCGCCGGCTCGACCAGGACCTCGAACGTGCTCGGCGCGATCATCGCCAGGGTGAGGTAGCCGTGCGCGATCGTCGTGCCGAGCGGGCTTTCGCGCCGCGCGCGCTCGGCGTCGACGTGGATCCACTGCCGGTCGTCCGTGCAGTCCGCGAACTCGTCGATGCGGCGCTGATCGAGGGTCATCCACCGCGACGCGCCGAGCTCGCGTCCGACGAACGCCTGGATGTTCGCGAGATCGAGGGCTTGGGTCGACATCGGTTCCTCCGCTCAGAGCTGTGCTTCGTCGACCGCCAGCGCGGTCGATGCGCCGCTCAGCACGGCGGCGGCGAGCGCCGAAGCCTTCGGCAGCACCTGGTCGGCGTAGAAGCGCGCGGTGGCGAGCTTCGCCCGGTGGAAGTCCTCGTCCTCGCCGGCCGCGAGCTTGCGCTCGCGCGGCCACTGCCGCGCGTGCCATCTGCCAGCCGCCGCAGACGTAGCCGACGAGCATCAGATAGCTCACCGAGGCCGCCAGCGCGGCGTCCGGATCGGCGGCGAGATTGCGGAGCACGCTCGCAGTAGCGCCCTCCAGCGACTCGACCGCGCGTCCCAGCGCGGCGGCGACGACGGCGAGGCTCTGGTCGTCCGCGCGCAGCAGGTCGGCCTCGGCCGCCCGCATCTCCGCGACGAGCGCGCGTATCGCGGCGCCGTTGTCCGAGGCGAGCTTGCGCCCGACCAGATCGGCGGCCTGGATGCCGGTGGTGCCCTCGTAGATCGGGGCGATGCGGGCGTCGCGCAGGTGCTGGCACGCGCCGGTCTCCTCGATGTAGCCCATCCCGCCGTGGATCTGGACGCCGAGCGAGGCGATCTCGACGCCGAGCTCGGTGCACCACGCCTTCAGCACCGGCGTGAGCAGCTCGACGCGGTCCTGGCGGCGCTTGCGCTCCGCCGCCTCCGGGTGGCGGTGGGCGAGGTCGATGTCGGCCGCGACGACGTAGCCGAACGCGCGCATCGCCTCGACCTGCGCCTTCATCGTCATCAGCATGCGGCGCACGTCCGGGTGGTGGACGATGGTGACGCGCTCGCCGCTCTTGCGTCCGGGCAGGCGGCCCTGCACCCGCTCGCGCGCGTACTCGCGCGCCTGCTGGTAGGCGCGCTCGGCGATCCCGACGCCCTGCAGGCCGACCTTCTGGCGCGCCTCGTTCATCATCGTGAACATGTGCGCGAGGCCCTGGTTCTCGCGGCCGACCAGATAGCCGATCGCGCCTGCGCCGTCGCCGAAGCTCATCACGCAGGTGGGGCTCGCATGGATGCCGAGCTTGTGCTCGAGCGACGCGCAGACGACGTCGTTCCTCGCGCCGAGCGTGCCGTCGTCGTTCACGAGGAACTTGGGCACCAGGAAGAGCGAGATGCCGCGCGTGCCCTCGGGCGCGTCCGGCAGCCGGGCGAGCACGAGGTGGATGACGTTCTCCGCCATGTCGTGGTCGCCCCACGTGATGAAGATCTTCTGCCCGTGGATGCGGTAGTGCGCGCCGTCGGGCACCGCGCGGGTGCGCACCGCCGAGAGATCCGACCCGGCTTGCGGCTCGGTCAGGTTCATCGTGCCGGTCCATTCGCCGGTCACGAGCTTCGGCAGGTAGCGCGCCTTCTGCTCGGCCGCGCCGTGCGCCTTGATCGCCTCCATCGCGCCGATGGTGAGGAGCGGGCAGAGGGCGAACGACATGTTGGCCGCATTCCACATCTCGACCGCCGCGGCGAGCACGAGCGAGGGCAGCCCTTGTCCGCCGAACTCCGGGTCGCCGGCGAGGCCGTTCCAGCCGCCCTCGACGAACTTCCGGTAGGCGCGCGGGAAACCGTCGGCCGCCACCACGCCGTCCTTGCCGAGCCGTGCGCCTTGCTGGTCGCCGGGCTTGTTGAGCGGGGCGAGCACTTCGGCCGAGAGCTTCGCCGCCTCCTCGAGCACGGCGTCAACCAGCTCGGGCGTCGCCTCCTCGAAGCCCGGAAGGGCTTGCAGCGCGTTCAGACCGGCCAGCTCGTTCATCACGAAGCGCATGTCGCGCACGGGGGCAAGATAGGTCGTCATGGCAGGCTCCGGTCGGTTTCCGCGCGCGCCGGTCTCTCTCAACGCGCATCGGAAATTGCCTTTGAGAACGGATTCGCAAAGCGAGTCACCGTGAATGCCGAGCGAAGGCAGACTCTCATTTGATGTTGCCGCAGAACATCTCCTGATCGAGATCCGGCGCCTGCGTCCGCACGACGATGGCATAGCCTCCTGATCGAAGCTTTTGCAATGGCACCGGCGCCAACTTGTCCAGGGTAAAACCTGGTGAGCTTCCACTTACAGCTCGTGCGAGCACTACCTCGTTGAGCGAGTAAGCCGGCTTCGGACTCAGGTTGCCGCACGTACCTCCGTAAATGTAGGTGTAGAGGTACACCGGTCGCGTTACCCCTTGGGGTACGCCGCTCAAGGTCAGCACTATGTTGGTAGCGTCACCTTGGGCCGCGAACGATGCTTCGCCTATTTGGCCGGCGTTCTGCGGCCCTGCCGTTAGCCGGACGTTGAATTTATCGCTGGAGCCCGGCCCCGTCGCCGGTGCGGATGCACATCCGCATATTGCGGCTGCGACAACAATCATGCCCAAGCGACCAAACGGAGTCATGCCTCCTCCTGCTAGTTGGCGGGTGAGTTTGAGGTGGGTACCGGCTGTGCATTTGGCTTCAGCAGGCGGCTACCGGATCGCTGATCGAGCTGTCAGGCATGGGCCGGGTGCGCGGGCGCCACCGCCGGCGCGGGGGCGCGGGGATTGAGCAGGAAGTGCGAGAGCGCCGGGATCAGCACGAGCGCCCCCACCATGTTCCACAGGAACATGAAGGTGAGGAGGATGCCCATGTCGGCCTGGAACTTGATCGGCGACCACGCCCAGGTCACCACGCCGGCGGCGAGCGTGACCCCGACGAGCGCGACGACCTTGCCGGTGAACTGGACCGCGCGCTGGTACGCCACCTTCAACGGGAGCGCCGGCGCGCTGCTGCGCGAGCTGCACGCTGAGGAGATAGAGCGCGTAGTCGACACCGATGCCGACGCCGAGCGCGATGACCGGTAGCGTTGCCACCTTCACGCCGATGCCGAGTATCACCATCAGCGCTTCGCAGAGCACCGAGGTGATCATCAGCGGCACCACCGCGACGACCACCGCGCGCCAGCTGCGGAACGTGATGAAGCACAGCGCGATCACGGCGAGGTAGACGTAGGCGAGCATCTCGAGCCAGGCCTTCCGCACCACGATGTTGGTCGCGGCCTCGATGCCGGCGCTGCCGGCGGCGAGCAGGAACTGCAGGTCCGGCGTGCTGTGCTCGGCCGAGAACTGCGCGGCCGCGGCGACCACGCGATCGAGCGTGTCCGCCCGGTGATCCGTGAGGTAGGCGATGACCGGCATCACGGAGCACTCGGTGTTGAAGAGATCCGGGTTGTTCACCGATGCCTGCTGGGCGCCGTAGTTGAGGACGTCCTGGTTGCGCGCGATCGTGAGCCACTTCGGGCTGCCCTCGTACGAGCCGGCGGTAATCTGCCGCACCGCGTTGCCGAGGAACACCGTGGTCTGCACGCCCGGCACCTGCTGGAGCGTCCAGGCGAGCCGGTCGGCCTCCACCAGCGTGCGGTATTTGAGGCAGCTTTCCGTCGGCGTCTTCACGATCACCGCGAACTGGTCGCTCGAGAGCGAGTAGTTGGCGGTGATGTACGCGTTGTCGCGGTTGTACCGCGAGCCCGGCCGCAGCTCCGGCGCGCCGGCGTCGAGATCGCCGATCTGGAGCTTCGTGCTGACGGCGAACCCGACGACCGCGAGCGCCGCCGAGACGCCGATCGCCCCGAGCGCCCAGCGCCGCTCGGTGAACCGGTCGAGCCACGACCAGACCGCGCCGAGGCCCTTGCCGCGGGTCTCCTCGTTCTCCGCGCGCAGGCTCCGCGCGGCCGCGGCGGGGCTCACGCCGGTGTACGAGAGCAGCACCGGCAGCAGCACGAGGTTGGTGAAGATCAGCACCGCCACCCCGACGCTCGCCGCGAGGGCGAGGTCCTTGATGACCGGGATGTCGATCACCATCAGCACCGCGAAGCCGACCGCGTCGGCGAGGAGCGCGGTAAGCCCGGCGAGGAAGAGGCGCCGGAACGTGTAGCGCGCCGCGACGAGCTTGTGCGTCCCGCGGCCGATGTCCTGCATGATGCCGTTCATCTTCTGCGCGCCGTGCGACACGCCGATCGCGAAGACCAG
>CAWHBL010000017.1:0-8487 GCA_963827555.1 uncultured beta proteobacterium
TCGAGTTCCGCTGGGAGGACCAGTTCAACCTCGGCCTCGACCCGGACACGGCCAAGCAGTTCCACGACGAGACGCTGCCGCAGGAGGGCGCGAAGCTCGCGCACTTCTGCTCGATGTGCGGCCCGCACTTCTGCTCGATGAAGATCACCCAGGACGTGCGCGACTACGCCGCGCAGGTCGGCGTCAGCGAGTCCGACGCGCTGACGAAGGGGATGGCCGACAAGGCAAGAGAGTTCGTCGAGCAGGGCGCGGAGATCTACCGCAAGGCGTGAGCGGCGGTCACCGGCGGTAGCTATAGTGTGCGGCCCGGGCGACGGGCGCCCGGTGATTCGACAGCAACGGAGGCGACTATGGGCATCCTCGAAGATCTTCTCGCCAGCGCGAGCGCTCCGCAGGGCGGCGTGGGCGGCATGGGGCAGCGGCGGCAGGGCGGCACCGGCGCCGGCACCGGCTCAGGCGGGCGGCGGGGGCATGGGCGGCATCATGATGGCGCTGCTTCCGATCGTGCTCGCCATGCTCGCGAATCGCGGCGGCGGGGCGCAGCAGGCCGGGATGAACCCGGGCGGCGGCGGGCTCGGCGACATCCTCGGCCAGGTGCTCGGCGGCGGGGGCGCAGCCGCGCCGCGCGGCGGCGGCGGCATGGGCGACATCCTGGGACAGATCCTGGGCGGTGGCGGCGGCGCCAGCGGCGGGATGGGCGGCATGGGCGGGCTCGGCGGCCTGCTCGAGCAGTTCCAGCGGATGGGGTACGGCGAGCAGGCGAGCTCCTGGGTCGGCACCGGCCAGAACCAGGCGATCCCGGCCGACGTCATCGGCCAGATCTTCGGCCAGGACGGGCTGGCGGCGATCGCCCGCCAGGCGGGCGTGTCGGAGGCGGACGCCTCGGCGGGCCTGTCGCAGCTCCTGCCGGAGGTCGTCGACCGGGTGACGCCGAACGGCCGGGTCCCCGACCTCGACGTGCTCACCGCGAGCGTGGACGACCTTTCCCGCCGGTTCGGGCTCGGCTGACCCGGCGCGCGGACGTCACGCGCGTGCTGCCCGCGCTCTCGTCGCTCGAGACGCGCGTCCTCGGCGTGCTGGTCGAGAAGGAGCGGACGGTTCCCGACACCTATCCGCTCTCGCTCAACGCGCTGACGCTCGGCTGCAACCAGAAGAACAACCGCGACCCCGTCCTGCAGGCGACCGAGCGCGAGGTGCAGGCGGCGATCGACGCCCTGCGCCCCCTGTCGCTCGTCATCGAGTCGAGCGGCTCGCGCGTCATGCGCTACGCGCACAACGTCGGGCGCGTGCTGCATGTGGACGACGCTGCCGTCGCGCTTCTCGCCGCCCTGATGCTTCGCGGCCCGCAGACCCCCGGTGAGCTGCGGACGGCCACGGACCGGCTCCATCGCTTCCCCGATCTCGGCGCGGTCGAAGCCGCGCTGCAGGGGCTCGCCGAGCGCGCCGAGTCCGCCGGCGGCCCCCTCGCGGTGCTCCTGCCGCGGCAGCCCGGCTCGCGCGAGAGCCGCTGGGCTCACCTGCTGTCCGGGCCGGTCGAGGCGCCGACGGCCGAGCCGCCGTCGCGCGCCGCTGCGCCCGCCGCATCCGGCGTCGATGCCGCGGAGTTCGCCGCGCTCAAGGCGGAAGTGGCCGAGCTCCGGGCGGTCGTCGAGCGGCTCGCGCGCAACCTCGGGGCGCGCGAGTAGCGATCCGCCACCTCGCCGGCCGTGTTGCCGGCCGGGCGGCCGTCGTCGTTTCGGCACGCCAGGCGCGCAGTCCGTCCGCCGTCGTCCGTAGGCGTCAGGACAACGTCATCCGTTCGCGGCGGTGCTGCGTTGGTGAGAAATACCGGCGCACTGTCACAATCCTTCACAGTCGCTGCCACATTCGGCGCCTATAGTGACGGGGAACGAAAGGATCGCTCGCGCGGTCCGACCAAGAGGACGAGACGGCAGGCAGCGGACATGATCGACGACGTCAACCTCCACGAGTGGGCCGAGTACAACGTGCCGGCCGAGCTGCGGGAGCGCACCGTCGTCCTGTCGCCGTTCGCACGCCGGGTGCTCACCCCGGCCGACCTCGCCCCTGCGGCGGAGGGTGACGGCAAGCGCCGCCTTCCGACCCTCGGCACGCTGCTGCTCCCCGGGCTCGGCTTCGGGCCCATCGCCAAGCCGTAGCCCGACGCCGGCGGTCTCCGCCGGATCCCCCCGCAGAATTCCGCCGCAGCACTCGGCGGCGGTGTCGTTTTCCGGACATTCGGCTCGGCCCTAGGCGGGTCGTCGGGAGCCGAGCGCCGTCGCGGTGAGATAGAGCACGACGGCGTTGAGGCAGTGCCACACGAAGTGCGTACCGAGCGGCCAGGTCTCGCACAGCGTCTGATCGACGCTGCGAAAGAGAATCGACACGACGAACACGCCGGCCGCCGCCGCGAGCGTCCCGGCACCGGCATTCCCGCGGCGCCAGGCGTAAGCCGCGAGCAGTCCGAGGGCGAGCAGCGCGGGAAAGTACGCGTACGAGCCGTTGAAGCTTCCCGGCGGGAACGGCGCGGTCAGCGCGCGGCTCGCCACCGCGAACACCCCCAGCCCGCCGAGCGCGCCCCACCAGGGGAGTCCCGCGATCCGCGCGAGGAAGAGCCACAGGAACACGTAGATGTAGAGGGCGATCGCGCCCTGATCGAGCCACGCCGCCCAGACCGTGGCGAGCGTGTGAAACAGGAAGCTCCCGGCGCCGATGAGTCCCATCAGCCCCGCCAGCACGCGGCCGTCCCGCGCCTGCGGCGGGCGGTGCGCCGGCCGCCCGCCGCCAGACGACCGCCGCGGCGACGAGGAACGCCGCGTTCGTGATCGCGTTCGCCGGTTCCGACCAGAACCCCGGGTCGGTGCGCTCGCAGTAGATGTCGATCTGCCGCCAGAGATCCATGGCGGCGCGATGTTAGCAATCCGCGGGGGAGGCGCCCGCGGCCGGTAGAATGCCGGCCGCATGGACGTCGCGCTGCTCATCAAGGCCCTCGTGCTCGGCGTCGTGGAGGGCCTCACCGAGTTCCTGCCGGTTTCGAGCACCGGCCACCTGATCCTCGCCGCCGATCTCCTCGACTTCAACGGCGAGAAGGCGAAGACCTTCAACCTCGCGATCCAGACCGGCGCGATGCTCGCCGTGGTGTGGGAGTACCGCGCGAAGTTCCTGGCCGTCGCGGTCGGACTCGTCTCGGATCGCGCCGCGCAGCGCTTCGTCGCGAACCTCGCGGTCGCGTTCATTCCCGCCGCGGTCCTCGGGCTCGCCTTCGGCAGCCTGATCAAGGCCCACCTCTTCCGGCCGGTGCCGGTGGCGACCGCGTTCATCGTCGGCGCGTTCGTGATCCTGTGGGTGGAACGCCGCGACCGGCACGCGCGGGTCGAGAGCGTCGACGACATGACCTGGCGGGATGCGCTGAAGGTGGGCTTCGCGCAGTGCTTCGCGCTGATCCCCGGGACGTCGCGCTCCGGCGCGACGATCATCGGCGCGATGCTGTTCGGCCTGTCGCGCAAGGCGGCGACCGAGTTCTCGTTCTTCCTCGCGGTGCCGACGCTGATCGCCGCCGGTGCGTACGACCTGTACAAGCAGCGCGCGGCGTTCTCCGCGGCCGACCTCGAGATGCTGGCGGTCGGACTGGTCTCCGCCTTCGTCTCGGCGTTCGTCTGCGTCCGCTGGCTGATCCGCTACGTGGCCACCCACGACTTCAAGCCGTTCGCCTGGTACCGGATCGCGTTCGGGGCGATCGTCCTCCTCACCGCGTACACCGGGCTGGTGAACTGGTCCGCCGGCTAGGGCGGCGGCGTCCGCTCAGGACGGGTGGATGACCCCTTTCCCCGCGGTCTGCGCGTCGAACAGCCGGTAAGCCTCCTCGGCCTGGTCGAGCCGCCACCGGTGGGTGAACAGGCGGTCGACGTCGATGCCGCGATCGGCGATGAAGCGCGCGCACTCGGCCTGCCCGACGGTCGAGAACGTCCACGAGCCGATCAGCGTCACCTGCCGGCGGAGCAGATCCGGGCTGACGTCCAGCGTGACGCTGTCGCCCTCGCCGACGTAGCAGACCTTGCCCCACGTCCGCACGGCGCGCACCGCCTGTGCGCGCGCCTGCGGCGAGGAGGACGCCTCGAGGCAGAGATGGGCGCCGCGGCCGTGGGTCAGGTCGCGGATCGCCGGCACGACTTCGGGCGTGGTCTTCGGGTTGATGAGCACGTCGGCGCCGAGCTCCTTCGCCCGGGCGAGGCGCTCGTCGCTGACGTCGAGCGCGATCACGCGCGCGCCCATCGCGGCGGCAAGCTGCGTCGCCGACAGGCCGACCGGCCCCTGGCCGAAGATCGCGATCGTGTGGTCGCCCTGGAGGCCGAGCCGGTGCAGCGCGCCCCAGGCGGTGCCGGTGCCGCAGGAGATCGCGGCGCCGGCCTCGAACGAGAGCTCGTCGGGCAGCGGCACCAGCGTCCGCGCCGGGCACTTCATGTACTTCGCGTGGGCGCCGTGGCCGGTCACGCCGTAGACCTCGGCGACGCCTTCGACGCAGAGCTGCATCCAGCCGGTCGAGCAGTGCTCGCACACTCCGCAGCCGCGGTAGTGGTGCTGCATCACCCGCGCGCCGAGGCGCGCCTGCCGCTCCGCGACGCCGGGTCCGATCGCGGCGACGACGCCGCACGGTTCGTGACCGGCGATGGTCGGGCCGCTCGTCTTGCCGAGCCCGAGCGCCGCGGGGCCGCCGACGGCGCGGTAGAACTTGAGGTCGCTGCCGCACATGCCCGAGGCCTTGATCTCGAGCACCACCTCGCCGGGACCCGGCGTGGGATCGGGGAATTCGCGGATCTCGAGCTTGCGCTCCCCGGGAAAGACGACGCCTTTCATCCTCGATCCTCCTCAATAAGCTGCCACCGCGCCGTCGGAGCGCGGGTCGGCCCCGCCCTCGAACGTGCCGTCCGCATGGCGGACGATGCACCCGGCGTGACCCACGATTTCGTCGTACGGCTGCACGAGCTCCACGTCGTGCCCGCGCCGGCGGAGCTCCGCCACGACCTCGGGCGCGAAGCGCGACTCGAGCTTCAGCGTGTCGCTCGTCTGGCCCCAGGTGCGGCCGAGCAGCCAGCGCGGCGCCTCGATCGCCGCCTGCGGGCTGAGGCCGTGCACGAGCGTGCGGCTGAACACCGCGCTCTGCGTCTGCGGCTGCCCGTCGCCGCCCATGTTGCCGTAGGCCATGGTGCGGCCGTCCTTCGCGAGCGCCAGCGCGGGATTCAGGGTGTGGAAGGGCTTGCGGCCCGGCCGGAGGGCGTTGAGCGCCCCCTCGCTCAGGCTGAACGAGCAGCCGCGGTTCTGCCAGCAGATGCCGCTCGCCTCCAGCACGACCCCGGCGCCGAACTCGTGATAGAGGCTCTGGATGAAGCTGACCGCGCGGCCTTCGCCGTCGATCGCGCCCATCCAGATCGTGTCGGAGGGCGGCTTCCCGGCGCCCCACGGCGCGGCGCGGTCGTGCGCGATCGCGCCCGCGAGCTCGTCGAGCTTTGCCGGCGCGAGGAGCGACTGCGCGTCGACCTTCATGTACGCGGGGTCGGTGATGTGCCGGTCGCGGATCTCGCGGAACGCGCGCTTGGTCGCCTCGACCGCGAGATGCACGAAGTCCGCGCCCACCGGGTCGAGTCCGGCGATCCGGAGCCGGTCGAGCTGCCCGAGGATCGCTAGCGAGATCGCGCCTTGCGTCGGCGGCGGCATGTTGAAAACGCGGGCGAGCGAGTGCTCCAGGACGAGCGGGGTCCGCCGCTGCGCGGCGTGCGCCTCGAGGTCGGCGAGCGTTACCGGCGAGCCGGCCGCGGCGAGGTCGGCGGCGATCGAGCGGGCGAGCTCGCCGCGGTAGAAGTCGCCGAGCCCCGCGCGCGCGAGCTGCTCGAGCGTCGCGGCGAGCCGCGGCTGGAGGAAGCGCGCTCCGGTCGCCGGAACGTCGCCGCCGGGCAGGAAAGCCCCGGCGAAACCGGGCTGCAGCTCGAGCTCCGCGCGCTTGGCCGCCGTGTTGACGTGCTGGCTGCGCGTGACCGGGATCCCGGTCTTCCCGTAGTGGATCGCGTCCGCGAGCAGGCGCGAGAGCGGAAGCCTCCCGCCGAGCTCGCGGGCGAGCTCGTGGGCGAGCCCCCAGCCGGAGATCGTGCCGGCCACCGTGCTCGCCGCGATGCCGCCGCGGAAGGGGATCGAGCCCGTGATCGCCGCGCTCCGCGTACCACGCGATCGAGGCGGCCTGCGCGGCGGCGCCGCACGCGTCAATGCCCACCGGCTCCCGGCCGGGCACGTGCGCGAGCCAGAACGAATCGCCGCCGATCGAGTTCATGTGCGGGTACACGACGGCGATCGTCGCCGCGGCGGCGATCATCGCCTCGACCGCGTTGCCGCCTTCGCGGAGGACGGCGAGCGCCGACTGGGCGGCGAGGGCGTGCGGCGCGACCGCCATGCCGCGCGTGCCTCGAGTGGGATTCAGCATGTGGGCTCGTCCGGAGCAGCGAGCCCGGATTCTACGTTGGGGGGCGGTTCGTCCCGCGCGCGAAGAGGATCAGCTCTGGACCCAGGGCAGGCCGGCGATCTTCCAGCCGCCGACGGTCCCGCGGTGACCGCTCGGGTCCCGGTCGCCCTCGAAGCCTTCGAGCACGTTGATCGGGTGCGCGTAGCCGAGTTGCGCGGCGGCGATCGCGGCGTGATGCGAGCGGCCGCCGCTGCGGCAGATGAAGAGCACGGGGTGGGTCTTGTCGGGGACCTTCGCGACGAGTTCCCGCTCGAAGTCGGGGTTCCGGACGCCGCCCGGCCAGCCGTTCCATTCGATCAGGACCGCGCCGGGGACGCGCCCGACCCACTCCCATTCGGCCCGTGTGCGTACGTCCACGAGCTTTGCCCCGGGCTCGGCCTGGATCAGCGCGGCGGCCTCCGTCGGCGTCAGCGCACCAGCGTAGGGCAGACCCATCTGCACCGCGCGACTGCGCGCCCGATCCAGGATTTCTTTCAGCGTTTCCATGGGTTGCATGGCTCCTAGCGAATCGCCCTTGCAGTGTAGCCGGTGACTAGCCGCATCGCGACCCGTTTGCCGGGAGGGACTTCGTGGCGGATTTGCACACTCTTAGTGCACAATAGGTCCGGACGCACCAATGGTGTGCAGGTTAGCCGTGGTCCGCGCCTCCTGTCCCTTGCGCCACAGGGACCTAGGCGCGTGTGACCTGTGGCACGTTTTTCGCACTGAGCCGTTCGAAGATACCAACGCTTTTGTCTCAGCACTCGCAAACACCAGACAGGAGAACAACATGGCAATGACTGCCACCGACGTCCTCAAGCTGCTCAAGGAAAAGGAGGTGAAGTTCGTCGACCTCCGCTTCACCGACACCCGCGGCAAGGAGCAGCACGTCACCGTGCCGTCGAAGTACTTCACGATGGACAAGTTCGAGAAGGGCCACGCGTTTGACGGCTCGTCGATCGCCGGCTGGAAGGGGATCGAGGCCTCGGACATGCTGCTGATGCCCGACCCGGTGAGCGCGCGCCTCGACCCGTTCACCGACGAGACCGTCCTGAACGTGAGCTGCGACGTCATCGAGCCCTCGGACATGAAGCCCTACGACCGCGACCCGCGGTCGATCGCGAAGAAGGCGGAGGCCTACCTCAAGTCGACCGGCATCGGCGACACCGCGTACTTCGGCCCGGAGCCCGAGTTCTTCATCTTCGACTCGGTGACCTGGAACGTCGACATGTCCGGCTGCAGCGTGAAGATCAAGTCCGAGGAGGCGCCCTGGTCCACCGGCGAGGAGTACGACGGCGGCAACATGGCGCACCGCGCGCCGATCAAGGGCGGCTACTTCCCGGTGCCGCCGGTCGACACGCTCGCCGACATCCGCAACGCGATCGCGCTCGCGCTCGAGCAGCAGGGCGTCGAGGTCGAGGTGCACCACCACGAGGTGGGCGCCGCCGGCCAGAACGAGATCGGGACCCGGTTCGCGCCGCTCGTCCAGCGCGCCGACTGGATGCAGATCCTGAAATACACCATCTGGATGACCGCGGCCTCCTACGGCAAGACCGCGACCTTCATGCCGAAGCCGATCGTCGGCGACAACGGGTCGGGGATGCACGTCCACCAGTCGGTGTGGAAGGAGGGCAAGAACCTCTTCGCCGGCAACGGCTACGCCGGGCTCTCGGATTTCGCGCTCTACTACATCGGCGGCATCATCAAGCACGCCAAGGCGCTGAACGCGATCACCAACCCGGGCACGAACTCGTACAAGCGGCTGGTGCCCGGGTTCGAGGCGCCGATCAACCTCGCCTACTCGGCGCGCAACCGCTCGGTCGCGTGCCGCGTCCCGTATGTCGACAGCGACAAGGCCCGCCGCGTCGAGGTGCGCTTTCCCGACCCGACGACGAACCCGTATCTTGCGTTCGCTGCAATGCTCATGGCGGGCCTCGACGGCGTGCAGAACAAGATCCACCCGGGCGACCCGCTCGACAAGGATATGTACCACCTGCCGCCGG
>CAWHBL010000018.1:0-169574 GCA_963827555.1 uncultured beta proteobacterium
ATCGCCGAGTACTTCTACCGCGAGTTCCTGCCGCCGGCCGATGCGACCGCGACCGCCGAGCGCGGCGGCGCATCGCGCACCGTCGAGGAAGTCCGCAACCAGTTGTTCTAGCCGCGACGGGGCGTGGTCTTGCGCGGGAGTCGCCCGCACCGACGCGCCGTGTATGATCCGGAGCACGACCATGCGCCGCGTCATCGCCCTGTTGCTCATCGCCTTCGGTCTCGCCGCGTGCGGCACCAAGGGCGCGCTTTACCTGCCGCCGCCCGAAGGCGAGGCACCGGTCGCCACCAAGAAGAAATGACGTGACGCCGTTCGCCGTCAGGGACGGCCGGCTGCACGCCGAGTCGGTCCCGCTCGAAGACGTCGCGCGCCGGTTCGGCACGCCGTGCTTCGTCTACTCGCGCGCGGCGCTCGAAGGCGCGTACCGCGCGTTCACCGCCCCGCTCGCCGGCCGCGAGCACCTCGTGTGCTACGCGCTGAAGGCGAACTCCAATCTCGCGGTGCTGGACGTGTTCGCGCGGCTCGGCGCCGGGTTCGACATCGTCTCCGGCGGCGAGCTCGCGCGCGTCGTCGCGGCCGGCGGCGACCCGGGGAAGGTGGTCTTCTCCGGCGTCGGCAAATCGGCGGCGGAGATCGGCGAGGCGCTCGCCGCCGGCATCCTCTGCTTCAACGTCGAGTCGGCCGGCGAGCTGGAGCGGATCGAGCGCGTCGCGGCGGAGACCGGGAAGCGGGCGCCGGTGTCGGTGCGCGTGAACCCGGACGTCGATCCGAAGACGCATCCGTACATCGCGACCGGACTGCGCGAGAGCAAGTTCGGCGTCGCCGTCGAGGACGCGCTCGGGCTCTACCGCAAGGCGAGCGCCGCGCGGCATCTGGAGGTGGCTGGCATCGATTTCCACGTCGGGTCGCAGCTGACCGAGGTGGCGCCGTTCGTCGCCTCGCTCGATCGGGCGCTGGCGCTGGTGGACGCGCTGGAGCGCGAGGGTATTGCGCTGCACCACATCGATCTGGGCGGCGGCCTCGGCATCCGCTACCGGGACGAGCGCCCGCCGTCGCCCGCGGAATACCTCGGCCCGCTGCTCGACCGTCTGCGGGGCCGCCCGCAGAAGATCCTGCTCGAGCCGGGGCGCACCCTGGTCGGCAACGCCGGCGTGCTGCTGACCCGAGTGGAGTACCTGAAGCACGGTCCCGAGCGGAACTTCGCAGTCGTGGACGCGGCGATGAACGACTTGCTGCGCCCGGCGCTCTACGACGCCTGGCACGACATCGTGCCGGTGGCGCGGCGCAGCGGCGCCGAACGGGTCTACGAGGTGGTCGGGCCGGTGTGCGAGACCGGCGACTTCCTCGGCCATGGCCGGCCGCTCGCGCTCGCCGAAGGGGATCTGCTCGCCATCCACTCGGCCGGAGCTTACGGAATGGTAATGAGCTCGAACTACAACACCCGGCCGCGTGCGGCCGAGGTCATGGTCGACGGCAGTGCCGCGCACGTCGTCCGCGAGCGGGAGGAGATCGCGTCGCTCTTCGCCCTGGAGCGCCGCCTGCCCTAGACCGGGCTCATTGACCCACCCGGGCCGGACTGTTAGCGTGCACTTTCCCCGGGCGCTCGGTGCCCCGGCCAATCATTCCGAGACTCCCAGTGATCCGACTCTCTCTCGCCGTGGCTGGCCCTCGCCGCGCTCGCCGCGGGCTGCGGCGACAACAAGGCCGACACCAAGAAGCAGGCCGGGCCGCCGGCGACGCTCATCACGGTCGCCAAGGCGGAAGCGCGCCCGCTCGAGATCACCGAGGACTCGGTCGGGTCGCTCGAGAACTTCATGGACCCGAAGGTCGGGGCGGAGGTAGCGGGCCGCGTGGTGAGCGTGCAGGGCTTCGTCGGCAAGAAGGTGAAGAAGGGCGATCCGCTGGCGGAGATCGACGCTTCGGACCTCGAGATCCAAGCCCGGGCGGACAGCGCGGAGATCGCGCGGCTCGAGGCGTTGGTGGCGAACCAGGATCGAATCATCGCCAACCAGCAGAAACTGGTCGAGAAGGCGTTCATCTCGCAGAACGCGCTCGACGAGTCGGTCGCCCAGGGCAAGGCCATCCGCGAACAGCTCGCCGCCGCGCGCGCGAAGCTCGACGCCAACCGCAATTCGATGCGCAAGACGAAGGTCATCTCGCCGATCGACGGCGAGATCGAGGTCCAGATCGTCGCGCCCGGCGACTACGTCAAGCTCGGCGACCCGCTGTTCCAGCTCGTCGGCACGCAGCGGCTGCACGCGCACCTGCCGTTCCCCGAGAGCGCGGCGCCGCGGTTGAAGGTGGGGCAGCTCGTGCGGCTCACGTCGCCGCTCGTGCCCGACTTCGTCGTCGAGGCGAAGATCGACGAAATCCGGCCGACGATTACCGCGACCAGCCGCGCGCTCGACGTGATCGTGAAGTTCGACACCGACGGCAAGTTCCGCGGCGGCGGCACGGTCAACGCGCAGGTCGTGACCGGACGCAAGCCCAACGCGATCGTCGTGCCCGAGCAGAGCGTCGTGCTGCGTCCCGCGGGCAAGGTGGTCTACATCGTCGAGGAAGGCAAGGTCGGCGCAGCGCATCGTCCAGACCGGTTACCGGCAGGGCGGCCTGATCGAGATCACCACGGGGCTCGCCGGCGGCGAGACGGTCGCGGTCGACGGCGCGGGCTTTCTGACCAATAACGCGCTCGTCACGGAGTCCAGGCCGCGCGGCGAGAAGTCCGCGCCGGCGCCGGCCCCGGTGCCGACCGCGGAGCGGCCGGGCCCGGCGAAGCCGATCGCCCCGGCCGCGAAGGGCGGCGCGTCCTGACGATCCGGAAGGTGCCCTCATGACGCTGCCCGAGCTCTCGATCAAGCGCCATGTCTTCGCCGTGATGCTGAACGCGGTGCTCGTGCTGTTCGGCCTCATCGCGTACGAGCGCATCGGCATGGACAAGCTGCCGTACGTCGAGTTTCCGGTGGTCTCGGTCCAGACCACGATGAAGGGCGCGAACCCCGACGTCGTCGACGCCGCGATCACCGGCGTGATCGAGGGCTCGGTGAACAGCGTGCCGGGCATCGAGCACATCCAGTCGACGTCCTCGCCCGGCGTGTCGCAGATCAACATCACTTTCAACCTCGACAAGCGCATCGACATCGCGTTCAACGAGGTGCAGGCGAAGGTGAACCAGGTGCTGCGCCGGCTGCCGAAGGACGCCGACCCGCCGGTAGTCGCGAAGGTCGAGACCAACACCTCGCCGATCTTCTGGATGGCGATCTCGGGCGATCGCACCCAGCAGCAGCTGAACCAGTACGCGATCAACATCATCAAGAAGAAGCTCGAGACGATCGACGGCGTCGGCGAAGTACGCGTCGGCGGCCGGCGCGACCGCACCATCCGCGTGAACCTGCTGCCCGCCCGCATGGCGGCGTTCGGCGTCGCGGCGCAGGACGTTCAGGACGCGTTCACCCGCGAGCACCTGCAGGTCGCGGGCGGATTCATCGTCGGCGGCGCGACCGAGCACCTGGTGAAGCTCGACCTCGAGTTCCACAACATGGACGATCTCGAGAAGATGATCGTCGGGTTCCGCGACGGCGCGCCGATCCGGCTCAAGGACATCGCCGAGATCGAGGACGGGCTCTCCGACTTCCGGCAGCTCGCGCGGTTCAATGGCCAGACCGCGGTCGGACTGGGCACGGTGAAGATCCCGAACACCAATACCGTCGCGATCGTGGAGCGGGTCATGGAGCGGCTCCAGACCGACATCATCCCGAGCCTCCCGCCAGGCATGAAGATCGACGTCGTGCAGAACGACGCCGTGTTCATCGGCGAGAGCATCCGGGCGCTGAAAGAACACCTGTTCGAGGGCACCCTGCTCGCCTCGCTCGTGGTGCTCTTCTTCCTGCGCAGCGTGCGCTCGACGCTGATCATCGCCACCGCCATACCGGTGTCGCTGCTCGGCGCGGTAGCGGTGATGTACTTCTTCGGCTACACGTTCAACTCGGTGACGATGCTCGCGCTGCTGCTGCTGATCGGGGTGGTGGTGGACGACTCGATCGTGGTGCTCGAGAACATCTTCCGCCACCGCGAGCACCTCGACCCCGACCCGATCTCGGCGGCGATGAACGGCAGCCGCGAGGTGACGTTCGCGGTGCTGGCGGCGACGCTGTCGCTGGTCTCGATCTTCGCGCCGGTGATCTTCATCGGCGGGGTGATCGGCCAGTTCTTCAAGTCGTTCGCGGTGGTGGTGACCTTCGGCGTGCTGGTCTCGTGGTTCGTCTCGCTGACGCTCACGCCGATGCTGTGCTCGCGGTTCCTGCGCGTGCACAAGCACGAGGGGCGGGTGCACCGCTGGCTCGACCGGTTCTTCGCCGGCCTCGACAGCGTGTATCGACGGCTGCTCGGGTTTTCGCTCCGTCATCGCTGGACGGTGCTCGCCGCGACGCTGCTGGTGTCGGTCTCGAGCGTCTACTTCTACAAGAACATCGCCAAGGAGCTCGCCCCGGCGCAGGACGAGGGCCGCTTCCTGATCACGATGCGTACGCCGCTCGGGTCCTCGATCCACTACACCGAGACGCGGTTGCGCCAGGTCGAGGACATCGTGAAGCAGTTCCCCGAGGTCGTGACCGAGTGGGGCATCATCGGGCTCGGCTCGGCGCAGCAGGTGAACCAGGCGACGCTGGTGATCCGCATGCTGCCCAAGGACGAGCGCCGCGCGAAGGGGATGCGCTCCCAGCAGCAGGTCCTGGCGACGATCCGCCGCGAGCTCGCCCAGGTGCCCGGCGCACGGGTGTTCGCGCGCGGCTTCGGGGTGTTCCCGGGCCAGCGGACCGAGCCGCTGCAGTTCGTCGTCACCGGCCCGAACCTGCAGGAGATGGGCCGGAACGCGACCGAGATCCAGCGCACGCTGCAGGCGAACCCGTCGATCGGCCGCATGGACACCGATCTCCAGCTCGACCTGCCGCAGCTCGTGCTCGCGCCCGACCGCACCCGTGCGCAGGCGTTTGGCTTGAGCGCGAACGACGTCGCGTCCGCGCTCAACATGCTGACCGGCGGCATCGACATCGCCAAGTACAACGACGAGCCCGGCGACGGTCAGCGGTACGACATCCGCGTCAAGGCCAAGGACGGCGAGTTCCTGCAGCAGGCCGACCTGACGAAGATCTATCTGCGCAACCGCCAGGGGCAGCTGATCCGGCTCGACAGCGTCGCCAAGTTCCAGGAGCTGCTCGGACCGGCGGTCATCGGCCGGTTCGACCTCGAGTACTCGGCGACCTTCTACAACGTCCCCGCGGTGCCGCTCGGCGACGCGGTGGACATCGTGCGCGCCGCCGGCGAGAAGCTGCCGCTCGGCTACCACGTCAAGTTCATCGGCGAGGCCGAGGAGCTCGGCAAGACCCAGCGCTACGTCCTGTTCGCGCTCGTCGTCGGGTCGATGCTGCTCTTCATGGTGCTCGCGAGCCAGTTCAACTCGTTCGTGCAGCCGCTCATCATCATGCTCGCGGTGCCGCTAGCGATCGTCGGCGGGCTCTTCTCGCTGTGGCTCGCGGTCCCGGTGGCCCAGTTCGCCGTGTGGCTCGGCGCGGAGATCCAGCCGCTCACGCTGAACATCTACTCGATGATCGGGCTCGTCCTGCTGATCGGCCTGGTGGCGAAGAACTCGATCCTGCTCGTCGACCTCACCAACCAGCGCCGCGGCCAGGGGCTCGGCGTAGACGAGGCGCTGCGCGACGCGTGCCCGATCCGGATGCGGCCGGTGCTGATGACCTCGGCGACGATCGTCCTCGCGCTCTCGCCGGCGGCGCTCGGCCTGGGCGCCGGGTCCGAGACGAACCAGCCGCTAGCGGTGGCGGTGATCGGCGGGATGATCACCTCGACGCTGCTGACGCTGGTCGTCGTGCCGGCGGCCTACTCGCTGGTGGAGAATCGCGACCTGCTCCGGCCGGTCCGCCGATTCCTGCCGGAGCGCCTCAGACCGCGCGCGCAGTAAGCCGCACCGGAATTCAGGCGTTCGGCCGCGGCTGGGCGACCGGCCCGCGCGCGGGTTTCGCGCGCACGGCGCCGGTCCTTGAGGTCGCGCCCTTACCCGGTAACCGAGCAGCGCGGCGAGGATCGCCGCGTAGATCGCCGGCTCGGTGACGTCGCGCTTCACCATCCACCAGAAGTGCAGCACGCCGAGCGGCGCGATGACATAGACCAGCCGGTGGAGCGCGAGCCAGCGCTTCGCGCCGAGCCGCTGCACCATCCGGTTCGTCGACGTGATCGCGAGCGGCGTCATCAGCACGAGCGCGGTGAACCCGACGGTGATGAACGGCCGCTTCACGATGTCCTTCAGGATCTCCATCACGTCGAACACGTGGTCGAAGGCGACGTAGCTCGACACGTGCACGACGCCGTAGAAGAACGCGTACAGGCCGAGCATCCGCCGGAACGATGCGAGCGAATGCCAGCCGAACAGTCTTCCGCAGCGGCGTCACCGCGAGGGTGATGAGCAGGAACCGCAGCGTCCAGTCGCCGGTCGAGCGGGTGATGAACTCGGCCGGGTTCGCGCCCAGCCACTCGGGGAAGAAGAACGCCCCGGTCGCAAGCCGCCCGAGGGGGACGAGCGCCGCGACGAAGACGAGCGCCTTCAGGGCCCGGACGCTTGCGGCGTCGAGGCTGTGCACCCTCGTGCTCCCCGACTGGCGTAGGACCCATTCAGAACTTCGTCAGGTCCATCCCGGCGTAGAGGCTCGCCACCTGGTCGCCGTAGCCGTTGAAGATCACCGTCTGGCGGCTGGCGAAGAAGTCGGGGATGCGGCGCTCCTTCTTCTGCGTCCAGCGCGGGTGATCGACGTTCGGATTGACGTTGGAGTAGAAGCCGTACTCCTGGGGGTTCGCGCGCTCCCAGGCGATCTTGGGCTGCTTCTCCACGAAGCGGATGCGCACGATCGACTTGCCGGACTTGAAGCCGTACTTCCACGGCACGACGAGCCGGATCGGCGCGCCGTTCTGGTTGGGCAGCACTTCGCCGTACAGCCCGACGCCCATGATCGTCAGCGGATGCATCGCCTCGTCGATGCGCAGGCCTTCGACATACGGCCAGTCGAGCACCGGCAGCTTGGCCCCGACCATCGTCTCGGGCTGATAGGCGGTGACGAACTCGACGAACTTCGCCTTCGAAGTCGGCTCGACCAGCTTCGCGATGCGGTTGAACTCGAAGCCGATCCACGGGATCACCATCGACCAGGCCTCGACGCAGCGCAGGCGATAGACCCGCTCCTCGAGCGGGAACTTGAGCAGGTCCTCGATCGCGAACGTCCGCGGTTTCGCGACCTCGCCTTCGACGACGACGCTCCACGGCCGCACCTTGAGCGCCTTGGCGTAGCGCGCCGGCTCCTCCTTTTCGGTGCCGAACTCGTAGTAGTTGTTGTAGGTGGTGACGTGCTTGTAGTCGGTCGGCTTCTCGCTGGTGCTCAGTGCGCTCTTGCGCGACGTTCTCGAGCTTCTGCAGCCCGAGAGTCTTCACGGTCTGCGCGCCCGCCCCGGACGCGAGGAGCCCGGTCGCGCCCAGGATCGAGCCCGCCGCGGCGAGCTTCATGAACTCGCGCCGCCGCGCGTAGATCTCCGGCGGGGTGATCTCCGACGGCAGGATGTCGCTGGGGCGCTTGATGAGCATGGATCGATCCTCGAAGAAGGCTCGATGATAACCGTGTAGGAGTCGAGGAGCGCCGCGGATTCCTTACCGCCAGGCCGCGCCGGACGTGCATTCCCACGATGCGCGACGATCAGAGGCGGTCGCGCTCAGCGCCCGTCGAGGTGCGTGATCGTGAACCCTTCGTCCCGCAACAGCGCGATGACCCCGTGGCAGTGGATCACGCCCACGAACGCGACTGCCGCTCCGGCGTCGAGATAGGGCACCATGCGGGCGGCGAGGATCGGGTCCCGCCGCTCGACGATCGACTCGCAGAAGGTCGGAAAGGCGCGCGCCGCCGAGACCAGGCCGTCGAGGTCGCCGTCGAGGTAGCGGCGGACGTACTGCCTGCAGTACCCCGCCCAGTCGCCGCGCGCCAGGAAGCTCACGATCCGTTCGAGCGGGATGCCGCTGAGCGCCTCGATCTGCTCCGCGATCGTCTCGAAATGGCGGCCGTCCTTGCCGAGCCTCCTGGCGATCTGCTCGGCGTCGACGTCCAACGTATAGGTCCAGCCCTGCTGCGCGATAACGGGTCCAGGTCGCGAGGAACGCCATCCAGGGCTCGAGCCCGCGCAGCTCGTTCGCGAACCACTCCTCGGCGCGGCCGAACAGTAGATCCCGAACCAACTGGTTCACGCCGAGCGGCGCCACCGGGATGCCGAGCAGGCGGTGGATCCGGTCCTTCGTCGGCGAGTCGAGCGCGTCGTACAGTGAAGCACGAGTCGCGCCCGAGCCCGACTCGCGGACCGCGCGCATCGAGTCCGCGTCGAGCGGACCTTCGAGCACGATCGTGCGCGCACCGCCGATATAGCGCCGCAGCCAGCCCCGGAAATGATAGGGGAAGAAGTGCGCACTGCCGACCAGGATCGACCGCCGCCCGCGCCGTTCGACCTCCCAGGCCATGCGCAGCACGCGCTCCTTCGAGAGCAGTCCGGCGATCGACAGCGTCATGGCTGGAATCTCGCTACGAGCGACGCGAGCATGGCAGGGGCGCGACACCGCAGCGCGCGGAATTCGTAGCGTATCGAAGGTGTTCCCCTCCACTTCGCCTTGAACGCGCGAATCCCGTCGTTCACGCCCAGCCCGAGGTGGACGAAGCGCTTGCCGCGTCTACGGGCGAGCGCCAGCATTTCAAGGAACAGGAGATCGGAAGCGCCGGGTACGGGGCGCTCCCGGGAGCGGCAGCCGACTACGTAGGTCGCGAAGCTCGCCGCCTCAAGCTCGACCACGTAGAACGCCGCGGGGGCGCCGTCGCGGTCTTGCGCCGTCAGGACCACCGCGCTATCCGAGCGGGGCACATAGTCCGCCATGCTCCGAAACAGCGCACTCACCCGCGGCGGCGGCTTCTCCTGCTCGAGAAACTCGGCTATCAACGCCGAATGAGCGGGCCCGAGCGTGCGGGTCCGCTCGACCGTGAGCTCGCGAGCAGCGCGGCGCGGCGCTCGCGGGAGGGCTGCCTCCGCGCCGACGGCATCGAGCGAAAGCGTGTAGAAGTGATCGCTTTCCCGCTCGGTGGCTGACGCGTCCAGTGCGTCGGGGATCTCCGGCGCGATGCACCACAGCTGCTCGGGCCGGAAACGCTCGACGAGCGCGGCGACGAGCCGCTCGAGCGCGGGTGGCCCGGACGCGGCGTCGAGCGGATATCCGACCGCGATCACCCACGGGTCGCGCGCAAAGCACAGATACCCGCTGATGAGGAACGGCTCGGCGCCCGAGATCAGGCTCATCATCCCGACGGCATGCTCCGGGACGTACGCCCGGCGGCGGATGAAGCGCGCTTCCTCGGGCGAGATCACCGGCCGCGAAGCAACGCGTCGAGCAACCGCGGGCGGCGGGGGCGGTAACGGCAGTGCGCGTAGTCGACGAACGGAGTCGCCCCCCACTTGCGCTTGAACGCCGTCACCCCTTCGCTGATCCCGAGCCCGAGGTTGAGATAGTGCTTCGATTCCGCGCGCGCCGCGAGGGCGAGATCGCGGAGGAGGAGGTCGGAAGTGCCCGGCACGTAGCCTGCCCGCGTGCGGAAGTTGAAGAGGTAGAAGGCGTACTCGTCGGCGCTGAAGTCGGCGACGTCGAAGGCGACGAGCCGGCCGCTGCGATCCCGCGCGCTGAACACGCGCGCCGTCGCCGCGGCGCGGACGTAGGCCGGAACGCGCTCGAAGATGTACCGGGTCTCTTCGCTCAACGCCCGCTCGCCCACGAACTCGGTGATCAGACGTACGTGCTCGGCGTCTAGGCGCGCGGAGCCCTCGACCTGCACGTCCCGGGTCGCCCGCCGGAGCATCGCAGCTACGGCGCCGTCGGCACGCAGGGTCTCGAGATCGAGGCGATAGTACCGATCGGTCTCGTACGCAAGATGGAGGCCTCCAACCGCGCGTGAGGACGGTCCCACGACCGAAACCGACTGCGGCGCGAACCGTGCCACGGCCGCCTCCAGGGACGCGGCCATTGCCGATTCGTCGAAGGCACAGCCGAGCGGATAACCGATGAAGACGATCCGATCCGCACCGCGATAGTAGAGGAAATCGCCCACCCGGTGCGGCTCGGTGGCGGACACGGCGCCGACGTAGCCGGGCAGATGCTCGGGAACGTAGGCATGCGCCGCGATGAAGCGCTCGTCGAGCGCCGAGATCACGCTTTCAGAACCCGTAGAGCTTCGGGCACGTCCGGCACGGCTCGGGGGCCAGCGTTTCCTCCTCCGCACCCGCGTCGGCGCCCGCTGCGGCGAGCGAGAACGTCTTCGCCCTGAGCACGCGTCGCGCGAACTGCTGGCGGAACGCATGGTAGTCCGCGCTCTCCCAGATCTCCATCAGCGGCCGGTCGCGCACGTTGCCGAATCGCACCGGCGGGATGCTCGCCGGCGCGCCTTCGAAGAAGCGCGGGATCTCGGACTGCTCGGTTAGCGCCGTATATACGCACGGCGAGACCCAGCCGTCTGCCGAGATGAACAGGATCCGCAGCGGGTTCAGGTCGCAAACGGCCATTTCCCTCGGTTCGAGCGGATAGGGCCGGAACGCGACACCGCCCCGCGTTGCTGCAAGCCGCGCCTTGGCCATCGTGTCGCCGTGGACCCGAGCGGGCACGGCGCCGGCGTACGCTCGCAGGGAGTCGAGCTCGGGCGTGATCACATAGTCCAGGTTCGTCGCCACCAGCTCGTCGACGCCGAGGCGCGAGGCGAGCTCGACCGCTTCCGGAAGCTCCGCGAGATTTCCCGGCGTCATGAGGTAGAAGATTTCGACCTTAGGGAGCGCGCTCCGTCGCGCCGCCCGCCGCGCGACGAATCGGCGGAGGTTCGCGACCAGCTTCGCGAAATCGGAGCCCGCGCGGATCGCCTCGTGCGTCTCCGCCCGCGCCCCGGCGATCGAGACCGCGACCAGATCCAGACCGAGCTCGAGCAGCCGCTCGCCGTTGTCGGGCGTGAGCCGCGTGCCGTTGGTCGTGAACCCGACCTGGCAGCCGGCGCTCTTCGCGCGGGCGATCATCTCGAAGATCCGCCGGTGCAGAAGCGGCTCCCCCCAGCCTTGCAGGTAGACCCACTGGGTCCGCGGAAACGCCTCCGCGACCCGCTCGAACGTCTCCCAGGCAAGGTCGCGGGCCGGCCAGCGGTCGGCAAGCACGGTGACCGGGCACATCACACACTGCAGGTTGCAGCGCGAGGTGACCTCGATCTGGAACGCTTCGAACGGCCGCGCAGCATCGCGACCCTGCAGCCATCCCAGCACCTTGTCGAGTGTTTTGGGCACGACTACCCCCGGGGACCACGACGCCGACCGAAAAGCGCCACGTCCGCGCGGCGTTCACCGCCGCTGGACCGTGGGGCCCGGTCCTTGCCCCGCGGCACGGCAGAGCGCCAGCCGCGCTCCGCCGTGGCCGCGCGTTCGCCGCCTACTTGATGTCCGGCACCGGGAAGAGGATACCGCCGAACAGCAGGAACGCGAGGATCAGCGTCCAGACCACGTTGAAGAGCTGCGCGCCGATGAAGGCCACCGCCGGGCGCCCGCCCTCCATCCCGGCCAGCTCCACGAACCGCGCTTCGAGCCCGATGCAGACGAACGCGAACGCGAACCACCAGGTGCGGAACTCGGTCAGCGCCGACCTCGTGCCGTTGACCAGGCCGTCGGGCAGGAAGAACGAGAACAGCACCGAGGCGACAATGAACCCGAGGATGAACTTCGGGAAGCGTTCCCAGATGATGCTCGGGCTCGGCTGCTGGCCGCCTTTCGCGCCCGCCTTGTAGGTCCACCAGACGACCAGGACGAACGCCGCCACACCGATGAGTGCGTTCTGCGAGAACTTGACGATCACGCCGGTCTTCATCGCCGCATCGCTGATCAGCGCGCCGGCGGCCACCACCGTGGCGCTCGTGTCGAGCGTCCCGCCGAGCCAGGCGCCGGCGACGATGTCCGGGATCCCGAACCCCTTCACGAGCCACGGCATGACGATCATCATCGGGACGGCGACGATCAGGGTCAGCGACGTCACGTATGACAGCTTCTTCTTGTCGCCCTGGATCGCCCCGCACGTGGCGATCGCCGCCGAAACGCCGCAGATCGCGACCGCCGAGGAGAGCATCGCGGCGAAGTCGTCGTCCACTCTGAGCTTCTTCGCCATCCAGTAGCAGGCGTACCAGACCACGGCGACCACGAGCAGCGCCTGGATGATCCCGAGCGCCCCGGCTTGCACGATCTCGAGGAAGAGCAGCCCCGCCCCGAGGATCACCAGCCCGGTCTTGATGAAGTACTCGGTCTGCACCGCCGGCCTGAGCCATCCGGGAACGCCGATCGTGTTGCTCACCAGGAGCCCCAGCGCTAGCGCGAAGATCACGTACTCGACGCCGTACTCGACGAAGAGCCCGTTGCCGGCGAGCACCCGTGCGAGCCAGGCCATCACGAAGATGGCGGGAAAACCAACCATGAAGGTGGCCACCTTACCGCCGAGGAGCGCGTAGCCCACCGTGGCGACGATGAGCCACGCGATGCCGATATACACGACCTTCGACAGGTTTCCCCAAGTGAAGACCCGGTCCGCGGTCGCGCCCGCGTGACCCCGGATCTCGGTGGCGAGCGCCCCGGGAACAGTGTTCCGACCGGCCTTCGCCAGTTCGGCCGCGGCTTTGCCGATCGCCGCGCGATCGCCTTTCCGCAGCGCGTCTTTGAGCGCATTGGCGCGGTTCACGTTGTCCGTCTGATTCTTCGCCGTGGCCTCCTTAGCGATGTCGTCCAGCGAGGCGATCCAGGCGGGCGCGCGCGAGGTGATCTGCCCATCGGTGGTCCAGCGGAAGGTCGGCGTGAGAGACGTGAAGTCGATCCATTTGCCGCTGAACGCGAGCAAGGTGACGATGATGATGAGAAAACCGACGTAGACCGCCACCCAGTCTTCGGTCCGCCAGCCGTTCGCAGCCATGGTCGCACCCCCTCTCTGGTTGTCGTTCCGCTCGTTCTCTCGGCGCCGCGCCGCTGATCCCGCGGCGGGACATGGGCGCTGGAGCCTGAACGATTAATGCCGGGTTTCTGTGCCGGGCAGACGTGTGCGCCGGGCGCCGACAGAATACACGGACAGATTCGAATGGCCGGCACGAAACGAAGGCGCCGTCGAGTGCGGCGGCCGTGGAGCGCAGGGAACCTGCGCTACGTCCCGCGCGTGAGCGATTGGCCGCGCGCTACGCGCCGCCATGAACCGTGCGCGCCTGCGGTCGTCAGGAAGACCGGCTCCTCTTCCGTCCGTTCGCGTGTGTTATTTGCTAGGAAGCATAAGGACGGGCAATCGAGAATGCCACCGAAGTCGATTTATTGACCAATCGAGAAACCTTATGGGCGCGGCTGACGCCCGGCTAGGGATTCAGCTGGCGGTACACCGAGGTCGCGATCTCGAGCAGCTCCGGCTTCGGCAACTCGCCCGAGAGGGCGTAGCCGAGCCGTCCGTCGATCCAGTAGAACACCGCGACCTTGTCCTCCTGGCTGAAGCGGAACGCGGTGTCGCGATTCTCGGCGGCGAGGCGCGACACGTAGAGCGTCAGCCGCTTGCCCTTCGCATCCTGGTACATGAACTGCGCGACCGCGCCGGTGTCGCCCGGGAGCAGCCGCCCGCCGACCAGCTCGTAGCCCTCATTCGTCAGCAGCGGCGCGCGGAGTTTCGCGCCCAGCCGCTTCGAGAGCCAGTTGACCAGGTGCTCCTGCTCGGCGGCGCCGACCTCGACCGGGTGCCGCACCTCGGGCGAGTACACCGCATGGGCGACCGCGGCCTGCCGGGCGAGGGAAGGCCGGCCCGACGGACCGTCGCCGGCGAACTCGTGCGCGAACCAGCCGAGCGCCGCGCCGACGACGAACCAGCCCGCGGCGATCGCGTACCGCGCCCCGCGCGGGGACGCGCGGACCCGCCGGAGCCGCTCCGGGACCGGCTCGCCGAGCACCGGGTCGTAGAGCGCGTGCAGCGCCGCGGTCTGCTCGCGGTAGGACGCCGCGCGCGCGGCGTCCTCGGGCGACTGCGCGAGCTCGGCTTCGACCGCGCGCCGGCGTTCGGCGTCGAGCCGGTCATCGACGTAGCAGTGGAGGTCGTCTTCGGAGAGCTTCATTTGACGACCTTCAATCCGGGCAGCGCCGGCGCACCGGTGAGCATCGCGCGCAGGCGCTCACGGCCGCGGAAGAGCCGCGACATCACGGTACCGATCGGGATGCCGAGCGCATCGCTCACTTCGGCATAGGTCAGCTGCTCGAGCCCGACCAGCAGCACCACCGCGCGCTGCTCGGGCGGCAGCGCCGCTAGCGCAGCCTGCAGGTCGCGGATCTCGAGCTGCACGCCGTCCACCGGCGCGACCGCCGGCAGCGCGTCATCGTCGAGCGCTTCCTCCGGATGCGCGCGGCGGCTCCGCAGCTGATTGACGAATACGTTGTGCATGATCGCGAACAGCCAGGCCCGCAAATCGCTCCCCGGGCGCCACAGGTGGCGCTTGTTGATCGCACGCTCGAGCGTGTCCTGCACGAGATCGTCGGCGGCGTACTGGTCGCCGACGAGCGCGCGCGCATAGCGGCGCAACCGCGGGATGTGCTCGGCGATCCGCTCGGGATTCACGTCGCTATCGCATCCGCGCTCGACGCGTCAGGGACGCGCTACGCGCCAGAGGTTATCGAACGCTTCGCCCGTCTGGTCGCCCGGCTTCCGGTCCTTACCCGAGACGTAGAGCGGCTTGCCCTTGTACGCCCACTGGCGCCGGCCGTCGTCGCGAGCGATGATCGTATAGTCGCCCACCGGCTTCGCGCCAGCCGCCGCGACGAGCGGCGGCCAGCCGACCGCACACTGCGCGTTGCACGCGCTGCTCCAGTACGTGTCGCGGTCGAAGGTGTAGAGCGTCATCCCCTCCGCGTCCACGAGCACGTCGCCGTCGCGCTTCACCGGCACCTGCGACATCGCGAACGCCGCGCAACCGCACAGCACGGCCGTCGACGCGCCGAGCGCCACCCCCATCCTCGCGCCGTGCATCTTCGCTCGTGTAAACGCGACCGACGGCGGCGTTATTCCGCGCGCGGGAACGGCGTGTCGGGCGCGTGACATTGTTCCGCCGCGAGAAGGACCGGGCCGCGCCGGCTAGCGCAGACCCGCGATGTAGTTGGCGACCGCCTTGATCTCGGCGTCGGAGAGCCTGGCCGCGGTCATGCGCATCATCCGGTTCGGGTCGTTCGCGCGCTCGCCGCTGCGGAACGCCTTGAGCTGCGCTTCGATGTACTCGGCGTACTGGCCGCCGAGCAGCGGGTACTGCGCCGGAACGCCGGCGCCGGTGGGACCGTGGCAACCGGCACAGGCGGGAACGCTCTTCTCGGCGATGCCGCCGCGGAAGATCCGCTGGCCGAGCTCGATCGTGTCCTTGTCTCTCGCCTGCTCGGGAATGAGCTTCTGTCCGGCGTAGTACGCGGCGAGGCTGCGCATGTCGTCGGGCGAGAGCGCCGCGGCGAATCCGGCCATCACGTTGTTCGGCCGCTCCGCCGGCTTGTTGTCCTTGCCCGGCCGGAAGTTCGCGAGCTGCTTCGCGAGGTACTCGGGGATCTGGCTGGCGAGCTTCGGATTCGCCGGGCCGATGCTGTTGCCGTCGGGGCCGTGGCAGGCGGCGCAGACCTCGGTCGCTAGTTTCTGTCCCTTCGCGAGATCGGCTTTCGGCGGCGGATCGGCGGCGAGCGCGGTGCCGGCGGCGAAGGTGGCGGCGAAGAACGCCGAGCAGAGCTTCATTGACTCCCTCTCTTTTGAAATCGAGTTGTAGCGCGCGGGAAAGACGGCGCGAAAAAGGCTGCTATTCTACCGGCGTTACCGCGCCGTTGCGACGCGATGTCCTTGTTTCACAACGCAACCTACGTCGCCTCCGCTCACCACCTGCAGGATTTGCCGCCGCCCGGCGCGCCCGAGATCGCATTCGCCGGCCGCTCGAACGCCGGCAAGTCGAGCGCGATCAACGCATTGGCGAACCGCACCCGGCTCGCGTTCGTCAGCAAGACGCCCGGCCGCACCCAGACCATCAACCTTTTCCAGCTCGCCGGGGGCGGGATTCTCGCCGATCTGCCCGGGTACGGTTACGCGAAGGTACCGGAGCCCTTGCGGCGGCACTGGGAGGGCACGCTGAGCGCGTACCTGCAGACGCGGTCGAGCCTCTGCGGGCTCGCGCTGGTGATGGACGCGCGGCATGCGCTCACCGAGCGCGACGAGCTCATGCTTGCGTGGTTCCGTCCCACCGGCCGGCCGATCCACGTGCTGCTCACGAAGTCGGACAAGCTCACGCGGAGCGCAGCCGCCGCGACGCTCGCCCGCGTGCGCCAGCGCCTCCGCGCGCTGGGCGGCAACTACACCGCGCAGCTATTCTCGAGCCTTGCGCGCACCGGCATCGAGGAAGCCGAAGCGGTTTTCGCCGGATGGCTGGGGCGGCCCGAGCGATCCGGCCGGACCAATAAAAAAGCCCCGGGCCAAAGGGGAAAGCCAGGGGCTAAATGCCTTAGTGATTAAGGCACCCGCTCAGGGAGGAGAAGCGGGAGACGATCGAAACCGTCTACGTTTGAGAGTCGCGCAGTGCGGAAAAGGTTCCCTACGCGGCGCGGAACTTGTATCCCGGCTGAGCCGTCGATCCCAGTATGTTGATTCATCGAGAAAATAGACGTCGGAGCTAGAGCGATGAAGGTGTACGGCAGCTTATCCCAGCGTCCGCATGCGCCGCATGCGCCACGACGACTTTTCGCGCCGGATGATGCGTGAGCATGTGCTCACTAGCAACGACTTCATCTGGCCGGTCTTCGTTATCGACGGCAAGAACGCCACCCAGCCCGTGCCGTCCATGCCCGGCGTCGAGCGTTACACCCTGGATCGCCTGCTGCCCGTCGCGGAGGAGGCGCTCGAGCTGCGCATTCCCACGCTCGCGCTCTTCCCGGCGATCGAGCCCGCGCTCAAGACGCCGGACGGCAGGGAGGCGACCAACCCCAAAGGGCTGATTCCGCGGATCGTGAACGAGGTCAAGAAGCGCTTTCCCGAGCTCGGCGTGATGACCGACGTGGCGCTGGACCCCTACACGACCCACGGCCAGGACGGCGTCCTCGACGAGACCGGGTACATCCTGAACGACGAGACCGTCGCCATCCTCCAGCAGCAGGCGCTGACCCAGGCGGAGGCCGGCGTGGACATCGTCGCGCCCTCCGACATGATGGACGGGCGGATCGGCGCGATCCGTGCGGCGCTCGACGCACGGAAGCTGATCCACACCCGGATCATGGCCTACTCGGCGAAGTACGCCTCCGCGTTCTACGGCCCGTTCCGCGACGCCGTCGGCTCGGCCGGTGCGCTCGGGAAGAGCGACAAGCTCGTGTACCAGATGGACCCGTCGAACTCCGACGAGGCGCTGTGGGAGGTCGGACTGGATCTCCAGGAAGGCGCCGACATGGTGATGGTGAAGCCCGGCATGCCCTATCTCGACATCGTCCGGCGCGTGAAGGACGAGTTCAAGGCGCCGACGTTCGTCTACCAGGTGAGCGGCGAGTACGCGATGCTCAAGGCCGCGTTCGCGAACGGCTGGCTGGACGAGTCGAAGTGCGTCCTCGAAGCGCTCACGGCGTTCAAGCGCGCCGGCGCGGACGGAATCCTGACCTACTTCGCCCGGGACGCGGCGCGTCTGCTCAAGGCGCCCTGACGTCCGCGGGCGCGACGCTCTCGAGCCGCGCCTCGCGGAGGACCTGGTCGAGGGCGTTGCCCTTCCGGTCGACCGTATAGACCCGCGCCGGCAGCAGGTTGCGCTCCTGGTCGAGCCACACGTCGATCGTGGTGCCGCCTTCCTCTTCGCGCTTGAAGCGCAGGCTTCGCACGTTGCCGAGCGGCGTAGCCAGCAACTCCTCGCCCGCCAGCCGCACGACGTAGCGCGCGAGCTTGCGGCTGGTGACGACGTTCACGCTGGCCGCCGCGGGCACCGGCTGCACGAAGTACATCTGGTACATGAGTGACAGCGGATCCTGCGCGCCAGTCGGCAGGTCGACCGTGCGCGCCTCGGTCTTCCACGCCAGGGCGAGCTTGTGCCCCGCCCAGTCGAACTGCGCCGACTCCGGCCGCTCGCCGCGACCGCGATCGAGCGTGTACCGCTCGGGCACGAGCCCGCCGGCGCCGAGCTGCCCGGTCGAGCGCTGGACGAATTTCCCGTCGAAGAAGAGCGACACGAGGCCGGAGGCCTCGGCCACCGCCGCGGCCTCGTAGCGGACGCCGTCCAGCGACCAGGTATGCGTCAGCTGACCGACCCGCGTCGCCTCGTTGCCCGAGTTCACGGTCGCGTAGTACAGATCGTAGACGAGGTGTGCGCGGCGGAGCGGATACTCCGAGACCGGCTTCGGCTCGACCGCTGGCGCCGCGGCGGCTGCGGTGGGCGCGACTTCGCGTTCGGCTTCGGCAATGGCGAGCGGTTCGCCGTCGGGCGATGGCGCGTCGAGCAGACCGGCCGATGGAACCGGCGACGGCGTGGGGTGGCGCGATCGCTCAGAGGGGGTCTCGGCCTTGCCCTTCCTGGGCACCGCCTTCCTGGCCGGTGGAGGTCGAACGGGCTCGGGCACGATTTCCACCGGCGCCTGCATCAGGACGGTCAGCTCGATCGGCTGCGGCGGTTCGTACCGCCAGTCGAGGTCGAAGCGCGGCGTCCCCAACAGCACGGCGAGGTGCAGGGCGAGGGAGAGGCCGATCGCAGCAGCGAGCGTCTTGCCGGTACGGGTCATGGCGTCCTCAACGCGCAAATACCCTTCAGCCGAAGACTAGCGCGACGCCGTGGGCCGCGTCCGCCCCGAGCGCGACCGAGCCGTCGGGCATGCGCGCCGGCTCGAGCCCGCCCGCCTTCAGCGTGCGCTCGGCGGCGTCGCGATCGGCGACGCGCACGAAAAGCGCCGCCAGCAGCGGCGCCGTTCGCGCGCTGATCCAGAGATCGGGCAAGCGCTTGGCGAGTGACTGCGCGGTCACGAATGCAAGCGGCGTGTCGGCCGTCTCGACGAGCAGCCCCTCGGCGATCGGCTTCGCCTTCGAGTCGAACAGCCGCTCGTACGGTTGCGCGGTCCGCGCGAGGTCGTCGCAGACGATCGCGACCGCCGCGAGCCCGGTCGCGCCGTTAGCGTGCCGCTGGTGCTCGGGCCGCCAGACCACGTCGCGGCTGAGGTGCTCGCACACGAACACGCGTCCGCCCGGCGTCGAGCCCGGCCGCGGCTGGACGACGCGGAAGCGCGCCTCGCGCGCGCCCCCGGGCAGCGCGACCGGCCGCGAGAACTCGAGCACGTCGTGCGGTTGAAAGCCGGCCCAGAGCAGCTCGGTGTACGCGCCCTTCGCGTTCGCGGATTTCAGCGCGATGCCGGCGAGGCCGTCGCCGGCGCGGGCGAACTCGGTGTAGTACTGCCGCGACGGATGCGGGTTCTCCGCCGGACTCAGCAGGAGCTCGATGTAATCGTGACCGAACATCACGCAGTGATTCTGCGAGCCGATCGTGTGGTGGCCGCGCGGCGTCACCGTGAATCCCATGCGCTCGAACGTGTCGCGCGCGCCGTCGAGGTCGCGCACGACGAGAACCACGTGATCGATGCCTTGGATGTGCTGGCGCATGAAACGCGATGTTATCATCGCGCGCATGCCGATCATCGATCGCATCCGCGAGCTGCACGGCGAGATGACCGCCTGGCGGCGCGACATCCACGCCCATCCGGAGACCGCGTTCGAGGAGCATCGCACGTCGCAGGTCGTCGCCGGGCTGCTCACCGCGTTCGGTCTCGAGGTCCATCGCGGCCTCGCCAAGACCGGCGTCGTCGGCAGCCTGCGCGCCGGCAGCGGCGGCCGCGCGATCGGCCTGCGCGCCGATCTGGACGCGCTGCACATTCGCGAGCAGAACACGTTCGCGCACCGCTCGAACTACGACGGGAAAATGCACGCGTGCGGTCACGACGGCCACACGACGATGCTGCTCGGTGCGGCCAAGTATCTCGCCGCGACGCGCAACTTCGACGGCACGATCCACTTCATCTTCCAGCCTGCCGAGGAGAACGAAGGCGGCGGACGCGCGATGGTGGAGGAGGGGCTGTTCGAGAAGTTTCCGTGCGAGGCCGTCTACGGTATGCACAACTGGCCGGGGATGCCGGTCGGGCAGTTCGGCGCGATGCCGGGCCCGGTGATGGCGTCGTTCGACGTCTTCGAGATCGCGATTGCGGGGCGCGGCGCGCACGGCGCGATGCCGCACACCGGCATCGATCCGGTCGTCGCGGGCGCGGCGCTGGTGCAGGCGCTGCAGACGATCCCGAGCCGCAACGTGAATCCGGTCGACGCAGCGGTGGTCAGCGTGACGCAGTTCCACGCCGGCGACACCTGGAACGTCATTCCCGAGGCAGCGACGCTGCGCGGCACGACGCGCGCATTCCGTCCCGCGGTGCAGGATGCGATCGAAGCGGGCATCCGCCGCATCGTCGCCGGCATCGACGCCGCATACGGGACCTCGAGCACGGTGCGCTACGAGCGCCGCTATCCGCCGACGATCAACGCCGAACGCGAAACGGCGATTGCCGGCGAGGCGATCGCCAAGGTGGTGGGAGCCGCGAACCTGCTGACCGACCTCCAGCCGACGATGGGTGCGGAGGACTTCGCGTTCATGCTGCAGGCGAAGCCCGGCTGCTACGTCTTCATCGGCAACGGCCCGGGCGAAGGCGGGTGCATCCTCCACAACCCGCACTACGACTTCAACGACGAGATCCTGCCGATCGGCGCGAGCTACTGGGCGACGCTCGCGGAGCAGGTACTCACGCGCTGAAGGGAGAGCTGCGCTGCTAGCGGCCGCCCCGCGGCCGGATGTGGAGGAAGCAGCAACCTTCCTCGCCCGGACGCCAGGTGTCGGCGTGGAAAGCGAAGCCGGCCGCCTCGAACGTGCCGTTGTCGACCACGCCCGCGATGCTGCATAGCTGCGCCACCTTCTCCGCGCTCATCCCGGCCTCGAGCCAGGCCGTCTTCAGCGGACAGGCGTGGAACTTGATGTCGAGCGCGCCCGCGTCGCAGCGCGTCACCTCCGGCGCGAACGGGCGCCCGCCGTCCGGAATAAACGCCATGAAGGCCGCGCGCAGGCCCTCGATGTCGCGCGGCCCGAAGCGCGCGAACTGCGCGCCGATCGCTAGCCCCCGTTTGTGGATGGCGCGCTTCATGATCGCTTCGGCCTTCGCGGCACCGAGCTCGGCCTCGAGCTCGTCGTACACCGCCGCGTAAACCATCGCGCGCGCCTTCATCGCGTTCTCGAGCTGCACGCGCAGCGCCTCGACTTCGCTCATCGTTCCCTCCGCGTCCGCGGCGCCGAGCATACCCCACCCTGCTAACATTTCCGCATCCCGAGGAGATACTCACGATGCACTACATCGACCACGGCAACGGCGGGCCGCCGAGCGTGATGACGCTTGCCGAAGGGCCGCAACCGTCGCTCAAGCCCGGCGAGGTGCTGATCGAGGTGCAGTACGCCGGCGTCAACCGGCCCGACGTCCTGCAGCGCTCGGGCGCCTATCCGCCGCCGCCCGGCGCCTCGCCGGTGCTTGGGCTGGAGGTCGCCGGCCGGATCGTCGAGACCGCGCCGGACGTGACGGCAAGGAAAGCCGGCGACACGGTCTGCGCGCTCACCCCCGGCGGCGGCTACGCGGAGTACTGCGCGACGCCGGCTGTTCATTGCCTCCCGATCCCCAAGGGGCTGTCGACGAAGGAAGCCGCGTCGCTCCCCGAGAACTGGTTCACGGTCTACGACAACGTGATGACGCGCGGGCGGCTCAGGGCGGGCGAGACGATCCTGATTCACGGCGGATCGGGCGGCATCGGCTACTCGGCGATCCAGCTCGCGAAGGTGCTCGGCGGCGCGACCGTCTACACGACGGTCGGCAGCGCGGAGAAAGCGGACTTCTGCCGCCGGATGGGCGCGGACGTGGCGCTGAACTACAAGACCGAGGATTGGGCGGCGGAGGTGGCGAAGCTGACCGGGAAGCGCGGCGTGGACGTGATCCTCGACATGGTCGGCGGCGATTACCTGATGCGGAACATCCGCGCGCTCGCCCTCGAGGGGCGGCTCGTGCAGATCGCGTTCCTCAAGGAGAACAAGATCCCCGACTTCGACGCGATGCCGATCATGATCAAGCGGCTCACGTTCACCGGCTCGACCCTGCGGCCGCGCACGGTCGAGCAGAAGGCGGCGATCGCGAAGCCGCTACGCGAGCAGGTCTGGCCGCTCTTCGAGTCCGGCCAGCTCAAGACCCGCGTCTACAAGACCTTCCCGCTCGCCGAGGCGCGTGCCGCGCACGAGCTGATGGAAAGCTCGCAGCACATCGGCAAGATCATGCTGGAGGTGCGAGGCGGCTGAAGCGGCGGCGGCGGACGGAGGCAAGTCCCGCCCGCGGCGTGTGCCGGCGGTCCTCGCCCTGGCTTTCGCGCTCCGCCGCGGTCCGCTGCGCGCGCCCCGACCGGACGAGCTGGCCGACGGTGAGGATCGCGCCCCAGACGAGCAGCGCAGCCGATCCGAGCAGCAGCACTTCGGCGACGATATTAACGATTGCGTCCATGGTTCCCTCCTTCGTGACACCGGCCGACTGCGGTCGGCCTGCTGTCAGACTAGGAGGAGCGGGCCCGCACGGGTGGGCACAATTGGCCGCGCGCCGGTGCGGTATTCACCGTGGACAAAAAAATCGGGCGGCGCTGGCGCCGCCCGCAAGGAGGAGCCGGGACGCTAGGAAAGCGTCCCTGCAGGGAGATTCGTGTTGAGCCAGCGGGCGTCCGCGTTCACCGGTTCCGCGGCGTCGAGGCCATGGGTGAGGCAGAGCACCATGCCCCAGGCGACGAGGGCGAGCGAGCCGACGAAGCCGGCGACCGCGACGAGGTTCAGGATCGTGTCCATCGCGCGCTCCTAGAACTGCTCGATGTGGGGTTCCGGCGCGCCCTGGGGCGCCGGGAACAGGGCCGGGAAGTAGCCGCTGGTCCAGTTCTCGTCGGTCACGGCGGGCGCCACGGCGTCCGCGGCGATCGCGTTCTGACGGTTCATGCCCGAACCGACAAGGACGGCGCCGGCCATGAGCAGGCAGAGGACCACGGCCTTCACCATGCCGGCGAACCGGCTTTCCGAGCCTTCGAATTCGTTGTCGCGCGTGTTCATGTTGATCTCCTTAGTCCTCGTTTGGGTTCGATCACCCCGATCGACCTGGCTCAAGCGTAGTCGCGGTGAGGCGCCGAAACTGGGCAGGATTGGCCGGCGGTTTGTGACTTATTCACCTCGGCCGCCGGGGGCCTCAGAACGCCTCGATGTGCGGCTCGACCGGGCCTTGCGGGGCGGGGAAGTTCGCCGGGAAGTACTCGTATTGGCGGGCCACGGCAGTTTGTGCCGCAGCGGTCGCTTCGGCCATCACCCCCGCGCCGCCCTGCGTACCGGCGGCGACGAGCAGGACGCCGATCGCGACCGCGCCCAGGACGGCGGCCATCACGGAACGGGTATCCGGACCTTCGTGCTTGTGACGGATGTTCATGTCGATCTCCTCGCGTTTGGCTCTGGTCCGATCACCGTGATCGGCCTGGAGTCAGCGTAGGCGCGAGGCGTCCCCGCGGGCGTCCGCAATTACCTTGAGGCGGGTGAGATATTCACCCTCGGGGGACACGAGGAGGCGCGCCCCTCGCGCCGTTCGCTACCAGGCGGGCGGCAGCGGCTTCTTGATCGTGATGAGGCGGTCCTGGACCTCGAGGTAGCCGCCGGTGGTGAGGTCCTTGAACAGGCGGCTGATCATCTCGCGCGACGAGCCGACGCGGTCGGCGATGTCCTGGTGCGTGAGACGCTCCGGCACGACGCGGCTCCCGTCGCGCTCGACCGCGAGGTCGGTGAGCAGGCGCGCGACGCGGCCGTAGACGTCGAGCAGCGCGAGATTCTTCACGTTCATCGTCGCGCGCCGCGCGCGGCGGATGACCTTCGCCAGGAGGTCGAACGCGAAATCCGGATGCTGGGCGATGTGATCGCGCAGCGTGACGCGGGTCACCACCGAGCAGACCGTCGGCTCGAGCGTGATGATCGAGGCCGACCGCGGCCCGCCGTCGAGCGACATCTCGCCGATGAACTCGCCCGGGCCGTGCGTGTCGATCACCACCTCGCGGTCGTTGTCGCCGGTGGCGAAGACCTTCACCCGGCCGGAGAGGATGATGTGGAGCGTGTCGCCGTAGTCGCCTTCCTGGATGATCACGACGTCCTTGCGGTAGCTCTGGACCCGCCCGCGGCCGGCGAGCTCCCGGAGGTTGGGCAGTTCGATCGCGGCGATCAGCGCGTCGGTGTCGGCGGGCAAGGATGCGAGCTCCCGGTAAGTTCGCGCGGATTGTACGCTTGCCGGTGGTAGGATCGCGCGGCTGTCGCGCGAGTCGGCGCGCCGTCAGTCCGAGCGACCCCGGTTCCCCATGCTTCCCCGCCTGCAGTTCCTCCGCGGCGAATTCGCCGGCGGGCTGGCGAGCGCGATCCCCGGGCTTGCCCATGCGCTTACACTGGGCTTACTAGCGTTCGCGCCGCTCGGTCCCGAGCACGCCGATATCGGCATCCGGGCCGGGTTCGCCGCCGGCATCTTCGGCGGCATCGCCGCGACGATCCGCTCCGGGACGCCGCTCCCGGCGACCGGGGCGCGCGCCTCGACGAGCCTGATCCTCGCCGGCTTCGTGGCGACCCTGGCTGCCGACCCGGCGCTCGGCGCGGCGGGCGTGTTCGGCCTTGCGATCCTTTGCGTCGCGGCCTCGGGCGTGCTCCAGATCCTGTTCGGCGTGCTGCGGCTCGGATCGCTCGCGAAATTCGTGCCGTACCCGGTGATCGGCGGCTTCATGTGCGGCGTCGCGATCCTCATCGCCTGGTCGCAGGTGCCGCACGTCCTCGGCCTCGCGCCGAGCGCGATGCAGAAGCCCGCGCGCGAGTGGCTCGCCGCGGCCCAGCCGCTTACCGTGTGGGTCGGCCTGGCCACCGCGGCGATCATCTTCGCGGTCGCGAAGTACTGGAAGCGCGCCCCGGCCGCGCTCGTCGGGCTCGCTGCCGGGACAGCGGTTTACTACGCGACCCGCTTTGTCGTTCCCGACGGCGCCCTCGGGCCGGTGGTCGGCGCGATCCCCAGCGGCCTGCCGCTGCCGACCGCGTTCGCCGGCCTCGTCGACGTCGTCGGACAGGCCGCCGCGACAAGGCACCTGCCGTCGCTTGCCGGGGCGGCGGCGGTCATCGCGATCATCGGCTCCCTCGATTCGCTGCTGGCTGCCGCGGCGATCGACGCCGCCGCCGGCACGCGGCACCGCGCCAACCAGGAATTGATCGCGCAGGGGGTCGGCAACATCGTTTCGGCGGCGTTCGGCGGCGTACCGGTGGCGCTCTCGCCGACGCGCGCGATTCCAGCCTGGCGGGCCGGCGGGCGGACGCGGGCGATCGGCTACATCGCGGCCGGCCTCCTCGCCGCGGTGCTGCTCGCGGGCACCGCCGCGCTTGCGTACCTGCCGCTCGCAGTGCTCGGCGGGGTGATGCTGACCGTCGCCTGGGGCCTGGTCGACGCCTGGACGCGCGGCATCGTGCGCCGGCTCGCCGCGGGCAGGCTCGACCGGATGCTCGCGTGGAGCGCCGTCATCGTCGTGGTGGTGGCCGCCATCACGGTGCTGGTGAGCTTCGTGGTGGCCGTGATCGCCGGTATGTTCCTGTCGATGGCGCTGTTCATCGCCACAATGAACCGCTCGCTCGTGCGCGCGGTGTACGACGGCACGGCGCGGACCTCGCGCCGCATCTACGGGCCGGAGGACGCGCGCCGCCTCGCCGCCGAGCGCGGCCGGATCAAGCTCGCCGAGCTGGAGGGCGCGATCTTCTTCGGCAGCGCCGAGCGCCTGGTCACCGAGGCCGAGCGCTGGGCGGACACCGCCGATCACATCGTGCTCGACCTCCGCCGCGTGACCGCGATCGACACCACCGGCGCGCTCGGGCTCGAGCAGCTCGCGAAGCGGCTGCGCGTGCGGAAGGTGAACCTCGCGCTCGCCGGCGTCACGCCCGACGGGCGCCATGGCATCGCGCTCGTGGCCTACGGCACGTTCACCGACCCGGCGGCGCGCAACTGGTTCGCCGACGCCGACCAGGCGCTCGAGTGGGCGGAGCGGCGGGTGCTGGGGTCGATCGACAGCTTCTCGCCGCGGGAGATCCCGCTCGAGCGGCTCGCCTTCGCCGCCGGTCTCGACGGCGGCGAGACCGACGCGCTGCGCCGGGCGCTGCGGCGGAAGGAGCTCGACCCGGGCGAGACCCTGTTCCGCGAGGGCGAGCCGGGCGAACACCTCTATCTCCTCGCGCGCGGCGCGGTGTCGATCACCGTCGGCGTACCCGAGCGCGCGAACCGCCTGGTCACGTTCGCGCCCGGGTCGATCTTCGGCGAAGCGGCGATGCTCGACGGCGGAGCGCGCTCGGCGACCGCGGTCGCCGTCGAGGACGCCGTCGTCTACAGCCTCTCGCGCGCCGGGCTGGAACGGCTCGCCTCGAGCCACCCGGCGCTCGCGAACAAGCTCCTCCTCAACCTCGGGCGGCACCTCTCGGGCCGTCTGCGCCAGACGACCGATGCGCTGCGCGAGCTGAGCGACGGGTCGGGGTAGGGTGAATACCTCACGGCCGCGACGGCAATAGTCACCGCCCGCGCGGGCGGCCTTCGGGGATGCTGGTTGACCGGCGTGCTGCCCGGCGCCGCTTCCGATGAGCGACCCCGACGATCCCGTCCCGACGCGCGCGTCGCCGCATCCGCGCGAGCTGCCGATCGAGCAGCTCTCGCTCGCCGCCGGTCTGGAGCCGGAGGAGCTGGAGATCCTGAAACGCCTGCTGCGCCGCCAGGAGCTCAATGCGACCGACGTGCTGTTCCGCGAAGGCGACGCGGGCGACCGCGTGTACACGCTGGCCGCGGGGTCGATCGCGATCGCGATCCGCGGCGCCGACGGCGAGCGCTGCGTGATGACCTTCGCGCCCGGCTCGATGTTCGGCGACTCGACCGTCTTCGACGGGACGCCGCGCGCCGCCACCGCTACGGCCGCCGAGGACAGCGTCGTCTACAGCCTGTCCCGGCGGGCGATCGACAAGCTCGCCGCCGCCTACCCCGGGCTCGCGACCAAGGTGCTGCTCAACCTCGGCCGGCATCTCTCCGGCCGGCTCCGCCAGATGCGGGACGCGCTCCAGAAGCTCGGCGGCTCGTCGGCGTAATCGCGCGGGCCGCGCCGGCCGCACGCCGGCGAAACGCGGCTGCGAATCGTCCCCGCGCGAGCGGTAATCGTCCTCACCAGCGCGCCCGCCGATCGCCGACGATTGAGACATCTTGCCGCTCGGGGCGAGGTCTGCCCGCGAGCTCGGTGAATGCGTCACCGAGAGCGCGGCAATACTCGCCGCCCGCGCGTGCGCGCGTCCCCTACGCTGGAGTCGTGTTTAGCAACGACACGTACAGCGAAAGGAACACCGCCATGAGCAGCGTCAACAGAACCGCGCAGGATCTTTCGATGGAGGTCTCGCTCCGCGCGAGCCAGGCCATCGGCCCGTGGAAGCTCAACGCCGACGACGCGCAGTGGGCGCAGGCCGGGAAGCTGTCCCACGCGGTCGCGATCGGCATCCTCGGGGCCTGGTTCATCGCGGTCTCCGCGCTGACCGGCGGGCCGGTGAGCGCGGCCACGGTGGAGCGGTTCGCGGGTGGCAGCGAGACGACCGTCTACGTGCCGGACGCCGTCGAACCGGTCATCCACAACGCCGCCACCCTGCCGCCCGGGTCCTAGCCCGCGGCTAGCGGGCGAGCGCGGCGGCCGGTGCCGTGGCGCCGCGGCGGCCCCACCGTTCGAGGATCTTGCCGAGGATCCCGTTCGGCATGTAGATGATGAAGATCACCAGCAGGAAACCGTAGATGAAGGTGTCGAGGCCGTGCACGTCGTGCCCGACCGCGACTCTGAGGCCCTCCGCAAGCAGCAGCGTGAACACCGCGCCGACCGTCGGCCCGAGCTGCACGTACATCCCGCCCGCGATCACCGCGAACACGATCTGCAGCGATATCCCGATCCCCGACACCGTGTCGGGGTTCACGTAGAGCTGGTACTGGCCGTAGAGCGCGCCGCCGAGGGCGGTCATCGCCGCCGACAGCACCGTGATCGCGAGCTTGGTCCGCGTCACATTGACCCCGACCGAAGCCGCTGCATCCTCCTCCTGGCTGATCGCCAGCATGGCGTAGCGGGCCATGCTCCGGTCGACGCGCCGCCAGACCCACAGCGCGGCGAGCCAGAACACGAGGCGCGATGTAGAAGAACGCCGCCTTGTCGGCGAACTGCAGCGCGTAGAGGGAAAACGACTCGCCGCCCGCGAGCGCGGTATTGGGCGTCACGCCGAGCGAGCCGCCGGTCTGGTCGCGGAGCGCGACGATCACGAGCCGGGCGACCTCGGTGAGCGCGAGCGTGACGAGCGCGAAGTAGTGGCCGGTGATCCGGAAGCGGAAGCACGGATAGCCGATCAGCACCGCCACCACCACCGCCAGCACGACGCCGAGCGGGATGCCGACCCAGGGCGTGATGCCGAAGTGGTTCCACAGCATCGTCACGACGTAGGCGCCGATCCCCATGAACGCGCCGTGGCCGAACGACACCAGCCCGAACCGTCCCATCAGCGACCAGCTGGTGTAGATGAAGCTCCAGAGCAGGATCATGATGAGAAGGTGCAGCGGGTACTTGCCCAGGCCGGTGAGCGGCACTGCGGCGAGGACCGCGACCGCGACGACCCAGGGCGTCGCCCGCGGCATCACTGCTTCCCGCCCAGGAGCCGCTGCGGCCCCGCAGGACCGGCCGCGCTGCACGGCACCCGCGCGCGGCCTGTCTCGGCTGTGCATCGGCATGAGCTGGCGTGTCATCCCTTGCCCCCGAGCAGCCCCTGCGGCCGTACGAACATCATGACGATGAAGAACACGAACGCCATGACGTAGCCCCACTCGATGTGGAACAGGAACCCGCCCACCGAGATGAACTGGGCGAAGATGAACGCGGCGACGAAACCGCCGACCATGTTGCCGAGGCCGCCGAGCACGCAGATGAGGAAGGTGATCGGGCCGAAGCTGAGCCCGATCGCCGGGTGCACGTCGTATTGCAGCACCAGCAGGCAGGCCCCCAGCCCCGCGAGCGCGCCGCCGATCGCGGAGGTGATGAGGTAGATCCGGCCCGGGCTCACCCCCATCAGCGGCATGATCTGGCGGTCCTGGCTGATCGCCCGGATCGCCGTGCCGAGGTAGGTCTTCTTCAGGAAGAGATACAGCGACCACCATCGCCACCAGCGCGGTGAGCGCGGCGTAGATGCGCGAATAGGGCAGGAAGATCTCGCCGAGCTCGAGCGACGGCAGGCTCAGCCCCAGGTTCCGGAACTGCACCCCGAAGGCGAGCGTCGCCGCCGCCTGCAGGAAGAACAGCACCCCGCCGGTGACGAGCAGCTGGTTGATCGGCTCGGTGTTGAGCACCGGGCGGATGACCAGCACGTGGAGCAGCACGCCGCACACCGCGACGACCAGGATCCCCGCCGCGAACGCGAGCACCAGCGGCACTTTGTAGACCGTGTAGAGGAAGTACACCGTGTACATCCCGATCATCATCAGCTCGGCGTAGCAGATCCACACGACGTCGATCACCCCGAACACGAGGTTGAGCCCGAGCGCGAGGAGGGCGAGCACGCCGCCGAAGAGGAGGCCGTTCAGGACCGCCTCGAGGAAGAAGACGTCGAAGATTTCCATGTCAGAGCCCGACGTACGCGCGGCGGATGTCGGCGCTCGCCGCGAGCTCCGCCGCCCGGCCGCTCGCCTTGATCCGTCCGACCTCCAGGAGATACGCGCGGTCGACGACCTTGAGCACCTGCTGCACGTTCTGCTCCACGATCAGCACCGTGTAGCCCTCGTCGCGGATGCGGTGCACCACCTCGAAGATGCGCTGGACGATCACCGGCGCGAGGCCCGCCGACGGCTCGTCGAGAAGCAGCAGCTTCGGCTTCGACATCAGCCCGCGCGCGATCGCGCACATCTGCTGCTCGCCGCCCGACATCGTTCCCGCGAGCTGGCTGCGCCGTTCCTTCAGGCGGGGGAACAGCGCGAACACGCTCTCCAGCCGCTCGGCGAACCGCGCCCGCGCCGCCGGGACGAACGCGCCCATCCGCAGGTTCTCCTCGACCGTGAGCCGCGGGAATAGCCGCCGGTTCTCCGGCACGTGGGCGATGCCGAGCTCGATCACCTTGTGCGCGTCGACCTCGTTCAGGCGCCGACCTTCCATCAGCATCTCGCCGGCCGTGGTGCCGACGAGCTTCGAGATCACGCGCAGCAGGGTCGTCTTGCCGGCGCCGTTCGGGCCGATGACCGCGACCGCCTCGCCGGCCTCGACCTTGAGCGAGACGTCGAACAGCGCCTGGAAGGTGCCGTAGCCGGCGGAGACGCCCTTGAGCTCGAGCATCGCTCAGCTCCGCCCCGCGACCTGGGCCTGCAGCGCCGCCGCGTCGGTGCCGAGGTACACCTCGACCACCTTCGGGTCGTTCGCGACCTCGCGCGGCAGCCCTTCGGCGATCTTCTCGCCGTGGTCGAGCACGATGCAGCGGTCGACGACGCGCATCAGCACGCCCATGATGTGCTCGACCCAGATGATCGTGACGTTCCGCTCCTTGCGGATCCGCGCCAGCATGTCGGCCGCCTGGTCCATCTCGTGCTCGTCGAGGCCGCCGAGGCTCTCGTCGGCGAGCAGGAGCTGCGGCTGGGTCGCGAGCGCGCGCGCGAGCTCGAGCTTCTTCAGCGCCGCCGCGCCCAGACCTTCGACCGGCGTGTCGGCCGCGTGCGGCAGCCCGACGAGCGCGAGCGCGTCTTCCGCCTGCTCCCAGGCCTTCGACCTGGAAACACGCTCCGCCTGCCCGTAGAACGCGGCAACCGCGACGTTCTCGAGGATCGACAGGCGGCGGAAGGGCCGCGGGATCTGGAACGTCCGCCCGATGCCCTTGTGGCACACCTCCGCCGGGACGAGCCCCGCGAGCTCCTCGCCGCGGAAACGGATCGAGCCGGCGCTCGGCGCGTAGCTGCCCGCAATCAGATTGAACGTCGTGCTCTTGCCCGAACCGTTCGGCCCGATCAGGCCGAGGATCTCGCCCTCTTCGACCGCGAAGCCGACGTTCGACACGGCGGTAAAGCCGCCGAAGCGCTTGGTGAGCTGGATGACCTCGAGCATGGCCAATAGAAAGAGAAAGCCCGTTCGCCCCTGCGAGCAGACTCAGGACGAACGGGCCCGTTTCGGCGCGCGTCCGCGGCTACTGCGCGTACGGATGCCCCTTCGGGAAGGGCAGCACCGCATCCGTCGTGCGAATCGCGGTGGGCCAAGCGATGTACGTGCGCCCGTTCACGTACTGCATGACCACCGGCGACGAGCGCTCGTTCTGGCCCGCCATCTGGGCGCCGGGCGGGAAGAACTTGACGCCGTAGCCCTGGATCGTCCCGCCGAGCGGAATGTCGGTCTCGAGCGAGCTCTTCCGCAGCGCCTCGGCGTCGATGCCGCCGTGCTTCTTGATCGCGCGCGGCAGCACGTCGGTGAAGAAGATCCACGCCTGGTTGAAGCCCATGCTGGTGTGCGGCGGCACTTCACCGAGGCCCTTTACCGCCTGGTAGCGCTTCACCATCTCGTTCGTCAGGTCGCCGAGGCCGGGCTTGAGCGTCTTCGGATCGAGCAGCTGCGCGGCGACCGGGTCGACGTTGAGGAAGTAGTTCACGTCGGTGCCGAAGGTCTCCATCAGCTTCGAGATCTGGCCGTAGCCGGCGCCGTGGCCGATCACGCCCTTGAACTTGAGCCCCTGCTCGCGCGACTGCCGCAGGAACAGCGTGATGTCGGGGTTGTAGCCGGTGTGCAGCAGGATGTCCGGCTTCGCGCGGCGGAGCTTGGTGACCAGGCTCGACAGGTCGGGCGCGGTCGCCGAGTAGCCTTCCTTGAGCACGACCTGCATGCCGTGCTTCTTGCACGCCGACTCGTTTCCGGCCGCGACGCCGGTGCCATAGGGGCCATCCTCGTAGATGATCGCCACCTTCAGGTTCGCGGGCTTGATGCCCAACTTCTTCTCCGAGTTCTCGTTCAGGAACGCGCACGACGCCTCGCCGAACTGGTCGGAGTGCACCTGCGGGCGGAACGCGTACTGCAGCTTCTTGTCCTTCAGCACCGCCGAGGCGACGCACACGTTCATCCAGAAGAACTTCTTCGCGGCGTCGGTCCGCTGCGCCATCGGCACGCAATGCGCGCTCGAGAAGACGCCCATCAGCACGTCGACTCGTTCCTGGTTGATCAGACGCTCGGTCTCGTTGATCGCGACGTCGGCCTTCGACTGCGCGTCGGCGTAGATCGGGCGGATGCGGTAGCCCTCGACCCCGCCTTTCTCGTTGACCATGTCGATCGCGATCTTGTTGCCGAGGTAGGCCGCCTCCGACCCGCCGGCCGCAAACGGGCCGGTGAGGTCGTAGAGGACGCCGATCTTGATCTCCTTCTGCGCCGCGGCGGGCAGGGCGAACAGTGCCGCGAGGACTGCGCCGGCGTAGAAGCCGGGGCGCGCGAACGACCGGTACATGAAACCCTCCTTGAGTGGTACGGACATGCGTCGTTCTTGTTCTGGCGGGCAGTCTTTCAGGGCGCCCGCGCCCTGTCAATGGGGGCGCTGAAGAAAGGCCGTGTGGTCAGGCCCGCGCAAGGGTGCTTGCGCGCGGGCCGGTCCATCGGCATCAGAACTTGCGCGCGAGCGCGAGCGACTGGAGGAACTTGTCGGCCGGCTGGAAGCCGATGACGCGCAGGCCGGGGATCTCGCGCCCGGCCTGGTCGAAGAACACGATTCCCGGCGGGCCGAAGAGCCGGAACCGCTTGAGCAGCGCCTGGTCCTCGGGGGTGTTCTTCGTGACGTCGACCTGCAGCAGCACCATCTGCGCGAGCTCGGCCTTGACCTGCGGATCGCTGAAGGTAAACCGTTCCATCTCCTTGCACGACACGCACCAGTCGGCGTAGAAGTCGAGCATCACCGGCCGGCCCACGGTCTTCAGCCGCGCATCCAGCTGCGCGAGCGTGCCGACCCGCTCGAACTTCACCTCGCCGGCCGGCGCACCCGGCGCCTCGGCGACGCGCAGGCCGGCGAGCGGCTGCAGCGGGTCGCGCGCGCCCGACAGGGCGCCGACGAGCAGCGCAGCGCCGGCGACGAGCGCGATCACGCCCGCGCCCTTCCAGAGGCGCGCCCATCCGGACACGTCGTGCGGCAGCGGGTCGAGCGCATGGAGATACACCGCGCCGACGATCAGGAGCGTCGCCCAGGCGAGCATCTGGGCCGCGACCGGAATGATCGGCGAAGCGATCCAGATCGCGACGCCGAGGAGCGCCCAGCCGAAGAACTTCTTCACCCCGATCATCGCGCGCGGAGACTTCGGCAGCAGCGCCCCACCGGTGGTGCCGACGACGACGAGCGGCACGCCCATGCCGAGCGCGAGCGAGAACAGCGCCGCCCCGCCCAGCACCGCGTCGCGCGTCTGGCTGATGTAGAGCAGGGCGCCGGCGAGCGGCGCGGCAACGCACGGGCTCACGATCGCTGCCGACAGCATCCCCATCAGCGCCACCGCGCCGAGCTCGCCGCCCCGCAGCTTCGCGCTCGCTGCGTGGGCCTTCGAGTGCAGCGCCGCGGGCAGCTGCAGGTCGTAGAAACCGAACATCGAGAGGGCGAGCACCACGAAGATCGCGGCGAACGCCGCGAGCACCCACGGGTTCTGCAGCGCCGCGGAGATGAACGCGCCGCTCAGCGCGGCGATCACGCCGATCGCGGTGTAGGTCACCGCCATGCCGAGCGCGTAGGTCACCGACAGCGCGAACGCGTGCGCCTTGGCGACCGCCCGGTTCTCGCCGACGATGATGCCGGAGAGGATCGGGATCATCGGCAGCACGCACGGCGTGAAGGTGAGCAGGATCCCGGCGCCGAAGAAGACCGCGAGCGTCAGCAGGAAACCGCCGGACAGGAGCGCCTGCTCGAAGCGGGATTCGTCGCTGATGATCGCGGGCGCGCGCACTTCGCGGCCACCGAACGACGGTGCGGCATTCTGCGGCGCGGCGGCGAGCGGCCCGGCACTCCCCAGCGAAAGGCCCGCGAGCCGCACGTCGACCTTCTGCACCTGCGGCGGATAGCACACGCCGACGTCGGCGCAGCCCTGCGACGTCACTTCGAGCCGGAGCTTTTCGGCATTGCTCGTGACGGGCAGCCTCACCGCGACCTGCTTGCGGTAGGTCTCGACGTCGCCGAAGAATTCGTCCTTCTTGCGCTGCCCGGGCGGGAACTGCGGCTCGCCGAGCTTCGCGTCGCCGCCGGCGACCGCGAAACGGAACTTGTCGCGGTACATGTAGTAGCCGTCGGCGATCCGGAACTCGACCTCGACCACGGTCGGGTCGAGCGCGCGCGCCGAGAGCCGGAAGGCCTTCTCCGGCTCGAGCAGGTCGTCGGTGCCGGCCGCCCAGAGCGGGGCGGCGAAAAACGCGACGACGAGGACGAGAGCGCGCAGCATCGGGATCAAGGTGCGGGCCGGGTCTCCGCCTCGACCCACTGCAGGTACGCCGGGAGCCCGCCCGCGAGTGGGACCGCGATGATCTCGGGAAGTTCGTAGGGGTGGAGCTCCCGGATCACCCGCTCGAGGAGCTCGTACCGGTCGCGCGTGGTCTTGGCGAAGAGCGGGTGCTCCTCCGCCGTCTCGACCGCCCCCTGCCAGCGATACGCCGAGAAGCACGGCGACATCACGTTGACGCACGCCGCCGCCCGGCGCTCGATCAGCGCCTTCGCCAGCGTCTCCGCCGACGCGCGATCGGGAAGGTTCGAGATCACGAGCAGGGTGTCGTTCGCCATGGCCTCACCTTACGCGAGCGCGGCGGTGCCGCGCGGCACGCCCTCGAACACGGTCGGGTATCGCAGGACGATCCCGAGCTCGCTCTTCAGCCGCCGGTTCACGAGCCGCCGCGACTCGCGCATGAACGAGAGGAGCGCCGGCGGGATCAGCCGCTCGGCGTCGGCGCGCCCGATGCGCGGCGGGCGCGGCAGGCCGTTCCGGTCGGCGACGAGGTCGAACCAGTCGCCCATCTTGAGCTCGCTGTCGTCGGCGGCGTTGTAGACGCCGGGTGCCGCACCGCGCTCCAGCGCCCGCACGCAGATCGCCGCCAGGTCGTCGGCGTGAATGTGATTGGTGTAGCCGTCGTCCTCCGCGCGCAGCACCGGCGTCCGCTGGCGGAGCCGCTCGAGCGGCAGCCGGTCGGCGGCATAGATCCCGGGCACGCGCAGGATCGCGATCTCGACGCCGCGTGCGCGACCCCATTCGCCGAGCGCGGTTTCGGCGTCGGCGCGCCGCCGCGCGCGGTCGGTCTGCGGCGCGAGCGGCCGCGATTCGTCCACGCGCGCGCCGCCGCAGTCGCCGTACACGCCGCTCGTGCTGAGGTAGACCACCCTGCGTGGTAACATCCGCGCGCCCGAGAGCGTCGCGATCAGCGCGCGCGTGCGATCGTCGCGCGTGCCGGATTCGGCGGGCGGCGCGGCGTGCAGCACGACGTCGGCGGCGCCCGCGAGCGGCGCGAGCGAGTCGGGGCGGTCGAGGTCGCCGGCGACGGCAGCGATGCCGGGCGCGGGCGGCACGCCCCGCACGAGCGCGGTCGCCGCATAGCGCGCGGTGAGCTCGGGCAGGGCGCGCCGGGCGACATCGCCCGGGCCGATGATCAACAATCGCTCCATGGGCGGATTTTAACGCTCGCCTCCGCATGGCCCGCAAAGTCACCGTCCAGCCGAGCGGGAACGTCTTCGACGTGCCCGACGGCGACACCATCCTCGCGGCCGCGCTGAACGAGGGATTCCACCTGCCCTACGGCTGCCGCAACGGCGCGTGCGGCTCCTGCAAGGGCAAGCTCGTCGCGGGCGAGATCGACTACGGGAAGTACCAGCACACCGCGCTCTCCGAGGACGAGCGCGCGGCGGGCTACGCGCTCTTCTGCGTCGCGAAACCGCTCAGCGACGTCACGATCGAGAGCCGCGAGATCGGCGCGGTCAAGGACATCGTCGTCAAGAAGCTGCCGTGCCGGGTGCACAAGCTCGAGCGCGTGACCGACGACGTGATGATCCTCCAGCTCAAGCTGCCGGCGAACGAGCGCCTGCAGTTCCTCGCCGGGCAGTACATCGAGTTCATCCTGAAGGACGGCGCACGGCGCAGCTTCTCGATGGCCAACGCGCCGCACGACGACGAGTTCCTGCAGCTCCACGTGCGCTACGTGTCGGGCGGGTCGTTCACCGACCACGTCTTCAGCAAGATGAAGGAGCGCGACATCCTGCGCTTCGAGGGCCCGCTCGGCTCGTTCTTCCTGCACGAGAGCGAGAAGCCGATCGTGTTCGTCGCGAGCGGCACCGGCTTCGCGCCGATCAAGGCGATCATCGAGTCGGCGTTCAAGCACGACGTCGAGCGGCCGATGACGCTCTACTGGGGCGGGCGGCGGCCGCGCGACCTCTATCTCGACGCGCTCGCGCGGCAGTGGGCGGCCGAGCGGCCGCAGCAGTTCAAGTACGTTCCGGTGATCTCGGACGGCCTGCCGGAGGACGCGTGGACCGGGCGCAGCGGCTTCGTCCATCACGCGGTGATGGCGGACTTCCCGGACCTGTCGGGCGTCCAGGTCTACGCCTGCGGCGTGCCGATCATGGTCGAGTCGGCGCGCCGCGACTTCACCCACCACCGCGGGCTGCCGATCGACGAGTTCTTCGCCGACTCGTTCACCACCCAGGCCGACCTCGCCGCGGGTTGAACCGCCCGCCCGCAGGCTTCGGCCATCCGGCCGATCTCTTCCGACTAGGCGCTTGGGTTGATGCGCCGCTGCCGCGCGCTGATTACGATGCGCGGTAATCAAGGTGGTGACATGGCAACCCGTTTCGTTCGGATATGCACGAGAGCCTTCGGCCTCACGCCGGCGTCCTGACCGTCGGCGAGACCCCATGACCGAGCTCTCGTTCTGGTCCCTGTTCGCGTTGGGCGCGCTCGCCACCTGGCGCGTCGCGCACCTCATCGCCCGCGAGGACGGGCCCGCCGACGTCGTCTTCCGGGTGCGGCTGGCGCTCGGCCAGGGCCTGCTCGTGCAGGCGATGGACTGCTTCCACTGCGTCGCGCTCTGGGTCGCGGCACCGCTCGCGCTCGTGATCGCCGACTCGCTGACGACCTGGCTGGCCGCGTGGCTGGCGCTCGCGGGCGCAGCTTCACTCGCCGAGCGGCTGGTCGCCGCCCGCGAGCCATCCTTTCACGGAGGACCGGACCATGAGCTGCTGCGGACGCAAGCGGGCGGCGATCGCCCGGACGGCGCCACCCAGGCCTGAGGCGCGCCCCGCGACGGCGCTGCGGCACGTGGTGCTGCAGTACCTCGGCTCGGCGCGCGTCACTTACATCGGCGCCGCGACCAAGCGTCTCTACGCTTTCCGGGCGACCGGCGCGAGCGTCGCCGTCGACGCGCGCGACGCCGGCGGGCTGATCGCGCTCGGCCTCTTCCGCTGGGTCGGCTGACACCCCCTCTGCTACCTTCGGGGCGGTGACCGCCCCGCCCGCGACACGGACCGAGCGTCTGCTCGCCGCGCCGATCGTCCCGACGATCGCGCGGCTCGCCGTGCCGGGCGTGATCCTGGTCGCGTTCCAGACGGCAGTCAGCGTCGGCGACACCATCTTCGTCGGCCGGCTCGGCACGGCGTCGCTCGCCGGCCTCGCGCTCGTCTTCCCGCTGGTCATGCTGCTGCAGATGGCTTCCGCCGGCGCGATGGGCGGTGGCGTCTCGTCGTCGATCGCGCGCGCGCTCGGCGCGGGGCGCGCCGACCTCGCCCGCCGGCTGGCGGTGCACGCGGTCGTCATCGCCGCCGCGTTCGGGTTCGCGTTCACCGCGCTGATGCTCGCCGGGGGCCCCGCGATCTATCGCCTGCTCGGCGGCCGGGACGCACCGCTCGCCGAAGCGCTCGCGTACTCGAACATGCTGTTCGCGGGCGCCGCGGCGGTGTGGTTCGCGAACACCTTCGCGAGCATCCTGCGCGGCACCGGGAACATGCTCGTGCCGGCGGTGGCGCTGTCCGCCGCCGCGGTGCTGCACGTCCCGCTCTCCGGCGCGCTGGTTCTCGGCGCCGGCCCGTTCCCGCGGCTCGGCATCGCCGGCGCGGCAGCCGCCTACGTCCTCAATTTCACGCTCGCCGCCGCGGCGATGCTCGCGTGGCTGCTGCGCCCCGGCAGCGCGCTGCGGCCGCAGCACGCCGACGTACGGTTCGAATGGGCGCTGTTCGCGGACATCCTGAGGGTCGGCGCGCTATCGGTGGTCTCCTCGGTCCAGACCGTCCTCACCGCCGTGATCGTCACCGGGCTGGTCGCCGGCTTCGGCGCGGCCGCGCTCGCCGGCTACGGGGTCGGGGTGCGCCTCGAGCTGCTGCAGGTCCCGCTCGTCTTCGCCATCGGGCAGGCGATGGTCGCGCTGGTCGGCACCAACATCGGCGCCGGCCGGCCGGAGCGCGCCAAGCGGATCGCTTTCGTCGGCGCCGCGATGGCGGCGGCGGTGTGCCTGGCGATCGGACTGACGGTCGCGATCGTGCCGGAGGCCTGGGTGCGGCTCTTCTCCGACGATCCGGCGGTGCGCGCCGCCGGCGCGAGCTATCTCCGGATCGCCGGTCCCTTCTATCCGCTCTTCGGGATCGGCATGGCGCTCTACTTCGCCTCGCAGGGCGCCGGCCGGGTGCTGTGGCCGGTGCTCGCCGGCACGGTGCGCCTCGCGGTCGTCGTGATCGGCGGCGTCGCGGCCGCGGCGCCTCGGCGCACCGCTCGTCGCGCTCTTCGCGCTGATCGCGCTCGGCATGGCAGTCTTCGGCGGGCTCACGAGCTGGTTCGTCGCGCGCGCGGACTGGGGCGCGGGACGCTTGCGCTAGAATCCCCCCGCCATGGCGGTTCAAGGCATCTCGTGGTCGGGTGTGTTCGTGCGCGTCGTCCTCGCCGTGGCGCTCGTGCTGCTCACCTACAACCCGAGCGGCCACTCGTTCTATCACTGGGCGGTCGCGCCGCCGCCGGGGATCACCGCGCTCAAGGCGTTCCTCGGCATCGTGCTCCTCATCGGCTGGGTCATCTGCCTGCGCACGGCGTTCGTCGCCCTGGGCTGGCTCGGCGTCACGCTCGGCGTCGCGCTCCTCGGCACCGCCGTCTGGCTCCTCGTCGACATGAAGATGGTCGAAACGACCCCCACGGCGCTCGTCTGGATCGCGCTCGCCTGCCTGGGCGTCGTCCTCGGTATCGGCCTTTCGTGGTCGCTGATCCGGGCGCGCACGACCGGCCAGATCGAGGTGCAGTAGTTCGTTTTCACGATGCGAGGGGCCACAGCCCCTCGCGCTCCCCAAAGTCAGGGAAAACCGCCACCGTCGGCGTCGGTTTTCTCTCTAGGCGGCTTCGCCGCCCAGGTAGGCCTCGACGACCTTCGGGTCATGGGCGAGCTCGGCCGCTGCGCCCGACAGCGCGATCGTCCCGCTCTCCATCACGTAGGCGCGGCGCGCGAGGCCGAGCGCGGCGCGCGCGTTCTGCTCCACCAGCAGGCAGGTGACGCCGCCGGCGTTGATCTCCTGGATCACCTCGAAGATCAGCTGCACCACGATCGGCGCGAGGCCCATGCTCGGCTCGTCGAGGAGCAGCAGCTTCGGCCGCGACATCATCGCGCGGCCGATGGCGAGCATCTGCTGCTCACCGCCCGACAGCGTGCCCCCGGTCTGCGCCCGGCGCTCGCGCAGCCGCGGAAAGAGCTCGAACACCCGCGTCGCGGTCGGACTCGATCCCGTCGTCCGAGCGTGCGTAGGCGCCCATCGCCAGGTTCTCCTCGACCGTGAGCTGCGGAAACACGCCGCGGCCCTCGGGCACCATCACCAGGCCGGCGCGCACGCGCTCGAACGCGCGCAGGCCGGCGAGGTCGCGGCCGGCGTAGCGCACCGCGCCGGGCGCCGTCGCCATGAGCCCGGAGATCGCGCGCAGGGTCGAGGACTTGCCGGCGCCGTTCGCGCCGATCAGGCAGACGAGCTCGCCCTCCTCGACCGCGAGGTCGATGCCCTTCACGGCACGGATGCCGCCGTAACGGACTTCCAGTCCCTTGACTTCCAGGAGGCTCATGCAGCGTGCGCAGTGCCGAGATACGCCTCGATGACTTTCGGATCGCGCTGGACCTCCGCCGGCAGGCCCTCGGCGATCCGCTCGCCGTGGTCCAGCACCAGCACGCGGTCGCAGACGCCCATCACCAGCCGGACGTCGTGCTCGATCAGCAGGATCGTCACGCCGTCGCGGCGGATCGTCTCGAGCAGGGCCTTCAGCGCGCGCGTCTCCGACGCGTTCATTCCGGCCGCGGGCTCGTCGAGCGCGAGGAGCTTCGGTTCGGTGGCGAGCGCGCGCGCGATCTCGAGCCGGCGCTGGTCGCCGTACGGCAGGCTGCCCGCGGGATCGTTGGCGCGCGCGGCGATCCCCACGTACTCGAGCAGCTCGGCGGCGCGCCGCTCGATCGCGCGCTCTTCCGCGGCCGCCGCGCGGTGGCGGAGGATCGCCCCCACCACGCCGGTGCGCGTGCGCACGTGGCGGCCGATCATCACGTTCTCGAGTGCCGACAGGTTGGCGAAAAGACGGATGTTCTGGAACGTGCGCGCGATGCCGCGCGCGGTGACCTCGTGCGATTTCAGGCCAGCGAGCGACGCGCCGTCGAAGGTGAAGCTGCCTGCGTCCGGCGCGTAGATGCCGGTGAGCAGGTTGAAGAGCGTCGTCTTGCCGGCGCCGTTCGGGCCGATCAGGCCGTAGATCGCGCCGCGCTCGATCGTGAAGCTGACGTCCGCGAGCGCGTGGATGCCGCCGAAGCGCTTGGCGATCCCCGCTGCCCGGACGAGCTCGGTCACTGCGGCGCGCCCCCGTTCCGCGTCGCGAGCTCTCGCTTGCGCACCGCGGACGGCCACAGGCCGCCGGGGCGCAGGATCATGACCAGCACCAGCGCCAACCCGAAGATCAGCATCCGGATCACCTCGGGCTCGATCAGCATGCGGCCGAAGAGCTGCCGCTGCAGCGGCTCGACGGTGAACCGCAGGATCTCCGGCACGAACGAGAGCAGGAGAGCGCCGAGGATGACACCCCAGATGTTGCCCATGCCGCCGAGCACCACCATCGCGAGCACCATGACCGACTCGACCAGGACGAAGCTCTCCGGGCTGATGAACTGCTGGATGGCGGAGAACATTCCACCCGCGATCCCGCCGAAGCACGCACCCATGGCGAAGGCGAGCAGCTTCATGCTGGTCGTGTTGATGCCCATCGCGCGCGCCGCGACCTCGTCCTCGCGGATCGCCTCCCACGCGCGGCCGATGCGGGAGTTCTGCAGCCGCACGTTGATGAAGATCACGACCACGACCATCGCGAGCAGCAGGTAGTAGTACTTGATCGGGCCGGTGAACGCGAGCCCGCCGACCCGGTCGGTGACGCCGAAGCTCACGCCGTCGATCGCGACCGGGTCGATCCGCGCGATCCCGCGCGGGCCGTTGGTGATGTTGAACGGCTGGTCGAGGTTGTTGAGGAAGATGCGGACGATCTCGCCGAAGCCGAGCGTGACGATCGCGAGATAGTCGCCGCGAAGCTTGAGCGTCGGCGCGCCGAGCAGGATGCCGAACAGCGCGGCGACGGCCGCGCCGAGCGGCAGGATCGCCCAGAACGGCCAGTGGATGTTGAAGTGCGGCGAAGCGAGCAGGGCGTACACGTACGCGCCGACGGCGTAGAAGGCGATGTAGCCGAGGTCGAGCAACCCGGCGAAGCCGACGACGATGTTCAGCCCGAGCGCGAGGAAGATGTAGAGGATCGCGAAGTTCGTGATCCGCACCCAGGTCGTGCCGAAATTCGCGGTGAGCGCGAACGGGAGCACGGCGAGCGCGATGGTGACGAGCGCGATCCCGATCGCGAGCGCCGCGGGGTGCTTGCGCCAGCGGGCGAGCGACTCGTCGATCATGCGCGGTCGCCGACCCGCTCGCCGAGCAGTCCCTGCGGGCGGAACACGAGCACCAGGATCAGGACGATGAACGCGAACACGTCCTGGTAGTTCGACCCGAACGAGTTGCCGGTCAGGTCGCCGATGTAGCCGGCGCCGAGCGCCTCGACCACGCCGAGCAGGATGCCCCCGAGCATCGCGCCCGGCAGGTTGCCGATCCCGCCGAGCACCGCGGCGCAGAACGCCTTCAGGCCGAGCGGCGCGCCCATCGTGTAATGCGCGATGCCGTAGTAGCTCGCGACCATCACGCCGGCGACCGCGGCCATCGCCGCGCCGATGACGAACGTCGCCGCGATGATCTTGTTCGAGTCGATGCCCATGAGGCCGGCCACCTGCGCGCTCTGCGCGGTCGCGCGCATCGCCGCGCCGAGCTTCGTGCGGTACACCATGAACGCGAGCGCCGCCATCATCGCGGTCGAGATGGCGAGGATGCCGATCTGCACGTTGGTGATCGTCGCGCCGCCGACGTCGAAGGAGACGGTCTTGATGATCTGTGGAAACGCGAGCGGGTTGCGGCTCCAGATCAGCATCGCGACGTGCTGCAGGATGATCGAGATGCCGATGGCGGTGATCAGCGGCGCGAGCCGCGGCGCCCCGCGCAGCGGCCGGTACGCGACCCGCTCCATCGCGTAGCCGAGGATCATGCACACCGGGATCGCGCACCCGGTCGCGATCAGCACGATCAGGAGCGGCGGCAGCCCGGTCGGCGCGAGCGTGACGATCAGGCTGAACGCGACCATCGCCCCGATCATCACCACTTCGCCGTGCGCGAAGTTGATGAGCTGGATGATGCCGTACACCATCGTGTAGCCGAGCGCGACGACGGCGTACACGGCCCCCAGCGTCAGGCCGTTGATGATCTGCTGGATGAAGATATCCAAGCCGCTGCCCTCCGCCGGGACGTGGGGAAGGTAACACGGACGTCATGGACAAAGAAAAAGGCCGGCGAACGCCGGCCTCCTGACCCTGGATCCCGGCGTCCGCCGGGATGACCTCGCTAGCGCGAGCTCACTTCTTCATGGCGTCGCCGGCCGCCTTGCCCGCTTCGGAGGCGGCCTTCGCCGTCGCGTCGACCGCGGCCTTCGCCGCGTCGCCGGCGGCGGTGACTGCCGCGGTCAGCATCTGCAGGAACTCGTTGTAGGCGATCGTCTTGCCGCCCTTCACGATCGCGGTCGGCTCGAGCTTGCCGCCCTTCATGACGAACATCGTGATCTCGGCGTCCTTGCGGTCGCCCTTGTCGTCGAAGGCGATCGGGCCGGTCGCGCCGTTGAAGCTGATCTTCTGCAGCTCGGGCAGGTACTTGGCCGGGTCGGGCGAGTTCGCCTTCTTCATCGCCTCGATGATCAGGTTCGCGGCGTCGTAGGTGAACGGCGCGTAGATGATCGGGTCGACGTTGTATTTCGCCTTGTACGCTTCGAGGAACTTCTTGCTCGCCGCCTGCGGCGGAATCCCGGCCTGCGAGCAGATGAGCCCTTCCGCCGCGGCGTCGCCGGCGAGCTTGGGCATCTCGTTGGTGCACGCCCCGTCGCCGAACGCGAACACCGCCTTGATGCCGAGCTCGCGGCCCTGCTTGAGCAGCGGGCCGCCGGTCGCGTCCATGCCGCCGTAGAACACGGCGTCGGGGTTCCGGCCCTTGAGCTTCGTGAGCACCGGCTTCCAGTCGGTGGTCTTGTCGGTGCCCTTCTCGCGCGCGAGCACCTTCACGCCCGCCGCCTTCAGCGTCTTCTCGACCTCGTCGGCGAGGCCAGCGCCGTACGCGGTCGCATCGTCGATGATCGCAACAGCCTTCGGCTTGGTGTTCGCCGCGAGGTAGCTCGCGATCGCGGGACCCTGCTGGTCGTCGCGGCCGACGACGCGGAACTGCTGCTTGAAGCCCTGCTCGGTCAGCTTGGGGTTGGTCGCCGAGCCCGAGATCACCGGGACGCCGGCCTGGTTGTAGATCGGCGACGCGGGGATCGAAGTGCCGGAGTTCAGGTGGCCGACCACGCCCGCGACCTTCGCGTCGACGAGCTTCTGCGCGACCGTCGCGCCGACCTTCGGATCGGCCTGGTCGTCCTCGGCGACGAGCACGAACTTCGCTTCCTTGCCGTCGATCTGGATCTTCGCGGCGTTCGCCTGCTCGACTGCGAGCCGCGCGCCGTTCTCGTTGTCCTTGCCGAGGTGCGCGATACCGCCGGTGAGCGGCCCGACGTGGCCGATCATGATCGTGATGCCGGGCGGCGGGGCCGGTGCGGCGGGCGCGGCGGCCTTCGGCGCCTCGGCGGCCTTCTTGGGTTCCTCCTGACCGCATGCGACGAGGCCGAGCGCGGCGGCGACGGCGAGCGCGAGCGGAAGTTTGCGGGTGTTCATGTTGTCCTCCGGACTGGGTCGTAACGGACTTGGGGGTGAATCGGGAGCGGGGCGGAATTATACAGGGCTGTCGCGCTGTCGATTCCGTACTTGAAACCCCGCTACTCGCGGGGGCACTCGGAGCCAGGGACTTCGAGCGCCGCGGTTCTGCGACGCTCGACCGCGCGGATTGAGCGTCGCGCGTTCTGCGACGCTCCAATCCGCGCAGCTATCGAGACGCTATTTTTGGGACAGGATCCACTTCACCATCGTGTTGATGTCGCCGTCCGGAACGGCCGCGTTCGGCGGCATGGGGATCTGGCCCCAGGCGCCGACGCCGCCCTTCTTGACCTTCTCGGCGAGCGTCTTCTCCGCGCCGGCCTGGCCGCGGTACTTCGCCGCGACCTCCTTGTAGGACGGCCCGACGAGCTTCTTGTCCAGCCGCATGGCACGACAGACAGGCGTGCTTCTTCAGCAGCTCGTCGACGTTCTGCGCGCGCGCCGGAGTCGCGGCAAGCGCCGCAACCGCGGCCGCTGCAAGAACCGGAAAAAATGCCTTCATTCGTTCTCCTGTGAAGAAACCTTGCGCAAGGCGCGATGCTACTTGATTCCGGCGCCCCCGAGCAGACGGCGCAGCGCCGCCATCTCGGACACCGGCTCGAGGCAAGTAACGCCCCGGCACACGTACGCGTTGACCCGGCCCGGCGCCGCCGGCTTGTCCAGGCCGGCGGGAAGCCCGCCTTCCGCGCCGTCGATCGCCACCAGCACCCCGTGCGGCCGGAACTCGGGCGCGAGCTCTTTCAGCCAGGGCCGCAGCCGCGGCGTCGGGCCGCGGAGCACGATGATCTCCGGCGGTACGAGGCATTCCTCGAGCGCGATCGTGAGCGCGCCGAAGCCGCCCGGATAGCGCTGCATCGCCGGATAGAACGCCGCGACCGCGCGCCGCGCCGCGTCGAGGTAGCGCGTCTCCCCGGTCAGGTGTCCGAGCCGCCCGAGCGCGAACGCGGCGACGCCGTTGCCCGACGGCGTCGCGTTGTCGTGCCCCGGCTTCGGCCGGTGGATGAGCCGCTCGTGGTCGTGGCTGGTGAAGAAAAACCCGCCCTCGTCGTCCGCGAACCGGTCGAGCAGCGCCTCCGCCAGCTCGAGCGCGAACGCGAGATCGGCGCCGCGGAACTCCGCCTGCAGCATCTCGATCACCGCGTCGAGGAGAAACGCGTAGTCGTCGAGATACGCGTTGAGATGCGCGCGCCCGTCCTTGTAGGTGGCGGCGAGCGCACCGTCCTTCCACATCGTCGCGCGGATGAAATCCAGCGCGCGCCGCGCGGAGGCGAGCCAGTCGTCGCGCCCGAACACGGCGCTCGCCCGCGCCATGCCGCGGATCGCAAGCGCGTTCCAGCTCACCAGCACCTTGTCGTCCAGGCCGGGGCGCACCCGCGGCGCGCGCGCGGCGAAGAGCTTCTGCCGCGCCGTGTCCAGCAGCTCCGCGCATTCCTCTTCGCTCCGCCCGAGCCCGGCGGCGATGACGTTGAGCGGCTGCACGACCGCGAGGTGCCAGTGCTTGCCCTCGAAGTTCGCCTGGCTGTCGAGACCGTAGTGCGGCGCGGTCACGGCGTACTCCTCGGCGGTCAGCAGCGCCTGGACTTCGCGCGGCGTCCAGACGTAGAACTTCCCCTCTTCGTGCTCCGAGTCGGCGTCGAGCGACGAGTAGTAGCCGCCCTCGGGCGACTGCATCTCGCGCATGATCCAGCCCGCGGTCTCCGCGGCGACGCGCGCAAACAGCGGCTTGCCGGTGGCGGCCCAGCCCTCCGCGTACAGCCGCAGCAGCGGGCCGTTGTCGTACAGCATCTTCTCGAAGTGCGGGATCGTCCAGGTCGCGTCGACCGAGTAGCGGCAGAACCCGCCGCCGAGCTGGTCGTAGATGCCGCCTTCGGCCATGCGCTCGAGCGTGAGCGCGGCGACGTGCAGCGCGTGCCGGTCCCCGGTCGCCGCGTAACGCCGCAGGAGCAGCTCGAGATCGGTCGGATGCGGAAACTTCGGCGCGCCGCCGAACCCGCCGTGCTCGGAATCGAAGCTCTGCTTGAGCGCGCCGATCGCCTCGGCGACGACCTCGCCCGAGAAAGCGTCGTCGGGCGCCGCGGCGTCCTGGCGCATGCGCTGGAACGCCGCCGCGATCGACTCGTTCTGTCGCGCGATGTCCGTCCCGTGCTCGCGGTAGTAGCGCTCGACGCGCTCGAGGAGCTGCGGGAACGCCGGCATTCCGTAGCGCCCGGTCTTGGGGAAATACGTGCCGACGAAGAACGGGTAGTGCTCCCCCGGCGTCAGGAACGCGGTGAGCGGCCAGCCGCCGCCGCGCTGGTTGAACATCTGGTGCGCGGCCTGGTAGATCTGGTCGAGGTCGGGCCGCTCCTCGCGGTCGACCTTGACGTTGACGAAGAGGGCGTTCATGACCGCGGCGATCTCGGGGTCCGCGAACGACTCGTGCGCCATCACGTGGCACCAGTGGCAGGCGGAGTAGCCGATCGAGAGCAGGATCGGCTTGTCCTCGGCGCGCGCGCGCGCGAGCGCCTCCTCGCCCCACGCGTACCAGTCGACCGGGTTGTCGGCGTGCTGCCGGAGGTAGGGGCTCGTTTCCTGCGCGAGGCGGTTCGGCATCCCGCGATTATCCCCGCGCGGCGCGATGGGCGGGGGGGCCGGCGCCTGGCGGGCGGGGCGGCGAGCGCTAGCCGGCGACGCCCCCTATCGCCGTGGCCGCCGGTCCACCGACGAGCGCGGCGAGGCGGACGAGATCGACCGGCTTGACGAGATGCGCCTCGAAACCGCTCTCGCTCGAGCGCTTGCGATCCTCGGCGAGACCGTAGCCGGTCAGCGCGATCAGCCGCAGGGCAGGGCCGTGCTGCGCGCGGAGCGCGCGCGCAACCTGGTAGCCGTCGGTGCCCGGCAGGCCGATGTCGACGATGGCCACGTCCGGTCGCAGCCGCGCCGCGGCTTCGAGCGCGGCGCCGCCGTCGGCGGCGCTACCCACTTCGTGGCCCTCCGTCGCGAGCACGGCTTCGAGCATCTCGCGGACGTCGTTGTTGTCCTCGACGACGAGAACGCGCCGGGCCTGCGCTCGCGTCGGCTCGACCCGCGCGGTCGTCGCCGGCACCGGTTGCTCGATCGCGGGCAGCCGGATCGTGAAAGCCGCCCCGCGTCCTTCGCCGGCGCTCTCGGCTTCGGCGGTCCCGCCGTGGAGCTCCGCGAGCCGGCGTACGAGCGTCAGCCCGATGCCGAGCCCGCCCGCGGGGCGAGCCGGATCCTGCTCGCCCTGCGCAAAGAGGTCGAAGATCCGCGGCAGGAGCGCGGGCGCGACGCCGACGCCGCTGTCCTGCACGCGGATGACCGCGCCGTCGCCGGTGCGCGCCGTCGAGATCCGGATGGTCCCGCCGGCGGCCGTGAACTTGAGCGCGTTGCCGACCAGGTTGGCGACGATCTGCTCGAGACGCGCCGCGTCGCCGTTCACCCACGCCGGACGGAGCTCGGTTTCGATCGCGTGACGCGCGGTCTTTCCCGCCGCGGTGAGCGCGCCGAGGGCGCGGCCGACGCAATCGGCGAGGTCGAGGGGCGCGCGCACCAGCGGGATCTTCCCGGTCAGGACTCTTGCGACGTCCAGCAGATCGTCGAGCAGGCGGCCCTGGTGTGCGGCCTGGCGGTTGATCACCGCTAGCGCCTGGCGGGCCGCGGGATCGTCCCGGTCCACGCGCTCGAGCAGGCGCGCCGCGTTGGCGATCGCCGAGAGCGGGTTGCGCAGCTCGTGCCCGAGCATGGCGAGGAACTCGTCCTTCGCCCGGTTCTGGGCTTCGGCGTACGCGCGGGCGTCGCGCTCCCGCTCGAGCAGCGCGGCGCGCTCGCCCTCCGCGGCAGCGAGGCGGACGCCGGCGTCGCGGAGGGATTCGCCCAGCACGTCGAGCTCCCTGATGCGCGTCGCGGGCATCGACACCTCGCGACCGGCGGCCAGGTCCTGTGCGGCACCCGCCGCCGAGTCGATTCCCGCCGAGATGCGCCGCGCGGCCGCGATCGCGAGCCAGCCGCTCGCGAGCAGCACGAGAAGCCCGAGCCCGCCGAGCAGCGCGAGCGATCGCGTGAGGTTCTGCTCGATGGGCGCGGCCGCCATGCCGAACGCGACGCTCCAGCCGAGGTTCGGGACCGGCGCCCATGCGCTGTACACCGCATCCCCTTCGAAGGCGACGAACCGGCTCCAGCCCCGCGGGGCGCGCTGCATCTCGGCCAGCAGCTCGGGCACCGGATGCTTCCCGATGTACGCTGCGGTGTCGCGGGTCCGCGCGACGATGCGATGCTCGCGGTCGACCAGCGCGACGACCTCCTTCGTCTCGTCGGTCTGCGCGGTGAGCAACAGCGCCAGGTTCTCGAGGTTGAGGGTAGCCGACAGGACGTAGCGCACCTGGGCGTCGTGGACCACCGGCACCGCGATCTCCACGACGGGCTTGCCGCTCGTGCGCGCCACGAAGAGGTCCGACAGGACCGGACGCACCGTATCGACCGCCGCCCGGCGGTGTGGGCGGTCCAGGAAAGGCGGCAGCGGCTGACCCGGCTCCACGGCGAGGTTGAAGACCTGCCGGCCGGTCGAGTCGACCATCAGGATGTTGTCCCAGTCCGGGCTACGCGCGAGGAAGTTCTCGCGGCTCAGCGCGCGGAACTCGTCGATCCTGCCGGCGCGAAGCAGGGGCGAGGCGGCGAGGACCTCGAGGCGCCGTATGCTGCCCTCGACCTCGCGCTCGATCATGGCGGCAAGCGCCTGGACCGAGCCTTCGTGCGCAGTGCGCACCTGATCGCGCTGCCCGACCCAGAGTTGCACGAGCAGCACGGCGGCGAACGCCGCGATCGGCAGGAGGCCGGCGAGCAGCAGCGCGAGGAAGTAGGCGCGGATACTCGCTTGTTGCCCCCTCGCTTGCATCGGCAGCCCTCCCGGCGACGCACGTGCCGCGAATTCTGCGCCTGCGTCGCGCGCCGCGTGCGAGCCCCCTCGTCAGCCCGGTCGCGAGGGGAGCGATCGGGCGCGGATCGCCGGAACGTCGAGGGTCCGCACGCCCGACGCCGGGTTCTCCACCGCCGCGACCAGCGTGTCCACCAGCTGGTTCACCGTCACCAGGCCGAGCCGGAGCGCCGGCTCGCGCGTCGGGGGAAGCCGCTCGGCGAGCCAATAGCCCGGCACGAGCGCGTAGGGCCACCAGTGTCCGGGGCCGAGGACGTACCACGGCCGGACGATCGTGGCGTTGAGCCCGCTCGCACGGAGTGCCGCCTCGGCTTCCGCGCGCGTCGCGAGGTATGCGCGCATCACCGGCGCCGGCTGCGCGACGCTCACGTAGACGAAGTGCCTGACGCCGGCCTGGCTCGCGGCGGCGATGCCGGCGAGCGCTGATGCGAGGTCGATCGAGCGGAACTGCGCGGCCTTGGCCGGGTTCGGATGCGGCACGCCGACGAGCTGGACGAAGGTGTCGGCGCGGGGAACGTCGGCGGTGAAGCTCGCGGCGTCGAGCGCGTCGCCGACCACCGGCTCGCAGCCGGCGGGCAATCGCGCGACCGAGCCCGCCCGCGCGAGCGCGCGCACGCGATGGCCGCGCGCCGCGAGCGCCGCGATCAGGCGCGAGCCGATGTAGCCGGTGCCGCCGGTGACGAAGACCTCGTGCATGCGCGGGTGTACGGCGCGCGGCCGTTCCCGGATCGGGCGGGCGAGCGCCGGCCCGTTACTTTCGCCCGGCGTTCAAAGCCCGCCACACTCGCTCGCAGCTCGCCGGCATGTCGAGGCTCGTGACGCCGCCCTGCGCGAGCGCGTCGATCACCGCGTTCATCACCGCCGGCAGCGCGCCGACCGCCCCGGCTTCGCCCGCGCCCTTGATGCCGAGCGGGTTGAGCGGGGTGGGCGCCGGATTGCTCTTGACCTCGATCGCGCAGAAGTCGTCGGCGCGCGGCATGCAATAGTCCATGAACGACGCCGAGAGGAGCTGCCCCGAGGCGGGGTCGTAGACCACCTGCTCCATCAGCGCCTGCCCGGCGCCCTGCACGACGCCGCCGTGGATCTGGCCCTTGAGCGTCAGCGGGTTGACGACCGTGCCGACGTCGTCGACCACCGTGTAGCCGACGATCGCCGTCGCGCCGGTCTCGGGATCGATCTCGACCTCGCAGACGTGGCAGCCGTTCGGGTAGGTGATCGCCTCCGGCGAGAACGTGCCGTTCTCGAAGAACCCCGGCTCGACGCCCGGCGGCAGGCGGTCCGGCACGAACGCCGCCTTCGCCACCGCCCGCAGGTCGAGCGACCGGTCGGTGCCGGCGACGGTGAAACGGCCGGCGGCGAACTCGATGTCGGCTTCCGCCGCCTCGAGAAGGTGGGCCGCGATCCGCTTGCCCTTGGCGATCAGCTTGTCGGCCACGACGACGAGCGCGCTGCCCGCGATCGCCGCGGAGCGCGAGCCGAAGCTGCCGACGCTGAACGCCACCTTGTCGGTGTCGCCCTGCAGGTAGCGGATCGCGCCGGGATCGAGGCCGAGCCGGTCGTGCAGGATCTGCTTGAACGTCGTCTCGTGCGCCTGCCCCTGGCTCATCGCGCCGGTGAGCACGGTCGCGGTGCCCGACGGATCGAAGCGGATCTCGGCGTACTCGAGGCCGGGGGCGGCGGCACGTTCGATCGCGTTGACCACGCCGAGCCCGCGCAGGCGCCCGCGGCCGCGCGCCGCGTCCCGCCGCGCGGCGAAGCCGGCGTGATCGGCGGTGGCGAGCGCGAGCGCCATCGAGCGCTCGTAGTCGCCGGAGTCGTAGACCCAGCCGAACGCGTTCTTGTACGGCATCGCCGCCGCGGGGACGAGGTTCCGGCGGCGGAGCTCGACCGGGTCGAGCCCGAGCTCGCGCGCAGCGTCGTCGATCAGGCGTTCGATCACGTAGGTCGCTTCCGGCCGGCCGTTGCCGCGGTAGGGGCCGAGCGGGCTCTGGTTGGTCATGACGCAGGTGAGATGCGCATGCGCGGCGCCGATCGCGTACGTGCCGGCCATCGTGCCGAGGTGGTTGAAGGTGCCGAGCAGGTTGCGGTCGGAGGAGATGTAGGCGCCGACGTTCGCGGTCGTCCGCACCCGCAGCGCGAGGAACCGGCCGTCGCGGTCGAGCGCGAGCTCGGCGTCGCTGATCCGGTCGCGCGCGTGCTCGTCGGCGAGGATCGTCTCGCTGCGCTCGCACGTCCACTTCACCGGCCGGCCGAGCTTTCGCGCCGCCCACAGGACGAGGCGGTCCTCGACGTACTGCGGCCCCTTCACGCCGAAGCTGCCGCCGACGTCGGGGACGACGACGCGGATCGCGTTCTCGGGGACGCGGAACACCTCGGTCGCGAGGACGCCGCGCGTGCGGTGCGCGTACTGCGAACCGGTGTGGAGCGTGAAGCGCCCCTCGCCCTCGTCGTAGTGCCCGACCGCGCCGCGCGGCTCCATGTACTGGCCGTGGATGCGCGTGACGAGGTAGCGTCCGCGCACCACGCGCGCCGCGCGGGCGAAGGCCGCCTCGGTGGCCGCGCGGTCGCCCATCTCGAACACGTGGGAGACGTTGTCGGGACACTCGTCCCACACCGCGGGCGCGCCGGGACGCGCGGCGTCCGCCGTCGACGCGATCGCCGGCAACGGCTCGTAGTCGATCGCCACCTGCTCGGCGGCGTCCTTCGCCTGCGCCGCCGTCGCGGCGACCACGACCGCGACCGGATCGCCGACGTAGCGCACCCGCCCGCGCGCGAGCCCGGGATGCGGCCGCGCGAACATCGGCGAGCCGTCGGGCCGCTGGCGCTTGAACGATACCGCGGTGGTGCCGAGCCCGTCGGCGGCGAGGTCGTCGCCGGTGAGCACCGCGACCACGCCGGGGGCGGCCGCGGCGGCCGCGACGTCGATCGAGCGGATGCGCGCGTTGGCGTGCGGCGAGCGCAGCACGACCATGTGCGCCTGCCCCGGCAGGTTCACGTCGTCGACGAAGCGCCCCTGCCCGCGCAGGAGCCGCGGGTCTTCGAACCGCGGGACGGACTGGCCGATGCCGAACTCGCCCATGGCTCGCGTCGTGCCTCCTTGGATGTCTGGTTGTAGGATAACCTGCGTAGTCGATGGCGCGTCGAAGGGACGGGGACACATGGCAACAAGATCGGTCGGGGTCATCGGACTCGGCTCGATGGGCATGGGCGCTGCGCGCTCGCTGCTGCGGGCGGGTTTCGCCACCGCCGCCTGCGATGTGCGACGCGACGCGCTCGACGCCTTTGCCGCCGCCGGCGGCGTTCCGTGCGCGAGCGCGGCGGAGCTCGGTGCGAAGGCCGGCGTCGTCGCGGTCTTCGTCGTCAACGCCGAGCAGACCGAAAGCGTGCTGTTCGGCGCGAACGGCGCCGCGGCCGCGATGGCCCCCGGTAGCGTCGTGATCCTGTGCGTCACCGCGGCGCCCGACTTCACCGAGCGCCTCGGCGAGCGGCTCGCCGGGCGCGGCCTCCTCATGCTCGACGCGCCGGTCTCCGGCGGCGCCGCCAAGGCGGCGTCGGGCGAGATGACGATCATGGCCTCGGGCTCCCCGGCGGCGTTCGCTGCGTGCGAGGACGTGCTCGCGGCGATTGCGACCAAGGTCTACCGCCTGGGCGATCGGCCGGGCCAGGGCTCGAAGATCAAGATGATCAACCAGCTCCTCGCCGGCGTGCACATCGCGGCGATGGCGGAGGCGATGGCGCTCGGCATCCGCGCCGGCTGCGACCCGAACGTGGTGTACGAGGTGATCTCGAACTCCGCCGGCGGCTCGTGGATGTTCCAGAACCGCGCGCCACACATCCTCGCGGGCGACTACACCCCGCTCTCGGCTGTGAACATCTTCGTGAAGGATCTCGGGATCGTCCTCGATTCCGCGCGCAAGCTCACGTTCCCGCTCCCGCTCACCGCCGCCGCGCATCAGATGTTCCTCGCCACCAGCGCGCACGGGCACGGCGGCGAGGACGACTCGGCGGTGATCAAGATGTTCCAGGCGCTGACCGGGATCGAGCTGCCGGGGGGCGCAAGCAAGTGAGCACCCTCCTCGGCGTGATCGCGGACGATTTCACCGGTGCGACCGACGTTGCGAGCATGCTCGTCCGCGCCGGCATGCGCACGGTGCAGACGATCGGGGTTCCCGCGGATGCGCGGCTCGCGGCCGGCGCGGACGCGGTCGTCGTCGCGCTGAAGTCGCGCACGATCCCGGCGGCCGAGGCGGTGTCGCAGTCGCTGGCCGCGCTCGGCTGGCTGCGCGGCGCGGGCGCGCGGCAGATCTACTTCAAGTACTGCTCGACGTTCGACTCGACCCCGGCGGGCAACATCGGCCCGGTCGCCGATGCGCTCGCCGACGCGCTCGGCGCGGACTTCGCGATCGCCTGCCCGGCGTTTCCCGAGAACGGCCGCACGATCTACAAGGGCCATCTCTTCGTCGGCGACCTGCTGCTGTCCGACTCGCCGATGAAGGACCACCCGCTCACGCCGATGACCGACGCGAACCTGGCGCGCGTGCTCGCGCGGCAGACGACACGACGGGTCGGGCTCGTGGAGCACAAGACGGTACGCCGGGGCGCCACCGCCGTCCGTGCGCGCTTCGACGAGCTCCGCGCCAATGGCACGGCCTATGCGATCGTCGACGCGCTCGCCGACGAAGATCTCATGGCGATCGGCGCCGCATGCGCGGACCACGCCCTGGTGACCGCCGGCTCCGGCATCGCGCTCGGGCTGCCGCAGAACTTCTTCGCCGCCGGACTGATGCAGCCGCGCACCGATGCGGCCGCGCTTGCGGCCGCCGGCGGCAAGCCGGCAGTGCTCGCGGGCAGCTGCTCCGCGGCGACGCGCGAGCAGGTTGCGCGGATGGCCGAGCGGCATCCGGCGCACGCCCTCGACCCGATAGGCGACCCCGATCCCGCGCGACTGGCGGCGAGGGCGCTCACCGCGATCGCGCCCGCGCTCGAGGCGGGGAAGGCGTTCCTCGTCTATTCGACCGCGGAGCCGGCGCAAGTGGCCGCGGTCCAGGCGAAGCTCGGCGCGGAGCGCGCGGCGACGCTCGTCGAGGAAGCGCTCGCGCTGATCGCCGAGCGCATCGTCGCGAGCGGCGTGCGGCGGCTGGTGGTCGCGGGCGGCGAGACCTCTGGCGCGGTGGTAAGAGCGCTCGGCGTCAAAGCGCTCGCCATCGGGCCGCAGATCGATCCCGGCGTGCCGTGGACGACGAGCGTCGGAAGCGAGCCGCGCATCGCGCTCGCGCTGAAGAGCGGCAACTTCGGCGCGCCGGACTTCTTCGCGAAGGCGCTGGCGCAGTCGTCATGACGGCCGAAGCGAGACTCCGAGAAGAGATCGCGCTCCTCGGCCGCTCGATCTACGAGCGCGGCCTGACGCACGGCTCGACCGGCAACATCAGCGCAAAGCTCGACGACGGCTGGCTGCTCACGCCGACCGGGTCGAACCTCGGCCGGCTCGATCCGGCGCGGCTCTCGAAGCTCGACTGGAACGGCAAGCTCGTCGCGGGCGACGCCCCGTCGAAGGAGAACTTCCTGCACCTGGCGATGTACCAGGAGCGCGGCGCAGAACGGCGCCGTGGTCCACCTGCACTCGACGCACTCGGTTGCGGTCTCGGTGCTCGCCGACGTCGACGCTGCCGACGTGCTGCCGCCGCTCACCGCGTACTACGTCATGCGCATCGGCCGGCTGCCGCTGGTGCCCTATTACGCGCCGGGCGACCTCGCGCTCGCCGACGCGGTGCGCGGATTCGCAGGCAAGCATCACGCGGTGCTGCTCGCGAATCACGGCCCGGTTGTCGCCGGCAGCACGCTCGCCGCGGCCGCGGACGCGGTCGAGGAGCTCGAGGCGACGGCGAAGCTGTTCCTCATGCTTCGCGGGCGAGAAGGTGCGCCCGCTCACGCCGGAGCAGGTGGCGGAGCTGCGCGCGAAGTTCCCGAGTTAGGCCGCGCCATGGCGCCGTGGAGCCCGCTCCTCCGGTTGGCGCGCGGGTGGCCGCCGGTCACGCGCGATACGCTGCGCGCCGATCTGCTCGCCGGGCTGATCGGCGCGATCGTGGTCCTGCCGCAGGGCATCGCGTACGCGACGCTGCTCGGGATGCCGCCGGAGTACGGCCTCTACTGCGCGATGGTGCCGACCGCGGTCGCGGCGCTCTTCGGCTCCTCCTGGCATTCGATCACCGGCCCCACCAACGCGATCTCGCTCGTCGTGTTCGCGACGCTGTCGCCGATCGTCGCGCCCGGCTCGCCGGAGTACGTGCAGGCGGTGTTCACGCTGGCGTTCATCGTCGGCGTCGCGCTCCTCGCGGTCGGGCTGTTCCGCCTCGGCGCGGTCGCGAACTTCATCTCGCACACCGTCGTCGTCGCGTTCTCGACCGGCGTCGGCATCCTGATCGCGACCACCCAGCTCGGCGAGCTGTTCGGGATGTCGATCCCGCGCGGCGCGTTCCTGAAGACCTGGCAGTACTTCCTGACCCACCTCGCCGACATCGCCATGTACCCGACCTTGGTCGCCGCGATCACGATCGCAGCCGGGCTCGCCGCGCAGCGGTTCCTCAAGCGCGTTCCCTATCCGCTGGTCGCGGTGATCGCGGGCAGCCTGGCCGCGTACGCGCTCGACGCGGCGGTCGGCGCCGATGTGACCGGCATCCGGACCCTCGGCGCGCTGCCGGGAGCACTGCCGCCGCTCTCGTATCCCTCCTTCCAGCTCGGCTTGATCCAGCCGATGGTCGGAGCGGCGGTCGCGGTCACCGCGTTGTGCCTGATCGAATCGATCTCGGTCGCCCGGTCGATCGCGCTGCGCTCCGGGCAGCGGCTCGACGCGAACCGCGAGTTCGTCGGCCAGGGACTTTCCAACCTCGCGGCGAGCTTCTTCTCCGGCTTCCCGTCCTGCGGCTCGTTCAACCGCTCGATGGCGAACTACGAAGCCGGGGCGCGCACGCCGCTCGCCGCAGTTGCCGCCGCCGGGTTCCTCGTGCTGATCGTGCTCGCCGTCGCGCCGCTCGTCGCCTATCTGCCGTACGCGGCGATGGCCGGGGTGCTGGTCATGATCGCCTGGCGGCTCGTCGACCTGGAGCAGATGCGCCACATCGTCCACGCCAGCGGCGGCGAGGCCACCGTGCTCGGGGTCACGGTGGCCGCGACGCTGCTGATGAACCTCGACGTGGCGATCCTGTTCGGCGTGCTGCTCTCGCTCGGGATCTACGTCTACAAGACGTCGCAGCCGCGGTTCGTGCCGGTGGTGCCGAATCCGCTCTCCGAGACCCGCAAATCGGTGGAGGTCCAGGCGGGGCTCGACGAATGCCCGCAATTGAAGCTCGTCCGGCTGGAAGGCGGGCTGTACTTCGGTGCGGTCGACCACGCCGAGGACGTATTCGACCGTTTACGCGCCGCGCATCCGGAGCAGAAGCACCTGCTCCTGCTGTGCAAGGGAATCAACTACGTCGATCTCGCAGGCGGCGCCGCGCTTGCCGCCGAGGCGGCACGCCGGCGCAAGGAAGGCGGCGGCCTTTACTTCCACGGCCTGCGGCCGCCGATCCGCGAGCGGCTGGTCCGGACCGGCGATCTCGCGGCGATCGGCGAGGAGAACGTGTTCGACACCAAGTACCACGCCATCAAGACGATCTTCCTCCGCCTCGACCGCGGAATCTGCGCGCGCTGCACCGCCCGAATCTTCGAGGAGTGCCAGACCCTGCCGCGGGAGGGCGAGTGAGGGCGAGCACCGAGCGCATCCTCGTCACCCACGTCGGCTCGATGCCGCGGCCGCGGGAGGTCGTCGATCTGCTCGCGCGCAAGGAGGCGGGCGAGCCGTACGATCGCGCCGCGTTCGACGCCGCGATGACGGGCGCGGTGAGCGAGATCGTGCGCAAGCAGTTGTCGGCGGGCGTCGACGTCGTCAGCGACGGCGAGCAGTCGAAGCCGAGCTACGCGACCTACGTCAAGGATCGCCTCACCGGATTCTCGGGCGACAGCCCGGGAATGCGTGGCGCCGACCTCGACGACTTCCCCGGCTTCTTCCGCAGGCTGATGTCCCGCCGTGCCGGCGCGATACGGCTGGCCCGGCCCTGCTGCACCGGCCCGATCGCGGTGAAGGACCGGGCGCCGCTCGAGGCCGACCTCGCACGCCTCCGCGCCGCGCTGGTGGAGAACGGCGCGGCCGAGGGGTTCATGAACGCCGCATCGCCCGGCGTGATCGCGGTATTCCAGCCGAACCGGCACTACGCGACGCAAGCCGGATATCTCGAGGCGCTCGCTGAAGCGATGCGCGACGAGTACCGCGCGATCGTGGACGCGGGCTTCCTCCTCCAGGTCGACTGCCCGGATCTCGCGATGGGCCGGCACGTGACGTACAAGGGCGAGGGCGACGACGACTTCGTGCGCCACGCGGCAGAGCATCCACCACGCGTTCTGGCCCGCCGACCTGACTCTGCTCGACGAGCGAGTGGCCGACGCAACGCGCATACACGGGCCGCGCCAGCTGACCGATCTCTATCTGCTCGCGCTCGCGGTTCGCCAGGAAGGCCGCTTCATCACGTTCGATCGCGCGATCGCCATTGGTGCGATCCATCGCGCAGCGGCGAAGCACGTCCTCGTGCTGTAGCCGCCGCCGCGGCAACGCGTCTGTCTAGCGAAACTGCAGCATCACGCCCGGCAGCCAGGTGATCGTGATCGGGAACACCATCGCGATCACGAGCGTCACGCACTGCAGCGCGATGAACGGCACGACGCCGCGATACATGTGACGGATGGTGATCTCGGGCGGCGCCACCGCGCGCAGATAGAAGATCGCCGGCGCCATCGGCGGCGTCAGGTAGCTCGTCTGGATCATGATCAGGAACAGGACGCAGAACCACACCGGATCGAAGCCGGCCTGGATCACGAGCGGCGTGAACAGCGGCACGAAGATGAGGACGATCGAGATCCAGTCGAGGAAGAAGCCGGCGATGAAGATGATCAGCATCATCAGGCTGAGCAGCATCCAGGGCGAGAGGGCCATCTTGGCGATGAGCTGGCTCGCGGTGTTGATCCCGCCGCCGCCGATGAAGACGCCGGTGAAGAGCGTCCCGGCGAGCAGCACCGTCATGATCATGGTGGTGATCATGAGCGTCTTGATCAGCGCCTCGTAGAGCCCACCCCAGGTGAAGTGCCGGTAGAGCATGGTGAGCAGCACCGAGCAGAGCGCGCCGACCGCCGCCGCCTCGGTCGGCGAGGCCCAGCCGAGCAGGATCGAGCCGAGCACCGCGAAGATCATGAGCACCGGCGGCACCATGTTCCGCGTGGTGATCCACAGCTTCGCGCCGAAGCTCGGCTCGTCGGGCTCGCGCGGGATGCGCGGCCCGGCCTGCGGGCGGATCACGCACAGGGTGAAGATGTACACGAGGTACAGCCCGGCCATGATCAGGCCGGGGAACACCATGCCGTAGAGCAGATCGCCCACCGACTGGTTCGCGAGCGGCCCGATCACCACCGCCACGACCGACGGCGGGATGATCGTGCCGAGCGATCCGCCGGCGCAGATCACGCCGGAGATGAGCGGCTTGTCGTAGCCGTAGCGCAGCATGATCGGGATGGTGAGCAGGCCCACCACCGACTCGGTGGCGCCGATCACGCCCGACGAGGCGGCGAAGAAGATGCACATCGTGACGGTCGCGAGCGCGAGCCCGCCCGGCAGGCGCCGCGTCCAGATGTGGATCGCCTCGAAGAGCTTGTCGGCGATGCCCGACTTCTCGAGCATCGCGCCCATGAACACGAACAGCGGCACCGCCGCGAACACGAAGTTCGACGAGATGTCCTCGATCTTCTCGATGAACTGGAAGATGACGCGGTTGCCGAAGATGGCGAGGCCGAACAGCACCGCGGTGATCATCATCGAGAACGCGACCTGGACGCCCAGGAACATCAGGACGAACGCGACCGGCAGCATGAGGAACGGCAGGTAGTCCATCTACCGGGCCGCGGTCCGCAAGGTGCGGACGGTCTTCACGACCTCCGCGAGCACCTGGAGCGCGAGCAGCGTGAACGCGATGAAGAACACGGTCCGGAACGGCCACACCGGCAGGTTCATCGCCGACTGGCCGCTGCGCTCGGCGCGGAGATAGCCGGTGGCGAGGTGCTGGAACAGCGCGTAGGAGAGCCACACGAGCAGCGGCAGCATGACCGCATAGGCGGCGAGATCGATCAGCGCCCGGGTGCGCGGCGCGAAGTTGCCGCTGAAGATGTCGATGCGGATGTGCGCACCGACCGCGAGCGTGTACGCCATCCCGAGCAGGAAGTGCGAGCCGGTGAGCGTGTACCCGATCTCGTAGGCCCAGATGGTCGGCGCGGCGAAGAGGTAGCGCGCGGCCACCTCGTAGCAGGTGGCGAGCACGAGCGGCACGATGGCGAACGACGCCATGATGCCGACGCTGCGGGTGATGCGTTCGATGATCCGGATGAAGGCGTCCACCGCGCCCCGCGCCCCCTTCGTCGCCAGCGTCCGCCGGACGAAAAAACGGGGCGCTAGCGCCGCGCCCCGTCCTCGTCCCGGTCCCGGGTCAGTCTTTCACCTTGACCTTGCGCCAGCCTTCCGAGCCCTTCCACTGGGTCTCGAACTCCTGCTGGTTCTTGAGCACCTTGGCGAACCACGGGTACTTCCCTTCCTTCGCCACCCGGTCCGCCCATTCGACGCCGATCTTCCGCCCGGCGTACTGCACCTCGGGGTCGAGCTCGATGATCGTGTTCCCCGCCTTCTTGTAGAAGTCGAGCGACTTCGCGTCCTCCTGGCCGATCTTGAGCCAGGACTCGAAGGTCACCAGCTTCGCGACCGTCTCGACCAGGCGCTTGTCGGCCGGCGAGAGCTTGTTCCAGGCGTCCTTGTTGATCACCAGCTCGAACGGGGCGGTGGGCTGGTGCACGCCCGGGTAGATGAGGTATTTCGCGACCTTGTAGAAGCCGGGCGGGATGTTCTCCCACAGCGTGCCCCATTCGGTCGCGTCGATCGCGCCGCGCTCGAGCATCGGATACACGTCGCCGCCGGCGGTGGTCACCGGCGCGGCGCCGAGCTCCTTCGCCATCTCGAGCCATGCGCCTGCGGTGCGGAGCTTGAGGCCCTTGAGGTCCGCGAGCGTCTTGACCGGCTTGCGCGAGTGGAGGAACACCTCGGCAGTGCGGATGAACAGCACCGTCGAGTAGACGCCCTCGCTGTCGTCGCGGTACTGGCGCTGCATCTCGAGGCCGCCGGCTTCGTAGATCCAGTGGAGCATGCGCTCGGTGTCGAACGAGCCGGCGTAGCCGCCGAACAGCACCGTGGTCGGGTCCTTGCCCCAGTCGTAGCCGATCCAGGTGTGCCCGCACTCGGCGACGCCGTTCTTCACCGTCTCCGGGACCTTGAGCGCGTTCCCGAGCGCGCCGCCGGGGAAGGTCTGGATCTTGAAGCGCCCGCCCGAGAACATCTCCATCTTCTCGGCGAACGCCTTCGCGCCGATGTCCATCAGCGGACCGCCCGGCCACGCGGTCGCCATCTTCCAGGTGTAGGTCGGCCCTGCCTGCTGCGCCATCGCGGCGGCCGGCAGCACGAGCCCGGCGCCCGCGCCGGCCTTCAGGAAATCGCGCTTCTTCATGAGTCCCTCCTCCTGGGGTTGTCGGGTCCGGCGGTCAGGCCGGCTGCTGGTGACCGTGCTCGAGGATCGGCCCGTCGATCGAGACCGGCGCGTCCGGACGGCGGAAGCGCTCGATCGTGGGCTTCAGCTCGGGCTTCACGTGATCCTCGTTGTAGCCGTTGAAGAGCGTGCCGAGCAGGCCGCGCTTCACGTCGCTCGTGCCCATCACCCAGTCGGCGATCGGGAACGTCAGGTTGAGGTTGTGGGTCATCATGATGCCGTAGTTGTGGTGCGCGGTGTGGTGGCGCCGGATGGTGTTGACGAACGGCATGTTGCGCACGAACCAGTTGTCGCGCACGTGGCAGCAGTAGTGGAACGTCTCGTAGATCAGGTACTGCCCGACGATCGTGACCATCAGGATGTAGCCGGCGTTCGGGTTCACCAGCAGCCCGAGCGCGAGCGCGAACGGCGTCCCGAGCCCCATGAACGTGAAGAGCGCCCGCCACGGGAAGAAGATGATGCGCCACTCGCGCGAACGGTTCACCGTCATCTCGTTGTCGGTGAAGTACTGGTGGTGCTGGCGCGTGTGGCGATCGTAGATGGCGCGCAGCGCCCACACGTCCACCAGCCGGTGCATCACGCGCTTGTGGATCCACCACTCGAACAGGTTCGAGAAGAAGAACACCGGGATCACGAGCAGCCATTCCCAGGTCGCGCCCTGCAGGCGCGAGATGCACCAGGCGATCACCGTCAGCCCGACGGCGTAGATGACGCCGATGTGCACCGGGCCGCGGTAGAGCGGATGGATCTGCGCCTGGTACTCCTTGCGGAACCGGAGCTGACGTTCGGTCGGGTTGTGGCGGTCGACGAGCGCTGCCATGGCGGACCTCCCGGTGAGGGGTGTGCTGATATGTTAGCCGTATGTTCCAGGCTGGTGTCGAGGCGCCTCTGCTGCGCTGCGGCACGAGGTCAGAAATCGGTGCTGACGGTGTTCCGGGTGAACGCCTCGATGTTGTCGAGGAGCGCGTCGGTGGCGGTTCCGGCCGCGGTCGGGTCGCCGGCGGCGATCCCGCGCGCCATGTCGGCATGGAGCTTCGCCGTTTCCGGCATGTCCGCGGCCTGCTTGTAGTGCAGGTACCAGAAGCGCCGCGAGAGCGACGCCATCAGCTGCATCGCCGTGGTCGCGAACTCGTTGCGCGCCGCCGCGAGGCACAGCTCGTTGAACTCGCGGTCGATGCGCAGGAACGTCACGTCGTCGTTGGTGCGCGCGGCACGCTCGAAAGAGTCGGCGAGCTCGGTGAAGCGGCCGCGCTCGTCGGGCGTGGCGCGCCGCGCCGCGCTGCGCGCGACCAGCCGCTCGATCTCGCGCCGGACCTCGAGCAGGCGCAGCTGCGCCTTGACGTTGATGTCGGACACGATGACCCCGCGGCGCGGGAGGATCTGCACCAGGCGCTCGCGCGCGAGCCGCTGCAGCGCCTCGCGGATCGGCGTGCGCCCGATGCCGAGCCGCTCGGACAGCATCGCCTCCGAGACCGCGCCGCCCGGCGGCAGCTCGAGGCGCACGATCATCTCCTCGAGCGCCGTGTAGGCGCGGTCGGTGAGCGTCGCGGCCGCGCCGCGCGCCGCTGGTGGACTACCCTCGCGATAACCCGCTCGGGGTTCGCGCTTGGGGCGGCCCGGCGCGCTCAGGCGTGCCGGCGCTTTTCGACCAGGCCGAGGAATCGCTCGTACTCCCTGTCGTCCACGCCGTAGCTGTGGTCGTCGTCGGGGAACGTGCCCGCCTTGACGTCGGCGACGTAGGCCTTGAGCCCGGCGACCGCGACCTCGGTGACGTTGGCGTAACGCTTGGTGAACTTCGGCTTGAAGTCGGTGAACACCCCGAGCAGGTCGTACGAGAGCAGGATCTGCCCGTCGGTGCCGGCGCCGGCGCCGATGCCGATGGTCGGGATCTCGAGCTCGCGCGAGATCACCGCCGCGATCTTCGCCGGCACCGCCTCGAACTCGAGCATGAAGCAGCCCGCGTCCTGGATCGCGAGCGCGTCCTCGAGGATCTTCATGGCGGCGTCGGCGGTGCGGCCCTGGATCTTGAAGCCGCCGAACATCGCGATCGTGTGCGGCGTAAGCCCGATGTGCGAGGCGGTTGGAATGCCGGCGTCGACCAGCGCCTTGAGGATGTGCGCCTGCGACTTGCCGCCCTGCGGCTTGACCGCGTCGCTGCCGGCTTCCTGCATGAAGCGCGTCGCGTTGGCGAGGGCACGCTCGACGGTGTGGTAGCTCTGGTAGGGCATGCAGCCGAGGACGAAGGTGTTCGGCTGCTCCGCGCCGCACCGCGGCCGCGTGCAGCACCATCATCTCCATCGTCGCCGGGATCGTGCTCGGGTGGCCGTGGCAGGTCATCGCCAGGCTGTCGCCGACCACGCACACGTCGACCCCGGCGGCCTCCGCCCACTTCGCCGAGGTGTAGTCGAGAACCGACGTGTACACCATCTTCTCGCCGGTCTTCTTCGACTCGCGGATCTCGGTGATCGTCCGCTTCTTGCGCCCTGCGCCGCTCGCCGCTTCGGCCATGCGCGCCTCCTCCGAGGTGCAATTGATATGCGACTAGTATATCAATGGCTCGGCCCGAGACAGCGCGCGGTCATGGCGCGTCGCGCGTACGTTCAGCGCGAACGTCGCGAGGAAGTCGCGCATCTCGGCGCCGAGCAGGTCCTCGGTCGGTGTTGAGATGCGCGACGATCGAGATGTGATTGTGGCGCGCGTAGGCGCAGGAACCGCGGGGCGCGCCCGCGCGCGACGGCGATGCGATGCAAGGTTTCCGCGCCGTAGACGTCGAGCAGCGGGTTCTCGTATTCGGCGACGGCGAGAAACACCGGCAGCTGCGACGCGGCAGCGTAGGTCACCGGCGAACGCGCCTCGTACAGCGACTCGTCGTCGCCGAAGTACGCGCGCACGGCGGCCGCGTTCGGGTTGTCCGGCCGCGCGTCGGCGCGCAGCCGCCCGCTGATCAGCACGAGACCCTTCACCGCCGGGTCGACGCGCGCACGGGCATGTTCGGATCCCACGCGTAGGCCGCGACGTGCGTGGCACCCGCGGAATGGCCGACGAGGAAGAGGCGCTCGGGGTCGCCGCCGAAGTCGCGCGCACTGCGCTTCGCCCAGGCGATCGCACCGGCGAGATCCTCGGCGCCGCCGGGATACTTCGACTCGGGCGCCAGCCGATACTCGACGTTGACGGCGAGATAGCCGTGACGCGCGAAGTAGTAGCAGACGTTGGCGTACACCTCGTCGGTGACGTCCTTGTCGCCGCGCACGAACGCGCCGCCGTGGACGAACAGCACGACCGGAGCGTTCGCCGCCTGCTCGCTCCGGTAGACGTCCAGGATGTGCCGCGGATGGCTGCCGTAGGGAATGCCCCGCGTTACCTCGACACCGGCCTTTGGCGCGGCGGCAAGCAGCGGCCGGTAGATCTCGAGGACGAGATCGCGATGGCGCTGGATGTCGGTGCCCCAGACGGGGCCGATCTCGGCGAGCTTGCGGCGAGCGGGATCCGGCAGATTGGCGAGCGGCGCCACGCTCACTCTTCGCGCACCCAGTCCACGATCGGCTTCCAGAACGGCGTCTCGCGCTCCGACTGCCAGTTGGGCAGGTCGAAGATCGACATGCCCATGTACGCGGCGTTGGCGTAGAGCTGGGTGTCGCGCAGCCAGCCGACGAGCGGCATGTCGTGCTCGCGGATATAGGTGATCAGCTGCGTCGCCGCGCGCGTGCGCGGATCGACGCGGTTGCCGATCACGCCGACGAAGGTGCGGTGCTTGCGGACGGCCTTCTCCTGCGCGAGCTCGGTGAGGAAGTCGCGGGTCGCGGCGATGTCGAACACCGACGGCATGATCGGCACCAGCACGCGGTTCGCCTCCTTCACCAGCTCGCCGAGCCGCTTGCCGTGCAGCCCCGCGGGGGAGTCGAGGACCAGCCAATCGGCGCGCCGCGGCGCCGAATCGCGCTCGTCGAGCCGGACGATGCGCGGCAGGTGCTCGGGCCGGAGCTTCAGCCACTCGAGCGCCGAGTGCTGGCGGTCGAGGTCCCAGAGGCACACCGTCTCGCCCGCGTGCGCGAGCGCGGCGGCGAGGTTCGTCGCCAGCGTCGTTTTTCCGCTGCCGCCCTTCGGATTGGCGATCAACACCGACCGCATGGCCCCTCCCCCTGCCGACCGGCACGCGCGGATTGTTCCAGCTTTCGCGGTGTGACGGTAGTCACATCCGGCGCCGCCTGCGGCATCCGGCCGCCGGCAAGACGACGCTCTACGAGATCGATCTCCGCAGCGGCGCCGCGACGATGATCGGCGTCGTCGGTTCGGGCGAGCCGGTGCGCGGGATCGCGGTCGCGCCGTAACGAAAACGCGCAGCCAGTCGTCCGTGCGCCCCTCCCCCGTGCGGGGTGGGGCGCGCGGCGTTACGCGCCGTCGGTGATCGCGCCCTTGCTCGCGGTCGACACGAGGCTCACGTACTTCGCCATCAGGCCTTTCGTGTAGCGCGGCTTCGGCTGCTTCCACTTCTTGCGGCGCGCCGCGAGCTCCTTCGCCGGCACGTTGAGCTGGACGAGCCGCTTCTTGGCGTCGATCGTGATCGAGTCGCCTTCCTTCACCAGCGCGATCGGGCCGCCGACGTACGCCTCGGGCGCGACGTGGCCGACGACCATGCCCCAGGTGCCGCCGGAGAACCGGCCGTCGGTGATGAGCCCGACCGATTCGCCGAGGCCCTGCCCGATCAGCGCTGCGGTCGGCGCGAGCATCTCCTGCATCCCGGGCCCGCCCTTCGGGCCCTCGTAGCGGATCACGACCACGTCGCCCGCCTTGATCTTGCGGGCCATGATCGCCTTCATGCACTCGGGCTCGGAGTCGAAAACGCGCGCCCGGCCGGTGATCGACGGGTTCTTGAGCCCGGTGATCTTGGCGACGCAGCCCTCGGGCGCGAGATTGCCCTTGAGGATCGCGAGGTGGCCGTGCGCGTACATGGGCTTGCCCCACGGCCGGATCACTTCCTGGTCGGCGCGCGGCGAGTCCGGCACGTCCTTCAGCTCCTCGGCCATCGTGCGGCCGGTGATGGTCTTGCAGTCGCCGTGCAGCAGGCCGTTCACGAGCAGCACCTTGAGCACCTGCGGCACGCCGCCCGCCCGGTGAAAATCGGTCGCCACGAAGCGCCCCGAGGGCTTGAGGTCACAGAGCACCGGCACCTTGCGCCGGATGCGCTCGAAATCGTCGATCGTCCACTTCACGCCGGCTGCCGCGGCGATCGCCAGGTAGTGCAGCACCGCGTTGGTCGAGCCGCCGGTCGCCATGACGAGCGCGATCGCGTTCTCGATCGACTTGCGGGTGATGATGTCGCGCGGGCGGACGTTGTTCCGGATCGCGTTCACCAGCAGCCGCGCCGACGCGGCGGACGAGTCGGCCTTCTCGGCGTCGGGCGAGGCCATCTGCGAGGAGCCGAGCGCGCTCATGCCGAGCGCCTCGAACGACGACGACATGGTGTTGGCGGTGAACATGCCGCCGCACGCGCCGACCGTCGGACAGGCGTTCTTCTCGATGCCGACGAAGTCCTCGTCGCTCATCTTGCCGGCGGCGTAAGCGCCGACCGCCTCGAACGCGGACACCACCGTCAGGTCCTGACCCTTCCATTTTCCGGGCTTGATCGTGCCGGCGTAGACGTAGATCCCGGGCACGTTCATGCGGGCGATCGCCATCATTCCGCCGGGCATGTTCTTGTCGCAGCCGCCGACCACGAGTACGCCGTCCATCGCCTGGCCGTTGACGCTGGTCTCGATCGCGTCGGCGATGATCTCCCGCGATACGAGCGAGTACTTCATGGCCTCGGTGCCCATGCCGATGCCGTCGGTGATGGTCGGCACGCCGAACACCTGCGGCATCGCGCCGGCTTCCTTCAGCGCCGCCATCGCGCGGTCGACCAGCGGCTGGATGCCCGCGTTGCACGGGTTCATGGTCGAGTGTCCGTTCGCGACGCCGACGATCGGCTTCTCGAAGTCCGAGTCGCCGAAGCCGACCGCGCGGAGCATCGCGCGGTTCGGCGCGCGCGCCACGCCGCCGGTGATGGTCTTGGAACGCCAGTTGTCAGCCATGGAACGCCTCCTTTGAGCTGCGAAGTCTAGCCGGGCCGCAGCGCCTTGCTCAACGCGCCGAGCGCCCCGTTCGAGAGCGCAATGCCGGCGAGGATGAATGCGAAGCCGGCCAGGTGGTACCAGCCGAGCCGCTCGCCGAGCAGCGCGACGCCGAGCGCGGCGCCGAACACCGGCACGAGATGGGTGAAGAACGACGTGCGCGTCGCCCCGACGCGGTCGACGCCGAAGTTGAGCGTGGCGGTGGTGACGATCGAGGCGAGGATCGCGCAGTAGGCGATGCCCGCGACCGCTTCCGGCGTGACCACGAATGTGCCGCGCCCGGTGGCGAGCTCCCAGGCGTAGAACGGCGCCAGGCCGGCGAGGCCGAACGCGCCGACCACGAAAATGTAAGCGAACGGCGACAGCTCCAACGGCCGGCGCGGCAGGAGCAGCGTGTAGAACGACCAGGCCACCATCGCCACGAGCACCAGCAGGTCGCCCGCATTCAGCTCGAGCGCAAGGAGCCGGTGCCAGTCGCCGTGCGAGAGGATGGCGGCCACGCCGACGAACGAGACGGCGAAGCCGAGCCATTCGCGCGCGCCCGGCCGCGCGCCGAACGCGAGCCAGCCGATCAGCATCACCCCGAGCGGGATGGTGGAGTTGAGGAGCTGGGCGTTGATCGCGGTGGTGTAGTGCAGCGCCCAGTAGACGAGCGCGTGGTACAGGCCGGTGCTGATCAGTCCGAGCACGGCCAGCATGCGCCACGAGCGGCGGATGACCGGCCACCGCCGGGCGAGCTCGCCGCGCACGAGCGGCGCCAGCAGCGCGAGGATCAGCGCCCACCGCCAGAACGAGAACGCCGCCGGCGGGATCGCGTCGGCGAGCGCCCGGCCGACGATCGTGTTGCCCGACCACACGAGCGAGGTGAACACGAGCGCGGCGTAGGCGGCGGAGTGCTGGGGCGCCATGGGAAGCGCCGATTCTCGCCTCTGGCCTGTGATACCGTCCAATACATTAGAATCGCTCTTCTGATACCTTCAAAAGCATTAATGGAGCTGCGCCACCTGCGGTATTTCGTGGCCGTCGCGGAGGCCCTGAGCTTCGCGCGCGCGGCGCGCGCGCTCAACATCTCCCAGCCGCCGCTCTCGCGCCAGATCCGCGCGCTCGAAGAGGAGCTCGGCACCGCGCTCTTCGCGCGCACCAAGCGCTCGGTGCAGCTCACCCCCGCCGGCGCCGCGCTGCTCCCGGAAGCGCGGCGCCTGCTGCGGGAGGCCGACGGCCTCAGGGCGGGCGCGCAGCGGCTCGCCGCCGGCGAGGTCGGCTCGCTCGCGCTCGGGTTCATCAGCGTCGCCGCGTACAACGTGCTGCCCGAGCTCGCGCCGGAGTTCCGCCGCCGTCACCCCGGCGTGAAGCTCACGCTCCAGGAGGCCACGAGCGACGTCCTTCTCGCCGCGCTCCGCCAGGGCGAGCTCGACGTCGGGCTGGTGCTGCCGCCGGTCGATGCGCCGGGTCTCGAGTACGCCCCGCTCGTCGACGACGCGCTGATCGCCGCACTGCCTGCGGGGTCCGCGCACGCGCGCGCGAAAGGGCCGATCCCGCTCGCTTCGCTCGCCGACGAACCGTTCGTGCTGTTCCCGCGCAAGGTGGGAGCCTCGCTCTACGACGCGATCGTCGGCGCGTGCCGGCGCGCGGGGTTCGCCCCGCGCGTCGAGCAGGAAGCAATCCAGATGCAGACGATCGTGAGCCTCGTCGCCGCCCGCATGGGCGTCGCGCTGGTGCCGGCGTCGCTCGAGCACCTGCGCCGGACCGGCGTCGTCTACCGGCCGCTCGCGGAAGCGGGCCCGGAGGTGGAGATCGGGATGGCGTGGCGCGCCGGCGACGCCGCGCCGGCGGTGCGCGCCTTCGTCGCGCTTGCGCGGGAGCGCCGCCCGTTGCCGGCGGCGGTAAACTCCGTCGCAACCGAGGAGACGTACGCGATGACGCAGACCCCCGCAGTGCAGCAGACCACCGGCAAGGAACACTGGACCCGCAAGGGCGACGTCAAGCTCTTCCTCTGGCAGAAGCCGGCGGCTGCCGGGACGCAGAAGCGGGGAACGGTGTTGTTCGTCCACGGCTCCTCGATGGGCTCGCAGCCGACCTTCGATCTGCACGTGCCCGGGCGCCCCGACTCGTCGGTGATGGACTGGTTCGCGGCGCGCGGGTTCGACACCTGGTGCATGGACAACGAAGGCTACGGCCGGTCCGACAAGCACCGCCCGATCAATTCCGACATCGCGAACGGCGCCGACGACCTGGACGTCGGCACTCGCTACATCATCGAGACGGGCGGTGCGAAGCAGCTCCTGATCTACGGTATCTCCTCGGGCGCACTGAAGGCGGCGCTCTTCGCGCAGCGTCATCCGGAACGGGTCGCGCGGCTCGCCCTCGACGCGTTCGTGTGGACCGGCGAAGGCAGCCCGACGCTCGCCGACCGGCGGAAGCGCCTGCCCGAGTACGCCGCGAAGAACCGCCGGCCGATCGACCGCGCGTTCGTGCACAGCATCTTCAACCGCGACCACCCGGGCACCGCGGACGAGGCCACCGTCAACGCCTTCGCCGATGCGATCCTCGCGCTCGACGACTCGGTGCCGACCGGCACCTACGTCGACATGTGCTCGAAGCTGCCGCTCGTCGATCCGGAGAAGATTCCGGTGCCGACGATCGTGATGCGCGGCCAGTGGGACGGCATCGCGGGCGTCGACGACCTGCTCGAGTTCTACAAGCGCCTGCCGAACCCGGACAAGCAGTTCGCGGTGATGCCGGGCATCGCGCACGCGAGCTTCCAGCAGAAGAACTACCGCATCCCGTACCACATCCTGCACGCGTTCTTCACCCAGCCCGAGCCGGTCTATCGCGGCGGGTGAGACCGGAGGTCCCCATGCCGCGCTATCTCCTCTTCAGCGCGCTCGCTGCAGCGCTGCTCGCGGCCGCCTCGGCGGCGTCCGCGCAGACCTGGCCGAACCGGCCGGTGCGCATGGTCGTGCCGCTGTCGCCGGGCGGATTCGCCGACGTCCCCGCCCGGATCCTCGCGGCGCGGCTGTCGACCGCCATCGGCGAGCAGGTGTTCGTCGAGAACAAGCCCGGCGCCGGCGGGACGATCGGCGCGGACTTCGTGGCGAAGGCGCGGCCCGACGGCCACACGCTGCTCTTCACCGGCACGCCGCACGTGATCAGCGCGTGGCTGTACAAGAACCTGCCCTTCGACCCGCTCAAGGACTTCGCGCCCGTCGCGCTCGTGGCCACGGGGCCCTACGTGCTGGTGGTGAACCCGCAGCTCCCGGTCGCGCTCGGTGCCGGAGCTCATCGCCGCGGCGAAGGCGCAGCCGGGAAAGATCGACTTCGCGAGCTCGGGCAACGGCAGCGCCCAGCATCTCGTCGGCGCGCTGTTCAACACCATGGCCGGGATCGAGCTGAACCACGTGCCCTACAAGGGCAGCGGCCCGGCGATGCAGGATCTGCTGTCCGGCCAGGTGAAGGTCTCGTTCGCCGGCATTCCGAACGTCATGCCGCAAGTCAAGGCGGGGCGCCTGCGCGCGCTCGCGGTGACGACCCCGAAGCGCTCGCCCGACCTCCCCGACGTGCCGACCGTCGCGGAAGCCGGCATCCCGGGCTACGAGGCGACGCTCTGGGTCAACCTTGCCGCGCCCGCCGGGACCCCGCCCGAGATCGTGCAACGCCTCTACACCCACACGGCGAAGGTCCTCCAGGAGCCGGAGTTGCAGCAGGGCTTCCGCGCTGCGGGCGTCGATGCGACCGTGCTCGCGCCGGAGCCGCTCGGCGCTTTCATCCGGTCCGAGTACGAGAAGTGGGGCAAGGTCGTGCGCGACACCGGCGCAACGGTGAACTGAGCGACGTCACCTTCCCAGCCGCCCGAGCGCGCGCAGCTCGGGGAAGAGCCGCAGCGCGCCGAGCACGAACGCGATCGTCGCGACGCCGCCAAGGACCACCGTCGGAACGGGGCCGATCAGCGCCGCGACGAGCCCCGACTCGAACGCGCCCAGCTCGTTCGACGAGCTGATGAAGACGCGGTTCACCGCCGACACCCGACCGCGCAGCTCGTCCGGCGTGTGCAGCTGCACCACCGTCCCGCGGATCACCACGCTCACGTTGTCGAGCGCGCCGGCGACGGCGAGCGCCGCGAGCGACAGCCAGAGCGACGTCGACAGCCCGAACACGACGATCGCGAGGCCGAACCCGGCGACCGACCAGACGAAAATCAGCCCCGCTCTGGCGTACGACGGCAGCAGTCCATGCGCCACCGCCATCGCGAGCGCGCCGATCGCCGGCGCCGCGGTCAGCCAGCCGAGCGCGGTCGGGCCGACGTGCAGGATGTCCTTGGCGAAGATCGGCAGCAACGCCACCGCGCCGCCGAACAGCACCGCGAAGAGATCGAGCGTGATCACGCCGAGGATCGTCTTCGTGCGCCAGACGTGCGCGAGGCCGGCGAGCAGCTCGCGCGGCGAGCGCGCACGTCCCGAGCGCTCGATCGGACGGCGCCGGATCGCGAGCGTGGCGGTCGCGCCGATGCCGATCAGCACCAGATCGGCGATGTACACGGCCGCGGCGCCGCCGGTTGCGGCGATCAGCACGCCCGCCGCGACCGGGGCGGTGATCGCGGCGAACTGGTGCAGGCTCGCGTTCCACGTGACCGCGCGGCTCAGGTAATCGCGCTCGAGGAGCTGCGCGAGCAGCGCGTCGCGCGACGGGCGGTTGAGCACCTGCGCGGTGCCCAGTCCCAGCGCCGCGAGATAGACCCAGCCGACGGGTCCGCCCGATAGCGCCGCGGCGGCGAGGGTCCCAGCGGCCGCGGTCCACACGGCGAAGCCCGCCACCATCACGCGGCGCCGGTCGAAGCGGTCGGCGAGGTGGCCGGCCGGCAGGAAGAGCAGGATCACCGGCAGGAACTGCGCGAGCCCGACCCATCCGAGCGCAAGCGCCGATCCGGTGCGCTCGTAGAGATCCCAGCCGATCGCGACGCCCTGCGAACGCTCGACGAGCGCGGCGGCAAGGTTCTGGATGGAATAGAGCCGGTAGTCCCGCGAGCGGAAGAGTGCGAGCACGTCGGCGCGGGACATTGGCCGCGGATTCTAGCCTCTCGACCGCACCCGGCCGTTCGGGCATCCTCGCGGCGCATGCTCGTCCATCCCAACTTCGACCCGGTCGCGATCCAGATCGGGCCGCTGGCGATCCGCTGGTACGGACTGATGTACCTCGTCGGCTTCGCCGTCTCGTACTGGCTGGGCCGGCGGCGCATCGCGACCGGCCGCTCGGGACGCGTCACGGTCGCGCTGCTCGACGACCTGCTCTTCTACGGCGTGCTCGGCGTGATTCTCGGCGGCCGGCTCGGGTACGTGCTCTTCTACAAGCCCGCCTACTACCTCCAGCACCCGCTCGAGATCCTCGCCGTCTGGCAGGGCGGGATGGCTTTTCACGGCGGCTTTCTCGGCGTGCTCGTCGCGGTATGGTGGGTCGCGCGCAAGCACGAGCTGCGGTGGCTGGAAGTCACGGACTTTCTCGCCCCGCTCGCGCCGCTCGCGTTCGCGGCGGGCCGGCTCGGCAATTTCATCAACGGCGAGCTGTGGGGCCGCGCGACCGACGTGCCGTGGGGGATGGTGTTCCAGAACCCGGGGGCGGGGCCGGCGCCGCGGCACCCGTCGCAGCTCTATCAGTTCGCGCTCGAGGGCGTCCTGCTGTTCGTCATCCTGTGGCTCTACTCGGCAAAGCCGCGGCCGACGGGCGCGGTGAGCGGCGTTTTCCTCATCGGCTACGGCGTCTTCCGGTTCGCCGCCGAGTTCTTCCGCGAGCCGGACGATTTCCTCGGGCTGCTCGCCTTCAACCTGAGCATGGGCCAGTGGCTGTCGCTCCCCATGATCGCCGCCGGGATCGCCCTGTACGCCTGGGCGGTACGCCGGGGCTAGAATGCCTCACGAGGACGGGGACGAGGCGGATGGACGACGTCGAGCGCGCGATGCTCGAGCAGCGGATCCTGCAGCTCAAGATCGAGCACCGCGATCTTGACGACGTGATCAAGCGCCTCGCCGACCAGCCCGGCTACGACCAGCTCCAGCTCCAGCGCCTCAAGCGCCGCAAGCTCCTCCTCAAGGACCAGGTCGCCTGGCTCGAGCGCCAGGTCGATCCCGATATTCCGGCCTAGCCGGTCGACCGCTCGCTCTGCTCCGCCGGTTCCCCGGCAACGCCACGCTCAGCGGAAGACCACCACCGGGACCTTCGCGTGCGCCAGCACCTTGTGCGTCACGCTCCCGAGGAGGAGCGAGGCGATGTCGCCCCGGCCATGGGAGGCCATGCAGATCGCGTCGCAGCCCGCCTCGCTCGCCGCAGCCACGATGCCCTCGGCCGGCGTCCGGGGGTTGGTGATGAGGATCTCGCACGGAACGCCAGCCGCCTTTGCAGCCGCCTGCACCGGAGCGAGAAAGCGCTCGCCCCGCTCGCGCAGGCGGAGCTCGAACTCCTTGATCGCCCGCGTCGCGATGAACGCCTCGTCGCCGACGCCCTGGACGTCCGGCTCCTCGATCGCGTGGTAGGCAGTCACTCTCGCCCCGAGCGCCTTGGCGAGCTGGATCCCGGCCGAGATCGCGCTGTTCGCGAGCTCGGAACCGTCGGTGGGGATGAGCAGGTGCTTGAACATAGGAGCCTTCTCCTGTCTCGACCGGAGCGGTCTTCCGATGAGACCCCACCGGGAACGGAAGATTCATGCCGGCTCGGGCGCCGGCCCTCGCGGCGCGGGTGGTGAAGACAGCTACCCCAGCGCCCGGGCCACGAGCGACACCCCGGTCGCCAGCAGCATCAGCCCGACTAGCCGCGCCAGCGTCTCGCGCGAGATCAACCGGAAGACCCGCGTCGCGACCGCGATGCCGGCGAGCGCCGCCGGGATCGCCAGCGCCGCCGCGATCCACGCCTGCAGGTCGAGCAGCAGCCCGGTCACGAGGAAGGCAAGCACCCGCAGCCCGATGCTGAACACCGAGGTGAAGGTGAGGGTCGCGCGGAACTCCTCCTTCGTCAGCGGCCGGTGCGAAAGATAGATCGCGTACGGCGGCCCGCCGGCGCCGAAGAGCGCACCGGTGAGACCGCCGGCGGCTCCGGCGACGTAGGCCCAGCGGCGGCTGACGGTTCCCATGCTCGCGCGCCGCGTGAGCGAGTAGACGGCGTAGGCGGCGATAAAGACGCCGAGGGCGAGCATGCCGGCTTTGCGCGGCAGGTTCACCAGCAGCGTCACGCCGATCGCAAGGCCCACTACGATCATCGGGGCCATGCGCACGACCTCCGCCTTCACCGCGTGCGCGCGGATTCTCCAGGCCGACCCGGAGGGAGTTCGCGAGATCGACCACCGAGAACATCGCCAGCGCGAACGTGAGCGGCACCAGGTGGGTCGCGAGCGGGATGGTGACGAGCGCCGAGCCGAAGCCGGTGATGCCGTAGACCACCGCGCCGGCGAAGGCGATCGCGGCGAGCGCGGCCAACGTGCCGTAGTCGTCGATCAGGGTGCCGCGCTCACTTGCGCGGCTCGTTGCGGGCCGGCGCTCCTGGCTTCGACGGTGCGGGGCCGTCGCTCGCGCCCGACTCCCGGATGCCGCCAGGCGGTTCCACGTAGAGCACGCTCGGACGCTTCCCCGGTGCCTGCGGGTAGAGGTCCATCAGCGCGTAGACCTCCTTCGGCATGTCGGTGTTGATCTTGAGGCCGAGCTCGCGCGCGAGCCGCGTGGTGATCGGGAAATCGTGCGTCCAGCGGCCCTCGGTCAGCGCCCGCGCCGTCTCGGCCACCTTCTCCGCCGGCATCTGCTTCGACTCGGTGAGAATTTCGCTGACGAGCGCATGCACCTGCACCTGTGCCTTGCGCGAGATGTCGGCGAGGATCGAGAGTCGAGTCCGCTACGCGCTCGATCGGCTTCTGCTCGACGGCCTTGATGATCGATGCCGCCGGCGCGCCGCCGATCTGCGGATCGACCGGCCCGAGCACCGCGTTCGGGTCCATCACGATCTCGTCGGCGGCGAGCGCGATCATCGTGCCGCCGCTCATCGCGTAGTGCGGCACGAACACCGTGACCTTGCCCTTGTGGTCGACGAGCGCGCGGGCGATCTGCTCGGAGGCGAGCACCAGCCCGCCCGGGGTATGCAGGATCAGGTCGATCGGCTGATCGTCGGGCGTCAGCCGGATCGCGCGCAGCACCGCCTCGGAGTCGTCGATGCTGATGTAGCTCGCGACCGGCACGCCGAGGATGCTGACGCGGTCCTGGCGATGGATCAGCGCGATCACCCGCGACTTGCGCGCCTCCTGGAACTTCGCGAGCGCCGCGCTGCGCTCCGCCTCGACCGAACCCCGGCCGAGGAACATCAGCACGACGATCAGAGACGAGCAGGCCCCAGAAAACGAAGCGCAGGAAGCCGGCGAGGCGGTTGAACAGGGTGGGCCTGGGCACGTTCATGGCGGCGCGAGCTTACTGCAAAACCCGGGCCGGGCGGTCAACCGAGCGCCCGCTCGAGCACGCGCGCGACGTGGACTGCCTCGCGCCCCGCGCCGTCCGCGATCTGGTGCCGGCAGCTCGTGCCGTCGGCGACGACGAGCGTCGCCGGGTCCGCCGCGCGCACCTGCGGCAGGAGCGACGCTTCCGCCATCTTCATCGATACGTCGTAGTGCGCCGCTTCGTAGCCGAACGCGCCCGCCATGCCGCAGCAGCTCGATTCGATCGTCGTCACTTCCAGTCCCGGCACGAGCTTGAGCGTCCGCTCGACCGCCGGCATCGCGCCGAACGCCTTCTGGTGGCAATGCCCGTGCAGCAGCGCCTTGGCTCCGGGCAGCGCGTTCAGGTCGAGCGCGAGCCGTCCCGCGTCCGCCTCGCGCGCGAGGAACTCCTCGAACAGGAGCGCGCTCGCGCCGAGCCTGGCCGCTTCCTCCCCGGGGAACATCGCGCCGAACTCGTCGCGCAGGGTCAGCAGGCAGGAGGGCTCGAGGCCGACGATCGGCACGCCGCGCGCGGCATACGGCAGTAGCGCGTCGAGCAGCCGCCGCGCTTCGTACCGCGCCTCGTTCACCATGCCGACCGCCAGGAACGTGCGCCCGCAGCAGAGCGGCCGGCCCGCATCCGCCGCGCGCGCGACGTGCACGCGGCAGCCGGCCGCCTCGAGCACGCGCAGCGCCGCGACCGCGTTCTCCGGCTCGAAGTAGTTGTTGAAGGTGTCGGCGAGCAGCACGGCGTCGCAATCCTCCGGCGCGCGCACCTGGTAGCGCCCCGCGGCCGATTGCAGGAACGGCCGGGCCTGCCACTTCGGCAGGCTGCGCTTCGCCGACAGGCCGATCAGCGTCTCGCTCACCCGCGCGAGCAGCGGCACGCGGTCGCGCAGGTTGGCGAGCGGCGCGACGCGGGCGGCGATCGGCGCGTAGCGCGGGAGGAACGCGATCAGCCGGTCCTTCAGTCCCCAGCCGCGGCGGCCGTGGTAGTGGTGCAGGAACTCGATCTTCATCCGCGCCATGTCCACGCCGGTCGGGCATTCGCGCTTGCAGCCCTTGCAGCCGACGCAGAGCTCGAGCGTCTCGTAGAGCGCGTCGGACGACAGCGAATCCGGTCCGAGCTGCCCCGACAGCGCGAGCCGCAGCGTGTTCGCGCGGCCGCGGGTGAGATGCTGCTCGTCGCCGGTGGCGCGATAGGACGGGCACATCGTGCCGGCGTCGAACTTGCGGCAGTGGCCGTTGTTGTTGCACATCTCGACCGCGGCGGCGAACCCCTGGCTCGCCGCGCCCGGGACGCTCCACTCCGACCAGTCGAGCGCGGTGTCCAGGCGCGACGTTTCGTACCCCGGCTTGAAGCGGAAGAGCGAGCGGTCGTCCATCTTCGTCGGCCGCACGATCTTGCCGGGGTTCATCAGGCCCTTCGGGTCGAACAGGTCCTTGATCTCCGCCAGCGCGCGCACCAGCCGCTGGCCGACGATCGGCTCGATCCACTCCGACCGGACGAGCCCGTCGCCGTGCTCGCCCGAGAACGCCGCGCCCTTGTACTCGCGCACGATCGCGCAGGCCTCCTCGGCGATGGCGCGCATCTTCTTCGCGCCGTCCGCCTTCATGTTGAGCACCGGGCGCACGTGCAGCGTGCCGACCGATGCGTGCGCGTACCAGGTGCCGCGGGTGCCGTGCTTCTCGAACACCCGCGTCAGCCGGTCGGTGTAGTCGGCAAGGTGCTCGAGCGGCACCGCGCAATCCTCGATGAACGACACCGGCTTCCCGTCGCCCTTCATCGACATCATGATGTTGAGGCCGGCCTTGCGGACTTCCCAGATGTCCTTCTGCAGCTTCGGATCGGTGGCTTCGACGACGCTGCCCGGCAGGCCGAGGTCGCCCATGAGCTCGACGAGCCGCGCGAGCTTCGATGCTTGCGCGTCGCGATCGTCGCCGGCGAACTCGACGAGCAGGATCGCCGCCGGCTCGCCGCGGATGAAGCGCGCGACGATCGGCGCGAACGCCTCGTTGCCGCGGGCGAGCCCGATCATCGTGCTGTCCACCAGCTCGACCGCGTCCGGGTCGAGCTTCACGATGTGCTGCGTGCACTCCATCGCGCGGCGGAAGGTGGGGAAATGGCACACGCCGAGCGTCTTGTGACGCGGGATCGGCGCGAGCTTCAGCGTCAGCTGCCGCGACCACGCGAGAGTGCCTTCGGAGCCGACGAGGAGGCTGGCGAGGTTGTGCGGCACCATGCTGTCGGCCGACGGGCCGGGCTGCACCATGTCGATGTTGTAGCCCTGCACCCGCCGCAGCACCGTCGGCCAGCGCGCGGCGATCTCCGCCGCCTCGCGCCGGACGATCGCGTGGACCTTGCCGACTAGCGCGCGGTAGCCTGGCGATCCGGCCGCGATCTCGTCGCTCGGGCCGAAGCGGTATTCGGATCCATCGGCGAGCACCGCGTCGATCGCCAGTACGTTGTGGACCATGTTGCCGTAGCGGATCGAGCGCGAGCCGCAAGAGTTGTTGCCGGCCATGCCACCGATGGTCGCCTGCGCGGAGGTCGAGACGTCGACCGGGAACCAGAGACCGTGCGGCCGCAGGAAGGCGTTCAGGCGGTCGAGCGCGATGCCGGGCTGGACGGTCACCGTCGCGCCAGCGGCATCGAACGACACCACCTCGGCGAGGTGCTTGGAGCCGTCGATCACCAGCGCGGCGCCGACCGCCTGGCCGCACTGCGAGCTGCCGGCGCCGCGCGGGAGCACGGGGACGCCCGCCTCGACCGCAATCCGGATCGCGCGCAGCGCGTCGGCCTCGGTCTTCGGCACGACGACGCCGACCGGCTCGACCTGGTAGATCGACGCGTCGGTCGAGTAGCGGCCGCGGCTCGCCCGGTCGAAGAGAACGTCGCCCCGGACCTCGCGCCTCAGCCGCGCGGCGAGGCTCGCGCCGCCCGCGCCCGGCTGGAACTCGAGCTTGAAGACGTTCACGCCGCGCTCTCGGCCTGCTTCATCGCGTCGAGCAGGACCGCCGACGGTTGCGCGCCGGAGACCCCAAGGCGGCCGTTGAAGATGAAGAACGGCACGCCCTCGATACCGATCTCGCGCGCGCGTGCGTCCTTCGCGGCGGTCGCCGCGCGGGCCTCTGTGCTGTCGAGCCACTCCTCGACTGCGGCGCGCTCGAGCCCGGCGGCGGTCGCGATCGCGGCGAGGTTTTCGCGCGCGGTCAGGTCGACGCCGTCGAGGAAGTAGGCGCGGAAGAACGACTCTTTCATCGCGTCCTGCCGGCCGTGCGCCCCGGCGAGCTCGATCAGGCTGTGGGCCGCGAGCGTGTTCGGCTGGCGCGTGATGCGATCGAACGCGAAGTCGATGCCGACCTCGCGCCCCACCGCCGCGACGCGGTCGTAGACCGCGCCGCCGCGCGGGCCGAACTTGCGCGCGATGTAGTCCGCGCGCGCCATCCCTTCCGCCGGCAGGTCGGGGTTCAACTGGAACGGCCGCCAGGTGACGGTCGGCGCCAGCGCGTCGGGCCGCTCCTGCGAATACAGCGCGAGCGCGCCCTCGAGCCGGCGCTTGCCGATGAAGCACCACGGGCAGACGACATCGGAAACCACGTCGATCGACAGGGTCATGGTTGATCCCCTTCCAGGGCCGGTCGCCATGCATCATAGCGCCGGCGGAAACCGGCCGAGAACGGGGCGGGGTGCCCGATCCGGGCCTGCCAACCGGTACATTGCCTCGACCGCGCCGCCGCTCTACCATCCTCGATTCCACCGCGGAGAATCCTCATGGCCCACCGGAGCGGCAGGCACTTCCTCCAGATCCCCGGACCGACCAACGTGCCTGACCGCGTCCTGCGGGCGATCGACATGCCCACCATGGACCACCGCGGGCCGGAGTTCGGCGCGCTCGGCCTAGAGGTGCTCGACGGCCTGCAGCACGTGTTCCAGACCAGCCAGCACGTCGTGATCTACCCCGCGTCGGGCACCGGCGCGTGGGAGGCGGCGCTCGTCAACACGCTCTCCCCCGGCGACAAGGTGCTGATGTTCGAGACCGGGCATTTCGCGACGCTGTGGCAGAAGATGGCGACGAAGCTCGGCCTCGCGCCCGAGTTCGTCGCGACCGACTGGCGTCGCGGCGCCGACCCGGCGGCGGTCGAGGCGAAGCTCCGGGAGGACACGGCGCACGCCATCAAGGCGGTGTGCATCGTCCACAACGAGACTTCCACCGGCGTCACGAGCCGCATCGGCGCGATCCGGAAAGCAATCGACGCTGCCAAGCATCCGGCGCTCTTCATGGTCGACACGATCAGCTCGCTCGCCTCGATCGACTACCGGCACGACGAGTGGGGCGTCGACGTCACCGTCGCCGGCTCGCAGAAAGGGCTGATGCTGCCGCCGGGCCTCTCCTTCAACGCGATCAGCGACAAGGCGCGGCAGAGCGCGAAGTCGTCGCGGCTGCCGAAGTCGTACTGGGGCTGGGACGAGATGATCGCGAACAACAAGACCGGGTACTTCCCGTACACGCCGGCGACCAACCTCCTCTACGGCCTGCGCGAGGCGCTGCGGATGCTGCGCGAGGAAGGACTGGAGAACGTGTTCGCCCGCCACGACCGCCATGCCGAGGCCACGCGGCGCGCGGCGCGGGCGTGGGGGCTCGAGATCCTGTGCGCGGTGCCCGAGGAGTACTCGAGCACGCTCACCGCCCTGATGACGCCCGCCGGCCACGACGCGGACAAGCTGCGCAAGACCATCCTGGAAGCGTTCGACATGTCGCTCGGCACCGGCCTCGGCAAGCTCGCGGGAAAGGTGTTCCGCATCGGCCATCTCGGCGACTTCAACGACCTGACGCTGGCGGGCACGCTCGCCGGCGTCGAGATGGGGCTCGAGCTCGCAGGCGTGCCGCACAAGAAGGGCGGCGCGCAGGCGGCGATGGAGTACCTCGTCGAATGCGCGCGGAAGCCGGCGCGCAAGGCCGCCTGAACCCGTCCCCGGCTTGATCCTGCCCGGGGCACGGCGGGCGACTTCCGCACCAGATACCGGGCATTTCTCGCTAAGAGCGCGCCCCTTTCCGTCCCAAGTGACGGAAGTCCGCGGCACAGGTAGGGGTCACGTGCCACCATCGCACGCGATAAAAAAGGCAAAAAGCCACATCGCTGGAATGACATGATGAAACGTCTGGTCCTAGCCGCCCTGGCCGCGGCCTCGTTTTCGCTCCCCGTGCAGGCCGCGGACGAGCAGGAGCTCAATTGGGTGTTCGCCTCCCGCGGGCACATCCCGAAGGGCTCGCTCGCAGCCGGCAAGGGCACGAACGGCGACGCCCTGTACGCCTGCCGGGCGCGCCTCGCGAACGGCAGCGAGCAGCCCGGCCGGATCCGACAGCCGATGCTCGGCTGCGCGGTGACGTTCGGCGGTCTCGAGTGGTCGATCGGCGCCTACCAGGTGCTGCGCGACGACGGGCCGAAGACGATCAAGTGGGTGAACGGAAAGGAAATGCCGAAAGGCGCCTACGCCGTGGGCCGCGAGGTCGACGGCACCGTGCTTCACCTCTGCCGGGCGAAGCTCGGCGACGGCAGCGTGCAGGTCGGCAAGCTGGCCGCCAGCGCCTGCGTCTACGCTGTCGGCGGCAAGGAGCAGAACGCCGCCGACTTCGAAGTCCTCGTCAAGCCGTAACTCCCCGCCTCTCGGGCCGCAAGGTTGACGCGCCCGCTCCCCGTGGCAGACTAGCGGCCACGCGAGCCGGCAGCGCCACAACCAGAGCCGGCGACCCACTCTCGAGAGGAGCCGTAGTCATGAAGCATCCCATCCGCGGGCTCACGCTCGCGCTCTGCGCGGTCGCGCTCGTCGCCGGCACCGCGGACGTTTCCGCGCAGGCCTGGCCGCAGAAGCCGATCCGGATCATCAACCCCTTCCCGCCGGGCGGCGGCACCGACGTGTTCGCGCGGCCGCTCGCGGCCAAGCTGAGCGTCGCGCTCGGACAGCAGGTGCTCATCGAGAACATGGCCGGCGCGGGCGGCACGGTCGGCGCCGCGCGCGCCGCGAAGGAAGCGCCGGACGGCTACACCTGGTTCATGGGCGCGGTGCATCACACGATCGCCGAAACGCTCTACACCAAGCTGCCCTACAACCTCGAGCGCGATTTCGCGCCGGTGACCGTCGCCGCGTTCGTCCCGAACGTGGTGGTCGTCCACCCGAAGCACGACTTCAAGTCGCTGCAGGAGCTCATCGCCTTCGCCAAGGCGAACCCGAACAAGCTGAACTACGGTTCGGCGGGGAACGGCACGACGCACCACCTCTCGGTCGAGCTGTTCAAGACCATGACCGGAGTCCAGCTCACGCACGTGCCGTACAAGGGCGCGGGCCCGCTCACCCCGGCGCTGCTGAGCGGCGAGGTCGACATGGCGTTCGACGGCATGGGGACCTCGGCGCCGCACATCAAGGCCGGCAAGCTCCGGCCGCTCGCGGTGACGACGGTCACGCGCTCGCCGCTCATCCCGAACACGCCGACGATGCAGGAGTCCGGCCTCGCGGGCTACGAGGTGACGACGTGGTACGCCCTCTGGGCGATCCGCGGCACGCCGCAGCCGATCATCGACCGGATGTTCGCGGAAGTGGCGAAGGTGCTGCAGATGCCCGACATCAAGGAGATCTGGGCGACCCAGGGCGCCGTGCTCGGCGGCATGCCCCCGGCCGAGTTCGACAAGCTGGTGAAGTCCGAGATCGCCAAGTGGGGCAAGGTCGTCAAGGACGCGGGGATCAAGATCGACCTGTAGCCGAGAGGTTCCGACCCGGAAGAGCCCCGCAGCTGCGGGGCTTTTTTTTCGGCCGGCCACATGGCTACCCTCGCTGCTGGCAGTAGCCCATAATCGTCGGTCGCAGAATCATGAATGACGATCGCACTGGCCCCCGGGCAGGCATCGACCGGATCATCGTCGAGCGTGCTTGAGCGTATGCGCGAGCGCGGGCAGATCCGCAGCGAGTCTTCGTCGCTTGCAGCACTGCGGCGGTCCTGCCTCACGCTCATGAGCGAGCGCGGCGAGGCAAACAGCGTGAAGTTCGCGCAGGCGGCCGTCTCACAGTACCGCGTGCTCGGGAAGGAAGGCCGCACCGCCTTCTTCGACGTGCTCGCGGAGGAGTTCGCGCCGGATCCCGCGGGCGTCGTCGCCGCCGCGCAGCGCTACGCCGAGACCCGGTCGCCCGATTCGCTCGTCGATCTCATGCGCGCGGCGGAGCCGCCGCGGCAGGAGCTCCTCCGCAGGCTGAACCGCGCGCCCGACGGCACCGCGACCCTGCTCGAGATGCGCCGCGAGCTGCTGCAGGAGATGAAGTCGAAGCCGCGTCTCGGCGCGGTGGAAGCCGACCTTCATCACCTGCTCTCCTCGTGGTTCAACCCCGGGTTCTCTGCGGCTTGAGCGCGTGGACTGGCGCGCGCCGGCGCTCCTGCTCGAGAAGATCATCCGCTACGAAGCGGTGCACGAGATCGGGAGCTGGACCGCACTGCGGCGGCGGCTCGAGCCCGACCGCCGCTGTTTCGCGTTCTTCCACCCGGCGCTCCCCGACGATCCGTTGATCTTCGTCGAGGTCGCCCTCGTCCACCAGATGCCGGCCGCGATCGGACCGTTGCTCGACGACGAGCGCGTCGATCCCGAGGCGCCCGCCGCGACGTGCGCGGTGTTCTACTCGATCTCGAACTGCCAGGCGGGGCTGCGCGGCGTCTCGCTCGGCAACTTCCTGATCAAGCGCGTGTGCGAAGTGCTCAAGGAGGAGTTTCCGCGGCTGCGTACGTTCTGCACGCTGTCGCCGATTCCCGGGCTCGCGAAGTGGGTGCAGCGCGGCGCGCAGCTTCCGCCCGAGCGGCTCCCGTCGGGCGGGTCGGCACGGCTCGAGGAGGCGCTCGCGCGCGTGCGCCCGCTCCTCGCCGAGGGCGGCCCGGACCTCGGCGCCGCCCTCGCCCGCGCCGCTCCCGCCGAGCGCGAAGCGCTGCTGCGGCTCGGCGCGGCGTTTCTGCACGGCACGCTGGACGCCGATGCCGGAAGCGACCCGGTCGCGAAGTTCCACCTGCACAACGGCGCCCAGCTCGCGCGGCTCAACTTCCTCGCCAACTCCTCGTCACGGGGCTTGCGGGAATCGTTCGGGCTCATGGTCAACTACCTGTACGACCTGCGCCATATCGAGCGCAACCACGAGGGCTTCGTGCGCGGTCGCGTCGCCGCGGCGCGCGAGGTCACTCGATTGCTCTGACGGCACGGCGCCGCCTGCGGCGCCGGTCGAATCCAAGGAGGCACAAGTCATGAGAAGGTTCCTCGCACTGCTCGCCGCGCGTGGTCGCCCTGGCCGTGACCGCGGCCGCGGCCGCGCAAAGCTGGCCGACCAAGCCGGTCCGCCTGATCAATCCTTTCCCGCCGGGCGGCGGAACCGACACGTTCGCGCGGCCGCTCGCCGCACGCCTGTCCCAGTCGATGGGGCAGCAGTTCATCGTCGAGAACCTCGGCGGCGCCGGCGGCACGCTCGGCGCCGCTCGCGCGGCGAAGGAGGCCCCGGACGGCTACGTGTTCCTCATCGGCGCGGTCCATCACACGATCGCCGAGACGCTGTACACGAAGCTGCCCTACCGTCTGGAGCGGGACTTCGTTCCGATCACCGTGATCGCCACCGTGCCGAACGTGATCGTCGTCAACCCGAAGCACAACTTCAAGAGCCTGGACGAGCTGATCGCGTTCGCGAAGAAGAACCCGGGCAAGCTCAACTACGGCTCGGCCGGCAACGGCACGACCCACCATCTCGCCGGCGAGCTCTTCAAGCAGGTCACGGGCACGGAACTCACGCACGTGCCGTACAAGGGCGCGGGGCCGCTGATGCAGGACCTGCTCGCCGGTCAGGTCGACCTCGCGTTCGATGGCCTGGGAAGCTCCGCGGCGCAGATCAAGTCCGGGAAGCTCCGTCCGCTCGCGGTAACGACAGGGAAACGCTCGGCGTTGCTGCCGGACGTGCCGACCGCGGCGGAAGCCGGCGTCAAGGGCTACGAGCTGACGACCTGGTATGCGGTGTGGGCCGTCAAGGGAACGCCGCAGCCGATCATCGACAAGATGTACCAGGAGATCGCCAAGGCACTGCAGTCGCCCGAGATCAAGCTCGTGTGGGACGGCCAGGGCGCCGCGCTCGGCGGCATGCCCCCCGCGGAGTTCGCCGCGCTCGTGAAGCAGGAAATCGCCAGGTGGGGCAAAGTCGTCAAGGACGCCAACATCAAGATCGATCTCTAGAAAGGCCGTTGCCATGCCCGGTCCGCTGTCCCACATCCGCGTCCTCGACCTCTCGCGCGTCCTCGCCGCGCCGTGGACCGGACAGAACCTCGCCGACCTCGGCGCGGAAGTCATCAAGGTCGAGCGCCCGAAGAAGGGCGACGACTCGCGCGCGTTCGGCCCGCCCTGGCTGAAGGACGCGAGCGGCAAGGAGACGACCGAGTCGGCGTACTTCGCCTGCGCCAATCGGGGCAAGAAATCGATCACCGTCGATCTCTCGAAGCCCGCCGGGCAGCGGATCGTGCGCGAGCTCGCCACGCGCTCCGACGTGCTGCTCGAGAACTACAAGTTCGGCGACCTCGCCCGCTACGGGCTCGGTTACGACGATCTGAAGCACGGTCAACCCGCGCCTCGTCTACTGCTCGGTCACCGGCTTCGGCCAGACCGGGCCGTACCGCGAGCGCCCCGGCTACGACTTCATGATCCAGGGCATGGCCGGGCTGATGAGCGTCACCGGCGAGCGGGACGAGCTGCCGGGCGGCGGACCGCAGAAGGCGGGCATCCCGATCGCCGACATCATGACCGGGATGTACGCGACGATCGCGGTGTGCGCGGCGCTCGCGCATCGCGCCGAGACCGGCGCGGGCCAGCATCTCGACCTCGCGCTCTTCGACTCGCTGGCCGCGGTGCTCGCCAACCAGGGCGCGAACTACCTCGCCACCGGCAAGTCGCCCGGCCGGCTGGGCAATGCGCACCCGAACATCGTTCCCTACCAGACGTTCAAGACCGCCGACGGCGCGGTGATCCTCGCCTGCGGCAATGACAATCTGTTCCGGAAGTTCTGCGCGGTCGCGGGATCGCCGCACCTCGCGGACGACCCGCGCTACGCCACCAACGGCAAGCGCGTGGAGAACCGCGTCGAGCTGACGCGGATCCTCGACGAGCTCTTCGCCGGGCGGACGACGCGCGACTGGGTGGAGGCGCTCGAGGCGGCGGGCGTCCCCAACGGGCCGATCAACACGATCGAGCAGGTGTTCGCCGAGCCGCAGGCGATCGCGCGCGGGCTGCGGCTCGAGCTCGCGCATCCCGCGGCCGGCAAGGTCTCGCTCGTGCGCAGTCCGATGCGGTTTTCCGGCACGCCGATCGAGCACGAGCGGCCCCCGCCGCTCCTCGGCGAGCACACCGACGAGGTCCTGCGCGGCCTGCTGGGAATGAAGGACGACGAGATCGCGAAGCTGCGCGCGGACGGCGCGATCTAGCTCACCAAAGCATCACCAGCATCCGGGTCGCCAGACCGAACATCAGCACCGCGAAGATCCGGCGCAGCAGTCGCGCCGGCACGCGGTGCGCGGCCATCGCCCCGACCGGCGCGAGCGACATGCTCGCCACGGTGACGCCGGCGAGCGCCGGCAGGTACACGAAGCCCGCGCTCCACGCCGGCAAGCCGGGCTGGCCAAGGCCGATCGCGACGTACCCGATCGTCCCGGCGAGCGCGATCGGAAACCCGATCGCCGCGGCGGTGCCGATGGCGTGCAGCATCGGCACGTTGCACCAGACCATGAACGGCACCGTCAGGAAAGCGCCGCCGACCGCGGCGAAAACCGAGATGCCGCTGATCGCGGCGCCAACCCCGAGCAGCCCGGCGGCGCCGGGCAGCGTGCGCGACGGGTTCGGCTTGCGCTCGAGCAGCAGGTTGAGCGCGGCCGCGTAAACGGTCGCGACGAAGATCGCGGCGAACGCGAACCGCGGGATCGAAGCGGCGATTGCGGAACCGACGAGACCGCCGGCGAGGATGCCCGGCGTGATGCGCTTCACGACGTCCCAGCGCACGGCGCCGCGCCGCGCGTGCGCGCGCATGCTCGACACCGAGGTGAAGAGGATCGTCGCCATCCCGGTGCCGACCGCGAGATGGAGCAGGTGCTCCCGCGGCAGGCCCTGCGCCTCGAAGAGCCAGACGAGCAGCGGGATCATCAGCGCGCCGCCGCCGATGCCGAGCATGCCGGCGAAGAATCCGACCGCCGCGCCGATGGCGAGATAGCCCGCGACCCACAGCGCGGCGTCGGGCACCCCGGCTACCCGCGAGCGGCCTGGAGCAGCCGCTCGGCCAGCTCGACGAAGCCGGCGCCGCTCGCCGCTTCGGTCACGTACGCCGGCGCGTGCTCGAGCCGGTGCGCGGCCGCGCGGACGTTCGCGACCCCCACCGAGTGCGGGAAGTACGCGAACATCGGCGCGTCGTTGGGCGAGTCGCCGGCGAACACGTAGGCCGCCCGCTCGGCGTCGAGGTCGACGCCCCGGCGCTCCGCCATGAAGACCTTCGTCATCGCGAGCTTGTCGTAGTCGCCGAACCAGCCGTTGACGTGGATCGAGCTCACCTTCGTCGTCATGCCGGCCGCGTGCATGATCGCCACGATGCGATCGACGGCGGCCTCGGGCAGGCGCGGCACGTCCTCGCAGAAGTCGATCGCGAGATCGGCCTCGCGGTAGCGCTGGTCGGAGGCGAGCGCCGCGCCGGGGACCTCGCGGAGGATGCGGTCGCGCACCGCGGCGAGCCGCGCGCGGCTCGCCGCGCGCGTCGCGTCGTCGTCGCGATAGCGCTTGAGCAGACGGCGCGCCGCCGGGTCGTAGGCGAAGTAGAACGCGCCGTTCTCGCCGACCACGCCGTCGACCGGCCACATCCGCGCGATGTGGTCGCACCACCCCGCCGGGCGGCCGGTGATCGGCGCCACGAGGAGCCCGGCGTCGTGCAGGCGCTCGAGCGCGGCGTACGCGGCGGCGGTCAGGCGGCCTTCGGTCGTGAGCGTGTCGTCGATGTCGAAGAACAGGCCCCGGAGCGGTTTCGGCGGCGTCCAGTCGGCGAGCGGCTTCACGCGTGCACGCTCATGAAGTCCGCCACCCGCTCGCGCTCGGCCGCGGTCATGTGCAGACCGCACTTCGTCCGCCGCCAGAGCACGTCGTCCGGCTCGCGCGCCCACTCGCGCTCGACGAGGTACGCGAGCTCGCGCTCGTACAGTCCGCCGCCGAAACCCTCGCCGAGGTCGGCGGTCTCGCGCACGTCGCCCAGAATCTCCGCGGCGCAGAGGCCGTGGCGGCGAAGCAGGCGCTCGAGCCATCGTCCGTCGAGCTTCGGATAGCGCGCGCGGTACGCGGCCGCGACGTCGGCGAAGCTCGCGTCGCCGAAATCTCCGCCGGGCAGCGGCGCCTTGGCCGTCCAGGGGTGGCGGTCCGGAAACCAGTACTCGAGCCGGTCGAGCGCGTGCTCGGCGAGCTTGCGGTACGTCGTGAGCTTGCCCCCGAAGACCGAGAGCAGGGGCGGGCCGTCCGTGTCGACCACGAAGTGGTAGTCGCGGGTGATGTCGGAGGGGTCGGACGCGCCGTCGTCGTAGAGCGGCCGCACGCCGCTCCAGCTCCACGCGATGTCGGCGGGCGTGACCGGCCGCGACGCATAGCGGCTCGCCGCGGCGCAGAGGTACTCGGTCTCGTCGCGCGAGATGCGCGGCGGCTCGTCGGGATCGGCGACCACCACGTCGGTGGTGCCGATCTCGGTGAACCGCTCCTCGTAGGGGATCATGAAGACGACGCGCTGGTCGGGGTTCTGCAGGATGTAGGCGTGCGCGCGGTCGTGGAGCCGCGGCACGACGATGTGGCTGCCCTTGACCAACCGCACCGCGCCCGGGGTGCGCACGCGCAGCTCGCGGTCGAGGAGGCTGCGGACCCACGGTCCGGCGGCGTTCACGAGCGCCCGCGCTTCGATCTCGGAGGTGGTGCCCGCGGCCTGCACTTTCAGGCGCCAGAGGTCGCCGTCGCGGCGGCCGCCGACGCAGCGCGTGCGCGGCAGGATGCGCGCGCCCTTCTCGGCGGCCCCGCGCGCGTTCAGCACCACCAGGCGCGCGTCGTCCACCCAGCAGTCGGCGTACGCGAATCCGCGCTCGAACTCCGCCTTCAGGCCCGCACCGTAGCCGTCGGGGCGCAGCGCGACGCCGCGGGAGCGCGGGAGCGACGTCCGGCCGCCCAGCCGGTCGTAGAGGAAGAGGCCCGCGCGGATCATCCAGCGCGGCCGCAGATGCGGCTCGTGCGGCAGCACGAACTCGAGCGGCGAGACGACGTGCGGAGCGATCCGCAGGAGGACCTCGCGCTCCGCGAGCGCCTCGGCGACCAGCCGGAATTCGAACTGCTCGAGATAGCGCAAGCCGCCGTGGATGAGCTTGGTGCTCGCGGACGAGGTGGCGCCGCCGAGGTCGCCCTGCTCGACGAGCACGACCTTCAGGCCGCGGCCGGCGGCGTCGCGGGCGATGCCGACGCCGTTGATCCCGCCGCCGACAACGGCGAGGTCGAACACCTCAGCCAAGGGCGGCCTTCGTACGCTCGAGCAGGCGGTCGACGAACGCGTCGTCGTGATAGACGCCGAAGCCGAACCGGACCCGGCGCCCGCGGCGGTCGACGAGGATGCCCCGGGCTGCGAGCCTGCGCTCGACGTCCTCGGCGCGGTCCAGATCGAACGCGAGGAAGTTGCCGCGCGGGAAGCGCTCGGGCGGCGTGAGGGTGTCGGCCGGAAGGAGCGCGAGGTTCGCGTCCGCGAGCCCGGCGAGGAACTTCCGCTCGAGCCCCGCGACGTGCGCGTGGATCTCGCGCGGGGTGACGCCGAGGCCGTGCAGCCAGCGCATCACGGCGTTGAAGCGATAGAGGCCCGACGCGTCGAACGTCGAGCCCCAGAAGCGCATGGCGGCGTCGCCGTAACCCACGATCGAAGGAACGGTGGACCCCTTCCCTTCCCCCGTAGCGCCTTGATCACCGCTCAGCCGGCCGAAGTCGGAGAACCAGCCGGTGTACACGGGCCGCAGGTCGCAGTCCCGCGGAATGGACATGAAGCACGCGCCCTCGCCGGCCTGCGCGTACTTGTAGCCGCCGGCCATGTAGAAGATCCGTGGCCCGAGACGGGCGAGGTCGACCGGGATCGCCATGAACGCGTGATAGCCGTCGATCGCGACGATCGCCCCGGGCGCGGCGCGCGAGAGCAGCTCCTCCAGTCCTTCGACGACGAAACCGGAGTCGAAGAACACCTGGGACACGAACACCATGTCGTAACGGTGCGTGGGCGTGGCGTGAAAGCGCTCGCGAAAGGTCGCGTACGGCTCCGCCGGCACGCGGGTGACCGCGAGCCGGCCGGTCTCCTCGAGCCGGCGCGTCTGGCGGCTGAAGCTGTGAAATTCGTTGGCGGTGGTGAGCACGTGCGGCGTCCGCGTCCAGTCGAGGCACGAGTAGAGCCGCGCCACGAACTCGTGGGTGTTGGGCGCGAACGCGATCAGCCGCGGATCGGGCAGGGCAAGCAGCCGTGCGACATGCTCCTGCGCTTCGGGAACGGCCTCGCCGAACACCTTTTCCTGCCACTTGCGGTTGGTGAGGCGCGCCGAGTCCTCCCAGTACTGGACCTGCGCCGCACGGGTCACGTCCGGCCAGGGATGATGGCTGTGCGCGGTGACGTGCAGCTCGTCGCCGACCGAGTCGAAGAACGTCGAATAGTGCTGGCTAAGCATTCCAGCGGAAGCCGAGCTGCTCGCGCACCTCGGCCGGCAGCGCCGGCAGCAGCGAGCGCGGGATGAGGTAGGTCGAGAGGTTGAAGAAGTCGAGGAAGACGCGGTGCGCCTCCACGGTGCGCCGCAGGTAGTCCTGCCCGCTCGAGCCGCCGGTGCCGATCTTCATGCCGATCATCCGATGCACCATCAGCGCGTGGCGATAGCGCCACAGCGACAGGTTCTCGTCGATCTCGACGAGCGCGGTGAGCAGCCGGAACGGACCCTGGAGGATCGGCTCTTCGCGGTAGAGCATGATCATCAGCGCGGCGAGGAACGCCGGATACGCGAGCCGCCGCTGCCGCGCGGCCCGGAGCGCCTCGTACTTGGCCGGATCGAACACGGTCTCGAACGTTTCGCGCGTCCGCTCCAGCTCTTCGAGCTGCGCGCGGCGGGCGGCATCGGGGAGCTGCGCCTTGCGCTCGATCGTTTCGCGGTCCTCGTCCAGCATGCGGGTGACGTTGGCGCGGTATTCGCGCCAGAAGTCGAACTCCGGCGAACGCACGAACGGCATGCGCGCGAGCCATGCCTCCACGACGTCGAACAGGCTCGGCGCGCCTTCCGCGGCGCCAACGGCCTTGCGGTCAGGAGCGTCGAGCGCCGCCGCGTAGTCGGCCTCGTTGTACCGCAGCCGCTGCGTGCGCTCGAGCCCGAGCCGGTTCTCGAGCTGCCGGAACTGCGCGCTCTGAAACCCGGAGGAGGGCGTCAGCAGGTTGCGGAAATCGAGGAAGTCGAGCGGCGTCATCGTCTCCAGGATGTCGATCTGGTCGAGCAGCACGCCCTGGATGCGGATCACCCGCTCGAGATAGTGCAGCGCGCGCCCGACGTCGCGCTCGTGCACGAACTCCGCGCCCATGATCGCGATCACCGCGTCGAGCTCGTGCAGGCACTGCTTGAACCAGAGCTCGTACGCCTGGTGGGTGACGATGAAGAGCAGCTCGTCGTGCGCCGGCCGGCCGGCCTTCGCGCTCTCGAGCGTCTGGCAGGCGAGGAGCTCCTTGAGCTTCAGGTACTTTCCGTAGGTGAGCGAAGCCATCGTCGGTGAGCGGCCGGCGCGCGGATTATAGGCTCCGCGGCTGCCGGACCATGCGCGTACGGTACGATACGTCGCCCGTTCCAATCGCCGACGGAAGACCCGCCATGGTCCTGCCCACGCACGGTCGTTTCGACTACGTGCCGCTGCCGAAGCGGCCGGACTATTCATGGCCGGGCGGCAAGCGGCTCGCGATGTACGTCGCGCTCAACGTCGAGACGTTCGGATTCGGCGTCGACTGCGGCCCGGTGCTCGGGCCCGCGCTCCCGATGCCGGATCACAAGAACTGGTCGTGGCGCGAGTACGGCAACCGCGTCGGCTTCTGGCGCCTGCTCGAGCTCTTCGACGAGCTCGGGCTGCCGGCGTCCCATAACGTGAACGCCTATCTCTACGAAACCCATCCGGACGTTTTCCCCGCCATCCGCAAGCGCGGCGACGAGCTCGTCGGCCACGGCCGCGCCAACTCCGAGCGGCCCGGGGCGCGTCCGGAGGAGGACGAACGGCGGCTGATCACCGAAGCCACCGCGGCGATCGCGCGTCACGAGGGCCGGCCGCCGCGCGGCTGGATGACGCCGCTCCAGAACGAGAGCCGCGTGACGCCCGACCTGGTGAAGGAAGCCGGCTACCGCTACATCCTCGACTGGCCCTGCGACGACCAGCCGTTCTGGATGCGCACGCGCGGAGGTCCGCTGCTCAACGTCCCCTATCCGGCCGAGTGCAACGATTACACGCCGATCGTGTACCTCCATCACGACCCGCTGCAGTTCGTGGCGACCGTAGTGCGGCAGTTCGAGGAGATGATCGAGCAGAGCGCGCGCCAGCCGCTGGTGTTCGCGATCTCGCTGCACACGATGATCTTCGGCCAGCCGCACCGGCTGCGCCCGCTGCGCGAAGGCCTGCGCCGCATCCTCGCCCATCCGAACTTCGACCGGGTGTGGCTCACCCGGCCGGGCGAGATCGCGGCCTACTGCGAATCGCTGCCGCCGGGCATCGTCCCGGGGAGCTGAACGTCACCAACGCGGAGAGAAGCACATGAGCGAGCCGATCTGGAACCAGTTCCTCACCGAGCGGGACAAGCAGGTGTTCGCGGCCTCCGGGTACGGCGCGCGCCAGGGGTTCGGGAAGCGGCCGGCGGTGCTGGTCGTGGACGTCAACTACGACTTCTGCGGCGACCGGCCGGAGCCGATCCTCGAGTCGATCAAGCGCTGGCGCAACTCGTGCGGCGCGGAGGCCTGGGACGGGGTGGCGGCGATCAAGCGGCTGCTCGCCGCAGCGCGCGCCAGGGAGCTGCCGATCATCTACACGACGAGCGGGCGCCGCGCGGACAACTGGGACCAGGGATCGTGGGCCTGGAAGAACACCCGCACCGCGGAGCGCGTGATCGCCCGCGAGACGAAGCTGCCGGGCAACACGATCGTTCCCGACATCGCGCCGCTGCCCCAGGACATCGTGCTCTACAAGCAGAAGCCGAGCGCGTTCTACGCCACGCCGCTCGCGAGCTACCTGGTCCTGCTGAACGCCGACAGCATCATTCTCACGGGAGTGAGCACGAGCGGCTGCGTGCGCGCGACGGCGGTGGACGCCTTCTCGAGCAACTACCGGGTCGCGGTGGTCGAGGAAGGCTGCTTCGACCGGTCGCAGGCGAGCCACGCCGTCAACCTGTGCGACATGCACGCCAAGTACGCCGACGTCGTCAAGCTCGACGAAACGCTCGCCTTCATCGAGACGCTGCCAAAGGGCATGTTCGATCTGCCGCAGCCGCGCTAGCAGCAGCGCGGACCGCGCCCGGCGAAGCGCCGCTCGAGGGCCCAGGCGAAGAACTCGCCACGGTCGAGCGGCGTTTCCCCGGGATGCGTCACGCGCATGTGCGCGAGATAGGCCTCGTAGTCCGGGACACCGAACACGCCACGCCACGCCTCGCGCCCGCGCTCGCCCAACGCGCGGAAGCGCGCGAAGACGCCGGTCGCTGGTTCACGCATACGCGGCAGCGTCCTCGCGCGCCGTTTCCTGCACCGTGGGCTGCGCGGCCCGCAGCGCCTTGATCGACATCAGGATCGCGTACACGCACATCGCGGCGACCAGCAGCACGAAGAACGCGCACACCGCCGCGTCGAGGTAATTGTTGAACGCCACCCGCTGCATCTCCGCGACGCTCTTCGCCGGAGCGATCAGCGTCCCGTTCGCGGCGGCCTCGCTGAACCGGCGCGCCTGCGCCAGGAAGCCGATCGCCGGGGTCGGATGGAAGATCTTCTGCCACCCCGCCGTGAGCGTCGTCACGAGGAGCCACGCCGTCGGCACCAGCGTCACCCACACGTAGCGCTCGCGCTTCATCTTCATCAGCACGACCGTGCAGAGCAGCAGCGCGATGCCGGCCAGCATCTGGTTGCCGATGCCGAACAGCGGCCACAGCGTATTGATGCCGCCGAGCGGGTCGACGACGCCCTGGTAGAGGAAGTAGCCCCAGAGCGCCACGCACAGACCGGTGCAGAGCAGATTGGCGGGGAGGAACTCGGTGTTCCCCAGCGGCGCCCAGACGTGGCCGAGCATGTCCTGGATCATGAACCGTCCGACCCGCGTCCCGGCGTCGACCGCAGTGAGGATGAACAGCGCCTCGAACAGGATCGCGAAGTGGTACCAGAACGCCTCCATCGACTTGCCGCCGAGCGCCTGCGCGAGGATCTGCGCCATGCCGACGGCGAGCGTGGGCGCGCCGCCGGCGCGCGACAGGATCGTCGTCTCGCCGATGTCCTTCGCCGTCTGGCTGATCAGCTCGGGCGTGATGACGAAGCCCCAGCTCGAGACCACCTGCGCCGCCTTCTCCGCCGTGGTGCCGATCACCGCCGCCGGGCTGTTCATCACGAAGTAGATGCCGGGATCCAGCACGCACGCCGCGGTGAGCGCCATGATCGCCACGAACGACTCCATCAGCATGCCGCCGTACCCGATCATGCGGATGTGCCCCTCGCTCTCGATCATCTTCGGCGTCGTGCCCGAGGAGATGAGGGAGTGGAAGCCCGAGACCGCGCCGCACGCGATCGTGATGAACAGGAACGGGAACAGGTTGCCGGAGAAGACCGGCCCGGTACCGTCGATGAATCTCGTCACGTCGGGCATCTGCAGCCGCGGGGCGACGACGTAGATGCCGATGGCGAGCGCGACGATGGTGCCGATCTTGAGGAACGTCGACAGGTAGTCGCGCGGCGCGAGCATCAGCCACACCGGCAGGCTGGAAGCGACCGCGCCGTAGAGGATGATCGACCAGGCGATCTCGGTGCCGGTCAGCGTGAACGCCGGTCCCCAGGCCGCATGCTCGGCGACCTCGCGGCCGAGCCAGATCGAGGCGAGCAACAGCACGACGCCGAATGCGGAGGCCTCCCCGACGCGCCCCGGCCGGATGAATCGCATGTAGACGCCCATGGCGAGCGCGATCGGGATGGTCGCGGCGATCGTGAACGTGCCCCACGGGCTCTCCGCCAGGGCCTTGACCACCACCAGCGACAGCACCGCGAGGATGATGATCATGATCGCGAGCACGCCGATCAGCGCGAGCGTGCCCGGCACGTTGCCGAGCTCCATCTTGACCATCTCGCCGAGCGACCGGCCGTCGTGCCGTACCGATACGAACAGCACGATCATGTCCTGCACCGCGCCCGCCAGGACGACCCCGGCGAGGATCCACAGGGTCCCCGGGAGGTAGCCCATCTGCGCCGCCAGCACCGGGCCGACGAGCGGTCCGGCGCCGGCGATCGCCGCGAAATGGTGGCCGTACAGCACCCACTTGTTGGTCGGGACGTAATCCATCCCGTCGTTGTGGCGCACCGCCGGCGTCGCCCGGCGCGGATCGACCTCCAGCACGCGGGCGGCGATGTACATGCTGTAGTAGCGGTAGGCGAGGAAGTAGACCGCCAGGGCGGCGGTCACGAGCCAGACGGCGCTCACGGCTTCGCCGCGCTTGAGCGCGATGGCAGCGAACGCGAAGCCGCCGACGACGGCGACCGCACTCCAGATGAGGATCGACACGTACCGGTTCACGTCGCCTCCTTTGCGATGGACGCCGCCGCTTGGTCGGCGGCAATCCACAGTATAGGAAGCCCGCGGCGAGGCGCTACGTCAAAAACGGCGAGCGATTACCGAACGGGAGGGGAGTTGACGGGCACGTAAGGTCTTCGCCGGAGCGGGCAACAAAAAAGGCGGCCATCGGCCGCCCTGGTTCGCGACTCGCGCGCCGGCTACTTCCGCTTCCGCAGCCGCGCGATCGCCTGCAGCTGGGCCGCCGCGGCGGAGAGCTCGGCCTGTGCCTTGGCGATCTCCGCCGCCGAGAGCTTGCTCCGCATCGCGTCCTCGGCCTTCGCTTTTGCTTCCAGCGCCTTCGCCTCGTCGAGGTCGTGCGCCCGGATCGCCGTGTCGGCGAGCACCGTCACCACGTTAGGCTGCACCTCGAGGAAACCGCCCTGGACGAAGACGAGCGTCTCCTCCGCCTCGTTGGGCACCTTGATCCGCACCGCGCCGGGCTTGATCTGCGTGAGGAGCGGCGTGTGCTTCGGGTAGATCCCGAGCTCGCCCGCGACGCCCGGCAGCACCACGAACTCCGCCTCGCCGGAGTAGATGGATTCCTCGGCGGAGACGACGTCGATATGGATCGTGTTAGCCATTTCTCCTCGCCAGACGACCCGCGGTACGCGGGTCGGAAAATTCGCCTTTGACGGTCTTTACGTTGCCCTTATTGTAGTTGCTTCGCCTTCTCGAACGCTTCCTCGATCGGGCCGACCATGTAGAACGCCTGCTCGGGGAGATTGTCGCACTCGCCGTTGATGATCATCTTGAAGCCCTTGATCGTTTCCTTGAGCGGCACGAACTTGCCGGGCGAGCCGGTGAACACCTCGGCGACGTGGAACGGCTGCGACAGGAAGCGCTGGATCTTGCGCGCGCGCGCGACCGCCAGCTTGTCCTCCGGCGCGAGCTCGTCCATGCCGAGGATCGCGATGATGTCGCGCAGCTCCTTGTAGCGCTGCAGGATCGCCTGCACCGAGCGCGTCGTCGTGTAGTGCTCCTCGCCGATGACGTTCGGGTCCACCTGGCGCGAAGTCGAATCGAGCGGGTCGACCGCAGGATAGATGCCGAGCGAGGCGATGTCGCGCGAGAGCACGAGCGTCGCGTCGAGGTGGCCGAAGGTCGTCGCCGGCGACGGATCGGTCAGGTCGTCCGCCGGCACGTACACCGCCTGCACCGACGTGATCGAGCCGACCTTGGTCGAGGTGATTCGCTCCTGGAGCCGGCCCATCTCCTCGGCGAGCGTCGGCTGGTAGCCGACCGCCGAGGGCATCCGCCCGAGCAGGGCCGACACTTCCGTGCCCGCGAGCGTGAAGCGGTAGATGTTGTCGATGAAGAGCAGGATGTCGCGGCCGTCGTCGCGGAAGCGCTCGGCCATGGTGAGGCCGGTGAGGCCGACGCGGAGGCGGTTGCCCGGCGGCTCGTTCATCTGCCCGAACACCATCGCCACCTTGTCGAGGACCTTCGAGTCCTTCATCTCGTGATAGAAGTCATTGCCCTCGCGCGTGCGCTCGCCGACGCCGGCGAACACCGACAGCCCCGCGTGCTGCTTGGCGATGTTGTTGATCAGCTCCATCATGTTGACGGTCTTGCCGACGCCGGCGCCGCCGAAGAGGCCGATCTTCCCGCCCTTCGCGAACGGGCAGATGAGATCGATCACCTTGATGCCGGTCTCGAGCGGCTCGACCGACGGCGAGAGCTCGTCGAACTTCGGCGCGAGCTGGTGGATCGCGCGGCGCTCGTCGGTCTTGATCGGGCCGGCCTCGTCGATCGGGCGCCCGAGCACGTCCATGATCCGGCCGAGGGTGGCCTCGCCGACCGGCACCGAGATCGGGCTGCCGGTGTTGCTTGCACCGTCATGCCGCGCCGCAGGCCGTCCGACGAACCGAGCGCGATGCAGCGCACGACGCCGTCGCCGAGCTGCTGCTCGACCTCGAACGTGAGACCCTTCTCCGCGAGCCCGCCGTCACCGGTCGACTCGAGCACGAGCGCGTCGTAGATCCGCGGCATCTGCTCGCGCGGGAACTCGATGTCGGTCACCGCGCCGATGCACTGGACGATGGTTCCCTGTGCCTGCTGTGCTTGTGCCATGTCAGTCCCTAGTCTCTCATAGCGAATTCTTCGGTCAAACCGCCGCTGCGCCGCCGACGATCTCCGCCAGCTCCTTGGTGATCGCCGCCTGCCGCGTCTTGTTCAGCACGAGCGTCAGCTCGCTGATGATGTCGGCCGCGTTGTCGGAGGCCGCCTTCATCGCCACCATCCGCGCCGACTGCTCCGAGGCCATGTTCTCGACCACCGCCTGGTAGATCAGCGCCTCGATGTAGCGCGTCAGCAGGCCGTCGAGCACCTCCTTCGCGTCCGGCTCGTAGATGTAGTCCCACGAGTGGCTGTCGCTCATCGCCGTGTCGACGACGTTCCCCGCCGGGGTCTGGGCGAAGTGCAGCGGCAGGCGCCTGGATGGCCATCGGCTCCTGCTTCATCGTGTTGACGAACCGCGTGGTCAGCAGGAAGAGCTGGTCGATCTTGCCTTCGCGGTAGGCGTCGAGCTGCACCTTCACCGGTCCGACCAGCTTGTCGATCTGCGGCCGGTCGCCGAGCTGCACCAGCGTGCGACACCACGTTCGCGCCGAGCCGCTGCATGAAGCCGAAGCCCTTCGCGCCGATCGCGGTGACGAGCACGCCCTTGCCTTCGCCCTGCCATTCGCGCATGCGGTTCAGCGCGACGCGCAGCGCGTTGGTGTTCAGGCCGCCGCACAGGCCCTTGTCGGTCGTGATCACGATCAGGCCGACGTTCTTCACCGTCTCGCGCTTGACGATGAAGGGGTGCTTGTACTCGGGGTTCGCCTTGGAGAGGTGGCCGGCGATCTGCCAGATGCGCGATACGTACGGCCGCGTCTGGCGCATCCGCTCCTGCGCCTTCTTCATCTTCGACGCCGCGACCATCTCCATGGCCTTGGTGATCTTGCGCGTGCTCTGCACGCTCTTGATCTTGTTGCGGATCTCTTTGGTTCCCGCCATGGCTAGCGCTCGCGCCTAGTACGCGCCGGACTTCTTGAACTCTTCGATCGCCGCGGCGAGCGCCTTCTCGTCGTCGGCGGTCAGGTCCTTGGTGGTCTCGATCCGGTCCATGAGCGCCTTGTGCTTCTGGTGCAGGAACGCCTTCAGCGCGCCCTCGAAGGCGAGCGCCTTCTTCACGTCGACGTCGTCGAGGTAGCCGCGGTTCACCGCGAACAGCGTCACCGCCTGGTCGGCGACCGACAGCGGCGCGTACTGCGGCTGCTTCATCAGCTCGGTCACCAGGCGCCCGCGGTCGAGCTGCTTGCGGGTGGCCTCGTCGAGGTCGGAGGCGAACTGCGCGAACGCCGCGAGCTCGCGGTACTGCGCGAGCGCGAGGCGCACGCCGCCGCCGAGCTTCTTGATGACCTTGGTCTGCGCCGCGCCGCCGACCCGCGACACCGAGATGCCGGCGTTGATCGCCGGCCGGATGCCGGCGTTGAAGAGGTCGGTCTCGAGGAAGATCTGGCCGTCGGTGATCGAGATCACGTTGGTCGGCACGAACGCGGTCACGTCGCCGGCCTGCGTCTCGATGATCGGCAGCGCGGTGAGCGAACCGGTCTTGCCCTTGACCTTGCCCTTGGTCTCCCGCTCGACGTACTCCGGGTTCACGCGCGCGGCGCGCTCGAGCAGGCGCGAGTGGAGGTAGAACACGTCGCCCGGGTACGCCTCGCGGCCCGGCGGACGGCGCAGCAGCAGCGAGATCTGCCGGTACGCCCACGCCTGCTTGGTCAGGTCGTCGTAGATGATCAGCGCGTCCTGCCCGCGGTCGCGGAAGTACTCGCCCATCGTGCAGCCGGAGTAGGGCGCGATGTACTGCATCGCGGCGGACTCCGACGCCGAGGCGGCGACGACGATCGTGTAGCGCCATCGCGCCGTGCTCCTCGAGCTTGCGCACGACGTTCGCGATCGTGGAGGCCTTCTGCCCGATCGCGACGTACACGCAGAAGAGGTCCTTGCCCTTCTGGTTGATGATCGTGTCGACCGCGACCGCCGTCTTGCCGGTCTGCCGGTCGCCGATGATCAGCTCGCGCTGCCCGCGTCCGATCGGCACCATCGCGTCGATCGCCTTGAGGCCGGTCTGCACCGGCTGCGACACCGACTGGCGCCAGATCACGCCCGGCGCCACCTTCTCGATGACGTCGGTCTCCTTGGCGTTGATCGGGCCCTTGCCGTCGATCGGCTCGCCGAGCGCGTTCACCACGCGCCCGATCAGCGCCTCGCCGACCGGCACCGACAGGATCTTGCCGGTGCACTTGACGGTGTCGCCCTCGGAGATGTGCTCGTACGCGCCCATGACCACCGCGCCGACCGAGTCGCGCTCGAGGTTGAGCGCGAGGCCGAAGGTGTTCCTGGGGAACTCGAGCATCTCGCCCTGCATCACGTCCGAGAGGCCGTGGATGCGGCAGATGCCGTCGGTCACCGACACGACCGTGCCCTGGGTGCGGACGTCCGCGCCGAGCGCGAGGCTCTGGATCTTGCTCTTGATGAGATCGCTGATCTCGGAGGGGCTGAGCTGTTGCATGGTCACTCCTGAATATCAAACTTTGGCCAGCGCCGCGGCCATCGCCGCGAGCTTGCCGCGCACCGACCCGTCGATCACCTCGTCACCGACGGCGACCTTGACGCCGCCGATCAGGTCCTGGTCGACGGCCACCTGCGGCTTCACCTTGCGCTTGAACCGCGCTTCGAGATCGTTCACCAGCGTCGCGAGCTGCGCATCGTCGAGCGGGAAGGCGCTCGCGATCTCGGCGTCGACGACGCCCTCGCGCTCGTTCTTCAGCGCCACGAACAGCGTCGCGCACCTCGGGCAGCACGCCGACGCGGCCGTTCTCGATCAGGACGCGCACCAGGTTCTGCGCCTCGGCCGGAAGGTCGCCCGCCGCGCCGGCGATCACGCCGTAGAGCTGGTCGGACGTCACGTTCGGGTCGCCGAGGAGCTCGTGGACCGCGGGGTTCGCGGCCACGGCGGCGAGCCGGTCGAGCACGTCCGCCCACGCGGCGAGCTTGCCCTCGCCGTCGGCCACCTTGAAGACCGCCTCGGCGTACGGCCGCGCGATCGTCGCGATCTCGGCCATCGCTACTTCAGCTCGCTCTTGAGGCCGGCCAGCATCTGCGCGTGCGCCTTGGCGTCGACCTCCCGGCGCAGGATCTTCTCGGCGCCGGCGACCGCGAGCGCGGCGACCTGCTCGCGCAGGGACTCCTTCGCGCGCGCGACCTCCTGCGTGATCTCGGCCTTGGCGCCGGCGACGAGGCGGTCGCCTTCGGCCTTCGCGGTGGCCTTGGCCTCGTCGACCATCTGCGCCGCGCGCTTCTCGGCGGAGGCGATGATCTCCTGCGCGCGGGCGCGCGCGTCGGCGAGCGCGGCCTCGGACTTCTTCGCCGCTTCCGCGAGCTCGTTCCGGCCGCGCTCGGCGGCGGCGAGCCCGTCGGCGATCGTCTTCTGGCGCTCGGCGATGATGCGCTGGAAGTACGGCCAGATGAGTTTCATCACGAACCAGATGAACAGCAGGAACCAGATCACCTGGCCGATCAGGGTTGCATTGATGTTCACGCTGCCCTCCGCAAGGAACGCCGCGCCAGCGTCGGCTGGTCGCGCCTACTTCACCAGGCTGGCGAGCGGGTTGGCGTAGAGCAGCAGCACCGCGATCGCGGTCGCGATGGCGGTGAACGCGTCGAGCAGGCCCGCCACGATGAACATCTTCACCTGCAAGGTCGGGATCATCTCCGGCTGGCGCGCTGAGCCTTCGAGGAAACGCCCGCCGAGGATGCCGAAGCCGATGGCGGTGCCGAGCGCGCCCATGCCTATCAGGAGCGCCGCGGCGAGCTGGGTATTGCCGTAGAAAATCGCGAGTTCCATTTTTTCTCCCAGGGGAACGGTTTCGAACGTTGAATCAGTGCGACTCGCTCGCCAGCGACATGTAGACGATGGTGAGCATCATGAAGATGAACGCCTGCAGGGTGACGATCAGGATGTGGAAGATCGCCCAGCCGAGCGAGAGCACGACGTGACCAAGCATCGCCGCCAGGCTGGTTGCCGCGTCGCCGACCGACGAGGTGCCCGCCATGTCCCACGTCCACGCGCCGGCGAGCAGCACCATCAGGATGAACAGCACCTCGCCGGCGAACATGTTGCCGAAGAGGCGCAGCGCGAGCGAGACCGGTTTCGCCAGCTCCTCGATGAACCGCAGCACCACGTTCACCGGCGCGAGGAGGATCTGCAGGGCGATGTTGTCGCTATGGAACGGCGCAGTGAAGATCTCGTGCAGTAAGCCGCCGATTCCCTTGAACTTCACGTTGAAGATGATGATCAGCGCGAACACCGTGAGCGACATCGCGAAGGTCGCGTTCGGATCGGTGGTCGGCACCGCCTTCCAGTGCTCGACGCCGAACACGTTGTGCATGATCCACGGGATGAAGTCGACCGGGATCAGGTCGAGCGCGTTCATGCAGAAGACCCAGACGAACACCGTGATGGCGAGCGGGGTGACGAGCTCGCTCTTGGCGTGGAACGTGTCGCGGGCCTGCTGATCCACCATGCCGAGCACGATCTCGGCGAACGCCTGGAACTTGCCGGGGACGCCGGCCGTGGCGTTGCGCGCGGCCCAGGCGAGGAGTCCGAAGACGACGATCCCGACCAGCCCCGACATGATCAGCGTGTCGAGGTGGAAGGTCCAGAAACCGTGGCCGACGTGGTTGTTGACGAGGTGGTGGGAGATGTACTCGTTCGCGGTCGGGGCGCTTGCGGATGCCATGGCGGCTTCTTCAAAAAACGATCAGTAAGGCGACCCAGTACACGACCAGCGTCGCGATGAACGTCAGCAGCAGCGGCAGCGTGGCGACGCCCTTGTAGAGGATCAGCACGGCCGCGAACAGGATCACGGTCAGCGCGAGCTTCTGCGCCTCGCCCACGAAGTGCGCGCGCATCAGCGCCTTGGGATCCGCCGCGTTTTCACTACCGCGGGTCTGCGGGCCGGCGATCCGCCACGCATAGGCGAGACTGCCGAGGAACCCGATCGCGCCGCCGAGGAACGCCGACACCGCCGCGTTCGCCCCGTAGAACGCGAGGCACGCAGCCGCGATCGCGATGCTCACCGCGACCTGGAGGCCGATGATCCGGCCAAGCTGCGCGCGCAAAGAAGGGACCTCCCCGCCGCCCGCAAAACCGCGCGATTTTAGAGGGAATTGGCGCGCTGCGTCAAACCCGGCCGTGCGATAAGCCCGGTGGGACGCCCGGCGGTGGACAGCCACGCGGCGCGCACGTAGATTGGACGCCCGCCACCGGAGGACCGCATGTCGAGCGCGCATCGGAACGGCACCTGCCCGTCGGGCGACGTCACGCTGTTCTACCGCCGGTTCGCGCGCCGGCGGACCCGCGGCGACAGGCGCGCCGGTCCTCATCGTGCACGGCCTGTCGTTCTTCTCGTACGACTGGATCGGCGTCGCTGCCGAGCTCGCGTCGAACCGCGAGGTGGTCGCGATGGACATGCGCGGATTCGGCGACTCGACCTGGAGCCCGTCGCGCGACTACGCCGTGCCGACGATGGCGGGCGACATCGTCGCGCTCCTCGATCACCTCGGCTGGCAGCGCGCCATCCTCGTCGGGCACTCGATGGGTGGGCGGAACTGCGCCTATTGCGCGGCGCGGAACCCGGCGCGTGTCGCCGGCCTGGTGCTCGTCGACTACTCGCCCGAAAACGCGCCGGCCGGTTCGAAGCGCGTGACCGACACGATCGCGGGACAGCCGGACGTGTTCGCGAGCGTGGACGAGGCGATGCGGTACTTCGGCGTGCCGAAGGACTCGCCGAAGCGCGCGCGGTTCGAGGCCTATCTGCGCCCGGTCCCCGGCGGCGTGCAGGTGAAGCGCGATCTCCATTTCCGCGACCAGTTCCGGCGGGTGAAGGAGACCGGCGAGCGGCCGAAGCCGGGCGTCGACATGTGGCAAGTGCTCGGCGAGCTCGCGTGCCCGGCGCTCGTGGTGCGCGGCGCGCGGTCCGACATGTTCGCGCCGGAGACGGTGGCGAAGGTGAAGGCGGCGAATCCGCGGCTGAGCGTGGTGGAAGTCGACGGCGGCCACAACGTCGCCGGCGACAACCCGGAGGGGTTCCTCGCCGCGATCCGTCCGTTCCTCGCCGGACTGGAGGCGAAACCATGACCAAGCTCGCACCGGTGGCCACCCGCGGCATCGACCATCTCGCGTTCGTCACCGACGACCTGCCGGCGACGATGGACTTCTACACCCGCGTCGTCGGCATGCAGCTCGTGCACGTCCGGCGCGTCCCGTACGAGCGCGACCGCGGCCAGCCGCCCTACGACAACCTGCGGCACTACTTCTTCAACATGGGCGGCGACTCGCTGCTCGCGTTCTTCGAGTACCCGCAGGGGCTCGCACGCCAGAACCGCGATCTTCCCGGCGGCATGCAGCACGTCGCGTTCCACGTGCCGCAGGAGCGGTTCGACGCGATCGTGGAGCGGGTGCGCTCGCACGGCGTGAACGTGATCGGCCCGGTGCCGCTCGGCGGCCGCTTCTGGTCGGCGTACTTCTTCGACCCGAACGGCATCCGTCTCGAGCTCGCCACCAGCCGCGCGCCGGCCGAGCTCGGCGTGGTCGAGTCGGTGCTGCAGACCGAGGAGGAGGCGCGCGCCGAGCTCGCGACGCTGTTCGACGACCCGGCGGTCGTCGAAGCGTGGCTGGCGAAGATGCCGCTCAAGAAGGAAGCCCACGCCCCGGCGTGAATGAATCCGCTCGGCGCCAACCCTATAATCCCGGCGCCAGCACCACTCGAGGAGGAAGAAGATGAGGTTCCCGTTGGTACGTCTGCTCGCCGCCGTCCCGGCGCTCGCCTTCGCCGCCGGCGCCCAGGCGCAGCAACCGATCGAGCTCAAGCTCGCGTACTTCGTCGGCGATCAGCACGCGATGTCGCAATGGCTGATCAAGTGGTCGGGCGAGCTCGAGAAGGGCTCGAACGGCCGCATCGTCGTCAAGCGCTTCCCCGGCGCGCAGATGGGCCCGACGCCGCAGCACTACGACTTCGCGCGCACCGGCCAGGCCGACGTCGTCGTGGTTCCTGCACGGCGGCACGCCGGGCCGCTTCCCGCTGACCGAGATCATCAGCCTGCCGTTCATGGTCGGCAGCTCCGAGATCGGCACCAAGATGCTGAACGACCCGGAGCTGCGGGCGAAGTACCTCGACGCCGAGCACAAGGGCGTCAAGGTGCTGATGCTCCTCACCCACCAGCCGGGCGGCCCGCACACGACCAAGAAGGCGATCCGCACGATGGACGACTTCAAGGGCCTGCGCCTGCGCTTCGCCTCGCCGCCGATCCGCGACCTGGTGCAGGGGCTGGGCGCGACGCCGGTCGGCGTGCCGCCGACCGAGATCGCCGAGCAGCTGCAGAAGGGCACCATCGACGGCGCGTTCATCGACTACGGCGGCGCCGGCATCGCGTTCAAGCTCGGCGGCACCATCAAGTACTCGACCGAGCTCTACGCGTACGTCGCCAGCTTCGGCGTGGTGATGAACGAGGAGTTCTGGAACAAGCTGCCGCCCGACCTCAAGAAGCTCGTCGTCACCACCATGACCGGCCGGGAGAAGGAGGTCGGCGAGGCGTGGGACGCGCTCGACGTGCCGGGCAAGAAGGCGCTGATGGACGGCGGCGCCCAGGCGATCCAGTTCTCGGCGGAAGACGACGCCAAGGTGCGCCAGATCGGCGACCAGGTCACCTTCACCAAGATCAAGGAACTCGAGGACAAGGGGCTCCCGGCGCGCGCGGTCTACGACGCAGATGCGCAGCCTCGCCGAAAAGCACTCGAAGACCTCGAAGAACTTCTGGAATTGACGAGGCTCCGCCGATGAATTCCCCGCGACTGGGCGGCCTGAGGCCGCCCGGTCGCGTCAGGCGGATGAAGGATCCTCGCGCACTTGTCGCCCAGGTTTGCGGCTGGGTCGTCGGCCGCCTTCCTCGCGGCGATGATGCTGCTCACGGTCGCCGACGTCGCGCTGCGCGCGTCTCGGCGCGAGCCCGATCCACGGCACCTTCGAGCTGGTCGAGCTGCTGCTCGTCTGCACCTTCTTCTTCGCGCTGCCGGCGACCTTCCTGCGCGACGAGAACATCGTCGTCGACATGATCGACGGCTGGCGGCCGCGCTGGGTGCCGCCGCTCAAGCGCCTCGTCGGCCGCGCTGGCGGTCGCGATGCTCGCGACGATCGCCTGGCAGTCGTGGCTGCAGGCGCGCGACGCGATGTCGTTCGGCGACGTGACCTCGGATCTCTCGCTGCCCAAGATCCTCTACTGGGCGCCGCTCGTCTTCGGCATCGCCGCCGGGGCGGCGGCCGCCGCCGCGGTCGCGCTCGGGCGGAGTCAACGGGAAATGAGCGTCGGCCTGATCGGCGTCATCGGCGTGGTCGTGCTGCTCGCGGCGCTCCTCGTGCGCGTGCCGATCGCGGTCGCGCTCGCCAGCGTCGGGTTCCTCGGCTACGCCGCAGCGGACGGCTGGCCGAAGGCGCTGAAGATGCTCGGCAGCGTCCCGTTCAGCCTGTCGACCGCGTACTCGCTGTCGGTGGTCCCGCTCTTCATCCTGATGGGCGCGGTCGCCTCGCGCGCCGGAATGTCGCGCGAGCTCTTCGACGCGGCGAACGCGCTCTTCTCCGGCTTCCGCGGAGCGCTCACCCACGCGACGATCGGCGCCTGCGCCGCGTTCGGGGCGATCTGCGGCTCGTCGATCGCCACCGCCGCGACCTTCTCGAAGGTGTCGATCCCGGAGATGCGCCGCCACGGCTACGACCCGGGTTCGCCGCCGGCGCCGTCGCGTCCGCCGGCACGCTCGGCATCATCATCCCGCCGTCGGTGATCCTCGCGATCTACTCGATCGTCGCCGAGCAGTCGCTGCCGAAGCTGTTCGCCGCGGCGCTGATCCCCGGGCTCATCCTCGCCGTGCTGTACGTGATCACGGTGGCGATCGTCGCGCGGCTGCGCCCGCGACTCATGCCGCGCACGGCCGCGATGCCGCTCGGCGCTGCGCTTGCGCGCGGCGCTCGGCATGTGGAAGCTCGCGCTCCTCTTCTTCCTCGCGGTCGTCGGCATCTATCTCGGCTGGTACTCGCCGACCGAGGCGGCGGCGGTGAGCGCGTTCGCCGCGATCGTGATCGCGTTCGCCACCGGGCACATGCGGCTGGCGCGGCCTCCTCGACGCCTTCCTGGAGACGGCGTACGCGACCGCGATGCTGTTCTTCATCGTGATCGGCGCGTTCATCTTCGCCCGGTTCATCGTGCTCACGCAGTTCCCGACCGCGCTCGCCGGCTGGGTGAAGGACTGGGGGCTGTCGCCGGTGATGGTGATCGTGCGCGGTGATGGCTGCTCTACTTCCTGCTCGGCACCTTCCTCGAGGAGGTGAGCACCATCCTCATCTCGGTGCCGGTGACGCTGCCGCTCGTGCTGGCGGTCGGCTACGACGGCGTCTGGTTCGGCATCTTCGTCACCGTGATGGCGACGATCGGCCTGATCAGCCCGCCGACCGGAATGACCGTGTTCGTCATCCAGGCGCAAAATCCCGACATCCCGGCCGCGCGCATCTACCGCGGCACGCTCGCGTTCCTCGTCGCGGACTTCGTGCTGGTCGGGCTGCTGGTCGCGTGGCCGGCGCTCGTGTCCTGGCTGCCCGCGGTCCTCAAGATGTAGGAGCAGGCGATGGCCTCAACGTCCGAGATCCTGGTCGCCGGCGGCGGCATCGGCGGCCTGTCGGCCGCGCTCGCGCTCGCGCTGAAGGGGCGCCGGGTGCGGGTGCTCGAGAAGGCGTCCGAGTTCGGCGAGATCGGCTACGGCATCCAGATGGGGCCGAACGTGTACCCGATCCTCGAGCGCCTCGGCATCTTCCAGCGCATGGCGCCGCACGTCGTCTATCCCGACGCGCTGGTGCTCGCCGACGCGATCACGGGCGACGAGCTCGCGCGAATCGATCTCGGCGCCGAAGTTCCGGGCGCGGTACACGCACCCGTACTTCGTCGTGCACCGCCGCGACCTCCACGGCTCCATCCTCGAGGCCTGCCGCGAACGCGCCGAGATCGCCCTCGAGGCGTCGAAGGGCCTGGCGCGGTTCGAGGAGCGCGGCGACCGGGTCCTGCGTGACCTGCGAGGACGGGTCGGAGTACGAGGGCGCGGCGCTCGTCGGCGCCGACGGGCTGTGGTCGCCGACCCGCGGCGCGGTGGTCGGCGACGGCCCGCCGCGTCTCGCCGGCCACTACGTCTACCGCGGCCTCGTGCCCACCGACGAGATCATCGACCGCAGCCACGTCGACTCGATGACGATCTACATCGGCCACAACCTGCACCTCGTGCAGTACCGCCTGCGCGGCGGGACGGTGATGAACAACGTGGCGACGATCGAGAGCGTGCGCTTCAAGCGCGGCGCGCCGAACCCGGGCGATCCGGCGGAGCTGGAGGAGATCTTCGCGCAGTGCACGCCGCGCGTGCGCGAGATGCTCCGCTACATCTCGCGCGACCGGAACTGGGTGCTGCACGACCGCGATCCGGTCACCAACTGGACGAAGGGGCGCGTCACGCTGCTCGGCGACGCCGCGCACCCGACGCTGCAGTACCTCGCGCAGGGCGCGTGCATGGCGATCGAGGACGCCGCGGTCCTCGCCGCCGAGGTCGCCCGCCACGGCGACGACTTCAACGCCGCGTTCCTCGCCTACCAGGCGCAGCGCATGAACCGCACCGCCAGGGTGGTGCTGTCGGCGCGGTTCTTCGGCGCCTACATCCATGCCGGCGGCGGTGCGCGAATGCTCCGCAACGAGCTGCTCGCGCAGCGCCGCCGGACGATCCCTGGGAGATCGACTGGCTGTACAAGGGCATCGACGTGATGCGAGGCCAGTAAGCGGATGCTGCATAGCAACACGGCCGGCGCGCTGCGGCCGCTTCGCGCCGGCCCGTGAAGTTAACCGGCCGGTGAACTATGATTGCGACGGTACCCGCGCTCTCAGACGCGGGAACCGCAGCTGGAAACCCCGCGCCCGCTCGCGGGCCCGGCCCATCGCAAGTGTGAGGAGGAGTTATGAAAGCAGGCAAGCCGTTGTACGCGGTGCTGGTGGCGTTCGCCTTCGCCGCGCCGATCACCCCCGCCGTTGCGCAGGAACCGCCCAAAGTCAACTGGAAGATGCAGAGCGCCTTCGCCAGCTCGCTCACGCACCTTGGCCCGTCCGGTGTGCGTTTCTCCAAGGACATCGAGCGCATGTCCGGAGGCAGGTTCGAAATCAAGTTCTTCGAGCCCGGCGCGCTCATCCCCCCCCTCGAATGCTTCGATTCGGTCTCCAAAGGATCGATCGAGTCGTGCTGGACGACACCCGGCTATCACACCGGCAAATATCCCGCGCTGGCATTCTTCACCACGGTGCCGTTCGGCCCGCCTATCGGCGAGTTCCTGGCCTGGAAGTGGTTCGGCGGCGGCAACAAGCTGCGTGAAGAGATCTACGCCAAGCACGGCTTGACTGCCGTCGACTGCTTCTGCATCGGCCCCGAGACCTCCGGCTGGTTCCGCAAGGAGGTCAAATCGCTTGCCGATCTGAAGGGCATGAAGATGCGCTTCTTCGGCCTCGGCGCGCAGGTGATGCAGAAGCTCGGCGTCTCCACGCAGCTGCTGGCCGCGGCCGACATCTATCCGGCGCTCGAGCGCGGCGTGATCGACGCCACCGAGTTCTCGATGCCGATGATGGACATCAAGCTCGGCTTCCACCAGATCGCCAAGTTCAACTACTTCCCGGGCTGGCACCAGCAGGTGTCGTGCAGCGAGTTCCTCATGAACAAGGCGGCGTACGACAAGCTGCCGGCCCCCTACAAGGCGATGATCGAGGTCGCGGGCCAGGCTCAGGTGATTGTCACCTTTGCCGAGACCGAGGCCATGCAGTTCACGGCCATGGCCGAGATGCGCGACAAGTACAAGGTTCAGGTCAAGCGCTGGAGTGACAAGGACCTGGCCGCCTTCGAGCAGGCGTGGCTCGACGTGCTCAAGGAAGAGTCGGCAAAGGACGCGACATTCAAGAAGGTCGCCGACCACTACCTCGACTTCCGCAAGAACTACGCCATCTGGGGCGACTCGCAGCTGATGAAGCCGACCTACCTCGGCAAATGAGCGGACGCCGGCGCAGCTCGGTGCTGCGCCGGCCCATGCCGCCGAAGTACCTTCGCTCCGCCGAACGAGACTCCCAAGCAGCGCGATACCCGTCGCGGTGCCCGCGCGGCCCTAAATTGCGCCGGGCGCGCGGGACTGGCGGGGTTTGCCGTGGTGATGAGTGAGAAAAATCGTCGGCCGGGCGACCAGGCCATCGCAGGAGGGAGAAATGCCTCGGAGGCGGTGCTGCGCGTAGGGCAAACACGATGAACGCCCTGCTAAAGTTGTCCGAGGTTCTGCGCCGGCTGCTGGAAGTGATCGCCCTGACCTCCGGGTGGTTGCTGGTCATCATGGCCTGCGTGACCACCTTCGATGTGGTCGCGCGCAAGTTCGGCATGCAGCTGCCGTTCACCAAGCTGCAAGAGCTGGAGTGGCACTTCCACGCCGCGATCTTCTCGCTGTGGATGGGCTACTGCTACACGATCAACGCGCATCCGCGGGTCGATTCCTTCACCGAGGGGATGACGCATCGCGGCAGGGCCTGGGTCGAGCTCGTCGGTTGCCTCGTGCTGGCGCTGCCCTACATCGCGCTGGTCTCGTACAACAGTCTGGGTTTCGTTGAGTCGTCCTATCGTGATGAACGAGCAATCCGACAGTACCGTCGGCTTGACCCACCGCTGGATCATCAAGGGCGTTTACGCTGCCGGACTCTGGCTGGTGCTGCTCGGCATCGTCAGCGTGCTGCTGCGTGTCATCGTCTTCCTGTTCAGCGGCAAGACGGAAGAAGAAGTCAATCTGCAGATCGGCCATGTTGAATCCGACGTCTAGTCCAAATCGAGGGCAGCCGTCGTGATGGACTGGCTCGCGCACAACCTTGCGCTGATCATGTTCGTGTCGATGTTTTTCTTCATCTTCGTGGGCTACCCGGTGGCCTTCATCATGGGCGGGCTGTCGCTCATCTTCGCGCTCATAGGCGCGTGGCTCGGCATTTTCAATCTGATCGGCCTGTCCGATATCGTGCTGCGCATGTGGGGCGGAGTCGCCAACGACCCGGTGCTGGCGTCGATCCCGATGTTCATCTTCATGGGCGCGATCCTGGAGCGATCCGGCTCCGCCAAGGACATGCTGGACGCAACCGAGGTCTTGCTGAAGCGGTGCCCGGGCGCGCTGGCGGTCTCAGTGATGGTGATGGGCACCATCCTGGCCGCGCCGATCGGCGTCGTCGGCGCAGCAGTGATCACGCTTTCGGTGATTGCATTGCCGCAGATGCTGGCTGCGGGCTACGACAAGAGGCTTGCGATCGGCACGATCGCCTCGGCCGGAACGCTCGGCATCCTCATTCCGCCGGCCATCATGCTGGTGGTGATGGCCGAGATGCTGGCGACTTCGGCGGGCAACCTGTTTCTCGCCGCCATCATGCCGGGCTTCCTGCTCTCCGGCCTCTACCTCGTCTATATCGTCGCCGTGGCAATCCTCAAGCCGGGGGCGACGCCGAAGCTGCCGCCGGACTACGGGCCCCAGACCCGAAGGGCCTTCTGGTACGCGCTCTGGCGCGGCCTGTTCCCCATGACCACGCTGCTGGTGATCGTGCTCGGATCGATCTTCGCCGGTTGGGCGACGCCCACCGAGAGCGGCGCCGTCGGCGTGCTCGGCTCCATGTTCATCGCCGCGCTGAACAATCGTCTGAAGCTCAAGATGATGACCGAAGCGATCTATCAGTCCTGCCGCGCCAACGGGCTGGTGTTCCTGATCTTCCTCGGCGCGACCGGTTTCTCCTATGTGTTTCGCGTGCTGGGCGGCGACGAACTCATGATCTCGACGCTGGCGTACATCGGCGTCGATACCAAGTGGGAGATGCTCGCCTTCATCATGGTCTTGATCTTCCTGCTCGGCTTTCCGTTCGAGTGGATCGAGATCTGCCTGATTGTCCTGCCGGTGTTCGGGCCGATCCTGCTGAAGTACGACTTCTCCGACCACATCGGCAACAACGCCGCCCTGATGACGTGGTTCGGCACGCTGGTTGCGGTCAATCTGCAGACGGCGTTCATGACCCCGCCATTCGGCGCGACGCTGTTCTACATGAAGGGCACCGTTCCGCCGGGCGTGACCATGAAGGACGTGTTCAGCGCCATGTATCCGTTCGTCGCCCTGCAGGTGCTGGGCTTGCTGTTGTGTATCTACTTCCCGAGCATCAGCCTCTGGCTGCCGAGATTGGCCGGTTTCATCGAGTAGGTTCTTCATTGGGTGGCCTCGAGCTCCGCCGGGCGGCGCGTGACGAGCTGCCGCATCGCGAGCGTGCTCGACTGCTGCTGGATGATGAGGTTGGGCCACAGCGTCGTCATCACCACTGTGTACTCGAGGAACTCGCGCACCGGCTGCAGCACCCGCGCGCGCTAAAAGCGCTCGAGTGACATTGCACGATATCGTGCAAATGATAGACTTGCCGTATGGCAACGACCCTGCGCATCGACGATCGGCTCTACCGCGAGGCGAAGGCCGCCGCAGCGCGCCAGGGCATCACCATCACCCGCTTCATCGAGGAGGCGCTGCGGCTCAGGCTGCAGAGCGCGGCCGCCGTGCAGGCGCGCGAGCCGGTAGCGCTGCCAACGTACGCCGCGGGGGCCGGCTTCCCCTACTCGCCGCGCGAGCTGAAGACGCTGATACAGCGCTCCGATGCCGCCGCGGACCGCGCCAAGGCGCGGCCGAAGCGGCGCGGCTGAACGCGCTTGTTCCTCCTCGATGCGAACGTGCTCATCTACGCCTTCCGGCGCGACAGCCCGCATCACGCCGCGTGTTACGACTGGCTCGGCACTGCGCTCGCCGGCGGCGAACCGGTGGCGACGACCTCGCTCGTGGAGCTGGCGTTGCTGAGGATCAGCACCCTGCCCGGTCTGGGTGCTGCCGCGGCGAAGACGCAGGACGTCTTTCGCTTCCTGGACGCGTTGCGCGCGCAGCCCTGGGTAATGCGCGTCGAGCCCGGCGAGCGCCACCCGCAGCTGTTCGCTCGGCTCTGCGAAACGCTTCGCCTGCGCGGCAACGACGTGAACGACGCCTTCCTCGCCGCGCTCGCGCTCGAGTACGACGCGACCCTGGTCAGCGCCGATCGCGGCTTCGCGCGCTTCCCCGACCTCCGGTTCGTCGATCCCCTGGCCGCGGCCGGTTGAAGCCGTGAGCGGCGCGCTCGAGCCGCGGGCGTACCACGAGTACTTCGAGTACCGGCGCTATCCGCTCCGGGTGCCGCGCGCTCGACGACGGCGTCGACCCGGTCCGCCATCCGGTCGCGATCGTCGGCGGCGGGCCGATCGGGTTGTCGCTCGCGCTCGGCCTCGCGCGGCACGGCGTGAAATCGGTCGTGATCGAGGCCGACGACGCCGTGTCGTACGGCAGCCGGGCCGCCTGCATCTCGCGCCGCAGCCTGGAGATCCTCGACCGGCTCGGCGTGGCGCGCGACGTGCTCGCGCGAGGCGCTCCCCTGGACCGCGGGCACGAGCTTCTACCGCGACGTGCCGGTGTACCGGCTGCAGATGCCGATGGACGAGAACCAGCGGTTCGCGCCGATGGTGAACCTCGCAGCAGTGCATGTGCGAGCAGCTCCTCGCCGACCGTGCCGACGCGCTGGCCGGGCTCGTCGAGATCCGCTGGCAGACGAAGCTCGCGGGCCTGGAGCGGGGCGACGACGGCGTGGCGCTCGACCTCGAGACGGCGCAGGGGCCCTATCGCCTCCGCGCCGACTGGGTCGTCGCCTGCGACGGCGCGCGGTCGGCGGTGCGCCAGGCGCTCGGCCTCAGGTTCTCGGGCTCGACCTACGACGGCACGTACATCATCGTCGACATCCACCTGAAGTCCGACTACCCGACCGAGCGCCGCGCCTGGTTCGATCCGCCGACCAATCCCGGCTCGACGATCCTCATGCACCGGCAGCCGCGCGACATCTGGCGCGTCGACTACCAGCTCCGCGACGACGAGGATCCGGAGGAGGCGGTCAAGCCGGAGAACGTGCTGCCGCGCGTACGCAGCCACCTCGAGTGGATCGGCGAGCGCGACGACTGGACGCCGGTGTGGATCAGCGCCTATCGCGCCAACTGTCTCACCCTCGAGCGCTACAACCACGACCGCGTGCTCTTCGCCGGCGACGCGGCGCACCTGGTGCCGATCTTCGGCGTGCGCGGCATGAACTCCGGGATCGACGACACGCACAACCTCGCGTGGAAGCTCGCGTGGGTGACGCAGGGCCGCGCGCCCGCACGACTCCTCGACTCGTACTCGAGCGAGCGGGTGTTCGCCGCGCGCGAGAACATCCGCCACGCGTCAAAGTCCACCGAGTTCATGGCACCGCCGTCGCACGCGTTCACGCTCATGCGCGAGGCCGCGCTCGGGCTTGCGACGCAAGATCCGTTCTTCGCGACGCTGATCAACCCGCGCCAGACGAGCGCGATCACGTTCGCCGACTCGCCGCTCAACGCCGCCGATTCGGACGCGCTGCCCGCGGGGCCGGTCGCCGGGCGCGGTGCTCGCGGAGTGCCCGGTCGAGACCGCGACGGGATCGCGACACGTCACCGAGCTGCTCGGCGCCGGCTACACCGCGCTCTGCCTGACGCGGCGACGACCCGCGGGCGGCGCTCGCGGAGCTCCGCGATCTGCCGCTATCGGTGGTCTGGATCGCGCCGCGGCGAGCCGCCGGCGCCGACGCGTGGGACGCGACCGGCCGGCTCTTCCCGCTCTACGGCGCCGCCCCGGCGGCGTGCTATCTCGTGCGTCCCGACGGCCACGTCGCCGGGCGCTGGCGCGAGGCGCGGGCGGACTCGATCCGGAGCGCGGTGCGGCGCGCGCTCCGAATAGGGACTTACTCGATGCTTACCGACCAGGAACTGGACGAGGTCTACACCCGGGCGTGCTATGCGATGACCGAGCTCGGCGAGGCGAGGCAGCCGCTCTTCCTCGCGCGGCTCGCGCTGCTGCTGATGAAGGAGGTCGGCGACGCCGGGCGGATCCGCGCCGCGATCGAGTCGGCCCGCGCAGCAGACGGCGGTAGCTGATGCTTACCGAAGCTCGCGCGTTTCATCGGCGCACGAGCGGATTCGATTGCCTGCACGCTGGAGTTTGCCCACAATGCGCAGGTGGGCGGGCAGTAAAGCGTTTCTTTCGATCTCTCGGGAGAGGTGAGCCATGTCGGACCAACAATCGGAAGTATCCGGAAGGGTCGCGCGGCGACCGCGCAGGAAAGCCGGCGCGAAGGCGGCCAAGAGTGCGAAGAAGCGGCCGATTACCCTAGTGTTCGCGAGCAAGCCCAGGCGAAGCGGCAAGACCTGGGATGACGATTGGCCGGAGTTCCTCGAGAAACTGAAGGCGCTCATGAAGCGCTACAAGGTCACCATCAAGAAGGTCGGATAGCGTAGCGCGGCTTATCGGGCGGCGCGCTCCGGCTGCCATCCGGGCAGATCCCGGTATGGCCGCCGACGCGCCGGCCGTTGTAGTTTCCCCTCATGCACGGCCCGCCCGAGAGGAGACCTGCGTGAGTGCCACGGTGCTCGTCCTGGACGCAGGCTCGGCCCCGGGCAACAACCTCATCCGCAGCCTGAGAGCCGGCGATCCGTCGCTCGTGATCGTCGGCTGCAACGACAGCCGGTTCTTTCTCAGGAAATCCGCTGCCGACCGCAACTGCCTGCTCCCGGTGGCCTCCGAGGCCTACCCTGCGGCCCTGCGGCGGATCGTCAAGCGCGAGCACGTCGATCTGCTCCTGCCGACGAACGACAACGACGTGCGCGCAATCGCGGCGCTGCGGAACAGGCTCGGGTGCCGCACTTTCCTCCCGCGCACCTCGGTCATCGAGCGGTGCCAGGACAAGTACGCCCTCACTGCATTTCTGCGCCGTCGCGGCATTCCGGCCCCGTTGACCTACCCGGTCACGGACGCGTCCAGGATCGAGACGCTGTTTCGGCGCTTCGGTCCGCGTGAGCAGCTCTGGTGCCGGGTCCGCTCGGGCACGGGTTCCTACGGCGCCATCCCGGTGAAAAGCGCGGAGCAGGTGCGAAGCTGGATCGCCTACTGGGAGCAGATGCGCGGGGTGCCCTCGGGATCCTTCACTCTGTCCGAGTACCTCCCGGGTCGCGACTTCTGCGTCCAGTGCCTCTGGAACAACGGCACCATGGTGCTCGCGAAGATGGCCGAACGCATCACGTACCTCCACGACGGGAGCCCGAGCGGCGTGTCTTCGACGCCGGCGCTCGCCAGAACCGCCTACGAACCGCGCATCGTGAAGGTCTGCGAGCAGGCGATCCGCGCGCTCGACGCGAAGGCATGCGGCGTGTTCTTCGTCGACATCAAGGAAAGCGAGAACGGGCGGCCCTGCATCACCGAGATCAACGCCGGCCGGTTCGCGACGATCACCAACATCCACGATCTGGTCGGGAAGCACAATATGGCAGCGACGTTCGTTCGCCTCGCCCTCGACGAGCGCGTCAGGATCGACAGGCCGTCGGACTTTGCCGAGGGCTACTACCTGGTGCGTTCCGTCGACACGTTGCCCGCCGTCCTGCACAAGCACGAGCTGTTCGAGGGTATCGAGGACAGCGAGGCTTGAGTCGATCGCACCCGCCGGGAGACCGGGTAACCGGAAGAGCTCGCTCGAAGGAGATGCCAACCATGGGATCCAGAACGTTGCGCCAGGCGCTCTTGCTGGCGGGTCTGTTGAGTCCGGCTTCGCCCGCGATCGCCGACAAGCTGACGATCAACGGCATCGACGGCGGCGACCGGGTAGTCGTGCTCGTCCACGCGCGCACCGCCCCGGGTGCCGGCGGATGTGAGCTCATGGAAGCCACACGCTCCACCGGCGAGCTGTCGCTCGGCAATCTCCTTCCCGGGTGCGAGCCCTGGATAGCGATTCTGTCGAAGAAGAACCGGATGCTGCTGGCAAAGCCCGCCTGGACCGACGATGCGAACGACCAGCGGTCGGTCACCTTGGAGCCGGTCATCGACGTGCCCGTGCGCGTCTGGATCGTGAAGCCCGACGCCCGGGCTGAGGCAACCGATCACATGGCGAAAGCCAACTTGCTCTTCGAGCAGAACAGGGTCGGCGTCGAGTTCAAACCGACTTACCGGACGGTGACGGGCGAAGCGGTCGAAGCCATCGAGCAAGGGTTCAGGGTCGACGACGACAAATCGATGCATTGCCAGAACCTCCGGCGCGTCCGCCAAAGCGGCTTCTACGAGCGCGGGGCCTTGAACGTCTACTACAGCGGCAAGGGGGGCACGGGCAAGATCTGCGCGAAGAAAGCGCGACGGAGGGGACCCGAACATCATCTACATCGGGACCTTTGCGAACCGGGCGACTCTGGCGCACGAATTCGGCCACGCGTTCGGCTTACGCCCGGGCGACGAGGGTGGGCATACCGAGGACGACCCGGCGTTCACCGAGGGCAACATAATGAATACCGACGGGAAGGGGAGACGACATCACTTCAGCGCGGGTCAGGTCTTCCGGATGAACACGCACGACGACGAGTTCAACGGAACGATGCTGATCAAGAACGGCCAGCGCGGTCATACGGGGCGCAAATGCCCGCCATTGAGGACGAGCGCGGACTGTCCGCCGCTGGAAGCCGACTGGGACCGTCCCTGAGGAGCCGGCCATGCGCCTGATCCGACGCCTGACCTCTGCAAGCCCGCTGACAATCTCGCTCTTGCTCGCGACCGCGACGGTTCTTCTGCCGTCCACCGCTCTTGCCACAAACGGCGCCGGACGCCTGAGCGAGGAAGAAGCCGTCCGAGCCGCCCGCGAACTTGCCCGGTGGCTGGCGGTGGATTGCGAGGACGGAAACTTGATGAGGGTGACCCGGTACAAGCAGGCCATCGTCGCCGACCTGATCGGGGCCCTCGAGAAAGGCGCTGCCTCGGATCAACTCGAGCTCGTGCGCCGGGAAGCCGAAGCGAGCTACATGGAGCTCAAAAAGCACCGGTGGGAAGTGGCGTCGACGATGGAAGTTTACGTCAAGCGGGACGTCGACAACTTCGCGGCGCAGTACCGGGCGAGGGCGGCACAGGCGCTCGCCGCAATCGGCGGCGCCGACGCCCGCAACGCCCTGGAAGCCATCCTGGCGAAGGCCAGGCGTAGCGAAATCCAGATCCGCGACGATGTCCGGCAAGCGATCGAGCTGTTCCTGAGCAAGACGAGGTAGGGGGTCGCCGAGCGGCGGCCGGGGTTCGCGCGGTTCGCCGCGCCGGGCGTCAGTGCGCCGGGTCGCGCAGCAGCGGTCGCATGTCGAGCTCGGCGTAGGCGGCGTCCGCGGCCGACGCATGGGCCTCCGCTCGAGCCGTATCCCCTCGCCGGTCGTGGATCTCCGCGAGCGCCGTCCGGCAGAAGGCCGCCAGCGGACGGGCCCCGCAGGCCTCGGCGAGGCGCAGCGCTGCCTCGAGCTCCGCGACCGGTTCGTCGGCGGCTTCGGGCGCGGACGCGAGGCGGGCGCGGGCGATCAGGAATCTCGCCCAGGCCTCGTTCCCGGGCGCTTCGTGGGCGAGCGCCAGTCGCGAGCGCCCGCTCGCCATGGTTCAGCGCTTCCTCGATCCCCCCGGCGAGCAGCGAAGCTTCCCCGAGGTAGACGAGCAGCATCGGCTGGTCGACCATCAGCCCCATGCGCTCGGCGCTGCCCAGCGCCTGCCGCGCGAGCGCCAGACCCTCGGCCACCCGGCCGGAGCAGGCGTAGGCGAGGCCGAGCGAGGACTGCACGCGCAGGCGCCACAACGGCAGCGCGTACCGGTCGGAGAGAGCTTCGCCGCGCTCCAGCGCCGCGATCGCGCCGTTCAGCTCGCCCTTCCGCTGCAGCAGGTGGCCGCTCGCGAACCACCCGAGCACCTGGCTGAGCGGATGCTCGGCGCGCTCCGCGATCTCGAGCGCGCGCTTGGCGCAGGTGACGGCGGCCCTGAAGTCGCCCGTTTCCGCGAGCACGCTGACGAGCCACGTGCGGTTGACCACCGCCGGGATGACGCTGAGCTCGACGCGTTCGCGCTCGCGCTCCTCGACGGTCGCCTTGATGCTCTCCTCGAGCAGGGCGATCGCGCGCCGGTTGTCGCCGAGCAGGTGGTGGCTCTGCCCGAGCCGGTACAGGAGCTCGCCTTCGACGCGCGGGTCGCCGTACTCGCGGGCAAGGCGCAGGCCGGTTTCGCCGAACTCGATCGCGCGCCGTTGCTCCGCGGCGTAGAAATGGTGATTGCACCTGAATGCCGCATGTCGCGCGCTGCGCACCTTGTCGCCCGCGCTCGCGATGAACGGTTCGAGCTCCTCCAGGCACTTGCGGATGCGGTCGAGTTCGCACAGGGCGACCAGGGCGTTGCGCAGCTCGAAGCGAAGGTCGATCGCCTGCTCGAGCGTCGCACGGTTCTCGGGCAGCCGGCGCAGCACGGCCAGCGCCCGCTCGAAGAACCCGGCGGCCTCGGCATTCGCGAAGAGCGCGAACGCCTTCCGGCCGGCGCGCTCGAGGTAGTCGAGCGCCATCGGCCAGAGCTCGCCCTGCTCTGCGTGCAGCGCGATGCGTTCCACGTACTCGTCCAGGCGCCCTGCCGCCTGGGCGACGATTGCGTGCGCGGCGCGCGCATGCAGCATCTTCCGCCGTTCCCGCAACAGGCTCGCGTACGCGACCTCGCGCGTCATCGCATGCTTGAAGGTGTACGCATCCTCGGGGAACAACGCCTTCTCGTACAGGAACTCCGCCGCCTGCAGCTCCCGCACCCCGGTCTCGATGTCACGCTGCGGCACCCCGGACACCGTCTGGAGCAGCGACCGCGGAATATCGCCGCCGATCACGGCGGCGCACTGCAGGATCTCCTTGAGCGCGGGCTGCAGGCGATCGATGCGCGCTGCGAGCAGCGCCTCGATCGTAGGCGGAACGAAACCCGCGGGCAGCGACGCCTGCGCGCGCCACTGCCCCCGGCTGCCGCGCAGCACGTCGGACTCGAACAGGCTGCGAACGCTTTCCTCCAGGAACAGCGGGTTGCCCTCCGTCACCTCGATCAGCGCCCGCTTGAGGGGCACCGCCTCGGCGTGGGAGCCGAGCAGGCCGTCCAGCATCTCCTCGGCGCTCGCCGGCGGCAGCGGGTCGATCCGCACCTGGGAAAAATAGCTCTTCCCACCCCAGCTGCTGCGGTACTCGGGCCGGTGGTTCACGAGCAGCAGCAGCCGGGCCGCGGGGATGCTGTCGAGCAGCGTCTCGAGGAACGCCTGCGTTTCGGTGTCGACCCAGTGCAGGTCCTCGAACACCAGGCAGAGCGGCTGCCTCTGCGACTCCCGCACGAACAGCCGCTTGAGCGCGTCGACGATGGTGCGGCGGCGCTCGGGCGGCGACAGGTTCGTCCAGGCGTCGCTCGTCAGCCCCACGCCGAGAATGCCGAGCAGGAACGGGCTCTGCGCGAGCAACTGCTCCTCGGCAAAGCCCGCCAGCTTCGCCACGACCTTGTCGCGCACGCGCTGCTCGTCGTCGCGGACATGGATGTCGAAGTAGCGGGTGAGCAGATCCACGAGCGGCAGGTACGACGTGGCCTTTCCGTAGGAGACCGACCCCGCCTCCAGTACCAGCCATTCCTGCATCGACGGGGAATGGGTGAACTCGAGGAATACGCGGGATTTCCCGACGCCGGCCTCGCCCACGAGGGCGACCACCTGGCCGCGCCCGGACAGCGCCTGCGCCGCCGCGCGCCGGAGGGTCTCGACCTCGAGTTGCCGGCCGACGAATTTCGACATCGCGCGCGCGGCGAGCGCGTGGATGCGCGAGCGGGTGTTCACGCCCTCGAGCCGGGCGACCTGCACCGGGTCCTGGATCCCCTTGAGCGTGTAGGCGCCCATCGCGCTGACCCGGACGAAGCCCTCGGCGAGCGCCACGGTGTCGCGGCTGAGCAGAATGCTGCCGGGCCTGGCGAGCGGCTCGAGCCGCGCCGCGATGTGGGTCGGCACCCCGTCCACGCGGATCTCGCGCGCCTTCCCGGCCTCGTGCCTCACCGTGACGACGACCGGACCGGAGTTGATCCCGACGCGGACCTCCAGTGGCAGGCCGATGTCGCGCGCCACCTCGTTCGCGCGCACGCGGATCGCCTGCTGCATGTCGAGCGCCGCATAGCACGCCATCACCGCATGATCTTCCAGAGCGAGGGGCGCACCGAAGCTCGCCATGATCCCGTCGCCGCGGTCGCGGATGACGATCCCCTGGTACCGGTGCACCGCGTCCGCCATCAGCTCGACGGTCGGTGCGAGCAGGCGCCTCGCCTCCTCGGCATCGAAGTCCCTGATGATCTCGGTGGAGTTCGCGATGTCAGCGAACAGGACGGTGGCGATCTTGCGCTCGGCGTCCGCGGGTGCGATGCGGCTCGCGAGATGCTCCGGGGTCTGGACCTTGGACAGGACGGCCCGCGCGGCGCCGAGCGGCTCGCCGCAGGCGCGGCAGAACTTCTGCCGGGCGCCCAGCGCCGCCCCGCAACTCGGGCAGCTTTCGTGCAGATTCGCGCCGCAGTTCTCGCAGAAACGCGCCTGCGGATCGTTCGTGAACCCGCACTGCCGGCACGCGTCGGTCCCGCCCTCCGCCATCGTTCGCCCCTCAGCCAACGCCATTCGTTCCGCGCCGATTGTGGGCCAAATCGAATGCAGGCACCATCGGGCCCCGCCGACGCGCGGTCCGACCTTCGGCTAGCGCGAACGGCCGATCCGGCCGGGCGGGCGCGCCGGAGGCGGGGTGCGCCGCCGCCGCGTCAGGCTTCGTAGGCCGCGACGCGACGTCGAACCGCCCGACCTGCTCGATCTCCGCCGTGATGACGTCGCCCGGCTGCACCGGCCCGACGCCCTCCGGCGTCCCGCTGAAGATCAGATCGCCGGGGTAGAGCGTGTACATGCTGGTCGCGTACTCGATCAGCTTGTGCACGTTGTAGACCATCCGCGCGGTCGTGCTGTCCTGGCGCGTCTCGCCGTTCACCTTGAGCGAGAGCCGCAGGTTGTTCGGATCCGGCACCTCGTCCTTCGTCGTCAGCCACGGCCCGCACACCGCGTAGGTGTCGACCGACTTCCGCCACGACGGCATCTCCGGCCCGCGGATCGTCATGTCGAGCCCGATCGCGTAGCCGGCGACGAAATCGAGCGCGTTCTCGAGCGTCGCCGTCCGGCACTCGCGCCCGATCACGACCGCCAGCTCGACCTCGTGGTCGTTGCGCCGCTCCGGCATGCGGAGGCGGATCGGCTCGCCCGGCCCGATGAGCGCGCTCGTCGCCTTGAGGAACAGCCCCCAGTCGGTGATGTGGTTCAGCTTGCGTCCGCCGCCGAGCTTCGGGTCGGCCTTGGCCTCGTCGATGTGCGCCTGGTAGTTGATCGGCGCGTTGACGATCTTCGTCGGGTTGGCGACCGGCGACTTGAGCTTGACGCCGGCGAGCTTGCGGCGCGGCGCGCCCGCCTCGAGCGCGCGCACGCGCTCGAGCACGCGGTCGAGGTTCGCGATCAGCGGGTCGCCGGGCGCGAGCGGCCAGCGTTGCGGCGGAATCACCTCGAACGCCGGGGTCACGTCCAGCACGTCGTCGCCCTTCACCAGGCCGAGGCGGTCGTCGTCGAAGCGGCAGATCCTCATGCGGGTTCCTCCAGCAGCACCGCGCCGTTCTCGACCTTGACCGGGTAGACGCGGATGTCGACGGTGCACGGCGCGCCGACCGCCTTGCCGGTCGCGATCTGGAACAGTCCCTGGTGGAGCGGGCACTCGATCTTGTCGTCGTCGATGAAGCCGTCGGCGAGGCTCGCCTGGCCGTGGGTGCAGGTGTCGTGCGTCGCGTAGATCGTGCCGCCGACGTTGTAGAGACAGACCGGCTCGTCGCCGAGGAACGTGCGGAACGTGCCGTCCTCGGGGACCTCGGCGACCTTGGCGACTTCCACCCACTTGCTCATAAGCGGAAAGATCAGGCTGTCGGGAGCGAGGAGGCTGTCGAACACGCAGAGCTTCTCCCTGAATTGCAGGCGGTCGCCGACGACGACCAGCCGGTCGCGGTACTCGCCGCAGTTGAACACGCGCGTCGGCTCGTCGACCAGCGTTTCGAGCGCGAGATAGTTCGCACGCACCGCCAGCACCTCCCCGTCCCAGCCGCGGATCCGGATCCCGGTCACGAGGCGCCGCACGTAGCGCGGCGCGTACATCATCGTCTTGCGGATCGCGACGACGCGATCGGCGAGCCCGCCCTTGCCCTCGCACGACCAGGTGGCGAGCGGCAGGCCGAAGTTCGCGCGCGGGACGATCCGGTAGACGCAGTCGTCGGCGAAGAACGCCGGCCAGTCCTCGAACCGCTCGTCGTCGAGGCAGCCGGCGTAGTCCGCGTAGAGCGCCTCGAGCTCGAGGCGCAGCTCGCGCGCGCCCAGCTTGCGGAGTTCCGCCGCGCTCACAGCTCCATCACCTTGCGGTAGTCGCGGGAGCGATGTTACGACGCCGATCAATCCTTGGCCCGCCCGCCCCGCTCCACCCAGTACGCCGGCATCTTCGTGCAGTCGGCCGCGCCGAGGCCATCGCGGGACGCGCGGTCGAAGCATTCCAGCGCGCGCGCGGTCACCGGCAGCGCGACGCCGAGCGCGCGCGCCTCCTCGAGCATCGTCCGCAGGTCCTTGCGCATCACGTCGACCTCGTTCGTCGGCGCGACGTCGCCGCCCGCGAGCTGGGTCGCGATCGAGGCGGCGCGGTTCTTGAGCATGTTCGGCGCGCCCGAAGTGTCGGTGAAGATGTCCATGATCCGGGCCGGCTCGAGGCCGAGCGGCCGCACGAGCGAGAGCGCCTCGCCGAGCGCCTGCCAGTACACGAGCAGCGGCAGGTTGATCGCGAGCTTCATGCTCGAGCCGGCGCCGACCGGGCCGACGTGCTCGACCCGCCGGCACATCTGCTCGAGCAGCGGCTTCGCGCGCGCGAAATCCGCTTCGGTCGCGCCGGCGAAGCCGAAGAGCTTGCCGTCGCGCGCCGGGCCGGTAGTTCCGCCCACCGGGCATTCGACGATCGCCGCACCCTTCGCCCGCACCTTCGCTGCGAGCGCCTGTGCGGTCTCCGGACGGACGGTGCTCATCTCGATGAAGAGCTTCCCCTTCACGTCGCCGGCGAGCAGCCCCGACGGGCCGTTGTAGGCGGCGTCGATCGCCCCGGCGTCGGTGAGGATGGTGATGATCGCCTCCGACGCGCCGGCGAGCGCCGCCGGCGAGTCCGCGGCCTTCGCGCCCGCCGCGACGAGCGGCGCAATCTTGGCCGCCGTGCGGTTCCAGACGGTGACGGCGTGACCCTGTCCGAGCAGGCGCGTGGCGATGGCCGCGCCCATGCGGCCGGTTCCGGCGATTCCGACGTTCACGGCTGAAGCTCCTCTCGCTGCGGCGAGCGCGAATCCTAGCCCACCGGCCGGCGCGGCACCATTCGGCAGCGGCATGCCGCCCATGCCGAAAAGGCATCGGTCGCGCGCCCCGCGGACTCCGGCTACACTCAGCGCCCCGCCGGACAGAAGCAAACCAACGATCGGCGATGGAGGAGACCGATGGGCGGACCGCGGAGCGAGATCCGCGACGGGATGCGCGTCGAGTGGGACGTCCCGATCGCGATGGACGACGGCCTGGTGTTGCGCGCGGACGTCTTCCGGCCGCTCGCCGACGGCCGCCACCCGGTGATCCTCACCTACGGGCCGTACGCGAAGGGGCTCGCGTTCCAGGACGGCTATCCGAGCGCCTGGCAGCGCATGGTGGCCGAGCATCCGGACGTTCCCGCCGGCTCCTCGAACAAGTACCAGAGCTGGGAGGTCGTCGACCCGGAAAAGTGGGTGCCCGACGGCTACGTCTGCGTGCGCGTCGATTCGCGCGGCGCCGGCCGCTCGCCGGGCTACGTCGACCACTTCTCGCCGCGCGAGACGAAGGACTTCTACGAGTGCATCGAGTGGGCGGGCGTGCAGCCCTGGTCGAACGGCAAGATCGGGCTGAACGGCATCTCGTACTACGGCATCAACCAGTGGCACGTCGCCACGCTCCAGCCGCCGCATCTCGCGGCGATGTGCGTGTGGGAGGGCGCGGCGGACTGGTACCGCGACATGACCCACCACGGCGGGATCCTGTCGACGTTCTGGGCCAACTGGTACGACATGCAGGTGAAGACCGTCCAGTACGGCCTCGGCGAGCGCGGGCCGCGCAGTCGCGCGACCGGCGACCTGGTGTGCGGCGACGAAACGCTGTCGGAGAGAGAGCTGTACGCGAACCGGTGCGACTTCGGCGACGAGATCCTCGCCCATCCGCTCGACGACGCGTATCACAAGGCGCGCTCGCCGGTGTGGGAGAGGATCACCGCGCCGCTCCTCACCGCGGCGAACTGGGGCGGACAGGGCCTGCATCCGCGCGGCAACTTCGAGGGCTTCGTCCGCGTCGCGTCGAAGGACAAGTGGCTCGAGGCGCACGGCATCGAGCACTGGACCCATTTCTACACCGACTACGGCCGCCTGCTGCAGAAGCGCTTCTTCGACTGCTTCCTGAAGGGCGAGAAGAACGGCTGGGACAGGCAGCCGCGCGTGCAGCTCCAGGTGCGCCACGTCGACCGCTTCGTGGAGCGGCACGAGAACGAGTGGCCGATCGCGCGCACGCAGTGGACGAAATTCCACCTCGACCCGGCCGGACAGGTGCTGAGCCGCGAGCAGGCCAGGGCGGCGGCGACGATCGCGTTCGACGCGCTCGGCGACGGGCTGACCTTCCTCTCGCCGCCGCTCGAGCGCGAGACCGAGATCACCGGCCCGCTCGCGGCGAAGCTCACGATCTCCTCGACGACGCGCGACGCGGATCTCTTCCTCGTCTTCCGCGTGTTCACGCCGGACCTGCGCGAGATCACGTTCATGGGCGCGATCGACCCGCACACGCCGATCGCGCAGGGCTGGCTCCGCGCGTCGCACCGCAAGCTCGACCCGAAGGTCTCGACCGAGTACCGGCCGTATCACACCCACGACGAGCTGCAGCCGCTGACGCCCGGCGAGCCGGTGGGGCTTGACGTCGAGCTGTGGCCCACGTCGATCGTGGTGCCGGCCGGGCACCGGATCGCGCTCAGCGTGCGCGGCCGGGACTACGAATGGCAGAAGTCGACCGGGGCGCGCCTCTCCAACTTCAAGAACGAGCTGCGCGGCTGCGGCCCGTTCCTGCACGACGACCCGCGCGACCGGCCGGCGGCCGTGTTCGGCGGCCGGACCACGCTGCACGTCGGACCCGACCGGCCGGCCTACGTGCTGGTGCCGATCATCCCGGCCAAGTGAGGACTCCAATGAAGCTGTACGGTTTCTGGCGCTCGCTCGCGAGCTTCCGCGTCCGCATCGCGCTCAACCTGAAGGGCATCGCGTTCGAGGAGACGGTCGTCGATCTCCTCGCCGGCCAGCAGTTCGCCGACGGCTACAAAGGGGTGAACCCGCAGGCCGTCGTCCCCGCGCTCCTCGACGGCGACGGGGCGCCGCTGTTCCAGTCGCTCGCGATCCTCGAGTACCTGGACGAGACCCACCCCGAGCCGCCGCTGCTGCCGAAGGCGCCGCGCGAGCGCGCGCGCGTGCGCGGCCTGGCGATGATCACTGCGTGCGACGTCCACCCGCTCATCGTGCCGCGCATCCGCAATTACCTCGGCAACGAGCTGAAGCTCGACGAGCCGGCAGAAGCTCAAGTGGATCCGGCACTGGTTCAACGAGGGCTCGCGCGCGATCGAGTCGCATCTCGCCGGCGAGAAGGAGACCGGACGCTACTGCCACGGCGACCGGGTCACGCTCGCCGACGTCTGCGTCGTCTCGCACGCGGTCGGCGCGAAGCTCTTCGAGTGCGATCCGGCGCCGTTCCCGACCCTGCACCGCATCGTCGACGAGTGCTTCAAGCTCGACGCCGTTCGCCCGCGCGCATCCGCTCAAGCAGCCGGGCGCACAGCAGAAACACTGAGCAGCACCATCGTCCAAGAGGAGGAGAAACCATGACCATCAGCCGTCGGAAATTCCTGCAGGGCCTCGGCGCCGGCGTCGCCGCCGCGAACGCGCCGTGGGCCGCCGCCCAGAGCGAGCCGATCCGCGTCGGCCTGCTCGACCGTGAAGACCGGGCCGCTCGCCTCGGGCGGCATCGACATGGAGCGGGCGCTCGTCATGTACCTGCGCGAGCGCAACAACACGCTCGCCGGCCGCAAGGTCGCGCTGAGCGTCGCCGACACGCGGCGGCGTGCCGGCGCAGGCGCGCACCAAGCTGCAGGAGCTGGTCGAGAAGGACCGCATCCAGGTGCTGATCGGTCCGCTCGACGCCGCCTCGGCGCTCGCCGCCGACGACTACATCCGGAGCCAGCAGCTGCCGACGATCTCGGTGGCCGCCGCCGAAGACATGACCCAGCGCAAGCTCAACCCCTGGTTCGTGCGGCCCACGTCGACCTCTTCGCAGTGCGCGCAGCCGCTCGCCGACTACTGCGCCAAGACGCTCAAGTACCGGCGCATGGCGGTGATGGCCGACGACATCGCCTACGGCCACGAGATGGTCGCCGGCTTCCAGCGCGTGTTCGAGGACGCGGGCGGCAAGGTCGTGCAGAAGATGTTCTCGCCCCTCACGGTGCCCGACTACGCGACCTACATCGCCCAGCTCAAGACGAACGTCGACGGGCTGTTCATCGGCTTCGCCGGGTCGAACGGCTTCCGCTACCTCCGGCAGTTCAACGAGTACGGGCTGCGCGGCAAGGTCAACGTCGTCGGCGGCATGACGGCGCTCGACGAGGCGGTGCTGCGCAACATGGGCGACGAGGCGCTCGGCATCGTCACCGCGTGCTGGTACTCCGCCGAGCTCGACAACCCGGTGAACCGGAAGTTCGCCGCCTGCATTCCGCGCCGAGGCGAAATACGACCCGGGGTTCTACGCCGCGGCGACCTACACCGACGCCGCGGTGCTGGAGGCGGGCCTGAACGCGGTGCAGGGCAAGATCGAGGACAAGAAGGCGTTCATGGCTGCGCTTCGCAAGACGAACACCCTCGCGTGCCGCGGGCCGGTCACGTTCGACGACTACGGCAACGTGGTCGGCAACGTCTACATGCGGCGGGTCGAGCGCAAGGACGGGCGGCTGGTGAACTCGGTCATCTTCACCTATCCGGCCGTGAGCCAGTTCTGGACCTACGACCCGAAGGCGTTCCTCGCGAACCCGGTGTACTCGCGCGACTGGCCGCCGGCGAAGAACCTCGAGTCGTAACCGTCACCCCGGCGAACGCCGGGGTCCAGGCCCGCGCCGGCCTGGATTCCGCCCCGGATAACGGTCCTCCGGGGTGACGGCGCGGGAATGACTCCTCACCCATGCAGTTCTGGGCCATACAGACGCTGAACAGCCTCGCCCTCGGCGGGCTGCTGTTCCTGCTGTCGTCGGGCTTCTCGCTGATCTTCGGGCTGATGCGGATCGCGAACCTGACGCACGGCGCGCTCTTCATGCTCGGCGCCTACATCGGCGCCTCGTTCCTCAAGTTCCTCCCGAACCTCTGGCTCGCGGCGCTCGCCGGCGGGCCTCGTGGTCGCCGCGTTCGGCGGGCTCGTCGAGCGCTTCATCCTGCGCAAGCTCGCCGGCAACGTGCTCGGCCAGGTGCTGGTCACGCTCGGCATCGCGTTCATGATCGCGGACTTCTGCCTGATCGTCTGGGGCGGCGACCCGATCCCGGTGCCGACGCCGCCGTACCTGCAGCAGCCGCTGCGCTTCGCCGGGCTCGCGTTCCCGACCTACCGGCTGGTCGTGATCGGGATCGCCGATCGCGGTGGCGATCGGCCTGTATCTGCTGATGGAGCGCACGCGCCTCGGCGCGATGATCCGCGCCGGCGTCGACGACATGCAGATGGCGCGCGCGGTCGGCATCCCGGTGTCGAAGCTCTTCACCACCGTGTTCTGCCTCGGCGCGCTGCTCGCCGGCGCCGGCGGCATCATCGGCGGCCCGATGCTGTCGGCCTACCCGGGACTCGACGCCGACATGCTGCCGCTCGCCCTGATCGTCGTGATCCTGGGCGGCGTCGGCAGCCTCGTCGGCGCGTTCGTCGGCAGCTTCATCATCGGCTTCGTCTACACGTTCGGCGTCGCGCTGCTGCCCGACCTCGCCTACGTGATCCTGTTCCTGCCGATGATCTTCGTCATCGCGTTCCGGCCGCGCGGGCTGTTCGGGAAGTTCGCCGCATGAGCCGCCGCGCCTGGCTCGCGGCGCTCGGCGTCGCACTCCGTCGCGCTGCCGTGGGTCGCCGGCGAGTTCTACGTCAACCTCACCAGCCAGGTGCTGATCGCGGCGATCTTCGCCGCGAGCATCAACCTGCTGCTCGGCTACGGCGGGCTGCCGACCCTCGGTCACGCCGCGTACGTCGGCGTCGCCGCGTACGTCTCCGCCTGGCTGTTCCTCAAGCTCGGCTTCGGGCACTGGCTCACCGCGCCGCTCGCGCTCGCGGCGACCACGCTCATGGCGTGCCTGTTCGGCCTGATCGCGCTGCGCGCCACCGGCCTCGGCTTCCTGATGCTGACGCTCGCGCTCTCGCAGGTGCTCTGGGGCACGGCGTACCGCTGGGTGTCGGTGACCGACGGCGACAACGGCCTGCGCGGCCTCACGCGGCCGGCGCCGTTCGGCATCAATCTCGACGACTCGACCGCGTTCTACTACTTCGCGCTGATCGTGACCGTGGTCTCGATCTGGCTGATGGCGCGGTTCGTCGGCTCCCCGTTCGGCGCGGCGCTGCGCGGCACGCGCGACCAGCCGCGGCGGATGGCGACGCTCGGCCACAACGTCGGGCTCATCCGCTGGGTGACGTTCGTCTACGCCGGCTTCTGGGGCGCGGTGTCGGGACTGCTGTTCGTCTACTACCACAAGTACATCCACCCGATCTCGCTCTCGCTCCAGAACTCCGCCGAAGGGCTGCTCGCGGTGATCGCCGGCGGCTCGGGCACGCTCGCCGGGCCGATCGTCGGCGCGGCGATCGTGGTGATCCTCAAGAACTACGTCTCGGCGTACATCGAGCGGTGGAACATGCTGCTCGGGTTCGTGTTCGTGCTGATCGTCGTGTTCATGCCCGACGGCCTGGTGCCGGGCCTGCGGCGCTGGTGGGCGGCGTGGAAGGCGCGGGCGAAGTGACCCCAGCGCTCGAGATCGTCGGCCTGAAGAAGGCGTTCGGCGGCCTGCCGGCGACGAACGACGTCTCGCTCGCCGTCGAGCCCGGCGAGCGGCGCCTCATCATCGGGCCGAACGGCGCCGGCAAGACGACGCTCTTCAACCTGATCACCGGCGATCTCGCCGCCGACGCCGGCACCATCCGCGTCTTCGGGCAGGAAGCGTCGCGCCTCGCGCCGCACCAGCGCGCGCACCTCGGCATGGCGCGCACCTACCAGATCATCACGCTCTTCGGCAAGGACACGCTCGAGCACAACGTCGTGCTGTCGCTGCTCGGGCTCTCGCCGGTGCGGTGGAACACGTTCCGGCCGCTCGGCGGCTACGGCGGCCTGCGCGAGGAGGCGCGTCGAGTCCTGCAGCGCGTCGGGCTCGACCACCTCGCCGCGCGGCCGATCGGCGCGGTGTCCTACGGCGAGCGGCGCCGCGTCGAGATCGCGATGGCGCTCGCGCAGAACCCGCGCCTGCTGCTGCTCGACGAGCCGTTCGCCGGGACTCTCGCGCGAGGAGCGGGTCCAGCTCAAGGCGCTCGTCAGCGCCATCCCGCGCGAGGTGACCGTGGTCCTGATCGAGCACGACATGGACACCGCGCTCGACCTCGCGGAGCGGATCACGGTGCTCCACTACGGGAGCGTGATCGTCGAAGGCACGCGCGCCGAGGTCGTGGCCGACCCGAAGACGCGCGAGGTCTACCTCGGCGACACTTGAGCAAGCGATGACCGAAGCCCTGGCCCTCGACGGCGTCGACGCGCTCTACGGCGACAGCCACGTCCTGCACGGCGTCTCGTTCGCGCTGCAGGCCGGGCAGGTGCTCGCGCTCCTCGGCCGCAACGGCGCCGGCAAGACGACCTGCATGAACACCATCATCGGCTTCATCCAGCCGCGCGCAGGGACGATCCGCCTCTTCGGGGAAGAGGTCGCCCGGCTGGCAACCGAAGCGATCGCCCACAGAGGGCGTCGGCCTCGTGCCGCAGGGCCGGCGGGTCTTCCCGACGTTGACGGTGCGAGAGAACCTGGTGGTCGCGCAGATCGCGCGCGCCGGGAGCGCGCGGCCCTGGACGCTCGACCGCGTGTTCGACGTCTTCCCCCGCCTGAAGGAGCGCCAGCACCAGCACGCCGGGTCGCTGTCGGGCGGCGAGCAGCAGATGCTCGCCATCGGCCGCGGGCTGATGGGCAACCCGCGAGTGCTGCTGATGGACGAGCCCTCGGAAGGTCTCGCGCCGCTGATCGTCGCCGAGGTCGGGCGCACGATCGCCCGGCTCAAGGAGGAGGGCCAGTCGATCGTGCTCGTCGAGCAGAACGTCAAGCTCGCGTTCGGGCTCGCCGACGAGGTCGTGATCCTCAACACCGGCCGGGTCGTGTACGCCGGCAGTGTCGGCGGGGTCGGCGAGGACTTGATTACGCAGCATCTCGGTGTTCACTCAAGAAAGGAGACCGCTCCCATGATGTTCACCTGCCCGCCGCTGTGCGCGAATCCTGCCCACGGCCACGCGCGCCTGCGCCGCACAGCCAGGTCCGCGACGTCGAAGGTAGTGAAGAACCGCCGCGGCAAGCTCGACCTGCATCGACCTCCACTGCCACTACCTCAACCGCGACGTCGCGGCGAAGGTCGCGCACCTCAACCCGGCGCAGTACGAGCCGAGCGTGCAGTTCGCGAACCAGCTGACGCGCGACGTGAACGTGAAGCAGATGCAGGAGCGCGGGGAGAAGCTTTCGACCATCGAGATCCGCCTGAAGGACATGGACCGGATGGGGATCGACATCCAGGCGGTGTCGCCCGCACCCAACCAGACCTACTACTGGACCGAAGCGGGCCTCGGGCTCGAGCTCGCGCGCGCGGTCAATGACCGGCTCGCCGAGATCGTCGCGACCTGGCCCGACCGGTTCGTCGCGCTGGGGACGGTGCCGCTCCAGAACGTCGAGCTCGCGGTCGGCGAGCTGGAGCGCTGCGTCAGGCAGCTGGGACTGCGCGGGGTCGAGATCAATCCGAGCGTCAACGGGATGGACCTGACCGACTCGCGCCTGAACCTGGAAAAGTTCTTCGCCAAGGTGCAGGAGCTCGACGTGCTGATCTTCATGCACCCGATCGGTTACACCCAGGGCGAGCGGCTGGTGGACCACTACTTCAACAACGTGATCGGCAATCCGCTCGAGACCACCGTCGCCACGGCGCACCTGATCTTCGACGGCGTGATGGAACGTCACCCGAAGCTCAAGGTGCTGCTGCCGCACGCGGGCGGGTACCTCGCCCACTACTGGGCACGGATGGACCACGCGCATCGTGCGCGGCCCGACTGCCGCACCGTGATCAAGAAAGCGCCGACGAGCTACCTGAAGAAGTTCTACTTCGACACCATCACCTTCGATACGACGATGCTCCGGCAGCTCGTCGACAAGTACGGGGCGCGTCAGGTGGTCCTCGGGACCGACTATCCTTACGACATGGGGATGTACGAACCCGTCAAGCACATCCGCAGCGTGCCCGGCTTGAGCGCCGCCGACCGGGCGCTGATCATGGGCGGCAACGCAGCGCGCCTCCTGAAGATCAAGCGGTGAGCGAGACCTTCACGCTGAAGGTGAACGGGGCCGAGCGCGCGGTCGCGGCGGAGCCGAACACGCCGCTCGTCTACGTCCTGCGGAACGATCTCGGTCTCAAGGGCACGCGCTTCGGCTGCGGTACCGGCCACTGCGGCGCGTGCACGGTGCTCATGGACGGCAACGCCGTCCAGTCGTGCGACACGCCGCTCTGGTCGGCGGCGGGCCGCAGCATCACGACGATCGAGGGCCTGGGCTCGGCCGAGCATCCGCACCCGCTGCAGCAGGCGTTCCTCGTCGAGCAGGCGGCGCAATGCGGCTACTGCGTCAACGGCATCGTGATGTCGGCGGCGGCGCTGCTGCGGAAAAACCGGAATCCGAGCGATGCCGAAGTCGCGGCTGCGCTCGACCGCAACCTGTGCCGCTGCGGCACGCACGTCCGGATCCTGCGCGCGATTCGCCGCGCGGCGGTCGCGTTGCGGGAAGCGCCGCCGAAATGAGCGCGCCGCCGCTTCCGGCCAACCTCAAGGCCAACCCGCGCCTCGACCGGTGGGTGCGGTTCGACGCCGATCAGGCGGTCACCATCCTCTCCGGCAAGGTCGAGATCGGACAAGGCATCGTCACCGCGATCGCCCAGGTTGCCGCCGAGGAGCTGGACGTCGCGCTCGAACGGGTGGTCACCCGGCCCACCGACACCTCGGCGTCGCCGAACGAGGGCTTCACCGCCGGCAGCATGTCGGTGGAGATGGGCGCGAGTGCGATGCGCATGGCGTGCGCCGAGGTGCGGAAGCTCTTTCTCGAGGCCGCCGCGCGGCGGCTCGAGGTCAGCCCCGCCGAGCTCGCGGTGCGCGACGGGACGATCGAGGTTCCCGGCACCGATCTCCGCACGAGCTACTGGGCGCTCGCCGGCGAGGTCAGCCTCGCCCGCGACGCGACCGGCGACGCGACGCCCAAGCCCGCGGCGAGCTACGCCGTCGTCGGCCGCAGCGTGTCGCGGCGCGACCTGCCGGCCAAGGTGACCGGCGCGGCCTACGTCCACGACATGACCCTGCCAGGCATGGTGCACGGCCGGGTGCTGCGGCCGCCGTCCTACTCGGCCCGGCTCGCGAGCTTCGACGCGGACGCGGTGCGCGCGGCGCCGGGAGTCGTCGCGGTGGTCATGAACGGCAGCTTCGTCGGCATCTGCGCCGAGCGCGAGGAGCAGGCGGTAAGGGCGCTCGAGGTCGCTCGCCGTGCCGCGCGTTGGGAGGAAACGGCGTCGCTGCCCGAGCCGGCCGAGATCCGCGACCTGCTGCCGCGGATGAAGGCGGAGACGAAGACGGTGACCTCGAAGCAGAAGGCGGGCGCGCCCGCCGTCAAGCGACTCGAGGCGACCTACTCGCGGCCGTACCTCGCGCACGCGTCGATCGGGCCGTCGTGCGCCGCCGCGTCGTTCGAAGGCGGCAGGCTCACCGTGTGGTCGCACGCGCAGGGGCCGTTCCCGCTGCGCGGGCAGATCGCGCGCGTGATGGGCATGAAGGACGAGGACGTCACCGTCGTCCACAGCGACGGCGCGGGCTGCTATGGCCACAACGGCGCCGACGACGCCGCCCTCGACGCGGCGCTCCTCGCGCGCGCGTGCGGCCGGCCGGTGCTCCTGCAGTGGACGCGCGAGGATGAGCTCGCGTGGTCGCCGTTCGGCTCGGCGATGGTGGTGAAGCTCGCCGGCGGCCTCGACCCGGCCGGCTCGATCGTCGAGTGGCGGCACGAGCTGTGGAGCCACTCGCACGTGCGCCGCCCCGGCGCCGGCGACGGCGTGAACCTGCTCGCGGCGTGGCATCTGGATCCGCCGCTCGCCGCGTCGACGCCGCGCGACGCGCCCTGGCCGCCGGGCGCGGGCGACCGCAACTCGCCGCCGATCTACGACATCCCGCACGAGGTCGTGTACCACTTCGTGCCGGAGATGCCGCTCCGCGTCTCGGCGCTGCGCACGCTCGGGGCGTTCGCCAACGTGTTCGCGATCGAGTCGTTCATGGACGAGCTCGCCGCCGCGGCCGACGCGGACCCGGTCGCGTTCCGGCTGAAGCACCTCGCCGATCCGCGCGCGCGGGCGGTGATCGAGGCGGCGGCGCGCGCCGCCGGCTGGCAGGCGGGCGCGTCCGGCAACGGCGCGCGCGGACGCGGCATCGGCTTCGCGCGCTACAAGAACGCGAGCGCGTATTGCGCGGTGATCGCCGAGGTCGAAGTCACCGAGAAGATCCGGTTGCGCCGCGCCGTCGCCGCGGTCGACGCCGGCGGCACGATCAATCCCGACGGCCTGAAGAACCAGATCGAAGGCGGGATCGTCCAGGCAGCGAGCTGGACGCTGAAGGAGGCGGTACGCTGGGACGCGACGCGCGTACTGACGCGCTCGTGGGAGGACTACCCGATCCTGCGGTTCGACGAGGTGCCGGAGGTCGAGGTTGTGATCGTCGACCGGCCGGGCGAGCCGGGCCTCGGCGCGGGCGAGTGCGCCGCGGGTCCGACCGCGGCGGCGATCGCCAACGCGCTCGCGCACGCGCTCGGCGTGCGTGCCCGCGATCTGCCGCTCACGCCGGAGCGCGTGGCGTCGGCGATGGGGTGAGGGCTAGAATTCCCGGCGTGCGAGCTTCAGCTCGGCAAGGAGGTTTCCCATGCGCCACTCCCTGACGCCACCCGGTGCTTCTACGCCATCCCTTTCGACGCATCGCCGGCAGCTCCTCGGCGCGCTCGGTGCCGGCGCGCTTGGCGCGTGGCTCGGTGGCTGCGCGTCCCCGCCGACCCTCCCGCCGCGTCCCCTCGACGGCGCAACCGCGCCGCGCGTCGGCGACACCTGGGCCTACCACTACACGAGCATCTTCCGTGCGCTGCCGCCGCGCACGGTCGAGATCCGGCTGATCGAAGTCGGGCCGGCGGGGCTGCGCGACCGGGTCACCGTCGCGTCGGCCGGCGAGGAGCATGCGTTCACCTCGGCGCTCGAGCTGGTCGAGCGACCGCTCGCCGGCTTTTCGGTCTACGAGTTCTCGCCCTACCTCCAGGCGTTCGGCGCGTTGCCCGCGGCGGCCGCCGTCGCGGCGCCCACGCCGAGCTGGGGCCAGCCGTTCACCGGCCGCGCCCGGCTGCGCGGCACCGAGCGCGTGACCGTGCCGGCGGGGACCTTCGAGGCGGCCCGCATGGACTACGAGCTCTCGCGTACCCCGGGCGGCACGCTGCAGCCGAGAATCGATCCGACCTTCACCCTCGCGACAGTCTGGTACGCGCCGGCCGTGAAACGCGCGGTGCAGTGGCATCTGACGACCCGCGCCGGCGCCCTCAACATCCTCGTCGAAGACACGTACCGGCTCGCGAGCTATCGCATGGGCTGACCCGATCTGCGGCACCGGAGCTCCCCATTCGCCACTCGCAGTCGGCACGCGATTCGCCTTCCACACCGGTTTCGCCGCACCGCCGCCGCTTCCTCGGCACGCTGGGTGCAGGCGCACTCGGCCCGTGGTTCGGCGGCTGCGCGACGCCGCCGCAGCAGCAGCTGAGACCACTCGACCGGGAGAAGGCCCCGCGCGTCGGCGACACCTGGCAGTACGCGTTCCGGAGCGTGTTCAGGTCGCCCGCGCCGCGCTCGCTCGAGGTCCGGGTGCTCGAGATTCGGCTCCGACGACGTGCGCGACCGGATCACGGCCGAAGGCGAGGCGGAGACCGAGGACCATACGTTCACCTCGGCGCTGGAGATGGTCGAGCGCCCGGTCGGCGCGGAGCGGCGCCTGGTCGACCGCATCGTGCCGAGGCTGACGGTGGCCGAGTTCTCGCCCTACCTGCAGGCGTTCGGCGCCCTGCCCGAAGACGGTCCGATCGTGATCGCCCTCCCGGCCTTTGGTCCGCCGTTCAGCGGCCGGGCTCGGCTGCGCGGCGGCGAGCGGGTCACCGTGCCCGCGGGAACATTCGAAGCGGTCCGGATGGAGTTCGACGTCTCGCGGACGCCGACCGGCACGCTGCGGCCGCGGTTCGATCCGGTATCGACGCTCGGCACCGTCTGGTACGTCCCGGCGGTCAAGCGCCCAGTCCGGTGGACGGTCGTGTCGCGCGCGAGCGAGCGGAACGTGATCGTCGACGACACGTACGAGCTCGCGAGCTATCGGCCCGGGTGAGCCGCCCGGGCCAGACCACCCGGCCGCACGTCTGAGCGCGCCGCCGCCGGTCAGTCCGCCATGCGCGGCAGCCAGAGCGCGATGTCGGGGAACGCGAGAACGAGCGCGAGCGCGACGATCTGAAGCCCCATCCAGGGCCAGCAGGCGCTGAAGATCTCCTCCATCGTCACGTCCGGCGGCGCCACGCTCTTGAGGAAGAACGGCGCCCCGCCGAACGGCGGCGACAGGTACGCGATCTGCATGTTGAGGTTGAACAGGATCCCGAACCAGACCGGGTCGTAGCCGAGCCCCTTGATGATCGGCAGGAAGATCGGCAGCGTCAGCAGCATGATCGCGATCCACTCGAGGAAGGTGCCGAGGATCACCCAGATGACCATGATCACGACCACGATCATGAGCGGCGGCAGCTCGAGGCCCTTCATCAGGCCCTGGACGAAGGCGATCCCGCCCATCATGTTGTAGACGCCGATCAGCGCGTTCGCGCCGAACACGAGCCACAGCACGGTGCCGCAGACGGCCATCGTCTGCTTGAGCGAGTCGTAGAGCATTTTCCAGCCGAGCTCACCGCGCGCCCACACCGCGAACAGCACGCCGACGACGCCGAGCGCCGCGGACTCGGTCACCGACGCGAGCCCGGCGTAGATGCTGCCCATGACGCACAGCATAATCGCGAGCGGCAGCACGATGCCCTTCATCAGCTTGAGCTTCTGGACGAGCGGGATCGCGCGCTCGTGTGCCGGCGCCGCGGGACCCATCCGCGGGTCGATCGCGCAGCGCACGAGGATGTAGATGCAATAGAGGCCCGCCAGCAGGAGCCCGGGCACCACCGATGCGAGCAGCAGGTCGCCGATCGAGATGTTGGCGGCGAGGCCGAAGAAGACGAGGATGATCGACGGCGGGATCATCGAGCCGAGCGCGCCGCCCGCGCAGATCGAGCCGATCGCGAGCTTCCGGTCGTAGCCGAGCCGCAGGAGCTGCGGCAGGGCGACGATGCCGAGCAGCGTCACCTCGCCGCCGATGACGCCGATCGTCGCGCCGATCAGCACCGCCATCACCATCGTCGCGACGCCCACGCCGCCGGGCACGCCGCCGGCCCACACGTGCACCGCCCGGAACAGCTCGTTCGTGACGCCGGAACGCTCGAGCAGCGCGCCCATGAGGATGAACATCGGGACCGAGGCGAGCACGAACTCGGTCATGAAGCTGAAGGTGCGGCTGGCGACGACCGTCATCGCCGGCGCGCCGAACAGCACCAGCGCGAAGCCGCACGCGACCAGTCCGGTCGTGAACGCGAACGGCAGCCCGATGCCGAGCAGGCCGAGCGTGATCGCGAGCATCAGGAGGCTCAGGACCTCGATGCTCATACAATCGTCTCGGAGGTTTCCTTCGCGGCGTCCTTCGGCGGCGTGCGGTGCCGCAGGTGCGACAGTTCCTGGACGAGCATCAGCGCGACGCCCACGACGAGCACGGTCTTCAGAAACGCCGGCATCGGAACGTCCCACGCGCGCCCGCTCGTCTCCATCACCGCGAGCGAGGGGATCGCCTGCTTGATCGCGGCGTAGAGCAGCAGCGCGAGGTACAGCACGGCGAGCGCCCGGCACAGCAGTCCAAGCGCACGGCGCGTCTGCGGGCGCGCGCGGTCGGCGAAGGACGCGACCTGGATGTGGCTGCGGCGCTGCGAGGCGAGGGCGCCGCCGAAGACGAAGCAGACGGCGGTGAGCACGATGACCATGTCGTGCACCCAGATCGTCGGCGCGTTGAAGGCGTAGCGGAGCACGACCTCGTACACGGTCAGGGCGACCGCGACGAGGAAGAGCCAGGAGAGGCCGTTGCCGACCGCCGCCGAGATGCGATCGACGATCGGCGGCCGGCGCGGCGAACTCATTCCGGCTTCGCCGCGCCGCGCCCGGACCGCACGGTCAATCGAGGAGCTGGAGCTGCTTGAGGAAGGCGATCTGGCTGTCGTACACCTTCTGCGCCGCCGGGCTGCGCTTCGCCCACTCGGCCCACGCCTGCTGCGAGAGGTTGCGGAACTTCTTGCGCTCCTCCGGCGACCAGCTCACCAGCTCGACCCCCGCCGCCTTCGCCTGCGACGCGGCCTTCATGTCCTCCATGGCGATCCGCTGGATCATGTCGCGCGCGAAATCGCGCACGGCGACCTCGAACATCACCTTGAGGTCGGGCGAGAGCGCGTTCCACTTCGGCATCGCCACCGCGACCTCGGCGGCCGGCATGGAGTGGAAACCCGGGTGCAACGGGAACTTGGCGATGCGGTGGTAGCCGAGGTCGTTGTTCATGCCGAGCGTTCCCCAGTCGGTCGCCTCGATGACGCCGCGCTCGAGCGCGGTGTACACCTCGCTGCCGGGCAGCGTGACGACGCCCACGCCGGCGCGCCGCCAGATGTCGGCGCCGAGGCCCTCGGGCACGCGCATCTTGACGCCCTTGAAGTCGGCGAGCGTGCGCAGCGGCTTCTTCGCCGGCACCGACTCGACGCCCCACCACACCGGGCTCACGTAGTGGACGTTGAACCGCTTGTAGATATCGCGCGCGAGCTCGAGGCCGCCGCCGTACTCGAACCACATCTGCATCTGGTACGGGTTCTCGAAGCCGCCGTTGAGGTCGCCGATCAGCGCGAGCGCCGGCTCCTTGCCGGAAGCGTAAGGCGCGCCGCTGTGATGACTGTCGAGCACGCCGTTCGTCATCGCGTCGAGGGTCTCGGTATAGGCGACAATCGCGCCGACCGGCAGCGGCTGGATCTCGATCCGGCCGTTGGTCATCGCCTGCACCTTCTTGCACCACTCCTCGAAGATCTTCTGGTTGACCGAGCCGGCCTGCCACAGCGACTGCATCTTCCACTTGTGCTGGGCGGCCGCGCTGCCTGCGGCGAAGGCGAGCGCGAAACCGACGATCACCGCCGCGCACGTTGCGAAACGACGCTTCATGACCCGTCCCTCCTTGGATGCTGCGCCTCTCGCGGGTGGCGGCGGGCGGCGCAGCCGTTGCCCGCGCGCCTTGTGATTCGCCTCAAGCGCGCCGAAAGCTCTCGATGCCGGTGCCGCGATAGAGCACCTTCGCCTGGCGGTCGGTGATCGCCTGGTGGAAGGCCACCATCTCCGGATCGAGGTCCCGGCGCGGCCGCGGCTCGTGCTCGAAGTTGCGGTGCTCGTCGACCCCGCGCACCAGGGTCGCGCTGTCGCTGTCCCCGGCGATCTGCCTGACGTAGGTCGGGACGTAGCGGATGGCGAAGCCGATGCGGCGGTCCGGCGAGCGGTTGGGTGCGGAGCCGTGGAAGAGCCGCACGTGGTGCAGCGACGCCTCGCCCGGCTCGAGGATGACGTCGACCGCTTTCGCCTCGTCGACCTCGACGGCGATCTCCTGGCCGCGCGTCAGCAGATTGTCCTTGGCGAACGTGTCGCGGTGCGGCACGACTTCGAGCTCGTGCGTCCGGGGCACGAACTTCATGCAGCCGTTCTCGAGGTTGGCGGGGGTGAACGCGATCCACACCGTCATGACGTCGGGGGAGCTCAAGCCCCAGTACGTCGCGTCCTGGTGCCACGAAACGTACGCGGTGCTTTGCTGCTCCTTGATGAAGAAGCTGGTGCTCCAGCAGAAGAGATTCGGGCCGAGCACGTCCTCCGCGACGTCGAGCACGGTGGGGTGCCGCACGAGCTCGTCGAGCCAGGTGAAGAGGAGGTGCGACTTGTGGCGATACGGCCCGCTGATCGGGCCGCCGGTCCGCGCTTCGTAGGCTTCGAGGTGCCGCCGGTAGCCGTCGGCCTCGGTCGCCGTCAACACCCGTACCGGGAAGTGGTAGCCCGCTTCGCGGTAGCGCTCGACCGCCGCCTCGGACAGGACCTTCGGCACCGCTTTCGCTCCCGACTGGAGAGCGGGCAGTCTGAAGTCGCGCCAGCTAGGCGGTCAATCGAGGATCGACCGCCCTGCACCATGCCGACTGCAGCGAAGAGCGCGGACACCGCCGGTTCCTCGATCCCGCGCGTGATGAAGACGAGCCGCGAGCGCCGGTCACCCGACGGCCACGCGGCGAGCGTCACCGGCGGATGGAAGACGTGCTGCACGCCCTGCACGATGACCGGCCCGGCCTCGCCCGCGACGTTCACCAGGCCTTTCACGCGCAGCAGGTCCGGCCCGCGGAGAGACGTCAGCAGCTCCAGCGCCGAACTGAACGTCTGCCAGTCGAACACGCGGTCGAACCAGAGCGTGAACGTCGTGATGCCGCGGTCGTGCCGCGGCGCGACCGCGCCGAGGTAGGCGCCCTCACCTGCTCCCCGCGCCGAGCCAGCGTCCGATCTGCGCCGCGTCGGCGCGCGCGCTCGCGAGGCCGATCCCGGTGAGGAACCCGGGGTCGATTTCGCCCTGGACGACGTCGGCAAGCGCGGCGCGCGGATTGAGGGTGTGCAGCCGCTCGCGCAGCGCCGCGGCGTCCGCCAGATCGGTCTTGGTGACCAGCAGCCGGTCGGCGAGCGCGGCCTGCTTCACCGCCTCCGCCTCGCGGTCGAGCTGGCCGAGCCCGTTCACCGCGTCGACCAGCGTCACGACCCCGTCGAGCCGGTAGTGCGAGGCGAGCATCGTGTCGGTCGCGAGCGTCTGGATCACCGGCGCCGGATCGGCGAGCCCGCTCGTCTCGATAAGCACGCGGTCGAAGTCGATCACTTCGCCGGCGCGGCGCTGCGCGAACAGCGTGCGCAGCGTCTCCTGCAGATCGGTACGGACGACGCAGCACAGGCAGCCGTTCGAGAGGAGGGTGACGTTCTCGGACGACGCCGCGACGAGCTCGTGGTCGATGCCGACCTCGCCGAACTCGTTCACGATCACCGCGGCACGGTTCATCCCCGGATGGCCAAGGAGGCGGCGGATGAGCGTCGTCTTGCCGCTGCCGAGGAAGCCGGTGACTACGGTGACCGGCAACCTGCCGGCCAGGGGATCGCGGCCGGCGGCGCTAGAGAGTGAGCTCAAGGACGTACAGGCCGCCGGCGAAGCGATCGACCGTGAACACGATCCCGCGGTCGTCGACGTACACGTCGTTCAGCTGGATGGCGCCCGCCGGCGAGAGCTTCGGCGCGCCGGGGACGAAGTACGCGACCTCCTGCGGCTGGTACGGGTCGGACACGTCGTACGCCCGCACGCCGGCATTGAAGAACGTGCCGATGACGATCGTCTCGGAGCGCCATGACGGTCGGCACCGGCAGGTTTTCGTGCAGGTTGTGGGCGCCGAACCGGCCGCCGCGCTTCGCGAACGTGGCGTGCGGCGGCGCGGGGAAGGTGGCGATCGGCACGAGATTGGTCTCGAGCCGCGCATCGACGACGCGCACGAGCTTCGGCCAGTCCCTGCCGTCGTCCTGGACGCACTCGTCGCTGACGATCAGCAGCTGGCGCTCGAAGAGCGGCAGCACCGTGTGCGTGAAGCCGTTGAAGGGCGGCGAGTAGCTCCACCGCGATACGAGCCTGGGCCGCGACCGGTCGGCGATGTCGAGGATGATCGCGCCGCCGTCGATGTAGCCGATGTACGCGCGGTCGGGCCGCGCCGGGTACACGTTGGTGTTGTGCGCGCGGAAGCCGACGTCGAACTGCGGCGCGAGGCGCGGCGGCGGCGGCGCGTCGTCGCCGTCGCGCGTGCCGGGAAGCCACCAGCGCCCGGCTTCGACCGGCCGCGAGGGGTTGCGCACGTCGACGATGCGGTAGAACTGGTCGTCCTTCGGGTCGCGGGGCTTGAAGTCCGCGGCGCCGCTCGCCATGTGCACGGTCTCGCCGTCGACGAACCAGACCGCGTGCACGCCGCGCGAATGCGGCCCCGACGCGTCGAAATGGGCGATGCGCTTCGGCGCTTCGGGCGTCGAGATGTCGAAGAGATCGAAGCCGGCGGGCTGCATGTTTACGGCGCTCGTCTGATACGCGACGGCCATCACGTCCCCGACGACGTCGAGCGAGTTGGAGCGCATCTTCGCGTGCGGGAGGTCGGTCTGGACGACCACCTTCGGCGCGCGCGGGTCGGTGACGTCGACCGCGGTGAAGTTCTTCGGCGCCGACTCGTGCGCGAGCCACAGGATACGGCGCCCGTCGCGCGCAGCCTGTATCGCCATGCCTTCTCCCATCCCGCCGAAGCCCTGCAATTCGTGATGGGCGAGCAGGTTCATGTTCCAGGCGAGTGTCTGGTCGGCGCGTGCGCCTGGGCTGAGCGTTGCGGTGGGTTTCATCGGCGGGTGGGCGAGCGAAAAGGCGCGATTCTGGAGCGGGGCGCGGGCCGATTGCAATGCCCGAACGCAACGCATTGGAAGCCGGGTGCGTCTAGGATACGCGTTCTGCCCAGCGCCCGACGCCGCGCGCGATTCACGATCGTACGGCCGCCGCGCCGCAGCAAAACGACCACCGGAGGAAGATCCATGCCCGTCAGAAAAGCACTGTGCGCCGTCCTTGCGATCGCCGCGGTCCTTTGCGCCGCCGGCGCAGCCGCGCAAACCTATCCGTCGAAGCCGGTCCGGCTGATCGTCACGTATCCGCCCGGCGGGTCGTCCGACCTGATGGGGCGCGTGCTCGGGCAGAAGCTCTCCGAGCTCTGGGGCCAGCAGGTCATCATCGAGTCGAAGCCCGGCGCGGCCGGCTCGATCGGCATGGAGTACGCCGCGCGCCTGCCCGCGGACGGGTACAGCTTCGTCATCGGCAACTTCGGGCCGGTGGCGATCAACCCGATCCTCTCCAAGTTGCCGTACGACATGCAGCGGGATTTCCTCCCGGTGTCGATGATCTGCACCGGTCCCAACATCCTGGTGGTGAACTCGAACACGCCGGTGAACACCGTGCAGGAGCTGGTCAGCCTGGCGAAGAAAGATGCCGGCAAGCTCAACTTCGGCACCAGCGGTCCGGGCAGCATGTCCCATCTCGTCGGCGAGATGTTCAAGCGCTCGGCGGCGATCGACATCGTCGGCGTGCAGTACAAGGGCGGCGTGCTCGCGGTGCAGGATCTCATGGGCGGCCAGGTGCAGCTGATCTTCTCGGACGCGCTGCCGGTGATGGCGCATATCCGCTCCGGCAAGCTGCGGCCGATCGGGATCACGAGCAAGGACCGCTCGCCGCTGTCGCCCGAGATCCCGACCATGGCCGAGCAGGGCTTCCCGGACCTGGTGGCGGTGAACTGGTGGGGCGTCTTCGTCCCGACCGGCACGCCGCGGCCGATCGTGGAGAAGCTCAACGCGGACCTGGTAAAGGTGCTCGCGGATCCGGACCTGAAGAAGCGCTACGCGGATCTCGGCGTCGAGCCGGTCTCGAGCACGCCGGAATTCCTCGGCGACTTCATCAGGGCCGAGGCGGCGCGCTACGCGAAGCTGATCAAGGACGCGAACATCAAGGTCGAGTGAGACGAGGGGACGGGGCTAGCGCCGGCGGCGCTTCGGCTTCAGCCCGGCCATCCCGCCGAGCACGGCTGCCACCGCGCCGGTGTCCTGCTTCTCGTAGCCCTCCGCCATCGCCGCGGTGTAGATCGGCGCCGACGCCGCGAAGAGCGGCGTCGGGCAGCCGAGGTCGCGCGCGAACTCGCCGATGATCTGCATGTCCTTCTGCCACACCTCGATCTTCATCGTGGCGTCGCGATAGTCGTCCTTCACCATCATCGGCCCGCGCACCTGCAGCATGCGCGAGCCGCCGGCGCCGTCGGCGACGACGCGCAGCGTGGCCGCCGGATCGAGCCCGGCCTTCTTCGCGAGCACGAGCGCCTCGGCGGCGGCGACGTTGTGAATGGCGACCAGAAGGTTGGCGACGTACTTGGTCCGGGAGCCGTTGCCGAACCTGCCAACGTAGTAGTGCCCGCGCGCGAACCCCTCGAACACCGCGGTGCATTGCCGGTACGCCGCGCGCGGCCCGCTCGCGTACACGAGCAGATCCTTCACCCGCGCTTGCGCACCGGTTCCGCTCAGCGGACAGTCGAGCATCGTCACGCGGACCCCGGCGAGGCGCCGCTGCGCGGCATGCTTGACGTCAAGCGGCAGCGTGCTCGTCTCGACCACGACGAGATCGCGCGGCCGCGCGCGCACGATTTCTTCGACCACCGCCTCCAGGGCGGCCGCGGACGGCAGCGAGGTGACGACGATCGGTGCGCGGCGTGCGACGTCGCCGTTCGAACGCCCGACGACGCCGCCCGCCCGCCGGTGCGCCGCCCGCGCCTTCGGCACCACGTCGTGGCCGACGACGCGGAAGCCGGCCTTCACCAGGTTCGACGCCATCGCCGAGCCCATGATGCCGAGCCCGATCATCCCCACCGCGTTCTTCATTGCGGTCCATCCTCCCCGGTTGCCTGCGCCCGCGATCTTCGGCATCCTCGGGCGTGCGGTCAAGGACGCGTAGCGTGACCGCCCCCCAGGAGGACGCCGTGGCGCTGACGCAGGTCGACCATTTCCTCATCCAGACCGCGGATCTGGGCAAGACGCGCGACTGGTACGTGCGCACGCTCGGCATGACCGAAGGCTGGCATCCGGACTTCAAGTTCCCGGTCGTCTGGCTCTACATCGGCGAGAAGGACGTGCTGCATCTCACCGAGGGCGGCGCGAACGTGTCCGAGAACCGCAAGAAGTATCTCGGGCAGCAGTCGGAGGCGGTCTCCGGCAGCGGCGTGGTGGACCACATCGCGTTCCGGGCCAACGGCCTCCGCGACACGATGACGCACCTCGGCTCGCTCGGCATCGATTTCAAGCAGCGGATGGTGAGCGACCAGGGGCTCTACCAGCTCTTCATGTTCGATCCGAACGGCGTCAAGATCGAGCTCAACTTCGACAACGCCGAGGCGATCGCGCTCGGCATCAAGCCCGAGCTGATGGCGTCGAAGCTTGCGGGGTGATTGCGATGCGGCCGACGACCCGACTTCGCGAACTGATCGCACGTCCGGGGGTCGTCATGGCCCCCGGCGTCGCGGACGCGCTCAACGCGAAGCTCGTGCAGCGCCACGGCTTCGAGGCGATCTACATGACGGGCGCCGGCACGACGGCGGTGCGAGCTCGGCATGCCCGACGTCGGCCTGCTGACGATGACCGAGATGGTCGACAACGCGGCCCGCATCGCGGACTCGAGCGGCCTGCCGCTGATCGCCGACGCGGACAACGGCTATGGCGGGGTGCTGAACGTCCGGCGCACGATCCAGGCGTACGAGCGGGCGGGCGTGGCCGCCGTGCACATCGAGGACCAGGTGATGCCCAAGCGCTGCGGGCACCTGGATGGGCAAGCAGCTGGTGCCCGCGGCGGAGATGACGGCGAAGATCCGCGCCGCGGTGGACGCCCGCACCGACGCGGACTTCGTGGTGATCGCCCGCACCGACGCGGTCGCCGTCGAGGGTTTCGACGCCGCGCTCGAGCGCGCCAGCCGTTATCGCGAGGCCGGCGCCGACGTGCTGTTCGTCGAAGCGCCGAATGCCGAGCAGCTCCCGCAGATTGCGCCGCGGCTCAACGCGCCGCTCCTGTACAACATGGCGACGAGCGGCAAGACGCCGTTCCTCGGCCGCGACGAGATCGAGCGCCTCGGTTTCAAGCTCATCATCTATCCGAACTGGCTGATGCTCGCCGCGATCCGCGCCGCCAACGAGGTGCTTGCGACCTTGAAGGAGACGGGCACGATCGCCGGCGTTGCCCGCGAGGTCTCCAGCTTCAAGGAGTTCTTCGACCTCCTCGGCATGCCTCAGGTCCAGGAGCTCGAAGCGCGCTACGGCGTCGACGAGGGCGCGCGGGTACGGTACTGACGGTTCAGCCCGCGAAGTACGGGGCGTTCCCCTTCACGGTCGTCCGGTGCATGTGCCGCCGCAGATGCTGGGGATACTCGGTCGCGTGGTGCATGACCCGGCGGTTGTCCCAGAACACGAGGTCGTGCAATCGCCACCGGTGGCGGTAGACATACGCCGGCCGCGTGACCCATGCTTCCACCCAGTCGAGGAGCGCCTCGGCCTCGGCCGGCGCGAGTCCCGCGACGCCGACGGCAAAGCCGCCGGCGTAGATCGCCGGGTCTCCGGTCTCGGGGTGGGTGCGCAGCATCGGATGCTCGACCGGCGGGTTGCGATCCTGCTCGTCCTTCGACTGCGCCGGGCGCAGGCCGGCTTTCTGCGCCTCGCGCGCCCAGCGGCTCGCGAAGTGGTGAACCGCGGCGCTGCGCGCGAGCGCCTGCCGCTTGTCCGGGGGCAGGTCGCGGCAAGCCGCCGTCATGTCGCAGAACATCGTGTCGCCCCCCTCGGCGGGGATCGCGCGCGCATAGAGGAGCGACCCCAGCGCCGGCTCATTCATGTACGACATGTCGGTGTGCCAGTAGCGCCCGGCGTCGGCGATGCCGACCGGACGGCCGTCGGCATGCCGGTCGTTCGAGACCTGGAGGATCTCCGGGGCGCCTTCGAGATTGAACTGGCTCATCGGATGGACCTGCAGCGGACCGAACCGCTGCGAGAACGCGATGTGCTGCGCGGGGGTCAGCCGCTGATCCCGGAAGACGAGCACCCCATGCTCGAGATGCGCGGCTTTGACGCGCGCGAACGTGGCATCGTCGAGCGGCTGGGCGAGATCGAGGCCGACGACTTCGGCAAAAAAGGTCCGGCCGAGCCGGCGCACCTCGAATCGTTCGCTCATGTCGCCTAGACTATCGGGCACTTTCCGAAGGAGGTCAACATGGTGGTGGACTTTCGCGCGTACACGCTCAAGCCGGGAACCGCCGCGACGTTTCTCGAGCTGTTCGAGCGCGAGGGGCTCGAGCCGCAGCAGCGCATCCTCGGCAACTTCATGGGCCTCTACCGCACCGAGTTCGGCGACATCAACCAGATCGTGATGATGTTTGCGTACGCGGACGCGGGCGAGCGCGAACGACGCCGCGCGGCACTGTACGAGGACCCGGCGTTCGCTGCTTACCTGAAGAAGGCGCGGGAGCTCATCGTCACGCAGGAAGTGCGGCTGCTCAAGCCCGCGCCCTGCAATCCGCGGATCGACGGCGTCGACATCGGAGCTCGCTGAGGTGGCGGTGCTCCCGGCGGCTGAAGCGAGGTTCGAGTACTCGGTCCCGGTCGTCGTCATCGGCGCCGGCGCGTGCGGCCTGACCGCGGCGCTGGCCGCGCGCGAGGCCGGCGCGGAGGCGCTGGTCCTCGAACGCGACGCGAAGCCCGCCGGCAGCACGGCGCTCTCGACCGGGCTCATTCCGGCGGCGGGCACGCGCTTCCAGCGCGCGCTCGGCATCGAGGACTCGCCGGAGCTCCTCGCCGCGGACATCTGGCGCAAGGCGAAGGGCGCGACCGACCGCGCGATCGTCGATGCGGTCGCGCGCGCGTCGGGACCGACGATCGAGTGGCTCGCCGACCGGCACGGCGTCGCGTTCAAGCTCGTCGAAGGGTTCCTGTATCCCGGTCACTCGGTGCTCCGTATGCACGGCACGCCGCATCGCACCGGCGAGGAGCTCGAGAGCGCGCTGCTCGCGGCCGCGGCGCGGCTCGGTATCGACATCGTGTCGAGCGCGCTCGCGACCGACCTCTACGCGCAGAGACGACGGCCGCGTGGTCGCCGTCGGCTTCTCCCGTCCCGACGGCGCGAAGGAGACCGTCGGTTGCGACGCACTGGTGCTCGCCTCCTGCGGCTTCGGCGGCGACAAGGAGCATGGTCCGCGAGCACATCCCCGAGATCGCGGACGCGGAGTTCTGGGGGCACGTCGGCAACAAGGGCGACGCGATCAAGTGGGGCACCGCGCTCGGCGCCGCGGTCGCCGATCTCGGCAGCTACCAGGGCCACGGGGCCGTCGCGACGCCCTACGGCAACCCGGTCAACTGGGGATTGCTGACGAACGGCGGCTACCAGGTGAACGCGCTCGGGCTGCGCTTCTCGAACGAGGTGCGCGGCTATTCCGAGCAGGCGGTCGAGGTGATCGCGCAGCCCGGCCGCGTGGCGTGGGACGTCTTCGACGAGAGCCGCGAGCGCCCGATCCTCGGGTTCGCCGACTACGACGAGATCCGCTCGCTCGGCGGCGTGAAGCGGGCGACCACCCTGCAGGCGCTCGCCACGCTCGTGGGCGTGCCCGCGGAGGCGCTCGAGCGCACCAACGCGGAAGTGGACGAGCTCCGCGCGAGCGGGCGCGCGGATCGCTGGGGGCGGAATTTCGGCGGCAGCCGCCCGCTCGAAGCGCCGTTCTGCGCGATCAAGGTGACCGGTGCGCTCTTCCACACCCAGGGCGGCCTCGTCGTCGATCCTGCGGCGACGGTCCTGCGTCCCGACGGGACAGCGTTGCCCAACCTGTTCGCCGGCGGCGGCGCGGCGCGCGGCCTGTCCGGCCCGTCGAACTGGGGCTACTTCTCCGGCGGCGGACTGCTGACGGCAACCACGCTCGGCCGCATCGCCGGTGCGAGCGCGGCGCGCTGCGCGAAACGCGACTAGGGCCGGCTCTTCCCCTGCTCCGCGCGCGCCGCTGCGTCGAGCATCGCGTGCAGCATCGGGAGCTTCGGCACCTGGGGCTTGGGATAGCAGGCGCGGCTGTGCGTCAGCCGGAGCGCGAGCAGCGTTTCGACCAGTTTATAGGTGAGCGGCCCGGGGTTGACGAGCGGCACCGGCAGGCGCGCGGCCAGCCATTCCGCGGCCTGGTGCATCGTCGTCGAGCCGAGGCACACGACGTCGGCGCCATCCTCCTCGACGCACCGCATGCACGTCTCGAGCATCTTCGGGAATGCGCTCTCCTCCTTGCCGTCGAGCAGCGCGTCGAAGTTCGGCGGGATGTCGAAGGAGCGCACCGAAGCGCAGTGCCGCTCAAGGCCGTACTCGGCGAGCGCCTTCCGGTAGCGCACGATCGCCGGCGGCCATTGCGCCAGAATGGAGAACTTCGCACCGAGCGTGAGCGCGAAGAGCATCGACGCCCGCCCGGCGACACCACCGGGATGTCGAGCACCGAGCGCAGCGCCGCCATGCCCGAGTCGCTCATCGTGTCGATGCACACCGCGTCGTAGCCTTCGACCTCGGCGTCGGCGCCGGCCTCGAAGATCGCGAGGTCCATCAGCGTCCAGTCGTGCGGGCTCATGAACGAGGTCGGGCCCGCCTTGACCGGGCGGAAGTGGAACTCGCTCGCCGGATCGAGCCGCACGGCGGCGAGCTGCGCGCGGCGGCGCGCGACGCCCGGCTCGTCGAGGGCGAACGGGATGATGACGAGGATCTTCGGCATGGCTAGCGTCCTTTGTCGGCCTGCTGGGCAGCGGCGAGCATCGCGTCGATCATCTCCATGCGCGGCGCGAGCGGCTGCGGGAACGCCTTGCGGCTGTGCCGCAGGCCGAGCGCGAGCGCCGCTTCCGCGAGCTTGTAGGTGAGCGGGCCGGGATTGATCACCGGCACCGGCAGGCGCGCGGCGAGGTAGCCGTGCGCCTGGTGCATCGTCGTCGAGCCGAGCAGGATCACCTCGGCGCCGTCCTCGGCGACGCACTTCTCGGCCGCCGCGAGGAGGAGAGGGAACACTTCCTCCTCCTTCCCGGCGAGCAGCGCCTGGTTGTCCGGCCGCACGCCGATCGACCGGATCGACGCGCAGCGCGTACCGAGGCCGAGCTCCGCGATCGTCTTGCGGTAGAGGTGCCGCCAGCGGTCCCACATGATGAGGATCGAGAACCGCTCGCCGAGCATCAGCGCGGTGAGCATCGAAGCCCGCCCCGGGCCGATCACCGGGATGTCGAGCACCGAGCGCGCGGCGGCGAGCCCCGAGTCGCTCATCGTGTCGATGCACACCGCGTCGTAGCCCTCGGCTTGCGCCGACTTGCACGCATCGAGGATCGACACGTCGGCGAGGACCGAGTCGTGTTCGCTCGTATAATTGGCCGGCGCGGCGCGCACCGGGCGGAAGTCGAACTCGATCCCGGGCCCGAGGCGTCACCGCCTCGAGCTGCGACGCGCGGCCGCGCCGGTTTTCCTCGCTCATCGGGAACGGCACGACGACCAGCACCTTGGCCATTGGATTTTCGCCTCGCCTTGAACGCATGAGCGCCGACGCGCCCCGCACGCTGTTCGAGAAGATCTGGGATCGCCACGTCGTCCTGCGGCGCGACGACCACTGCCTGCTCTACGTCGACCGGCACATTATCCACGACGGCTCGTTCCACGCGTTCGGCAAGCTCGCGAAGCGCGGCGTGCCGGTGCGCCGGCCGCGGCTGACCTTCGGCACGCCGGACCACTACGTGCCGACGGTGAGCCGCTCGACCCGCCGATGCGCCGACGCCGGAGATCCGGCGCATGGTGGAGACCTTCACCGACAACGTCCGCGCCCACGGCATCGCCGCCTTTCACCTGGACGACGAACGCCAGGGGATCGTGCACATCATCGGACCCGAGCAGGGCATCACGCTGCCGGGGCTCCTGCTCGTGTGCGGCGACAGCCACACCTCGACCCACGGCGCGCTAGGCGCGTTCGCGTTCGGCATCGGGCAATCCGAGAACGAGCATGTGCTGGCGACGCAGACGCATCTGGCAGGCGCCGCAGAAGACGATGCGCATCATCGTCGACGGGCGCCTGCCCGCCGGCGTCAGCGCCAAGGACGTGATCCTCGCGATCATCGCGAAGATCGGCGCCGGCGGCGCGGTCGGCCACGTCGTCGAGTACGCCGGCGCGGCGCTGCGCGCGATGAGCATCGAGGAGCGGCTGACCGTCTGCAACATGTCGATCGAGGCCGGCGCGCGCGCCGGGATGGTCGCGCCCGACGATACGACCTATGCCTATCTCGCGCGGCCGGCCGTTCGCGCCGCAAGGCGCGCAGTGGGATGCGGCGCTCGCCTACTGGCGCTCGCTCCCGACCGACGACGGCGCGCGCTTCGACCGCGAGGTCGAGCCTCGACGCCGCCGCGCTCGAGCCGATGGTCACCTGGGGCACGAGCCCGGAGCACGCGCTGCCGATCAGCGCCGTCGTGCCGGACCCGGCGCGCGCCGAGCGACGCGGCGCGGCGGCAGTCCGAAGCGCGCGCGCTCGAGTACATGGGCCTCGCCCCGGGCGCGAAGCTGGAGGGCCTGCCGGTAGACCGGGTGTTCATCGGCTCGTGCACCAACAGCCGGATCGAGGACCTGCGCGCGGCGGCCGCGGTCCTACGCGGCCGCAAGGCGCGCATCCCGGCGATCGTCGTGCCGGGCTCGGGCCTCGTCCGGAAACAAGCCGAAGCGGAGGGCCTCGACAAGGTGTTCCGCGAGGCGGGCGTCGAATGGCGCTACGCCGGGTGCTCGATGTGCGTCGGCATAAACGGCGATCTCGGCCGGCCGGGCGAGCGCATCGCCTCGACGTCCAATCGCAACTTCGAAGGGCGGCAGGGCAAGGGCGTGCGCACGCACCTCGTGAGCCCCGCCATGGCCGCCGCCGCCGCGGTGGCGGGCAGCCTCGCCGACGCGCGCAAGCTGGGGCACTGACCCGTGGCCGCGCAGTTCACCACGCTCACCGCGGTCGCGGCGCCCTACGACCCGGTCAACGTCGACACCGACCAGATCATCCCGGCGCGCTTCCTCAAGGTCCAGCGCGGCAAGGACTACGGCCGGCTGCTCTTCCACGACCTGCGCTTCGGCGAGGACGGCGCGGAGAATCCGGCATTCGTCCTCAATCGCGCGCCTTACCGCGGGGCGCGGATCTTCGTCGCGAACGCGAACTTCGGCTGCGGGTCCTCGCGCGAGGCGGCCGCCTACGCGTTCTACGATCAGGGCTTCCGCAGCGTCATCGCGCCGAGCTTCGGCGACATCTTCTACAACAACTGCCTGCAGAACGGCATCGTGCCGGTCCGGCTGCCCGAGGCGACCTGCGCGCGGCTGCGCGGGATGCTCGCCGACAAGCCCGGCACCGAGCTCACGGTGGACCTCGTCGAGCTCCCGCGTGCTGGAGCCGGACGGCACCGCGCACGCGTTCACGGTCGGGGCGTTTTTCCGCGAGCTGCTGCTGCGCGGCGTCGACGAGATCGGGCTGACCCTGTCGTTCGCGAGCGAGATCGAGGCGTTCGAGCGGGCTTACGCCGAAGCGGCGCCCTGGGCCGGGCGCTGAGCCGCCAGGCGTCGAGGATCTCGGCGCCGGTCGCGGGCCACACGCCCGGATGCTTCATGAAGTGCGCGAGCGCGCTCTCCAGCGCGCCGACGCGGTACGGCTGGCCGGTGATCCACGGGTGGAGGGAGATCGCCATGATCCGCCCGCCCTGCGTCGCGGTTTCCGCGTACAGCGCGTCGAATTGATCGACGAGCTGGTCGCGGAACTCGTCCTCGCTGTGATGGTTGTTGACGAGGATCGCGAAGTCGTCGAGGTCCGGCGAGTGCGGCATGGCGTGGATCGTCCGGCCGCCGGCGCGCACCGGGTAAGGCATGTCGTCGTTCGCCCAGTCGCAGACGTAGTCGAGCCCGGCTTCGGCCAGCAGGTCGAGCGTCGCCTGCGATTCGGACCGCGCGGGCGACAGCCAGCCGCGCACGCGCTGACCCGAGGCCTCGCGTAGCGTCGCGAGGCTTTTCGCGACAAGCTCCCGCTCCGCGGCGACGGGGAGGCCTTCGTAATGCAGATGATCCATGTCGAGCCCGTGCCCGAGGATCTCCCAGCCACGCGCCGTGCACTCCTTGACGAGCGACGGGTAGCGGGCGGCGACCGCAGCGTTGATCGCGGCGCTCGCCCGGATGCCGTGCCGGTCGAGCGCCTGCATGACGCGGAAGATCCCCACCCGGTTGCCGTAGTCGCGCAGCGTGTAGTGCCGCAGGTCGGGATACGCGGTGACGAGGGCGCCGGGCGGCTTGAACGGCTGCCCCTTCATGTCGAGCGGAAACCACTCGAGCGCCGTGACCACCCACAGCGCGATGCGCGCGCCGCCGGGCCAGGCCACATTCTCGCGCTGCGGCAGGATCGACCAGTCGTAGCGGTCGTGGTCCATCCCGTAGCGGCGCCGCGGGTAGTGCAGATAGTCGTCGGAGATCGCCATCGTGGTCAGGGCGCCTCGCCGACGGGCTGCGCCGCGGTCGCGAAGGCGTCGTAGTGGTGCTCGATGAAGTGCCGGCGATCTCGCGACCGGTGGCGAGCCACACCTTGTCGTGCCCGGTGATGTAGCGCGAGCGCTTCCTCGAAGGCCTTGATGCGATAGGGCCAGCCGACGAGGTACGGGTGTAGCGGAATGCACATCACCGTTCCCGACGTCTCACCCTCGGCGTAAAGGCGGTCGAACTGCCGCCGGATGATGTCACCGTAGCGGCGCGGCGACACGAGGTTGATGTTGTACGCGATGACGTCGTTCATCTCGAGCGAGTAGGGAATGCTGATCAGCCGTCCCTTGCGCACCTTGACCGGGCCGGGCTGGTCGTCGTGGAAGAGGTCGCAGATGTAGCTGAGGCCCATCTCCGCGACCAGGTCGAGCGTGCGGTCGGTATAGGTCAGCGCCGGCGCGAGCCAGCCGTCGAGCTTCTGCCCGGTGTGCTTGCGGATGGTGTCGATCGAGTCCTGGATCAGCGCGCGCTCCTGGTCCTCGCTCATGCCGAACACGTAGCGCGTGTTGTAGGTGCCGTGAGAGTAGAACTCCCAGCCGCGCTTCGCGCACGCCTCGATGACCTCGGGATGGTGCTCGCAAACCGCGACGTTGAGCGAGACGCTGCCGCGCATCCCGCAGCGGTCCATCGCCTCCAGCATCCGCCAGAACCCGGCGCGGTTGCCATAGTCCCGGTACGAGTAGTTGAGCACGTCGGGCACCGGCCGCGCCCACGCCGCGCGCGCCGGGTTGCGCGGCGGCTCGAGCTCGTAAAACTCGATGTTCGGCGCCACCCAGAATGCCACGCGCGCGCCGCCCGGCCACTCGATCTTCGGCCGCCGCGCGTACGGCAGGTAGTCGTAGAGGCCGGGGTCGCGCTTCATCGCGGCGGCGACTCGTACGCTGCGCATGAACGCGAGCACCTCCGCGACCGGTATCACGTCGGCGTACTTCAGCGCCATGTCGTAGAGGTTGGCGAAATGCGGGCTCTCGTGCTTGTCGGCGACGCACTCCTCGGGAACGATCGTCCGGAAGCTCCGCGACAGGCTGTCCACCACGGTCGCGCGCACGCAGCCCGACGTCGACCCGCCGGTGACGACCAGCGTGTCGATGCGGTGGAAGTTGAACACCGACCGCGAGGTTGGTCTCGTGGAACGCGGAGGCCATCCGCTTGTTAACGATGACGTCGCGCACCCGGTCGATCTCCAGCCGATCGTCGAACTCGGCGCGGCGCGACCCGACCTTGATGTTCTGCAGCGAATCGGGCGTGTTCGTGCGCGTGCCCCAGACGCCGGCGTCCTCGCCGGACTCCATGTAGGCGACGTACGTCCATACCACCGGGCAGCCCTTCGCGCGGAAGAGCCGGGCGAGCTCGTTCACGTACGCGAGCTGCTTCGGGATCGGTCTCGTAGGCGGTCACGAATTCCCCGACGGCGGTGTAGGCCTTCTGCAGGTCGATGTTGACGAGTGCGGGCCGGGTGCCGAAGCCGAAGCGCTTGCGCGTCGGGTTGGCCTTGACCTCCTCGAACAGCTGCCGCGCGGATTTGCTCGAAAGCTCCATCGTTCGTCCTCAGGCGGTGTCCTGGATCTGCTTGAACGTGCCGGGCCCGAGGATCTCGTTGGCGAGCCGCTCCGCGGTCGGCTGGGTCAGCTTGCGGAGCTCGGCCTGGTCGAGCTGCGACCACCGCGTCGGCGCCGTTGATCTCGGCCCACTTCTTGTGGTCGCCGTCCAGCCGCTCGCTTAAGGACCGGATACCACTTCGTCGCCTCGAGCTCGAGGAAGAGCGCCTGCATCATCTTCTGCTGCTCCGGCTTGAAGCGGTTCCAGGTCCGTTGCGCGATGACGACCTTATCGAACCCCAGGCCGAAATCGTTCTTCACCCAGAACTTGACGACCTCGAAATACTTCATCGTGATGACGAGGGTATTGAGGTTCACCTGACCGTCGACCACGCCCTGCTGGAGGGCAGTGTAGACCTCGTTGAAAGCCATCGGCACCGGGTTCGCGCCCACCGCCTTGATGCTCTCGATGATGCCCTCGATGGGTCCGCCGCGGATCTTCTTGTTTCTGACGTCGGCCCATGCGGCGGGCTTCGTCTTGACCTGCAGCCCGAACGAGCCGGCGCGCCGAGGCCGAGCATGTGCACCTTGTACTTCGCCTCGAGCGCCTGCGCGAGCTTGGGGCGCAACGGGCCGTTGATCACGCGCGCGGCGTGCTCGTAGTCCCGGAAGAGGTTCGCCGCGTAGAAGAGATCGAACTCGCGCATGCCGGTGTAGGCGCCGTGGTACCCGTCGAGCGTCCCGAGGGCGACGCCGTTCAGGAGCGTCTGCTCGCCCCCGAGCGTGCCCCAGAACGTCTCGCACACGATCTCGCCGTTGGTGCGCTTGCGCACCTCGTCCCAGAACTCCTGCATGACGATATTCGCCAGGTAGCCGGCGTTGCTCGCGTTGGCGTAGCGCAGCTTGACCTGCGCGCGGGCCGGCTCGGGAGAGCCCGACCTGCGAGACGATCGCCGCGGCGCCGAGCGCCTTGACTGCCGTTCTTCGCTTCAGATCAGCTGCCATGCGGGAACTCCTTTCATTTCGCGGGGTAGAAAAGCTCCGGGACGAACAGGGTGAGCGCATGGAATGTACGTGATCAGCAGGAGCACGACCAGAAGGGCCCAGACGTAGGGCACCGCGGCGCGGAAGATGCGCATCACGTCCACCCCGGTGATCGCCGACAGCACCATCAAATTCAGCCCGATCGGCGGCGTGATCATGCCGATCATTAAGTTGAGCACCATCACGACCCCGAACTGGACCTCGCTCACCCCCATTCCCGCCAGCCAGGGGAACACGATGGGCGCCAGGATGAACATGATTGGCACGAGCTCCATGAACATCCCGAGCACCAGCATCAGGAGATTGACCAGCGCGAGCACCACGTAGACGTTGTCCGACAGCGCGAGCATCCCGGTCGTGAGGAGTTCGCCCAGCCGCTCCTGCACCGCGAGCCAGGCGAAGATCTGCGAGGCGGCAACGGTGAGCATCACGAGCGCCGAGGACATCGCAGCGCTGCCCGCGGCGTGGACGATCGCGGCGATCGAGGTGTTCCGGTAGACGGCTAGGCCGAGAAACAGCGTATAGCCGACTGCGATCGCCGCCGATTCGGTCGGGGTGGCGATGCCGCCCACGATGCTGCCGACGATCACGAGCGGCGCGATCAGAGCGAGTACGCCGTCGCGCATCGCCTCGACCCGCTCTGCGCGCGTGGCCTTCGGTTCCCGCGGGTAGTCGCGCCGCTTGCACAGCCACCACGTCACCACGAACATCGCCACGAACATCAGCGTGCCTGGAACGATGCCGGCCAGGAACAGCTGTCCGACCGAGATGTTGATGATCGAGGCAAGCAGCAGGAACGCGATCGACGGCGGGATGATGGGTCCGACGGTGGCGGCGGCGGCGATCACCGCGCAGGCAAAGTCTTCCGGGAACCGGCGGCGCTTCATCTCGGGCACCAGCACCGTGCCGGTCGCCGCCGCGTCCGCGACGGCCGAGCCGGAGATCCCGGACATGAGGAAGTTGGCCACTACGCCGACGTTGGCCAGGCCGCCGTGCATGTGCCCGACGACCACGGCGGCGACGCGCACTAGCCGCTGAGTCACCCCGCACACGTTCATCAGCTCGCCCGCGAAGATGAACAATGGCACTGACACCAGCACGAAGCCGTCCAGACCGACCGTCATCTGCTGTGAGAACAGCGCGAACGACGTCGGCGTGTCGGTGAACTGCGACAGCGCGATGTAGGCGAAGCACGAGAGCGCGATCGCCCACGCGATCTCCATGCCGAGCAGCGTGAAGACGAGCAGCACCACCAGCATCGCGGCGAGCATCATGCCGCGCCCCTCCGCGCGGCCCGGAACTCCGCGAGCGAGCGCAGCACGAGGCGCAGCTGGTAGAAACCGATCAGGACGCAACCGATTGACAACGGCCAGTACCGCACCGCGTCCGACCACTGCGTCGCGAGCATGCGCGTCCCGCGGTTCAGCTCGATCACCGGCGCGTTGTACCAGACCAGGAAGGCGAGCATCACGAAGATCGAGGCGTGCATGAACATCTCGAGCCACAAGCGCAGGAGCGGCGGCAGCCGCTCGAGGAGGAACGTGACGCGCAGGCTCTGGCCGCGCTTCATCGCGACCGCGATCGCGAGGTAAGACACCCAGAGGAACGCCACGCGGGGCACCTCCTCCGACCAACTGGGCGAAGCGTTGAAGAAGTAGCGCATCACGACGGCATAGAGGATCACGCCGGTGAGCGCGAGCATCAGCAGCGCCGATACGTAATAGATAAGGAGTTCCAGCGCGCGGTCCGCGCGCTCGACCAGACCCTCTCGGGGCACCCCCGACCTCCCTCTCACCGCGGCGGCTACGGCCGCCGCGCGTTCACCGCCCGCCGGATACGTCGACGATCGCCCCGTGCATGTAGGACGCGGCGTCGGAGGCCAGCCAGAGCACCGTCTCGGCGACCTCTGCCGGCTGGCCGACGCGGCCGATCGGCACCGTCGGCCCGACCGCGCGGGCGGTCGCTTCGCCGCCGTGGACGTCGTGGATCGCGGTCATGATGAAGCCCGGGCGCACGGCGTTCACCCGCACTCCTTCGGTCCCGATCTCCTTGGCTAGCCCGACGGTGAAGCTGTCGATCGCGCCCTTGCTCGCCGCGTAGTGCGACTCCATCGCGAGCCCGCCGTGGCGCGCCGCGACCGAGGAGATGTTCACGATCGCGCCGCCCTTGCCGCCGTGCTTCGTCGACATGCGCTTCAGGGCTTCGCGCGTGCAGTAGAAGGCGCTGTACGTATTCGCCGCGAACACCTCGGCGAGCAGCTTCGGATCCATCTCGTCGACGCGGCACTGGCGGCCGATGATGCCGGCGTTGTTGACGAGGACATCCACGCGCCCGAGCGCCCGATCGACCTCGGCGAAGAGGTGCTTCGCCTCGGCATCGACCGACACGTCGGCCTGGATCGCAGCGGCCTTGCCGCCGCCTGCGTTGATCGCGGCGGCCAGCGTTTCGGCCGCGTCCTTGCTGCGCGCGTAGTTGACGCACACCGCATAGCCGCGCTCGCCGGCGAGCCCGGCGATCGCCGCGCCGATGCCGCGGCCGGCGCCGGTAACGACCATCACCTTCGCGGTCATTTGAGCTTCGAGTAGCGGTCGGCTGGAGGATGTAGTTCGTGGTGTGGGCGAGGATCGGGCCGTCCCTCTCGCTTTCCGCCCGCGCGGCGATCCACTCCGGGTCGTTCATGAACGTGTTCCACTTCTGCTCGCGCTCGGCGAGGCTTTCCCACTCGAGGAGGTAGTAGAGGTCGTGGTTGGTGGCGCCGATCGCCACCGTCCAGAAGCCGACCTGGCGGATGCCGTGCTTCTCCCACATCTTCAGCGTCCGGGTTTCGAAGCGCTTGTTGAGCGCGGGCAGGCGCCCGGGGGCGCAGCGGTAGATCCTGAGTTCGTGCAGCACGCGTTGCTCCTTGGTTGAGGTCAGACTTTCCCGAGCGCCTTCAGAATGCGCTCCGGCGTGAACGGCTGCGCGGTCACCCGGGCGCCGAGCGGCGCGAGCGCGTCGTTGATCGCGTTCATCACCGCGCCCGGCGCGCCGGCGGTGCCCGCTTCGCCGGCGCCCTTCGCGCCGAGCTGCGACTGCTTGGTCGGCGTCTCGACGTGCGCGCAGATGATGTCGGGCATCTCGCCCGACATCGGCACCAGGTAGTCGGCCATCGTCCCGTTCAGGAGCTGGCCCGCGTCGTCGTACACGCACTCCTCGAAGAGGGCCGCGCCGATGCCCTGCACTACGCCGCCGCGGATCTGCTCGTCGACGAGCATCGGGTTGATCACCGTGCCGCAATCCTCGACGCACCAGTGCTTGAGGAGCCGGACGAACCCGGTCTCCGGATCGACCTCGACGTAGGACGCCTGGATGCCGTTGGTGAACGTGAAGCCGTACTCGCGCGGCGTGTAGTGGCGGGTGACCGTGAGCTCCGACTGGAACTTGAGCGGCAGCGTGTCGGGACGGAAGTAGGCGATGCGCCCGAGCTCGGCGAGCGCGAGCTTCGATTCGAGCGAGAGCCGGCTGACGATCTCGTTCCCGACGATGTCGAGCTCGGCCTTGTCCATCTCGAGGACGACCGCCGCGATGTCGAGGATGTTCGAGCGCAGCGCTCTGGCCGCCTGCAGCACCGCTTCGCCACCGATGCCCGCGCCGCGCGACGCCCAGGTCCCGCCGCCGTACGGCGTGACGGCGGTGTCGCCGGTGATGACCCGCACCTTGTCCATCGTCACGCCGACCGCGCTCGCGGCGATCTGCGCGAAGATGCCGTCGGTCCCCTGGCCCTGCTCGGTCACGCTGCAGAGAACGGTGACCATGCCGGTCGGCTCGAGCCGCAAGGTCGCGCCGTCCTGAGCCGAGATGCGCGCGCCGCCGACGCCGTAGAACGCCGGCGACGGGTTGGTCACCTCGATCATCGCGGCGAGACCGATGCCGCGCTGGACGCCTTTCTTCCGCAGCTCGGCCTGCTCCGCGCGCAGCTTCTTGTAGTCCATCAGCGCGAGGAGGCGATCGAGGCACTTGTGGTGCGAGAGCTTCTCGAACTTGATCCCCGAGGCGAACGTGTACGGATAGGCGTCGTCGGGGATCAGGTTCCGCCGACGGAACTCGGCCGGATCCATGCCGATCTTCGCCGCGGCGAGGTCGACGATGCCTTCGGTCAGCGCGACCGCGATCGGGTGGCCGACCGCGCGGTACTGGCAGGTGACGTTCTTGTTGGTGAAGACGACGTGCATCTTCGCGCGGTACTGCTTGTGCCCGTACGGCCCGCCGGTGAGGTTGACGACCTGGTTGCCCTCGATCCCGCTGGTGCGCGGGTAGACCGAGTACGGCCCGATCGCGGTGAGATCGTCGAGGTCGAAGGCGAGGATCTCGCCCGACTTCGTGCAGGCGAGCCGGACCTTCGCCTTGTGCTCCCGGGCGTGGATGTCGGTCAGGAACGATTCCAGCCGGTCGGCGATGAACTTCACCGGCCGGCGCAGCATGACCGAGATCGCGGCGGTGGCCATCTCGTCCGCGTACACGTGCACCTTGATGCCGTACGACCCGCCGACGTCCTTGCAGATCACCCGCACGTTCGCCTCGGGGATCCCGAGGTGGCGCGAGAAGATGTCCTGCATCATGTTCGGCGCCTGCGTCGAGTGATAGACCGTCAGCGAGTGCTCGGCGGCGTTGTAGTCGGCGAGGATCGCGCGCGGCTCGAGGCAGACGCCGGTGTGGCGGCCGAAAACGTAGGTCTCCTCGACGACGACGTCGGCCTTCGCGAAGGCGTCGTCGACGCCGCCGGTGTCGAACTCGCGCTTGAAGCAGATGTTGTCGCCCAGATCCGGGTGGATGACGTAGCGGTTGGAGAGCGCGTCCTCCATGTCGGTGACGACCGGCAGCTCCTCCCATTCCGCGACGACGTGGCCGAGCGCGTCCTCGCCCTGCTCGCGGGTCTCGGCGACGATCGCGGCGACCGCCTCGCCCTGCCAGCACGCGCGCTCGATCGCGATCGCGTACTGGGCCGCCGACTTGATGCCCTTCAGGTGGCCGAGGACCGCGACCCAGGGCGTGCAGTACTCGGCGACGGCGCGGCCGTCGAAGCAGGCGATGACGCCCGGCTGCCGCGCCGCCTTCGAGAGGTCGAGCTTCTTGACCCTGGCGTGCGCATACGGGCTGCGGAAGAAAACGACGTGCGCGAGGCGCGGGAAGCGCAGGTCGTCGACGAAGGCGCCGCGGCCCTGGAGCAGGCGCTTCGCGTTCGGGCGCGGAACGCTCTGGCCGATGTAGCCCTTGTCGACCTGCGTTCCGGGGGCGTGGAGCGGCAACTCGGCGCGGGCGTTCACTTTTTCACCCCCTGGCGCGCGAGCGCATCCTCCACCGCGTCGACGATCGCGTGGTAGCCGGTGCAGCGGCAGTAGTTGCCGGCGATGTGGCCGCGGATCTCGTCGCGGGTGGCGTTCGGCTTCGTGCGCACGAGGTCGTGCGCGGCGAGCAGCATGCCCGGCGTGCAGAAACCGCACTGGAGCGCGTTGTGCTCGTGGAAGCAGCGCTGCAGCTCGGCCAGCTCGCCGGAATCGGAGAGCCCCTCGATCGTGTCGACCCGGCGGCCGTGCGCCTGCACCGCGAGCATGAGGCAGCCGCGCACGATCTCGCCGTCGACGCGGATCGTGCACGCGCCGCACACGCCGTGCTCGCAGCCGACGTGCGAGCCGGTCAGCCCGAGCGTTTCGCGCAGGAAGTCGATCAGGTGCTGGCGCGCCGGCACGGCCCGGGTCACCGCGGCGCCGTTGACGGTGATGGTCGTCTGGATGGTCGCTTCCATCGTCGCCTCCTAGGCCGCGAGCTGCGCGAGCGCGCGCCCGCAGAGCACGCGCGCGAGATGCAGCTTGGTGGCGGGCGAAGCGTTGAGGTCGCCGATCGGCGCGAGGTCCTTCTCGAGCGCGGCCTGCGCCGCGGCGATAGCGCCGGGCGACCCCTTCTTCCCTTCGGCCGCGGCCATCGCGTGGCGGGCGAGGATCGGCGTCGCGCCGGCGCCGAGGAACGCGAGCCGCAGGTCGGCGAGCGCGCCGCCGGCCGGCCTCGCGGTTGCGGCTACGCCGACCATCGCATAGTCGCCGTGGCGCCGCGCGAGCTCGAGGAACGCGCTCCGATACCCCGCCCCGAGCAGCGGAACCTCGACCGCAGCGATCAGCTCGCCCGCACCGAGCGCGGTCTCGAAGAGTCCCTTGAAGAAGTCGCGCGCCTTGACCCGGCGCTCGCCCGACCGCGAGGCGATCACCAGGTCGGCGTCGAGCGCGAGACAGCATGCCGGCCACTCCGCCGCGGGGTCGGCGTGCGCGAGGCTGCCGCCGATCGTGCCGGCGTTGCGGATCGCGACGTGCGCGATGTGCGGCGCGGCCTGCGCGAGCAGCGGCGCGTGCTCGGCGACCTCCCGCGAGCGTTCGATCTCGCGGTGGCGCGTCAGCGCGCCGATCCGGAGCACGTTCCCCCGGACCGCGATTCCGGCCAGCCCTGGCACGCCGGTGATGTCGACCAGAACCGCGGGCGAGGAGAGCCGCATGTTGAGCGTCGCGAGGAGCGTCTGGCCGCCGGCGAGCAGCTTCGCGTCGTCGGTGCGGCGCAGGAGGACGAACACCTCCTCGAGCGAGCGCGGTTTCGCATAGGCAAAGGACGGGGCTTTCACCTGGGCCGACCTCCGGTTGCGGACGCGGCGCTGTTCACGCGCCGGGCGAGGTTGTTCTGGGCGCTAGTTTGCCACCTGCCGGCGGTAGCGGGGAAGGACTAGGATCCGGCCCATGGCCGGGGAGACACTCTTGCTGGTGGGCGAGCTGCTCGGAAAGTACGGCTTTCCCGACGGCCATCCACTGGGGATCGATCGCCAGGGCGCATTCATGGCGGAGGCGGTCGGCCGCGGCCTCGACCGGCGCGTCGCGATTGCGACGCCGCGCCTGGCGACCGTGGCCGAGCTCGAGCGCTTCCACACCCCGGAGCACGTGAGCTGGGTCAAGCTGCGCTCGTCGGTCGGCGAGGGCTACCTCGACAACGGCGACACGCCGGCGTTCCCCGGGGTCTACGACCGCGGCGCGGTAGTCGCCGGCACCGCGCTCGAGGGCCTCGAGCGGATCATGGCCGGCGACGCGGTGCGCAGCTTCCAGCCGATCGGCGGCCTTCATCACGCCCGGCGGCACCGCTCGGCGGGATTCTGCGTGTTCAACGACCTCGGCGTCGTCATCGACAGCTTGCGCACGCACTTCGGCGTCGGTCGTGTCGGCTACGTCGACATCGACGTGCACCACGGCGACGGGATCTACTACCCGTACGAGGCCGATCCGGAGCTGATCGTGGTCGACATCCACGAGGACGGGCGGTTCCTGTATCCCGGCACCGGGCACGCCCGCGAGACGGGCCGGGGCGACGCCGCAGGCACGAAGCTCAACCTGCCGCTGCCGCCCGGCGCCGGAGACGACGAGTTCTTCGCCGCGTGGGAGCTCGGGATGGCGCACCTGCGGCGATTCAAGCCGCAGTTCCTCATCCTGCAGGCGGGCGCCGACGGGCTTGCCGGCGATCCGCTGGCCGACCTCAGACTCACGCCGGCGGTGCACACGCGCGTCGCGCGCGATCTCCGGCGGCTCGCCGACGACCTTTGCGGCGGACGGCTGATGGCGTTCGGCGGCGGCGGCTACGAGCTCGCCAATCTCGCCGCGGCGTGGAGCGCGGTGCTCGGCGAGCTGGCCTGATCCCCTAGCGCTTCCGCCGCGCCGTCCGCGGCTGCTCCGGCCAGATCCCCGCCGCGCTCGAGCTCGTCCATCGACTCGGCGGTGAACTCCGCTTTCGGTTCGTTCCCGCCGATGACGAACATCAGGATCGAGTGCTTGTTCTTCGGGCCCTTCGTCACGTTCATGAAGCGGCGATTGGCCCCGGGCGGGAACGAGATGACGTCGAGCGGCTTGAGGTCGACGTGCTCGAGCTTGCCGTGCTCGTTCTCCCAGCTCGCGCGCCAGGTCCCGGTCATCGCGATGAAGGTCTCGTTCGTGTCGTGGTTGTGCAGCATCGGCCCCTTGCCGGGCAGGGCACGGCAGTAGCCGAGGTTGAAGCCCTCCGAGATCTTGATCGCCGCGAGGCGCGAAGCCTGGTCGCCGACCGGCGACTGGAGCCCGGCGCCTTCGCCCGGGGGCGGCTGGAAGCCGATCACGTTGTACAGGATGCGCTCGCAGCCGGGCATCTTGCTGTCGGGCAGTCCGCCGTCGAAGCCCTTCAGCTTCGAGAATCGCGCCACGCGCTTCATCATCTCCCGGCGCGAGAAGCGCTTGCGGGGCAGGGTTTCCTCATAGGCCATCTCGTCCTCCTGGAATTCGCGCACGGGCTCAAGGCGCGAGACCGCCCTTGCCAAAGCCGACCGGGTTCAGATTCCAGAACGTCGGGGTCAGCCAGGCGCGGTGCGGCTGGTAGTAGTACGCCGGATCGGTCGCTGCGGGGAACTTGCCGCCGGCGAGGTCCCGGCGCACGAAGAACGCGTTCGAGCCGGTGATGTTGCACGCCACCAGCCGGTAGCCCTTGCGCTCGCCGAGCCCCGCCAGCGCCGCGAGCGATGCGCCGTACTGGTCGCTGCCGTCCCAGGCGTGGCGCGGATCGTAGTGCATCACCCAGCGGGTGGGTGGCGGCAGCTTGGGGTTGTACTCGATGACGACGGTGCGCGGCGCGACCGCGTCGAGCGCCTCCCAGACGTGAAAATCGTTGCCGTCGATGTCGATGCTTAGAAGGTCGAGCTCGCGCGGGAGTCCGAGCTCGGCCGCCAGGGCATTGACGTTGTCCCGGTCGACGAGCGCTTCGCGCACTTTCAGGCGCCCGTCCTGGATCGCCGCGGCGAAGCGGCTGCGGACCTTCGCGACGTCCGCCGACGAGCCTTCGATCCACGCGCCGCGCCAACCGTCCACCAGGCGGTAGAGCGTGTTGTTCTCGGTGCCGTCCTGGACGCCGAACTCCCAGAACGTCCGGTCCGCCACGCCGATGCGGCGGAGGATCTCGGTGATGATCCCGTCTTCCTCGTTCTGCGAGTAGACCTTGGTGCCGTGGCGCTCGAGGCGCAGCGGGTCATCGTACCTCGGATCGGCGAGGATCCGCTCGCGCGCCGCCTCGCCCATCAGGTAGAGCTGCTGCGTCCCGATCCGCTGGAGTTGCTGGACGCGCTTCGCGAGCAGTTCGAACTCTCGGCGCCACTCTGCGGCTTCGTCGGCCGCGCCTTCGGTGGCCACCTTCGCCCGCGCGCGGAACAAGCTACGCAGCATTCGCGTTCCATTGGAGCTGCGCCATGATGCGGCCGATTATAATCGGGCCCCGTTCACGATCGAGCGAACAGCCATGGTACGGGTAGCGGTCGTCGGACTCGGCTGGTGGGGCCGCATCATCCTCGGGCTGCTCGGCAGCAGCTCGAAGCTCGTGGCGGTGAAAGGCGTCGATCCGGATCCGCGCGCGGCGGAGTTTGCCGCCGCGCGGGGCCTGGCTCACTCCGCGGACTTCCAGGAGGTGCTGCGCGATCCGGCGGTCGACGCGGTCGTGCTCTGCACGCCGCACTCGCTGCATTGCGAGCAGATCGTCGCGGCGGCGAACGCGCGCAAGCACGTCTTCTGCGAGAAGCCGCTGTCGCTCTCCCGGGCGGAGGTCCTGCGCGCGATCGAAGCGGTGAAGGCGAACGGCGTGCGACTCGCGGTCGGGCACGAGAAGCGCTTCGAGCCGCCGCTCGTCGAGATCGCGCGGCTCGCGCGGACGGGCGCGCTCGGGACACTGCTGCAGATCGAAGCGAACTTCAGCCAGGACAAGTTCCTCACGCTCGCGGCCGACAACTGGCGGCTGTCGGCGAAGGAGGCGCCGGCCGGCCCGCTCACCGCCACCGGCATCCACCTCGTCGACCTTTCGGTGAGCCTCATGGGGCCGGCGGAAACCGTGTTCGCGAGCGTGAAGCAGCTCGGCAGCCAGCTCGCGAACGGCGACACGCTCGCGATCCTCGCGCGGTTCAGGAGCGGTGGGCACTCGCTGATCAGCGCGATCCTCGCCACGCCGTTCGACGGCCGCGTCGCGGTCTACGGGTCGAAGGGCTGGGCGGAGGTGCGCGACAAGGCGCATCCGGAAGCGCCGCAGGGGTGGACGCTCACGACCGCGCTGCGCGGCGAGCCGAAGCGCTCGATCGACTACCCGCCGGCGCCGGCGGTGCTCGCCAATCTGGAAGCGTTCGCCGATGCGATCGAGGGCCGCGCCGCGTACCCGGTGCCGCACGAGCAGATGGTCGCGACGGTTTCGGCGCTCGAGGCGATCGCGAAGTCGACGCGGAGCGGCGCGGTCGAGGCCGTCGAGAACTGACTAGTCCGCCGGACTTTGCGCCGGCACGGCTTCGACGGCCGCCTTCACCGTCGCGTCGATGATCAACGCCTGGCGCTCCGGGTCCGCAGCGCCGCAGATCGCCTGGCACCGCGCGGTGGTGGAGTCCTCGAAGTCGCAGTGCGAGGCGCCGTCGATGCGACGCTCGATCTTCAGGTTGCCGAGCCACGCGCCGATCCGTTTCGCGCTGCCGCCCGCGTTGCACGCGCCGCTGGGCGCCCGCAGGATTACCGCCGGCGCGCGCGAGCTCCGCGCCACGTCTTCGGCGATGCCGAGCGTGTCGACCGGGTCGAGACCGATCCACAGCGCGAGCCGCGCGACCCCGTCGGTGGCGAGCAGCGACGCGAGCCCGCCCGCGGAGGTCCCGATCAGCACCACCGGCCGGCGATCCAGCCCGCGCTCCATCCGCATCGTCTTCACGAGGTCGACGATCGCATCGGCGTTCCCCTGCGGGCGGATCCAGTGCGGCAGGTTGGGTACGGCGACGGCGAACCCTTCATCGGCGAGGCGCCGGGCGAGGACGACATGCCGCGCACGCGATCCGGTGAAGCCATGAGCGATCGCCACGAGGCCGCGTGGCGGCAAGGCCGCCGGCCAGTGGAGATCGACGAGGGTCGATTCACCGGCGAGCGTCATCGACCGCGTCTCCGCCGCGGGCGCCGCGTGGGCGAGGACCGCGGCGAGGACGAGCGCCGCCAGCAGCCGCAGCAGAAACCGCGGGCCGGCCGTCGCTCGCGCAGGCTTGTCATCCCGCCGCGGCGGGTTTATCGTACTCACGGCGCCTGGAGACGCGGTTGCCATCCCGCGACGACGGGTATCGCGCTCACGGCGCCGGAGGACGCGGGGAGGGTAGTGGCCGTTGCTCAACCTAATCCGGAGCCCCTCATGAGACTTCTGCAAGCCGCCGCTGCCGTTCTGTTCGTTCTCTTCGTTGCCGGTTGCGCAAGCACGCCACCACCTGCCGCGCCTGCCGAGAGCGCCACGCCGTGGATGACCGCCGCGGGGTGCGACGCCATCATCGCGCGCCGCATGGGCAAGTCCTGCTAGACCTTGCCGGCCCGGGCCCCGGGCGGCGGAGCGTTAGCCGCCGCCCGGCGTCAACCGGCCAGGAATGGCCGGTAGCGGTGCTTCCGCTCGTCACCGCGGCGGCACGAACCTGCGTCCGGTACCAGTCGAGGATCCGCTCCCCGGTCCAGAAGGCGACGCCGGGCTTCGACTTGACGTGGGCGTAGAGCCGCTCGAGATAGCCGATCCGGTGCGGCACGCCGGAGATGTACGGGTGCACGCTGATCGCCATGACGCGGGTGATCTTCGCGCTCTCCTCGTACAGCCGGTCGAAGTGGTCGACCCCGCGCTTTAGCATCTCCTCGGCGCCGTGGTGCTGGATCAGCATCATCGGAATGTCGTTCGTTTCGACGGTATACGGGATCGACACCACCGGCCCGTGGGCGGTCGAGATGTACACCGGCTGATCGTCGAGTACCCAGTCGGCGACGTACTCGATGCCCTCGGCGGCGAGGAAGTCGATCGTCTCGTCCGTCTCGGTCAGTCCCGGGCTTTCCCACCCGCGGGGCGCCTTGCCCGTGAACTCGCGGATCGCCGCGATGGTGTCGCGGATCGCGGCGCGCTGGTCGTCGACCTTGTGCATCGGGCCCTGGACGTAGCCGTGCGCCATGAACTCCCAGCCGGCGTCCTTCGCCGCCTGCGCGATGCGCGGGTGGCTCTTGCACACGATCCCGTTCAGCGCGAGCGTCGGCGTGACGCCGAACTTCTGCATGCAGTCGTAGAGGCGCCAGAACCCGACGCGGTTGCCGTACTCGTGCCACGCCCAGTTCGGCAGGTCGGGCAGGAGCGGCTGGCCCATCGGCGGCGGCAGCACGGTGCGCGGCATCGCGCGCTCGATCGACCAGTCCTCGACGTTGACGATCGTCCACACGACCATGCGCGCCCCGTCCGGCAGCTTCAGCGGCGGGCGGTCGACGATCGCGGAATAGGGAACGCGGCCGCGGAGCGGCGGTGTGGTTGCCATGGCTTCAGGCCCCCAGGTAGAGACTCTTGATCAGGTCGTTGTTGCGCAGCGCGTCGGCGCTCTTGCCCTCGAACACGATCTCGCCGTGGGCGATGATGTAGCCGCGGTCGGCGATGCGGAGCGCCTGCTGGAAGTTCTGCTCCGCCATCAGCACGGTGAGCTGGAACTCGTCCTTCAGCTGCTTGATCATGCTCACCGTGTTCTGAACGAGGAGCGGCGACAGGCCGACCGAAGGTTCGTCGACGAGCAGGATCCGCGGCGCCGACATCAGCGCGCGCGCGATCGCGAGCATCTGCTGCTGGCCGCCGCTCATGCTGCCCGCGAGCTGCTTCCGGCGTTCCTTCAGCACCGGAAACGACTGGTAGCAGAAGGCGAGATTCTTCCCGATCGCGCTGCGCGCCAGCGGCCGGAACGCCCCGAGCAGCAGGTTCTCCTCGACGGTGAGCTTGGGGAAGAGCCGCCGGCCTTCGGGCACCATCGCCATGCCGAGGCTCACGATCTCCTCGGTGGGCATGCCGACGAGGTTCACGCTGCGGCCGTCCATCTCGAGCGTGATCTCGCCGCGCGTCGGGCGCACCGCCCCCATGAAGCAGCGCATGAGCGTGCTCTTGCCGTTGCCGTTGGTGCCGAGCAGTACCACGGTCTCGCCCTCGGCGATGTCGAGCGACACCCCATGCAGCGCACGCACCGCGCCGTAACCGGCCTCGACGCCTTTCGCGGAAAGTCTAAGCGCCAAGGTAGGCCCGCTGGACTTCCGGGTTCGCCACCGTCTCGGCGGGCGTGCCCTCGCAGATGATCTTGCCGGCGTCGAGGCACATCACCCGTTGCGAAAAGCGCATCACGGCGTGCATGATGTGCTCGATCATGATGATCGTGATGCCCGACTCGTTCAGCTGGAACAGGATCTTCAGGATCTCGTCGACCTCGGACGACGAGAGTCCGGCCATCGCCTCGTCGAAGATGGCGGACCGCGAGCCGCGGCGCCATCGCGCGGGCGAGCTCGAGCTTGCGGAGTTCGACCTGCGTGAGCCGGTTGGACGGCGTGTCCGCCTTGTCGGCGAGCCCGATCCGCTGCAGGATCGCCATCGCCT